>JBAPRL010000037.1:0-62336 GCA_049281095.1 Candidatus Acidiferrales bacterium
CCGGTTACTGCGGCGACCGAGGACGTGCACGCCTTTGCGTGGTCCGCCGATTCAAAGCAGATCTTCTTCACGACGCGCGAGCCGTGGACTGAGGAACAGAAGAAAAAATACGAAGAGCAATGGAAGGATACGGTTCAGTATCGGGAAGCGGAGCGCGGCGGAAACATCTTCGCCATCGATTTCGCCGCCGTTGCGCAATGGAACCTTGACGCGCCTCCGAATGGAACGAAGTGGCCGGAGGCGTGGAAAATCAGCTCCACTCCGTATCACGTCCAACAACTGGCGAGTTCTCCGGATGGCCGATCGCTGGCGTTTGTGACGACTTCTCGGTCGCTGCGCGAGGAGTCGCTCGATGGCGACGGCATCTACATAATTCCCCTGGGTGGCGCGGGCAATGCGGAAGCAAAACCGGTCCCGCTGCTTCAGAACCCGCAGGCCTTTTTCGATAGGATTCAATGGGCGCGCGACAGTCGGCATCTGTTCTTTTCTTTTTTGAATGGCGCCGTCGATGGTCCCTATGAGGATGCGCAGGCGCGCGTCTATTGGGTGCGCGCGGACGCAAACGGGCAAGAGAGTTGCGGGCCTCCAGCGAGCGGGCAAGGATGCGAAAGATGGGCGAGCACGTTTTCCGGTTCCATGGACGGCTACGCCGTGCTGTCGGATGGAAGTTTGCTGGCCACCGGACGGTTGGGAACGGAAGTGCAACCGTACGTAGAGCGCGAACCCTCGACGGAGTTCGCGAAGCAAGCGGGTCAAGCGGGCACGTACGAATCTTTCTCTGCCGCCAGCCAGGCACCAGCCGTTGCGTTCGTGTACTCTTCGCTGCAAAGTCCTGCCGAAGTTTACTTGGCTTCGGACCCATCGAAGATCAATGAGGCGGTGCGGATTACCTCATTTAATCAGGCGCTCGCCCAGACTGAGTTGCCTCAAGGAAAGCCCTTTCAGTGGACTGCAGACGATGGAACAACCGTGGAAGGCATGTTGATTTATCCGCCGGGAAAATTCGGCCAAACAAATCTGCCGATGTTCACTTTCATTCACGGCGGGCCTGAGGACGCCGACGGAAATCATTTTCAGGCGGACTGGTATCAGTGGGCCGATTTGGCGGCAACGGATGGCTGGCTCGTCTTTGAGCCAAATTATCGCGGCTCGGTCGGCTATGGCGACGCCTTCGCTCTGGGCATCGTTCCGCACATCGTTTCGAGGCCCGGCAAAGACATTCTCGAGGGCGTCGACGCTCTGGTGAAAAACGGCATCGCTGACCCGAACCATTTGACCATCGGCGGATACAGTTACGGCGGTTACATGACCAATTGGTTGATCACGCAAACGACGCGATTCAAGGCCGCAGTGACCGGAGCCGGGGCCGTGGAGCACGTGGCAAATTGGGGAAACGACGACACTACGTTTGACGACGCGTATTTCCTCGGCGGGCTGCCCTGGAAGACGGAAGAAAACTACAATGCCGAAGCAGCCATCTGGGAGATCGGCAAAGCGCGCACACCGACGCACATGGTCGCCGGCGCAAACGACATCCGCGTGTACGTCGGCGAAGATTATTTGCTCGAGCGCGCACTGCACACGATGGGGATTCCGTCCGCGCTGCTTATCTTTCCAGGAGAAGGACACGGGCTGGGAAATGATCCGTGGCACGGAAAAATCAAGGTGCGCGAAGAACTGAAATGGCTCGATCGGTACGGACGCAATCAGCAGGGTCATGATTTGACCAGCAGAAAATTGCCGATGACCAGCGCATCCACTCCGGAACAGAAATAGCTGCGAACGGCATCACGCGGAGAGATCACCAACGGCTCGCCGAACAGATTGAACGAGGCATTCAGCAGAATCGGCGCGGGAGCTTGCGCGCCGAACGCTTTCAAGAGCGACCAGTAATATGGATTCGCCTCCTGCGTAACCACGTGCAGCCGGACCATGCCTTGCGGCAACGCGTGCGCGGAAAGTAACTCGCTATGCTCCCGACGCAGGCGGCCCATCGTGGCCATGAACTGCGCTGCGGGGGTTGGCGCTTCGAAGTACTTCAAAGCGTCCTCTCCCGGCACGGAAAGCGCGAAGGGCCGGAAAGGCTCGCGATGCTTCACGTAGTCATTAAGATTTTCCTTCACGTAGGGAGCCCAGGGAGAGGCGAGCAGGCTGCGATTGCCTAATGCGCGCGGGCCGAACTCCGCGGCGCCCTGGAACCAGCCGACAATTTTTCCAGCACCGAGAAGCTTCACCGCTTCGTGAATCCCCTGCTCATCGGAAGCTGTCCATCGGTACATCGCCTTGCAATTGTCGAGCACCTTCTTGATTTCCTCGTTCGGATAACTCGGACCCAAGTACACGTGCGGGAATTCTTGCGACTGGCGGGAGCGGTTCATTTTTTGCTGCGCGAGCCAGGCGGCGCCGAGAGCTGTCCCTTCATTTCCAGCGGCCGGCTGAACAAAGACTTTGGCGAAGCCCGCGTTCTTTTCGAGTTCGGCGACCAGAAGCGGATTCAAGAAAAGCCCGCCAGCGAGGCACAGATTCTCGGTCTTATGCGTCTTGCGAAGGGCTTGCGCAAGGTCCGTGACCACGATCTCGCACGCCCTTTGGAGGCTGCTCGCCAGCGCCGCGCGAACGTCGTTGCTCAGTCGTGCTGACGAGGGCGACGAAATTCCCAGCCGAGCATAAAATGCCCGTGAGAATGCTAGACGGCCGGAAAAGCCTCTTGTGAAATAGGCTGAATCGAGTTTTGGATACAGGCTGCCGGGACGGCGAATCATGTTCAAAAACATTTCCAGGTATCTGGGCTCCGAGGTGAGGCTCAGCCATTGTGTCTTGTGCTCGTTCTCGTGCGGACGGTATCCGAGCAGCTCGGTCACTTGGGAGTAGACCCACGCCAGGGAGTTCGGAAGCGAAGTCGCGTGCACGACGCGAATCTTGTTCCCTTCGCTGAGGGCAACGATGCCAGACTGGCCGCCGCCTTGCTCATCGAACGTGAGGATCAGGGCGCGATCGAAAGACGAGGCGTAAAACGCACTGGCTGCGTGGCAGAGATGATGATCGAAGGGCAACAGCGGAATACGCGCGTCTTCGGACGGCAAACGGAGAATCCGCTGGTTATTCAACTCGGCCGCGAGTTCGCCAACGGCCTTGCTTTCGTAATAAGCGCTAGAGATGGGAGCTGTTGCGAGAAAACGCGCGCGGAATGCCGTCCGTCGCGCCCACAAACGCCACGGGCGGCTGGCGAGGGCGATGGCGCTCACGTCAGACCATGCGATCCCGGCGCGGTGCAAGCAAAAACGTATGGCCGCGCGGGGAATGCCTGTGGCGTTGCGCGAACGCGTGAGTTTCGATTCCTCCATTGCGGCGAGGAAACCACCATCGCCGAGAAGAGCAGCTGCGGTGTCGTGAGCTAGCGCCGATAACCCGAGGAAGTACATGCAAGGCGCTTCTAGGAATCACCCCGATCGAAGCGGCGCCCGGTGAGAAGCCCGCGAAGACCCATGAGAATCAATCGCGGCTGGCTGAGGCAAACGCGCCAGAGCACCTTGAGGGCCTCGTCGCGTGAAAACTGACTGAGCGAGCGCTTCGCCGGCTGATTGAGCGAATCCACAAGACTGCTGTAATCATCCTGCTGGAAATCGTGCAGAGCGCGCCGAATTAGAAGATGCATGTCCAATTCGCGGCGCAATCGGCGCAATTCGCGCTGTGAGCCCGGATTCAGAATCGCTTCCGCTACGCCCGCTGCTCCGCGCAGGCCGGTGACGATGCCTCCGACGGTGCTCACTTTTACCTGCGCAGCCGCGTCGCCGACGACAAAGACCCGCGCGCTGCCGAATTTCTTCTCGACCGGAACCCAGCGCTTGTAAACAGGGATTCGCGCACCTTGGAAAGCCGATGGCTCGAGTTTGCGCTTCACCAGAAACGCATCGAGGTCCTTGCGCGCCTCCGAGCCCGTCTCGCCGATGATGCCGAGCGCGCCGCGTTCGGCGGATTCGGGTATGAGCCAATAAAAATAGGGGGTGTCGTTGGGCACGAACCAAACGCGAACCGTATCCGGCGACATATCTTTCGGCAAGGGCACAATTGCCTGTACCAACGGGACGGTGACCGGCTTTGGCCATCCCGCGGCTTGTGCGACAGCGCTCAACGCTCCATCGCTGGCAACAACGGTTTCCGCCGCAAATTCTTCGGAGGTATCTTTCCCGGCGTGCTGCAATTCGAGGGATATTTTTTTCGGACGCGGTGTCAGACTGCGAAAACTCCGGCCCAGATGAATTTCCGCGCCGGCTCCTCGCGCGTGTTCCGCGAGTGAACGGATAAGCTTCGCGCGCTCGATGATCAAATCCGGCTGAGCCAGGTCAATGGTCGCCGCGCGGCCGTCGGTGAAGAGTTCAAATCTCCGAACTTTGTTGACAATGCTGGACTTTCCAGCAGCGCCCAGCAGGTCGTTCATGCGGCGCGTAACGATTAGAGTGCGCTCGGGGGCCTCGAGATGCTCCGATTGCTCAAACACGCGCACGGGGACCCCCTTGCGCGCGAGCAGGTACGCGGCGAAGAACCCTGCGGCCGAGCCGCCAATCACGGCCACGTTTCCGCGAGTCGCGAGAGGTTCTTGAAGATTATTCGGTGAGCTGTCGAGAGATGACAAAGGCATCCTTGTTCAACGGGAGTTTGTTGCCTATCTCGTGATCGCGACTTGTCGTGAGCCTACGATTGCCAGGGCAGTCAGGACGCTTTATCCCAAAGAGAGGCAGTATAACGTAGCTATTCCGTTCCGCAAATAGGGGCCGCTTAGCGCATGCTGCTGAGCTGTTCCTTGGCTGAGGCTGAATCCAGAAATTGTCGCTGGTCTTCATAGGGCGACCGTTCAAGCACAACGATGGCAACTGCGCCGCTGATAAGCAATAGACAGCAGAGGACGCCTATTTCGAAGTAAGGCAGATAGGACATCGCTAAACCCAACATCCCAAAAATCAATCCCAGACCATACATGCCCAAGACGGCGCGCTTATGCCCAAGTCCACGGTTTGAGAGCCGGTGCGCGGTATGGTCTTTCCCTGGCGACGTAAACGGCAACATGCCGCGACGCAATCGAGAAATGCTGATCAAAGTAGTGTCGAAAATTGGAATGGCGAGGATTAGCGCTGGAGTGAGCCAATCCGCGAGCGGATGTGGCGCCGCCGGACGCAGCTTGAGCCCCAGTGTCGCCATAAGGAAGCCAAGAAACATCGCGCCGCCGTCGCCCATGAAGATCTTTGCCGGGGCGAAGTTCCAGCGCAAAAAACCCAAGGAGGCGCCCAGCGCCGCTGCAGCCAGAGTGCAGACAAGACGCTGGCCATTCAGCGCTGCGGACAGCGTAAAGAACGCTGCGGCCACAGCCGCAACTCCCGCACATAGGCCGTCCATGTGATCTAGAATACTGAAAGCGGCGGTGATTCCCACGACCCAGAAAACGGTGAGGAAAATGTCGAGCAACACACCGGCTCTTCCCGCGAAAAGCTGAGAAAAAACTTGTGCGCGGACTCCGACGGCGACAAGAATGCACGCAGCCAGGGGCATGCTCACAAAAAGTTTCACTTGGTGATGGAGTTTGCCACCATCGTCCAGAATGCCGGTGATGGCCAGCAGTGTAGCGCCAACAAGGATACCCACGACCTCCATCCTCATGCCGGCCGGCACTGTGATAGCGACGGCGATGACGAAGCCAGCATAGATCGCCACTCCGCCCAGAAGCGGCATTGGTCTCAGGTGCACTTTGCGGGCGCCCGGTCGATCAACGAAGCCAGCGTATAGGGCGAATTGCCTCACCGGCCACGTCAGGGCGAAGGATGCCATCAAGGCAATTCCGAAAGCGATCGCACTGCTCAATACCAAAATTGCACCTCTATAAATCAGCGCGCCGTCAGCATCTTTTCCAAGCGCTCTTTGACTTGGGCCGGCTTACGGTCCGCAAAATACCAGTCCATAGTGCGCTGCAAACCGTCGCGGAACGTGACTTTTGGCTCCCAACCGAGAAGCTTCTTCGCAAGGGAGTTATCCGCGACGCGATTTGCAGGGCCCGTAGGCATGTTTCGCAAAAATTTGAAGTCGGCCTTCTTGCCGGCGTATTCGAGAGCCAATTGAGCGGCTTCAATGACACGAACGCGCTCCATCGTGCCTAAATTCACCGCTGTTCCATCGTTGATTTTCTCGGCCGTGAGAATTGTGCCGCTCACAATGTCGTCCACGTAGGTCCAATTGCGAATCTGCTGGCCATCCCCCCAGATTTCAAAGGGGTTTTGGCCAACGAAGGCTCGCGCGATCATCGCGATCACCGCGTGATTCTCTACGCCGCGTGGTCCATACACCGTGAAGTAACGGCAAGAAGCAGTGCCGAGCTTGTACTCGCGGTGATACGCTTGCAGCGTCATCTCGGCCATCAACTTTGCCCAGCCGTACATGTTGTCGGCGTCGTATGGCGGCTTGACGTCAGCCTCCTTGAGATAGATTTCCTTGGTAGTGTCCGTCTGCATGTAATTGGGATAGGCACAACCCGAGGAGGCATAACAAACCTTTTCCACGCCTGCTTTGACCGCCTCCCAAAAAACAATTCCATCGAGGAACAGGTTCGACGCCGGCCCAGCCTGATGCAAGTCGACATATCCTCGGCCGCCGTGGTCCGCGGCCAAGTGGAAGACCACCTGAATGTCTTTCATCACCGCGCGGGCAACGCCGGGCTCGCGCAAGTCCGCCTCGATGAAACGAACTCGTCCATTCTTGACGTGTCCCTCGATGTTCTCCAACCTGCCGCTGGAAAGATCGTCCACCACGCGAATTGCAGCACCGCGTTCCAGCAGAGCATCCACCAAATTCGAGCCGATAAACGACGCACCGCCGGTAACCAATACCTTCTTACCATTCCACATTATGAGTGCCCCTGTGTCACGGGAGAATGTGCTGCTTCTTCCACTACGCCAACGAATTTCTCGAGCTCGTTCGCCCTGGCATATTTCTCCGACGCCTTGCGGGCCCGCCGCCCCATCGCTTCAAGCCTTGCCGGATCATCTTTCAACGTCTGAATCGCCTCAGCGACATCCGCCGGTTTATCCGGATCAACCACCAGCCCGCACTCTTCGCGGCGCACGATGCGCGCCACGTCGGTATCTTCCGGAGCGACCGCGAGAACAGGACGGCCCGCGGCAAGAATTGAATACAGCTTGCTCGGAACCACCACGCCGCCAAGCCCCCGGCGTATCGTGACGACGTGAAGATCGCCGGCAGCCATCACGTACGGAATTTCGTCGACTGGACGAAACGGCAGGAAACGAACGATGCGGCATCCCTGACTCGATTCTTCCAGCTGGTTGCGATTTGCTCCGTCGCCGATGAAAACTAAACGAATGCCATTCTCCGGGAGAATCTTCGCGGCATTGAGGAGCGTAGGCCACGCGCCGTAAAAGCCCAAGTTTCCAGCGTGCAGTACAACAAAATCCGCCGAGCCTCGAATCTCGCGAATGGCAAGGTGATCGGAAGGGGCGACCGGTGCCGGAACAGAAGTACCATCCCGAACCACGACGACGCGGGCCGGATCAACGCCCTTTGAAATTACACGCTCACGCATATCGTCGCCGAGCACAACGACTCGCGCGGCTTGCCGAAGAGCAGCCCGGTGCAACTTCTCCCAAATGCCCACCCAGCCCTTCGGCCGCACGATGTCTCCGCCGATCGCCATATCCGGATAAAGATCGCGGATGTTGTAGACAAACGGAACGCTCTTCATTCGTGCGATCATCGCTCCCACAATCCCCGCGAACGGAGGATCGGTCATCGCAAGAATCAAATCCGTTTTCATGGCCAGAGCGCGAGGCACGGCCAAAGACACATAAGACAAGTAATTTGCAACGCGGCGGCGCATCTGGTGGCGAGGATATGCAGTGGAACCGACGCGCTCCACGGTAATGCCGTTCCGTTGCTCGCGGCGAAGAAAGGAAAACGGGTAATGCTCATCCGGGTCGTAGGAAGGCCGGCCGGCGAGAACGGTTACGTTGTGGCGCTGCGAAAGCGCATTGGCCACCGACGCGGCCATCTTTGCCGTCGCCGATGTGTCCGGCGGAAAATATTGGTTCAATAATAGAATGTGCACAGCGAGTTTCCCAAGTTGCTCACCGCACATGCCGGGCGTTTGTCGAAAGCGACGCCTGAGAGGTTGCGTTTTGCTTCCGAAATTACGGCCTGGTGCCCAGCATTTCAGCGGAAGTCTGGTCGTCCGATTTCTCGGCCGACTTCTTCTCCAGAATAAAGTTTCCCAGAACCAACACGTCCATCTTAGTGCGTTCAAAACAAGCCAAAGCTTCCTGCGGGCGGCAAACAATCGGCTCGTTGTCGTTAAACGAAGTATTGAGAAGAACCGGCACGCCGGTCACGTCGCCGAACGTCCGAAGCAGCCGCCAGTACAGCGGATGCGAGTCCCGGTTCACGGTCTGCAAGCGCGCCGTGCCATCGACGTGCGTCGGGGCGGGAATCACCGTGCGCTTCGAGTCGCGCACCGTATACGCGAACGTCATGAAAGGTGACGAGTGCGTTTGCTCAAAATATTCTCCCACGGATTCCTCAAGAATTGAAGGCGCAAAAGGACGGAAGACCTCCCGGTGTTTGATGCGCCGGTTTAGAATGTCCTTCATCTGTGCACGCCGCGGATCGGCAAGAATGCTGCGATTTCCGAGCGCGCGCGGACCCCATTCGGCGCGGCCCTGAAACCAACCCACCACTTTCCCCTGCGCGATGTGCGAAGCCGTGGCAGGCAAGAGCGCCTCTTCGTCAAGTTCGGCAACCTGAACGTCCCCCGCGCCGAAGCGCTGGCCGGCAACAGCCTGGCGTAGCACGGAGGCTTCGAATCCCGGACCCCAAAACGCATGGTCCATCTGGAAAGACCGGGGCTTTCCCAGGGTTTGGTGATACACGGCGAACGCGGCTCCGACAGAAAGGCCGCCGTCTCCGGCCGCGGGCTGAACGTAGACACGTTCGAACGGCGTCTGTCTCAGAATCTTGCCGTTAGCAATGCAGTTGAAAGCTACTCCGCCCGCAAGGCACAGCGTCTTCGCCTTTGTTTGCGCGTAAAGGGCATTCACGTTGGCCAACAGCACTTCTTCCAAGCGCCCCTGCATGCTCGCCGCAAAATCTTTGTGTCGGCTCTCGATGGGCTGCTCTGGCGCGCGTGCGGGACCGAACCGCTTCCCAAGCCCCGGCGAGAAGATCCCTCCGACCACCGGTGTTTCGTCTGACTGTTTCCACGTCATTTCCGGGCCCGATTTGTGATGGGTGAAGTAATGAAGGTTTAGCCGTACACCGAGGGGCTTCCCGGCCTGCACGATGTCGCGGAATTCGTCGCGATAGGCCGCTGAGCCGTACGCGGCCAGCCCCATGACTTTGTATTCGTCACCAAACTTCCGGAAGCCGAGGTACTGTGTCATCGCGGTATAAAACATCCCCAGCGAGTGGGGAAACGCAACGGACCCGGCAATGCGAAGATTCGAGCCTTCGCCAATACCCCACATGGTGCTGGCGAAATCGCCCAGCCCATCGGCAGATAGCACTGCCGCACGCTCAAACGGCGAGACAAAAAAAGTGCTGGCCAAATGGGCGCGATGGTGTTCGATGCGATGAAACTGCGCCCGAATGCTTCCCGGATCGATGTCCAGCGCCGAAGCCAGTTCTTCTTTGATTCCGCCAAACCGCGCAGCAACTTTGGCGCGCTCCATGGCAAAGCGAGGCATGCGCAGCGCAAAACGCAGTTTCGTTCCCAACCGCGCCCATGGATCGCGAGGCAGGGCGATGTGGTTCACGTCGGAAAGCTTGACTCCCGCAGCCTGCAAGCAATACTGAACCGCTCTGCTCGGTAGCCCGGCTGCGTACTTGATGCGATTGAGGCGTTCTTCCTCGACGGCGGCGAGCAGCCGGCCATCGACAACGATTGCCGCCGACGCGTTCGCATGGTACGCATTGATTCCGAGGATGATCATCTCTTGTTTGCTTTTCCCACTGCTCTCGCGACGCTCTGCCTCAGAGAATCGCTGGAGCTGCAGCCTTGTTGTTCCTGGCGGCTGATGCATCCGGCGTGATTGTCAGGTTCCGTCTCGCCCATTCGTTCAGAACAAAAATACCCCACGGGCGCGACCAACTGGTGCGGCCGGCGAGGAAGTCTTCCCAAACCGTCTTCACTTCTCTTATATCGATGATCGACGCGACGGCAGCGTCACAATTGCGCAGGCCGGATTCCACTTGCGCTCGCAAAGATCCACGCAACCAGACTTCCCACGGTAAGGTAAATGTACGCTTGGCCTGCCGCGTCGCGTTCTTGGGAAGCAAATCCCCAACCGCCTCGATCAGGAGGGCTTTTCGCGCGCCCTTTTTACTCTTCGCTGTTTCCGGACAACTGAGCGCCGTTCTCACCAATGGGTCATCGAGAAACGGCACACGAACCTCGAGCGAATGGCACATGCTCATCGTATCCGTGTCTCGGAGGAGCATGTCAACTAGATACGAGCGAGTTTCCAACCAGGAAACGGAAGTGAACCGGTCCATGTTCGCGGTGTCCGCAGCAGCATCGGATATCCAACGCCACCAGGACGAATTCGCCCAGACGGCGGAAGAGTTGTGCAGCAATCGCGCGACGTCCTGGGGCGGAAAAAGTGTCCGCGTGAAAAAATAAGGATGAGGAAAATCCGAAGGGCGTAGGAACGCAGCGCTGGCTTTGGGCATCGCGTCGGGCCGCTCCCCGCGCGCCGCGCCAGAGAGCACAAGAGTCGAAACCGCCTTGCGCACTGGCTGCGGTGCGTAACGCGCCCAGGACATAAGCGCCGCGATTCGAGGAGTCGCCCGAAAGGTGCTGTAGCCTCCGAAGAGTTCGTCGCTGCCCAGGCCTGAGAGCGCCACTTTCAGGCCCGCTTGCCGCGCGGCCCAGGAAACAAAATACGTGTTCACGCCGTCCGCGCTTGGTTGATCGAACGCCGCGATGGCTTCGTCAAGCCGAAAGCGCATCTCGTCTGCCGTCAGCAGAAATTCAGAATGGTCCGTTCCCAAGAAGTTCGCCGTGGCGCGAGCTATCGCTCCTTCGCTGAACTCTTCTTCAGAAAATGCCACGGTAAACGTTTTGACTCGCGTGTGCTCTTTGCTGGCGATTGCAGCAATGGCCGTTGAGTCGACGCCGCCGCTCAAGAAAATACCGAGCGGCACGTCCGCTATTAAATGATGTCTGACAGAGTCTTCCAGGGCCGCGCGCACCTGCGCGGCGGGAGACTCCTGGGAGCCCGTGATGGGAGGCTTTGTCGCTTCGGCAACATTCCAGTAGGGCTCCGGCCGGAACGACGCGGAAGCAGCATCGCACGAGACATAGCCGCAATGGCCCGGCGGAACCGAGCGGACCCCCTCAATTAACGTTACCGGCTCCCCCACTGCGCCGAACAACAGATAGCTTGAAACCGCGGAGGCACAAAGGCGACGCGCGAAGCATCCGCTGGCCAATAACGCACGCACCTCGGACGCGAAAAAGAAGTTGCCGTCGGCCACGCCGTAATACAGCGGCTTGATGCCCATCCGGTCGCGCGCCAGAAAAATCCGCCGCGCTGGACTCGCCTTGCCATCCGGCATTTCCGCGACGGCGAAGGCGAACATTCCGCGGAGATGCTGCACGCAGTCCCGCCCCCACTCCTCGTAGGCGTGAATTATGGTTTCCGTATCGGACTGCGTGCGGAAAACGTGGCTAGTGCTCTCGAGGGACCGTCGCAATTCGCAGAAATTGTAGATTTCACCGTTAAAAATCACCGCCAGAGTGCCAGACTCGTTCCAAATCGGCTGTTGCCCTCCGGGAAGATCGATAATGCTCAATCGCCGCATGCCGATACCGGCGCGCGCCGTGACAAAGATGCCTTCGCCGTCAGGGCCGCGATGCGTCATCACCCGCATCATGCGTCCGAGGCGCTCAATGGTTTCTGGTCGATTTTCGCTGCCGATGATCCCGCAGATTCCGCACATAGCTAAACCGTTTCTTTAGGATTCCCTTGTCCGGGGCTTTCCGCAAGGGCGTGGCGATATATTTCAACCATTTCCGAGATTGGCTCGTCCCACGATAACTCCTTCACCACCACCGGACAGGCATTGCGGAATCGCGCCGCGGCATCTTCGTCTTCGAGCACAAGTCTCAACGCAGCCGCGATCGAAGCCGAGTCGTGCGAAACGACAAGACCAGCTCTGTCCGCGACAATCGGAGCAATGCCGCATTGGTCCGTTACGATCACCGGCGTCCCGCAAGCCATCGCTTCCGCAGCGGAGTTGCCGAAGTTCTCGTTTTGTGAGGGAAGAACAAAGACATCCGCATCGCGGTATGCACTCCATTTTCGTTCGTCATACAGGGGGCCGATGAAACGAACGCTGTCCGTAATCCCGAAAGACGAGGCCAGCGACCGGAGTCGCGCGGAATACGCGCGATCCTGTTCAGGACCGGCAATGACGAGCACAGGACTTGCGCCAAATTGCGATGTTTCGCGCCATTGCGCAAAGGCTTCCAAGAGCAGCTCGGGACTTTTCTTTGGTTCTAAACGGCCGAGATAAAGGACCAATTTCGCCTGCGAAGGAATCTGCCATTCCTTGCGAAACGCGCCCTGCTCCGGAATGGACTGCGGCGCCTCCACGCCGTTGCGCCGTACGATAATTCGCGCGGAGTCGATTCCTCCATCAATTAGCTCCTGCTTTTCCTGATCCGACGTAGCGATCAGCCGGTGAGCGCCGGTAAGAAGACGCTTTCCAAGAGCTCGGTGATAAGCCTTCTTCAATCCGATATTGCGGACGATCGGCCGAAACATCCCCATGGGCTCGACCACATAAGGGATATGATTCTTCCGGCAAAAAAAGGTCACGGCAGGCCCGAGCAAGTCGTACAGCCCGTACACATGCACAACGTCGTAGTCCCTAAGGCGTCCCCGGCAAAATCTTACCACACCCGGATTCAGCGACAGGGCGCGATAGCGCCCGGCACTGCGCAGGAAAATCGCGTTCACGCCTTGCTCCTGCGCACACCAGCCCCAGCGGCATTCTTCTGCGGTCATTGTGGGGGCCATTGACGGCCGAAATCCCCAGTCCGCGGTCAGGACCGTGACCGCATGCCGCCGTTTCGCCAACCCCAGAGCAATGGCGCGCACTTTGACCGCAGGCCCTCCCTTTTCCTGGAATGGGTAATAGGCTTGGGCTGTCTTCAATATTTTCATCGGTCAGCCCGCTTGCCTTTCGTGCTGCAGTTTTTTTCAGACGACTTCGTTCAGGATCGCCAGTAACTGCCGCTGGAAATTCTCGAACGTGAACTTGCTGTTCACTCGTTGCTTGCCGCGCGCTCCTAGCTCTTCTCGCAACCGCGGGTCCAAGAGCAACCGCCGCAAAGCAGCGGAAACTGCCTCCGCCGTCGGTTCAATCAACAACCCCTCGCGGCCATTTTCCACCACATCCAGGATGCCGCCAGCATTCGCCCCAATCACGGCCTTACCGAAGGCCATCGCCTCGAGGAAGACCAACCCAAAACCCTCGCCCGTGCTCGGCAACGCGAAGATGTCGGCGGCAGCGTAACAAGCCGCAAGCTCCTTGCGCGAGAGGTCCGTCAGAAATTGGACCCTTTGCTCCGCTCCTGAGCTTCGCGCCTGCTGTTCCAGTCGCGGGAGGTCGTCGCCCGAGCCCACCAAAACAAGATGAAGTTCCGGAAAATCACGCCAAAGCGCCGCAACAGCTTGAATCAGCAGATCAGCTCCCTTGTAGCGCTCGTCCGCGGCCCAGCGCCCAACCGACAGGATAACCTGTCCGCCCGGAAATCCCTCCGGCCGCGAAAGTTTGTCAGCGCATTCGGCGAACGCCGCGAACTCTGGATCGAGCGGCCATGGAAGCTTGCGTATCCTTCCCTCCGGCACGCCTTGAACTTGCGCCAGCCGTCGCGCGGTATCTGTACTCGGAGCTATGACAATATCGGCGCCGCGAAGCATTTTTCTCCGAGTCAGCGGCGACGGCTGCCAAATCTCTATCCCATGTGCGCCAACGATCGTTCGCGACTTCCTGGCAACGGCTTTCATTATTCCTGCGATGGGTGCCAGATTCGGATGGGCGGCAAAAATCAGCTTCGGCTTTTCGCGCGCGAGTAAAAGCGCTCTGAGAAAGAATCTCGGTTTTCCTCGCGCGAATCCGGTGAAACGGAAGCGCATTTCTCCAACCGACGCTTCGTGCTCTCCTGCTGTGTCATTGAGGCTCAGGAAAACGCACCGCCAGCCGCGCTCGCGTGCAATCGCGCTCAGCGCCGCCGCCGTTTGCCGCCCCGCGAGCTGAACTCCGCCGACGCTCGCCAGCCCCGGAAAAAGTCCAATGATCATGATGGTCTTGAACTCAGGAATTGCGGGCAAGGGCGGGCCGGGCCGAACATTCAGGCTTCTCGCGGTAGCTCGGTACCCGCGGCAAGGTTCTTCGTGCGCACAGCCTGCAACAAAAGATCGACAAACTCGCGACCACTGCGTTCCCAGTTATACTGCTGCGCGGTTTCGGCAGCTTTTTCACTCAACTGCTGCCGTAGCGCGTGATTTTCGTAGAGCTGTCGAACTTTTGCGGCCAGGTCATCGGCGTTAAAAGCATCTTGCATTATCAATCCGTCTTCTCCATCGACGATGATTTCTGAAACACCACATTGGCTCGTGACTATAACCGGCAACCCGCATGCCATCGCCTCAGCCGGAGGCAATGGCAGAGCATCTTCTCTTGATGGCCCGGTGTATGCGTCCGCGGCGGCGTAATAGTACTCGACATCTTTCCGAGGCGGCAGGAAATGAATGCGACCCGCGAGAGAATTGTCGCGAATCGTACTTTGATACGGTGAAGGATTATCTGTGCCGACGACAAGCAGATGCAGGGGCAATTTTCGCAGACGGCCCATGACTTCCAAAAGCAAAGGCAATCCCTTGTTCAGCCAGTCGTTGCCTATGAGTAGGAGCGCAAATTCATCGCTTCCGAGCCGGAGTTCCCGGCGAGCCACCTCACGTAATTCAAGCCGCCGCTGAGGATTGAAGATCTCGCGATCTAATCCGAAGTACAGAACAGAAGATGGATTCTTGCGGCCGTAGAACCGCTGCAGTCCGTCCGAAACTCGACGAGCGATAACGATGAGAGTAACTCCGGGATTCCGGTAGATGTGGCGCTCCAACTTGAGGATAAGCCTGTAATACAACTGGCGATGCAAAAGCCTGGGCCATTCTCGCACCGGATGTTTGCTCAGCCGCATGGAAGGAAGGTTTCTTCGGAGCAGCTCCGCAAACATGATATGAACTGAAATCACGTCTGCATCTAAGCAATTGATGCCAGGCGTGTAGACAAGATCGGCCTTCAGTCCACGAAATCGTTTGTCCCAGGCACGCCAAACGTGATTTGCGACAAACCACCATACATAATTGAGAAGGTGCGGACCAGGTATTTTCGGAATTCGGTGCCAAACCATTCGGGATAAATCGAGATCTTCTACGTGCTGACTGTATATATGAATGTCAAACGACTCAGCCGCTCGATTCAGCCACTCCGCAACAGGACGCTCCGTACCATGCTGTTTGTCAATAAACGGGGAGACTACCGCAATCCGCGGTTTTCTTTCAGTCATGTTCAGATCGGTTGGCGAGTGCCTTGCGCCGCGAGAGCAGGAGCCTGCGCCGCTAATGCCGGCAAGCGGAACAGCATGCCGATGAGCAGCCATAGAAATGCGTTGTTCACGTAATTCTGATATGCGTTCAGGCCCATATAGGTCATAGCAAACAGGAGCAAAAACGCATACCAAACAATGGCCACTGCAATAGGAAAGAAGCGCGTCTCCTTCAGAGAACGAGCGATCTTCCAGCATGCGCCGACGGTCGCCGCCGTCCAGAGGATCCACAAGAAAGGCGCAAGGATTCCCATCTCCGCAATAAGCTGCCCATAGCCCTCCTCGACCGCAACAGTGGGCATCGGCTTTTTCAGAATTTCGCTGACGTACTGAGCGCCGAGCGTATCGGTTCCCGTTCCGTTTCCAACGACCCAGTGTGGCCCGGAGAACGCCTTCGCCAGCTCCGCCATCGGATACGTCCAAGATCGCTGACCCAGTTGATATGCCGAGCTGCTTGGCAACAGAGTCTCGGAATAAAAGGCGAGTCGAGAACCAGCCGCAGCTGGGAAAATCAACATGAATGCAGCAAGCGCGAACCCCGCAAAGATGAGGCTTCGCCTCATTGCCTTGACCAAGCGTCCACGACCCCAGCGCCACGGCGCACCCCAGAGAAATGCCGCGAAGAGCGCCAGGGTGCTCATTGAAGAAAAAAGAAACACCCCCCGCACGCCGCACAGTACCGTCGCGATGGCGAGGGTTCCGATCCCGGCATATGCGACTATTCGGCCGCGCAGAGACGAGAGAACAAAGTAGGCCGCGGTGCCAAGGCTAACGATGATGGCAAGGTCGAGATACAGCCCGAACCTCCCCTCACTTACGAAAACCGAGCACGGAAGATAGAACACTTGGTTCGTCAGCGGCGTCATCTTTTCGAGCGACCCGAGCTCCCGAATATCGTGTTGAAGCGTGGGAGGGTTCAGAAACTGGGGCCCCAGAATTCCCTGAGCAATCCCCAACCCGGAGATCACAATCGCAAGAAGCATGAACACCAACAGGAACCGGTGCAGGTCGCGTTCATCGCGAATCAGTGCATACGCAAGGAACATCAGCGGGATGTAAAAAAAGTCGACCTTCAGACCAAGAAATCCGTAAAACGCGCTCGGTGAGTACGGATTAAACACTTGGAGAACGGCAAGCCAAAAAAACAAGCTCAAGAATAGAAGAAACGGCGGTCGAAATGCCCTTACCTCCTTGCGGCGAATGGCGATCAGTAGCGAAATGTACGTAAGGCCCGCGAGGCAGTCTTTCGCAAAAAAAATGGCCATGTTGTTGCCAAGATATTTTCGAATCAGGTCCTCGAACAAGAGCCAAACGAGGAAGAAGTAGAAACCGGCGCGCCAGTTATGAAGAATAACGAGCGCGATGACCAAGAGGGCGAATCCGAGAGCCACGAAGATCAGCAGCTTCGTCTGCCCGTCGGTCACCCAATGGCCTACCGTCCAAGCGACCCACAGCCCGATCAGCCACACAGCTAATGTGATAAGTTGTTGTTTGTTGCGTTCTGAGACTCGCACAAAGCTCATTGGAATTCCGGCCCCGGCGCGCTTCTTCGCAGCTCGCCCAGCATCCCCCTGTACAAATCAACATGTTCTCTTATCATGCGGTCCAGCGCAAAGACCTGCAAGGCCCGCGCGCGCGCTTTCTTGCCAAACTGCTCCACGACCTGCGGGTTTGCCACTACCTGTCGAAGCAAGGCAGCAAGCGAAGATGAATCCCCAGAAGGAAATTTCAACCCGGCCCCATCCACAACCTCTCCGAGGCCGCCGATATCCGCACAAATTACCAGGCGGCCTCGCATCATCTGCTCAATAGCGGAGAGACCAGCGGTTTCCTCCCAGCGCGATGGCATAACCATCACGGCAACGTCCTCCACAGCGCGGCGAAGTTCCTCGCCAGTCACAAAGCCGGTAAAAACAACCTGGCCATTAAGAAGTTGTTCTGCTGCCTGTCTCTGAAGGCGCGCGCGTTCGGGACCGTCACCTATGAATTTTAGACGAAAATCCAATCCATCTTGTTTTAGCATTGCGGCAGCGGCGACCAGTACGTCGAGCCCCTTTTCACTAACCAGACGTCCCACATAGGCAAAACACGGCGGAGAAGAGAGTCCATGGTCAGATGCCGGGCTTTCGATCTGGTGCGCCGTGTCTGGTATTCCGTAGTAAATGACCCGTGAGTTTCGCAGTTGGAGCCGTTCTTGGACGTGATGGCTAATGGCCGCGTTCGCCGTGGCTCGATTGCAAAGCCATCGGCGAAAGAACGTAAGCAGCCACATCTTCGAGCTTTGCAGTACCCCCGCGCCTCGGTTGCACTCCCAGCACTTCGCGTGGTGTTTTGCCATAAAGTGACCGGGGCAAACACTTTTCGTCGGCTCGAAGAAAAGCAGCCCATTCGGACATGCAGGTTGGTAGTTATGCTGTTCGATAGCAAATGGCTTCCTCAGCACCCAGGCCAACAGCATGGGCAACAAACAAGGGCCAGCAATCTGGATAATATCGGCCTGCTGTATGAGCCGGAAGAGCTTTCGAAGCCTCGGCTGGCGAACAACGTGGAAAGGCAAAGAAGAGTCATCGAATCCGTCGACAACGGCTTCGGTCGCCACTGTTACTTGAATCGCCCCCGAGTGTCCTGCCCCTGAACTGCTGGCGAGCCCTCGCGCCAGCAACATCACATAAGTTTCGACGCCTCCAATCAATGGCGCGAAGGGCCGAGAATAAATCAGTACTTTCATGGCATCAGGCGCGCTTCTTGTACTGAATGGCCTTCTCGAGGGCTTCTACCGTCGCTTCCATATTCATTTCCGGAGACCACTGAGACATTCGCTCGCGCGCTGCTTCGCCCATACTCCTCAGCCGATCGCGATCCTCGAGCGCCCGGGACAAGACACCCGCGAGCGCATCGACATCGCCGCAAGGATAGATGAAACCGGTCTCACCGTTCTTCACCAAATCAAATCGGCCACGAATCTGGTCACTCAATACAACTGGACAGCCACACAGCATGGCCTCGCAAACGACGACGGGGCAGGGATCATATTCCGAGGGAAGTACGAACACGTCTGCCGAGCGGTAAAGACTCGGCAAGCTCGTCTGATTCACAAAGCCGAGGAAACGAACTCGCTCAGCGACTCGCGCGGAGTTCGCTTCAGCCTCCAACTGTTCGCGCAGGGCCCCGTCTCCCGCAAAGACGAGGTATGAGTTCGCGACCTTTGCGCGCACGAATGCTCGCAAAGCATCCTGGGGGCGCTTCCAGTCTTGCAGCTTTGCGCAAAAAAGGATGACGCGCGCGTCGTCCGGTATCCTCCAGCGTTGGCGCACTTCGCTTCGGCTGACTTCCGCAGCACGCCGCTGCCACCACTCGTTGTCTACGACGAACGGTGTCAGAGTAATTCGAGACTCTGAGATGCCTAAGGTACAAATGAACTGTCGGCCGGCTTCGGAAGGGACGATGACTACAGTCGCGAGACGAAAGATAAACGGAAGTAACCGCTTCTTCACCACCACTTTCCATCGCTTCCGATCCCGTGGCGTGAGGCTGGTCGCGTCAGTCCCGAACAGGATGGGGATTCCCGAAAGTTTCGCGACCGCTGCGGCGATCCAGAAGGTCAGGCAATTATATCCCGTAAACATGACGACCGCGTCAAACCTGTGGGATCTGATAAGCCGCCAAACGCCTGGATTGATCAGCCCGAAGAACGGCCCGACGGCTGGGCGCAGCGAAGAATTCTTCAGCTTGACCCACGGATAGCCATCGAGCAGAGGGACATCCCACGCCACCTCGACGCCGAACCCGGGATCGACGTGAGACTCGGCGCCTTCGAGGCTGCAGTAAGCAACGAGCGCTTCTACTTGGGGATGCTGCGATATCCGCCGCCACATAGGTGAGCTATACTGCGTTGGATGTGAACACAGCAGCAAAACGCGCATCTTTTTCTCGCTCGCCACTGGTGCAGCCGACCGGGTCATCATCGGGACGGTCTCACACCGCGGCCACATTCGAAGTCTTCTCGCAAGACGGCAGCACGTCCGCGAGAACATTGGCAAGCGTCTCGATCGAATTTGTGCGTGCTATCGCCATTCTCTTCAACTTCAGCGGGCTGTCCGGCGGCTCGTCTAGGGCCAACTGGATCGCTCGGCCCAGTTGGTCAGCATCATCCCCGAAATAAATCGTATCGGAAAATTCCCACAAATTTACGATGGGCGTTGATACGACGGGAAGGCCGGCGCAAAAGTAATCGAATAGTTTTATAGGCAGACAATGGAAATTCTTGTTGCTGTAGCAGTCATACGGCATGAAACCGACGTCCAGATTCGCAACCACATCTTTTAGCTTTTCCGGTTCGCGCCACGAAATCGCGTGGACGTTGGGCAGCGGAAGGCATTTCGCCGGATCGAAGTGCAGGAACTGCCAATCCGGATGGGCCAACAGCACCTTTTCAAGTACTCTCAAATTCAACCGATCAGAGACTTGACCGATGTAGCCCAGGCGAGGTCTGGGGATCGCGGCGAATTCGGCGCCTGCGCTAGTGGGAGCGACGGCTTCTCGGCACGGATCCGAAGCCCACCTTACCTCAGGAATTAATGCAATTTTTTCTCCATATTTGGCCTTCAACTGATGGAAGACCGTCTTCGAAATCGTGAGAGTTAACCCAGATAGTTCAACATGTTTGTCTTGCCCAGGCTCAGGGTAATCGAAGCAGCAATGGACCGCGGGAAATCCCTTCCTCCTGAATTCGCGGCACACCGAAACCATAAAGTCGCCCCAAGCATAGATAAACAGCGGGTCCCTAAGACTCAGCCTAGAAGCCGTCTCAAGCACTTGACTCGTTACCATTCTGGCCTGAAATTGCGAAAAACCGAGGGGCAACCGGTTCAATCGATGGCCAAGAAACTCTGGGCCAAACCTAAATACTCCGTTCGTGACCTTTTCTAACGTTCGTCCACGGCCACGAAATCGAGAAACAGGATTCTCGCAGTAAAGGACTTTGCCACCCAGTATCGAGATGGCAAGCGCGAGTCGTTCTACCAAGCCGGACATTTCCCACCCCCAGCCCGACATGACAATCGCGTCTCGGACGTGCCGATTTCCATTCGTAGGTTGATCCAGACTCTTCATTTCTTCTCTTTAGAGTTGTCCCCGGCCGGCTCACCTTCACTCAGTTAAGGATCCCAGCGTAACGGCTCAGCGTGTATCTCGGAGTCACGGCGATCACTTCACGGCCACTGCCAGGAGGCTCTGGCCCAACGGCGGTTCACAAATCTGCTCGAGCTTGAAGCTCCACGGAACAACCCAGCGGTCATACCAACGCACCTGGGCGGGCCTTAGCGTAGTTTGTCGCAGCACCTTGCCTGCGAAAAACCAGGACGCAACACCCATGATGTTGACGTAACGCGCTTGCTCGATACGGAATCCGGCAGCCCGCACCTTTTTCACCAAATCCCCTTTGCTATAGCGCCTGTGATGCTCGAACGCCTTGTCCAGCGAACCATAATTCCATGCCAACGCCGGAACGAACAGGAGCAGGCTGCCACCGGGACGCAAGGACTGGTGAATTTGCGACAGAAGCGCGGCATCATCCAGAATATGCTCGAGGACATTCACCAGCACGATCGAATCTGCGGGCCCGTCCAGCGCCAATGGGTCAAAGGCCCCGCAATGCAAGCGTACATTGCGATCGCCAAACCGCTGGCGCAGCAGCGGAAATAGATTATGCGCCGCCTCGAAGAGAACCAAGCCCACAGTGCGCTCGCTATTGAGCAGGAGCTCGGAAAAGGTTCCAGTCCCCGCGCCAATTTCGACAACTCGCTCGCCTAAGTAAGGAGCGAAGTATCGCATGATCCAGCGGGAATAGTTGCGCGCCTCTGCCATGGCGTCCAGTTCGGTCCCGGAGTATACGAATGATTCCGTGGCCACCGCCGAGGTGGCGTTCCGGTGCGCCATCTTTGTTCCGTCACGGTCGATTGGTTTTATGGGGCGACCGTCCCAGCCTCACTTGCAGCTCTCGCGAGTAACGCAATTTGCGACCCCGTTTCGGCAGGAGACGCTTCGCGCTTCCCGCGGAAATGCGCAATCACGCTGTCCACAATGGCATGGAGTGGAGTTTGCGGAGAAAACTTCGTCATCGCCGCCAATTTCTTGAGCGAAGGTACACGCCGCAGCATGTCTTCAAAGCCTGGCTCGTAGGCCTGATCATAGGGAACATAAACAATCGCCGAGCTGCTTTCAGCGCGTTGCTTAACCATCTGCGCAAGCCCTTCGATCGTAACCTCCTGATCGCTACCGATATTCACCACTTCTCCCACAGCCTGGCCGCTATCCACCAGCCGAATGATAGCTTCCACGGCGTCCTGCACATGACAGAAGCACCGCGATTGTTTCCCCGTGCCATAAATCGTGATGGGCGCACCGGAAAGCGCCTGCGAAACAAAATTCGGCAATACCATGCCGTAGCGCCCGGTCTGTCGCGGGCCTACAGTGTTGAAGAACCTCGCCACAATCACAGGCAGTTTTTTTTCTTTCCAGTACGACAGCCCCAGGAACTCGTCCAAAGCCTTGGACGCCGCATAACTCCACCGGCCTTTCGTTGTCGGACCAAGAACAAGATCAGAATCTTCGCAGAAAGGAACGTTAGTACTTTTTCCATACACTTCGGATGTCGACGCCGTGAAGACAAGCTTGCGTTTTTTGCTCGCGGCGTCTAGTACCAACTGCGTGCCGTTCACATTAGTTTCGATGGTGCGAACCGGGCTTTCCACGATCAGCCGCACACCCACGGCGGCCGCCAAGTGAAACACCACGTCGGATTCGTCCACCATCTCTGCCAGCAGATGACGATTCTGCAGTGCGTCGAACACGTAGTGGAATTTCGCGGAACTCTTCAGATGCCGTATATTCTCGACGCTGCCTGTCGAAAGGTCATCCAGGATAAATACCTCGTCGCCTCGCACCAATAGCGCCTCTGCAAGATGCGAACCGATGAATCCTGCTCCGCCTGTGATCAGTGCACGCATGAATTATCTCCTCTCAGAACCTGAACTAAGAAATCTTCTCGGGCCTGTGGCGAACCTTCTTGACTTCCTCGCCTTCCTCGTCTTCGCCATAGCCATAGGAATAAGGATAGTAACGGTAGGAGTAGTAGTAATCCGGCGCTCCAGAGTCTACCGCGTTGAGTACAACGCCGAGCAACTGCCCCTTCACTGCGGCGAGCAAGTCTCGCGTGCGCGAGAACGCTTCTTTCGGTGTTTCATTGCTCCAGACAACGAGAAGCACTCCGTCAGTTAAGGCGGAAAGGATTACCGCATCTGTCGCCGCCATGATGGGAGGTGAATCGATCACTACAAACTTATAGTGCTGACGGAGGTCGTCAATCGCCTCCGCCATGCGGTGCGAAGAAAGCAGATCCGCGGGATTGGGGGGGATCGGCCCTGTGGGAATTGCATCTAAATTGGGCACTGTCGGATGCGGCACAATGATGTCGTGCAGCGGCGCGACTCCTGCGAGGTAGGAACTGAGTCCGATATCGCGCCCGTGCCCATTGGGGAGATTCAGGGCGCGTCGAATTCCCGGCTTACGAAGATCGGAATCCATCAACAGCGTCCGGTCGCCCAGTTGCGCAAGCGTAATCGCCAGGTTCGCCGCGGAAGTCGTCTTTCCTTCTCGTGGCAACGCGCTGGTCACCAAGATCACTTGTGGCGGGTGCTCCGCTTGCGACAGTAGCAAGGATGTCCTTAACGCGCGAAACGCCTCTGACACAAGCGATTTCGGTTGTTGCAATGAAATAAGCTCCACGCGGGAATCGCCATTTGCATTGGCTCCAGCCTGCCTCGAAATTCGCGCGAGCGACCGGCTGCCGTTCCGGCCCGCGAACGAAGGAACCACCGCAAGACAGGGCAGGCCGGTCAAGTTCTGCACGTCGTCCGGCGACTTCACCGTGTTGTCCAGATACTCGCGCAGGAAAGCCAAACCGACGCCACCGACTAGGCCTATCAAGAATGCCAGCAAGATATTGCGAGCCTTTTGCGGGCGCGCAGGCGTGGATGGTACCAGTGCTGGATCAACGATTCGAATGTTGCTCGAGCGAAGGCCCGCGGAAATGCCGGCCTCCTTCAGTTTTTGCAACAAGCCGTCATAAAGTTCCTTATTCGATTCGGCATCGTGCTTCAGCATGTTGTATTCGACGAGCCTCTGTGCCATGGTGTCCGCCAGCGCTTCTTGCCGGTTAAGGTCCCGCTCCAGCAGGCTTTCGCGCGTTTCGATCTGATGATACTCGTTGTCGATCTGCCGCACCGCTTCCGCCTTAGCCGTCTTCAGTTGCGCTGCAATAGCATCGTCTTGTGCCTTGAGCACTTGCACCTTCGGCCAGTTTGGCCCGAATTGCGTGAGCGCTTCTGCGTACTGTGCGTCGAGCTGCAATTTGGTCTTATTCAGATCCTGCACGGCCTGGTTACTCTCAACCGCGGCCAGCGATCCTCCACTATCCGAATGCGCCAACTCGTACGTCGCTTCTTTTTCGGCAAGCTGCGTCTGGACTGCGGTTAGAGCATTACTAAGCGCCGACAGCTTCTGCGTCGTCGTGTTTTGCGTCGTATCCACCATCCAGATCTGGTTCTTGCGTTCGTAGGCGACCTCTGCAGCGTCCGATTTTTCCATTTTGATCCGCAGTTCCTCCAGCTCTGAGGAGAGGAAGTCGGAAGCCTGCATCGTGGCGTCGTATCGGCTCTTGAAGTTGTGCTCTTTGTAGTTTTCCAGGTGTGCATTCACCACTCGGGCGGCAAGCTGCGGATCTTCCGCGGCGAATTGCACTTCGATCAGTCTGCTGTTGGGAACCCGGCTCACCGCGAGGCGCCCCAGGAAGTCGCCGAGGATCGGGGGCTCCTTCTGATTGGGACCCGCGTTTACCAACCCTTTCGGATCGCCTCCGAATTCGGGATAGCGCGGAAGATCCAGCGTGCGGATCGTGTCCATCGCCAGCGTTTGGCTCTGGATGATTTTTGTCTGCGTCTCGATGTAGTTGTCCAAGTCGACGTACTCTTCGAACGAACTATTGTCCTGAAACGGCAACGTATTGCTGTTCTCGGGATCCACTTCCACTCGCGCTGACGCCACGTACACGGGCTTCATTTTGAATGATGCAATGGTCACGATCGTGACTACCAACAAGAGAAACGTGAGAATCATCCATTGGTGTTTCCGCAGCACGATCAGGTGATCAAGAAGGTTCGTTTCGTGGGATGCTTGCCCCCAGGCAGCCGGCGGAGGAGACACTACCGCCAGCGAATCTCTCCTTCGCTCGACCGGAATCAGTTTCGGCGCTTCGTCCATCAGATCAGAGAAGCCTTTCTTGCTTTCGTCGTTTACGGAATGCGGTAAATCGCTAGGCCGGTGCCGATCCCGATGGCAGCGCCTCCTGCCATACCCAGAATTCGTTTCGCGCCGCTGGCGGGCACATACAAAATGTCGCCCGCGTAAAGTCGGACGTCGGGATCCTTGCGGTCCAGAATCCTTTTCAGTTTGATGGGAATCTGCTTCGTTTCACCTGTTGTCGAGTCTTTGCGCAATATCACCGTGTCATTCGCTTTGGCCGTTCCTGTCAGTCCGTGCGCCAGCGCAATCATTTTCATGATATTGAATGTAGCGCCTGGGTCGTTCAGCTCGTAGCCGCCCGGTTGCCCCACCGCGCCCGCGACATAAATAATTCCCGCGCGGGGCACCGTGATCACGTCACCGGCATAAACGGGGACATTGAACGCCGGATTACCATTTTCCAGCAGCTCAGACACCTTCACTTTTATAACTTCCGGCTCAACCGGAGGGTCCGCCGGCGGGTCCGGCTCACCGCAGGTAACGCTCTGCGTTTTCTGGCGAGCAATCAGAATGTTGTCTCCCGCGTCGTCGGCAACGCCGTCGGCCGCGGCGAGCGCCTCAATCAAAGTTGTCGGGCGGTACTCATGTAGGACGACCGGGTGCCGCACGGCTCCGGCAATCGAGATGGGCCCGCTGTTCTGTTCCTTGACGATCACGGATACCTGCGGATGCATCACCAAGCCATTCACCTGCAAGAGCTTGTTAAGCCTTTCCTCAAGTTGGAAAGGTGTGCACCCAGCTACGGAAATACGGTCCGGGATCAGCGGCAGAGAAATCAATCCCGTTTCGCCAACGCGAACATCGTGCGACAGATCGGGAACTTCGAAGACGTCGATGTGCAGCACGTCGCCCGCGCCAATGGGAGTGTCTCCCGTTGGGGCGAGTGCAGTGGCCGCCGCGAGTTCGGCGATCCTATTGTTTGTTTGCTGTGGGGTTTGGGCCTTGTCCTGACTGAACGCGCACGCGCACCCAAGCAAAACCAGGAACATCAAGACAGACGCCGCCTGGGCGCAGTCCAGAGCCTTCCGGACTGTAGAAGCCATGGATGCTATAACCCCGCGAAAACTATGACGTAGGGCCTCTCCCAATGTCAATGCCGGAAGTCTTGTAGCCCTATCAGGTGGTTAAGGCCTGTTTCCTACGGTGAAACACAGGCGAAAGGACAACAGCAGCCTGCAGCAGAAAAAGTAACCCGTTCGCTGGGATATGCAGATTGAAGTCGACTAGACTGTGCACCAGCAAGCCGACACACGCGACAGTTCCGGCGGTATGGACTGCTTGCGAAAAAGCGCTCTGTTCCTCGGCCAATCGCCTTCGCGCTTCGCGAAAAAGCATTATGAGGAAGATCAGTCCGCACAGCCCTCCCGCAATCCCTGTTTCTGCCAGCATTTCGGCATAATCGTCATGTACGTGGTCCACGATTTTCCCATCGTAGAAAGTCTCGTACTTCGGATATACCGCTACCAATGTGCCCAAGCCCGCGCCTGCCAAGGGATGGTCCAAGAACATATGCCATGCTCCTTTTAGCATGGTGACGCGCCGGTCTCCGGAAAGCTCCCCCACCGACGCAGTTCTTATCCGGTCTAATACCTTCCCCGCGCCGAGCCATCCCAAAACAGCCAGCGCCGCAAGCAAGATCGCGGCCACTGTTACGGCTTGAAATCTGGCCCTGCGCACTCGCATCAGCACAGCCAACAAACCCACCTCAAATACGAGGGCTACGATTCCCCCACGAGACGCGGTCAGAACCAATGCCACAATGGGAACAAGCGTCAGAATCCCGGCAAACACCACCTGCTCGCGCCGCACACCCCGGAACACGATGAGAGACATTCCTACCGGCGCAATCAGCTCCATAAATCCCGCAAAATGATCGCGGTCCACGTAAGGCCCAAACGGGCTGCCGCCTTCGGTCAGCGGCCGAAACCAGTAAAGCAAACCGTGGGAAGTGTAGTCCTGCGCGATTCCCAGCACCGCCACGGCGAAGCCGAAACTCATCAGAAACCACGCGACAAATCTCAAGTCCTGGCGCGTGCGGAACGATTGCACCGACAAAAAGAACAGCAGGGCGCAGGCCACAACCTTCAGCAGCGCAACGCGTGTCAGAAAAGGATAGGCCGTGGCTCCCAACGCCAGCTGCATGCCCGCGATTCCGATGAACGCCAGAACCGGCCAAAAGATCGCGTTCCAATGAATTTCGATTTCGCGCTGAAAAAATACCAGGAGCGCCCACCACAAGAAAAGAGCTGCCGCGCCGGCCTCGAGTATCGACTCGGACCATATTTCTACCGTGCCGAACGCGAGCACCGCGAACGCTGCGAGCACGCAAATGCCAATCCGAATCGCTCTCACGGATGCGATTCCGGGCCCGTTGCTGGTTTTTGGGAAAGGCTTACGTCGTCCACCCAAACAGTCCCGCCCAGCTTATTGTCGAATAATCGGCTGGGCAACCGGCGCAACCGGATATCGAGGAAATGAGTGTTCCGGCCAGTGGCGACGTCCATTCGCACCGGAGTCCATGGATTCGTGCCAGTCAAATCCGGCGTCATTAAGTTGACTTCGTTATCGTTCAAATCCAGGATCTCGAACCGCATCCCACTCTCGGTCGAAATCGATTGTGTGCGCATGAAATACTGGAAGACGTAATGCGTGCTCGGCTCGACCGGGACAATCTGGTGAACGTTCCAGAAGTCCAGGTTCACGCCCCCCGTGAAATCAACACGCAATGATTTTTCGCCGGAATGATGAACGTTAGAATCCACGCTGACGTACGCGCCCGGCACCTGCTCGAAGCGCCAGTCCAGACCACCATTGACGATCGGCTCTTCGAAGCCGCCATTCCAGATCTGCGAACCGCCCGTCATCTCCGAATCAGGCCAGTGCGAGGCTGCGAGCGCTTCACGCCAGATGCGTTCCGCCTCCGCGGCCTGGTCGGAAGAAATCAGGTCCTGCATAAAAGCAAACACATCGTGAATGTCGATCGGTTTCGTCTTCGCGAACGCTGCGATCTCTTCCCAAGTTTCGAGAGCCGCGGCCTCCTCGTGCCTGGCCGCAAAGAAATCGAGCGCCTGAAGCCGGGCTTGCTGCCCCTGCGGCAGCACGTCGTGCAGGATGACATGCACGTCTGGGTCAAGACTCCAGATTCGCGAAATCGCCAGGGGAACCAAGCTTGGATCTGTGACCAGTGCCCGATGCACTTCCTTCAAGCCCTCGGACGTTTGCCCTTGCCGCATGAGAAAGTTCCCGTACTTCCACGAGACCTCCGCGGAAATCGGATAATCCCGCTGCGCCTGTTCGTACGCCGCGTTTGCCTGCGGCGCATTTCCATTGACCTCATATGCTTGCGCAAGATCCATCCAGTCGCGCGCCGACCGCGGGTTCAGCTTCACCGCGCGTTCGAAAAAAGAGATCGCTCCGGCCGGCTGGGCGTCGAAATTGGCCGCCAGCCCCTCTCCGATCCGATCCCACGCTTCCGCATTCCCGGGCGTCAGGTTCGCCCCTCGGACTTGCTGGCTGAGTTCGCCGGAATAGCCCCAATGCCACGCCAGGCACAGAACTGTGACTTGATAAACTACCGCGCAGAAAGTGATTACAGCAATGCAGAGAACGGCTCCCCGTTTCCTGGCGTCCTCCAAAGCAACCCCCGAAGCAACCTTCATTGATCGCTGTAATCTGCTACGAAGCTCTTCCGCCGTGCAAGGATAAAATGCCGCCCGCAGACGCTTGGCAATTGCGTTCGGCTCTCATCTCGCGCGCGATTGCATAACCGCAGCAGCGTCTTCGCATATCGTCCGGTAGAAACTTTCAAGGTCAGGCGAGCGCGCGGCCGCCACAAGCCGCCGGACGGGCACAGATCTCACCAACTCGCCCAGCTCGCGGAATTCTCTGGCGCGCATCGGCGTGTCCAGCATCTTGTTCGCGTAAGTGTTCGACGCAAGCGCTATAAACGCCTCCTGTTGGGGAATTGAACCGGCCGTCGTCGCGGATGCCTCGCTGGACCGTTCGGCCAGAATATAGATGGCCGCTAGCGGCAATGCTTCTCCCTGGAATCGCCGATTACTTCCATCCAGGATCATCTGGCTCTTTTCGACCGCCGGTTCAGCCAATGGCGACGCCTCCGCGGAGCCAGCCAGCAGCGCCCTTGAATCGGGCAGAAGATTCAAGAAGGGATAACCAGGGTGCACCAGGAAGCATGGTCCGCGTTTTTCGAGCGTGACAATATCGTCCGTCAACACGGAATGCCCATTCTGCGCGAATATTGCGGCTGTGGTGGATTTCCCCGCCCCCGGCGCCCCAACAAACGCGACCGCCTTCCCGTCAATCTCGACGGCGCTCGCGTGCAGACACGTCGTTCCCCTGAGCCGTAACACAATTCCCAGCACTGGCCCCAGAAGAAACAGCGCTACGTCCTTTTCACTGGTCGGGTGAACCTGATGCACGCAAAGGCACGACAATGCGGAGTCCAAGCGAAAGGTCAACCCGTGACTGTAGCGAATAAAGTAATCGCCGGCGCTTCTCCCTTTCCATATCCTCAAAGCGGGATTTCCTTCCGCATCCTTTATGTCGGTCGTGTACCACAGCGTTTCTCCCGCCGGGTCACACTCGCCGCCCGCAGTTTCTTCTTCCTCAAACTGAATGCGCAAATCGGGAGTCTTCAAAGCGGCTGGATCAAGCGGAGCCAAACCGGGAATTGATCGATCGGAGATAAGCTGCAGGCCGTACGCGGAGTACGCAAACGGAGCGGGTTTCACTTTGGGAATCTACAGTTGTGGACTACGTCGTGCGCGAACGAATCGAGAATGACTGCATCCAGAGCTTTACGTCCCGGTCTTTATTCGCCCGCCCGACCCGCCGACATCAAGACTGCCACTCACCCCAACCATGCGCGTCAACTCCCACACCGTTCCGTAATTCACCAGCACAGGCGATTGATATGCCTTCTTCTGATTCTCAAGCTCAGGCCGATTCGTCGGTCGTGTCTTCACAGCGCTCTGGCACCAATGAGATTTTATACTGACTGGCAGGGCGGCCTTCAACAAAAACTTCGCACCCCTCTGCATACTTCCCTGTAGAAATTCCCTCTAAACATCAGGTAAAACACCGACTCATCTCAAAAAGATTGGCAATTTCTCTCTGCACCATAACAAAAACTCACCCGGCTCCCACACGCATCCCGGCAGAGACAGCCTGTTCCTTCCGCAGCCCTTCCAGCCAGAAATTCAAACACCAAGGGAGCACATTCGAATCAGCCGCGTCCGCGCACCCTTCCTCGCGGAAAGATAGAATGCAGGAGGTTTTTACGTACCGGCCAAGATCGGCGGCTATGCTTGGTTTTAGAAGCACGGGCTTTTGCGCGCGCCTGAACGCCTCGACGACAGGATTCCACGGTAGTGGAGTCTTCGGCCTCTTGCGGATCTTCTCCGGAAGCCGGCCGCGCATGGCCTCGCGCAACAGCAATTTGCGGAAGAACCACGGTATTGCCGGAATCGCCAGCAAATACCCCACGAGCCGTAGATCCAGAAATGGATAGCGCACTTCAACCGCTGCCCGCGTGTAAGCGGGATCCTGCCGCTCGAACATGTACCTCCACTGCGGGTAAAACAGAGACCCGTAGCGTTTTGGGTGCTGTGGATGCTCATTCCACCGAATGCCCGGCATTGGATTCGACCACCGCGCTTCCAAGCGCAGTTCTTCCACAAGATCCGGATTGAGCCATTCCGGAAACGAAGGTCTCGGACTCCGGCGCTTGTAAATGCGCCGCAACGGTCCTCGCAAACCATCCGGGGCCTGGAATCTGGCAACCGCATGCTTCGCGGCATCGAGCGCAGCCTGTGCGCGTCGCCCTTCCCGCCAGAGCCGCCGCAAGTGTTGTCCCGGCTCGCAAATCATCAGGTTATCGCAGCCCTCCCCGGAGAGAAGCACGGCAGCATGCCCCGCAACTTCCGCATATTGAGCCAGCATGCTCGAAGCGAGCGGACTATCCACCGGCTCCGGCCAGTGCACCTCACCAGAGTCCCAACCTCCAAAAAGCGGCGTATTGCTAACATCCCAGCGATGCATCGGAATCTGCAGCGCATCTGCGACCACCCTTGCCGCCGGCCCGTCACTGTCGGCCAGATTCTCATTCGTCACCGTGAACGCATGAAGCTCACGCGGATACCCCTTGCTCGTTCCCGTTTCCTTACAAACCGCTGCTACGGATGAAGAGTCGAGTCCTCCACTCAGCAAAATGCCGGCGCTGTCCGCGCGAATCCTGTCCATCACCGCCTTGCCCAACAGTTCATTGAAATGCTCAACGTATTCGGCGCGTTTCTTGTACCGAATCTCCCCATCCGTAGGCGGCCGCCAATATTCTCGAATCTCAAAGCCGTCCGCCGACCACCGCAACCAATGCGCTCGCGGCAGCCGCTCGATATCAGCGAATGAAGTCGTTCCTTCCTCATAATTCAGCCCAAATAGGAGAAAATCGCAAATCGCCGCGTCGTTCAGCCGGTCGGAAATGTCGGGATGCAGCCGCACGCAGTCCAGTGTGTTGCTAAAGATAAAGCAGGAATCGCTCTTGGAGAAGTACAGGTGCCTGATTCCGAAATGATCGCACGCGCAGAATAGGTGCCGCCGGCGCGCGTCCCACAGGCCAAACGCAAAATCGCCCATCAGGTGGTCGAGGCACTGTTCGCCCCAGGCATCGTAGGCGTGGAGCAGCAGTTGCGAGTCGCTGCACGTGATGCGGGCATCTCGCCCGTGCCCGCGAAGCTCCGCAACCAACTCTTTCCGTGCATCCAAACGCACGTCAGCTGTGATCCACGTGCCGGTGCCGAGGCTTTCCGGTTGGAGCGCGCGTGTGCCATCGCCGCGAATCAGATGTGCCGCGTGTCCCAGTCCAACAGCGCCATCGGCCCAGATCTGCTGTGCGTCCGGACCACGGAACGAAAGCCATCGCGCCATTTGCTGCAGCAGTTCACGATCCACGGGTTTGCCGTCGGAGCGCGCGATTCCGGCAATCCCGCTCATTTTTCCCTGGTCAGTGCGCCGCTCACTCGGCCTTCAAACGGCGCAAAGCGCTCGCGCACATCCTCGGTGTCATTCACAGTTCTGCCGTCCAGTTCAACCCACGCGTGCGCCTCAAACAACCTGCCGTCTTTTCGTCCTCCGACGTGCACTGTCGCTTCCAAGCCCTGCAGGCGCAGGAGATGCCAAAGCACCATCGACTTCGAAAGACAACTTCCGCGCACCACTCCATATCGAGACGCAGCTTCCGTCATCCTCCGCGCCGCATTCGCGACGCGCCATTTTTCCGCAGCATCGCCGATTGCTCGCGTAGCGTCGCGCTTGCGCCACGAATCCATCAGCTGCTTGGTGTTCTGCAGGCCAACGCAGCGAAGTGCGCACGCCGTCACCGGCAGCAGAAAAATCCCGCGAAAGAACAGGCTGCGCTCCAGCCGAGGAAGCCTCCGGAAACGCCGCCAGGCTAGGTTCATACCGCTCTCCGCGAAAATCTTTGGCGCATTCTGTTTACGGGACGGGTCAATTCAAAGTGAAGACAGAACCGGCTGGGCAGACACTTGCTACATTTCGCGCACATAGGATTATGACCCGCTAGTTGCGCTGCGGCTTAACTCCACCAAGCCTTCCTGGAGCATTTGTTGCAGGAGGCCGATCAGATCGCTTTCGAAGCGCTCCGCGGTGACGTCATACTCGCTCACGATGGCTTCGCAAATCTCCCCGACGCTTCTCGGGCGCTGCAACAAGCGCCATATGCGCGCTCCGACCGGATTCAGACCGTAGTACACACTATTCTTCATGCCAAGAATGGCTGCTTCGCCGCCCAGATCGCAAGAGATCTGATCCTTGCTTGCGACTACGACGGTTCGGCTGCAAAGGTTGGCGTTTGTCTCAGACATACTAAGCTCAACGTGCGGACGAGCAATCACCTGCTGGGGCTGGGAAACCGGAACCGATCCTTATTCTACTCCACGATTGTACAGGCATCTCACGCGAACAGGCAATCCCAACTGGATCCCGCAAGCCCTTTTCTCTCATTTGCGTGTGCGCTCCGGCGCCGAAATCACCGGCACGCTCACGCACATTTGGAATATTCCAGCCGGAATTCCGTTCCGCGCAGACGCTCAATTGAAGAACCGATATCGCAGGATGGTGAAAAACGTGGTCAGTCCGTCTCGCCAGGTGATTTTCTTCCCTTCTTCATAGGAGCGACCGGCATAAGAGATGGGCACTTCGTAGATTCGCCAGCGCCCTTTGGCAATCCGCGCGGTGACTTCTGGCTCGAAGCCAAATCGATTTGAGCGCAGCCGCATGCCGCCGATTACCTCGCGCCGAAACACCTTGTAGCAAGTCTCCATGTCCGTGATTTTCAGGTTGGTGAGCATGTCCGACAGCAGAGTCAAAAACTTGTTCCCCACGTAATGCCAGAAGAAGTGGACTCGTTGCGGCCCGCCCAGAAATCTCGACCCGTAGACCACGTCCGCGCGCCCGTCCAGAATGGGCTCGAGCAACTTGCCATAGTCCCGCGGGTCGTATTCGAGATCGGCATCCTGCACCAGCAAAATGTCACCGCGAGCCTCGGAAAATCCTCGCCGCAGCGCTGCGCCTTTTCCCTGGTTGCGCTCCTGAAACAGGAACCGGATCTCTCCCAACCTCAGCCGCGCCTCGCCGCCGAGGATTTCCGCTTCGGCCTCCCCGGCTTGCTTCCGCTGGTGCATCTCGGTGAGCCATTCACGCGTGCCATCCGTCGAGCCATCGTCGACAATAACGATTTCGTACACGAAGCTCACCGCTTGCACGCGCCGCAGGATCTCTTCAATGAAGTGGCGTTCATTGTAAGCGGCAATGATGACCGATAGCGTTAGCTGGGATCTAGCTTTCATCGCGGCTTCCGGAGTCGCTGCCTCAAAAGCGGATTGCCATTTCTCTTCCGCGGTGCGAGAGAAGGTCATAGGCGTACTCCTTCAAAAGATTATCACGAGCCCGTGGTGGTCACATAGAAAAGTGGATCTCGTGGCATTTGCGTGGCGTCGCGCAAAACAGTAAAGTGAAAGAGTGAAAACCGTAACCGCCGTCCCTTACTACGACCTAAAAGAGCAGTACTCCGCGCTTCGCTCGGAAATTCTCGAGGCTCTGGATCGCACTTGTCGCAACACCGCGTTCAGCCTCGGCGATGAGGTCGCATCTTTCGAGAAAGAGTTCGCTTCTTATTGCGAGGCGAGACACTGCATCGCTCTCAACTCTGGCACCAGCGCCCTGCATCTCGCGCTCTTGGCCGCCGGTATCGGCCCCGGCGACGAAGTCGTCACCAGCCCTAATACCTTCATCGCTACCGCCGAGGCTATCGCGTACACCGGGGCCAAGATCGTCTTCGCTGACATCGACCCTCGCACGGCGAATCTGGATCCCCGTCTGGCCCAAGCTGCCATCACTCCACGCACGAAAGCCGTTCTTCCCGTTCACCTCTACGGACGTCCCGTCGATATGGGCGCCTTCCAGCAGCTTGCCGATGCCCACAGGGTCGCGCTGATTGAAGATGCCGCGCAGGCTCACGGCGCTCGGTTCCGCGGACGCCGTGTCGGCACTCTCGGCGCCTCTTCGGCGTTCAGCTTCTATCCCTCGAAAAATCTCGGCGCGTACGGCGAAGCGGGCGCACTCGTCACCAACGACGATCGCATCGCCGAGTATTGCCGCTCCGCCCGCAGCCATGGCGAGATCCGCCGCTATTTCCACGACTTCATTGGTTACAACTATCGCATGGAGGGTTTTCAAGGCGCGGTGCTGCGCGTGAAGCTGCGCTATCTGGACGATTGGTCCGCTCGCCGCAAGGCCATCGCCCAGCGCTATCGCGAGAAGCTATCCGGGCTCGCCCTGGCTGTTCCTCAAGACGACCCTCGCGACGAATGTGCTTACCATCTTTTTGTGATTTACGTCGAAAATCGTGATTCTGTCCTGGCGGAACTCAAAAACTGCGGCATCGGCACTGCCGTGCATTACCCCTTGCCTCTTCACTTGCAAAAGGCGCTCGCCTACTTGGGCTACAAAGCTGGCGATTTTCCTCATGCCGAGCGCGCCTGCCGGCAAGTGCTGGCGTTGCCCATGTTCCCGGAGTTGACCACCGAGCAAGTCGACTACGTCTGCGAATCGCTTGGCGAAATCATCGGACACGCATAAAGGGATTCACGTTGCGGCGATGCTGCTGCCGCGCCTCGCGCTCGAAGCCTTTGAAGCATTGCTCCTAAGCGGAAGCACGATGTTCCTGCGGATGCTCTTGCGGCGGATTCGTTTCCCCACTTGGTGCTGCGTGACGCATCTCCAGCGTCCCCTGCAACTGCTTCTTCATCGCTTGCGCCACACTGTCGAAGATATCGGCGCACACCTGCCGCACTGCGCTCTCCGTCGCGCGGACTGCCGAGTGGACGCGCTTCTCGCTCTGTGCGTCGAGCTGCTGGAGCGCTGATTCCACGGACGAGTTCGTCGCTGCCCGCAATTGCACGTCATGCTTCTCGAGCGTCTGCTCACTCAGCGATGCCTGTTTCGCCGACCATTCCTCCAGCCTGGCTTCGCCTTGTGCTCGGAACCTATCCAGCGCCACCTCAAACTGATGCGCCAGGGTTTCGCTCGCGTGCTTCAACGCCCGCTCTGTCTTGGTGCCGAGCTGCTCCTGAAAGTGTTCGAATGAACTTTGTGCGTGGCTTTGAATCCCTTGCAGCGCATTCTCCGCCGCGGCCACCAGCCGCGCCCGGTCCTGCTCAACCTGCGCTTCGCTGGCCGCTGAGAAATCCCGCAGCGCACTCTCCGCAGATTCCTCGATCACTTCGCCGAACGTACAAGCCGCCTTCTCCGCCGCCTTCGTAAATTCGTTCTTCGTCGAATCGAGCTGATCCCGCGCCGCCAACGCCAGCTTCTCTCTCGCGCTTCCGAGTTGGCTGGCCTCGATCTCGCCAAGCTCACTGCGGAATTTTCCAGTGATCGCATGCAGGCCTTTGTGCATTCGTTCCTGTGCCGATTCAATGGCTTGCTCCGCTTGCACGAGAAGCTGCGCATCCGCCTCTACCAACTGCCGGGCCGTTTCCTTCGCCAGCGCCGCCGACGCTTCCTCGACCGACCGCGCTCCATCCGCCTCCAGGTCTACCTTCCACTGTCCCAGCGCTTGCGTGCGTACGCCCTCCAAATCCCTTTGCAAGATCGCCAGGCCCGACGCCAAATGCGTCGCGCCCTCCCGCTGCGCCTGCTCGGAAACTTGCCGCAATCTCTCGCGGTGAATCCGCAGAATCCCTTCCGCTTGCTCCTCGCGCGCGGATAGCTCTTCCGCCGCCTTGGTCGCGCGCTCTAGCCCCAACGCCACCGTCGCACCAATTTCCTCAGCGCTTCGCGCCACTGTTTCCCGGCTCATTTGCTCGAGCAACAGGGCCGCTCGTTTGCTGAACTTCCCCTCGAGCTCCGCCGCGTGCCTGTCCAGCCCCGCGCATTGCTGCGTCACGCTCGACTCCAGCCTTTGCCGCAGCTCGTTCAAACTATCCTGACTTGCTGCCTCCAGTTGCCGCGAATACTCAGAGAACCGCCCCGCCGTCTGTTCAATCTCGCCGAGCGAAGTTCTTGCCTGCGCCACTTCAGATTCGAGCGCCACTTTCAATTCGCCTAGCGCCGCGCGGCTTGTTTCCGCGGTCAGCCCTGATTCCTCCTGCAGCTCGGCCGCCCGCTTCGCCAGTTCCTGCTCGGTCCGGTGCAGCAATTCCTGCGAGATGCTGGTCAGCCGCTCGTTCAAGCGCTGCGCCGCGCTGTCCAGCGACGACTCGAGCAATTCATTCCATTGCGCCCGCGCCATATCGGCTTCCGCGAGCAATTGGCTTCCCGGCGGTTCCGCCGTCTCGATCGGTGCCTTTTCCTTGTTCGTCTCCGTCGCATCGACGGCCGCGCCGGCTGTCTCCGAAGACTCCCATTCCCGCCGGATTTCCATCAGCCTTTCATTCCATCGCTCATCGCTTTGTCTGGCCGTTGCCTCGACGCTTGCGCGTATCTCTTCGCGCAGCGCTTGCATTTCTGCTTCCCACTGCGAATGCTCTACCTTCGCATGGCTCAGTTTTTCCGTCCATTCGCTGGTGAGCGCGCCGCGCACCTGCTCTTGAAAGCTGGCTAGCTGCGCCGCCAGGGCCGCCGCGAGTTCTTCCTTGGCATCCACCTTCCCGTGCTCCAACTCCTCCAGCCACTTCTTGTGAAACGTCTCGGCGCTCGCTTCTTGCGCGCTCTCGAAGTCGCCGCGCAATTCGCTGGCTCTCTGCTTCGCCACCTCGTCCGCGGCTGCGCGCGCATCGGCAAGCGTCTTCCGTGATTCCGCCAGAAATTCCTCACGAAGTTGCCCCAGCAGCGTATTGCTTTCCACCGGAATTGTTTCCGGCTCCTCATCGGCGATGGCGAAATCGCGGTTCGTGTGCGCCAGCGCCATCTGCAAGTAAACTTCCAGCGAAGCCTCGTGTTCAGCCACCTTGGGCGCAGCGTCCTGCTCCGGGCGCGGACCGGCCTCTGTTGAGATACTCATCATGGTCACCGCCGCCGCGCCGGCCGACGCTCCGCCACTCCAGTCGCTCGGCGGAAACGTCACGCCCCAGATATTCTTGCCCTTCTCCATCTCCACGCCGACCTGAAACAGATCTCGCTGCGTTCGCGGTCTCTGGATCCACGCCACTCGCGCACGCACGCACATCGCATCTCCCCGCGATTCGCCGGAAGGTACTTCGAGCGTGATCCACGTATTCTTCGGAAGATGATGCTTTGACGGATAGCGGCAGCCGTGGAAGCTCAGATTCTGAGCCGCCGTCCGTTCTTCAAATGGCTGGCCGAGCAAATCCACGCCGCGAATGATCACCGATGATGTTTGCTCGAGGCGCGTGCTTCGCCGCCGCTGCTCTCCCAAGTATGTTGACGCTGCCTGTGCCACTTCTTCCCCCTGTAGAACGTGTCGGTGTTGCGCAGAAGCATAGCACTCTCCAGCCGCTCGGTCGAGCGGTGTCACGGTCATTTAATTTTGGGCGAATGTATCTGGCTGTGAATGGCTTAATGGGAGGACAGCGGCGCCGCTAACCGCAGCGCCGCCGCAAATCTTAGAGCGTCAGGGCTTCTTGCCTTGGGTGGCCGTCTTCTCGCCGCTCAGTTGCATCACGGTCTCCAGTGATTCCTTAGCCTGCGCCGCGAGCGGTCCATTCGGCTGCAACTGCAGGTATTTCTTGTAGGCCTCTTCCGTCCCCGGAGGAATCACGTAGACGTCCCTATTCCCTTCTTTTTTTGTATCGATCCCGGCGACCAGCGCGTTGCCGAGCAAGTACCACGCGTCTGCGTCGTTCGGATCGAGTTGCGTCGCCTTCTGTAACGGCGCGACCGCGTCACTCATTTTCCCGGCGTTCGACAAAACAATGCCGATGTTCCGATAACACAGATCACCGGCAGTCTTGTTCGTCGGATCCGCTGTAGCCGCCTTGTCGCAAGCTGCCTCCGCATCATCGATCTTTCCCGCGTGGGCTAGGTCCGTTCCCAGTTGCTGGTATATCGCCCCCGTGGGCTTTATCGCTGCCGCCTTTTGAAGCGCATCTATGGCCTGATCGTACTTGCCCGCCGCGTCGTATGCCGCCCCCAGGTCGCCAAGAATCAACGGCAGGTTCGGGTCTTTTTCCAACGCGCCCTGCTGCGCTTGTTCAAATTCAGTTATGGCCGTTTGATAGTCCGTGTTCAAGCTTGCCTCGAGCGTCCCTTTTTGATCCGCGGGCGCCGTGCGCAATTGCTGTTTCAGCGTGTTCGCGTCATCCATGGCGTGGACGCCGTTATCAAAATGAGTTTTCATTTGAGCGAATTTAGTCTCCGCTTCCTTTCGTTTTGCCACGGCATTCACGTCATAACCCGTTTTTGCAGCGATATCCTTGAAGTTTACGTTCAAGATCGCGCCCGTATCGGCCATACTTCCGTTGATCTGCATCGTCTCCGTGTAGTCGATGTTGTCCTTCTTGAAATTGACGTCGTACGTTCCGATAGAGAGGCCGTTTTGCACGAATTTCCCGTCTTTGTCCGTCGTCACGGTGTACTTCGTCGCGTTACCCTTGTTGGTGATCGTGATGACCATGCCGGGATATGGCTTCGCATCAAAATCCAGAACGGTGCCGGAGAGCCTCGTCAATTGCTGCGCCGACGCCGCCGGCGCCAGCATAAATATCGTCCCGGTCAGCAGCGCCAGAAGTCCCAGTCTCGAAAGTAACGTCTTCATGAGAGCTCCTCCTACTTTAGATACCCTGCTCCATCATTATATTAATATTACGCAACTTGTGCCCGATAGGCGATAGGGTCCGCATATCCTGCCTCCGCGAACGCCCGCAGTCGCAGCCGGCAACTGTCGCACGCTCCGCACGCTTCCTCTTCCGCTTGATAGCACGACCATGTGCGCCCGAGCGGCGCCTTCAACTCCATCCCCCTGCGGATGATTTCGCTCTTCCGCATGTGAATCACTGGTGTGCAAATCTCAATTCTTGTCTGCGGACGCGTACCCACCCGTATCAGTTCGGAAAACACATGGTAATACTCCGGTCGGCAGTCCGGATATCCCGAGCTGTCCTCCGACACCGCTCCGACGAAGATCGCCGTGGCCCCAATCACTTCGGCCCAGCTCACCGCCACCGATAGAAAATGTGCATTGCGAAACGGTACATACGTTACGGGAATTTCGCTCGAGTCTCCTCCCAAATTCTCCGGCACCGGAATGTCCTCGTCCGTCAGCGCCGAACCTCCGATTTCTCGCAGCGCGTCGAGCCGCACCACCAATTTTTCTCTCACTCCATAAAACTCGGCGATTTCCTCAAACGCCCGCCGCTCGCGGCCTTCGGTCCGCTGCCCATAACTCGCGTGCAGCAACGCCAGCGCGTGGGTTTCATTCGCAATCGCTGCGGTCACGCAGGAATCCATCCCCCCGCTCAACAGCACCACCGCCTTTTCCCTCGCGCTCATCTTTCTTGACGCTCCATTCACGACTCGCTCTCACACTCCGTGCATCGCCGGGTCCCAAATGAACTTGTGGATCTGCAAGCCAAGCCGCACCTGCAAACCATCCGCTAGAATCCATTCCGCCAGCGCCCGCGCATCCATCGCCGCCCATTTCCCTTCGGGATCGGCGAATACCGGCGAAAACAAAACCTCGTGCACGCGCCCCGCTAGTGCGTGCTCCGCCGCAAACTCCCGCGCAAATTCGTAATCTCGCCGACTCGCAATCACAAACTTGATTTCGTCCTTCTGATCCAGCGCATCCAGGTTCCCAGGATTGAATTTCCCGCTCTCCCGTGAATCCGGGCACTTGACGTCCACGATTTTCACGACTTCGCGCGGCAACGCGCTCACATCGCGCTCCCCGCTCGTTTCAATCAGCACCGTGTAGCTCTCATCGAGAAGCCGCCGAGCGAGTTCCGGCGTCTCTGGCTGCAGCAGCGGCTCGCCGCCGGTGATTTCCACCAACCTCAAATCTTTTCCTGCTTGCGCTTCCGCCTTCGGCCCGGACAGCTCCGCCACGCACGCCATCACCTCTGCAACACTGTATTTCTTCCCGCCATGAAACGCGTACGCCGTGTCACACCACGTGCACCGCAGGTTGCAGCCGGTCAGCCGCACAAACACGCAGGGCAACCCCGCGTATGTGCTCTCGCCTTGAATCGATTTAAATATTTCCGTGATGAACATGCTTTCCGGGATTACCTGTTCGCCGCCTGCCCGCCTGGGCGGGCCTGTGCCGCCTTACGCCGCAGATAAATCACGCCGCCAATCGCTGCAATTAGTTCTCCAAGGATTACCGGCACCGCTACTTTCAACCCGTAGCCGTAGTATATCCACAGAAACGACACGATGAACGCCGGAATCCCGATAATGTAGAACGCTCGATTCAAGTTTTAATCGTGTTGCTCACGCCCGGTCCTTTACGGCCTGCCCCTTACGGTCTGAATGTCGCCGCGCTGGTCTCCGTCTCCCAAACCGTTATCCCCGATATCGCGGCGCCATTCACCGACTTCTGCATCTGCTTCACAGTCTCGTCGTAAATGTACTTCGCGATATTTTCCGCCGACGGGTTCACTTTGTCGAACGGCGCAAAATCGTTCAGATTGCGATGGTCGAGCGAGCGGATCACCGATTGAATCACCTGTTTCAAATGCACGAAGTCGTACAGCAATCCCGCGGAATCCAGTTCCCGCCCTTCCATGGTCACCCGCACGCGATAGTTGTGCCCGTGCTGGTTCTCGCACTTCCCCTTATACCCTCGCAGGTAGTGCCCTGCGGCAAAATTTTCGTCCACGCTGATTTCGTACATCTTCTCCGCTCGTCTCTTTCGAATCCCATGGCGCGCTTGACGCAAACGCCTCGCGGCTGTCGCTAGAGTTTCTCTGCAAAGCGCGCAACTTCGGCAAGGTCTTGCGTCAGGGCGTATTCGGGCAGCGATTCCAGAAAAATTCTACCATACTGCATCCGCTGGATCCGGTTATCGAGGATCGAAAGAATCCCCCGATCCGTGCGCGAACGAATCAGCCGTCCAAATCCCTGTTTCAGCGACAGCACCGCCTTCGGCACCTGATACTCCGCAAACGCATTCTGCCCGTCATCCTGCAGCGCGCGCACTCGCGCAGCCACAATCGGATCCGACGGCACCGCGAACGGCAGCCGGTCGATGATCACGCAGGAAAGCTGTGAACCCGGCACATCCACTCCCTGCCAGAAACTCGCCGTCGCCAGCAGCACCGCTCCCGGCGTCGCCCGAAATCTTTCCAGCAGCACCGACCGCGGCGCCGTCCCTTGCAGCAGCAGGGGATAGGGCACCGTTCCCGCCAGCCGCTCGTGAATCTCCCTCATCTGTGCGTAGCTCGTGAACAGGCAGAACGCTCTCCCGCGCGTCAGCCCGATAATCTGCGCAATTTCCTCGGCCGCGCGCTCTGTAAACCTCGCATCGCGCACATCCGGCAGCGTCTTCGGGATGTACAGCAGCGCCTGATTCACGTAATCGAACTCCTGCGGCAGCACTTTTTCCTGTACGGCGGAAATTCCCAGTCGGCGCTTCGCGTAATCGAACCGTCCGCCCACCGCCAGCGTCGCTGAAGTCAGCACGATGGTGTCGAATTGCTCGAAGAGCCTCTCGCGCATGATTTCGCTGACGTCGATCGGCGTCGCCACCAGGAAAATTCCTTTGCCGCGCCGCTCGAACCAATAGACGTAGCCTTTCTCATTGTTCTCCAGCAAGAATGCCAGCTCGCGCCGCAATTCCGCCGCACGTCGCGCCAGGTTCATCGCTTCTTCCGGCTTCGAACTCAGCGCCGCGAACTCCGTCTCCAGCCGCTTCAACGCCGCCAGCAATCCGTCGTACGCCTCGCGATTCCGTTCCACAAACGCCATCCGCTCCTCGCGCTCGAACGGAAATCTCCCTTCCCGCGTTGAAAAACCTTCGAAAAACGTGTGTGCCCGCTCGCGAACCTGCGTCAAAGGCCGCCGCGTCGCCGCCGTCCCGGCATTCACCATCCGCAAAATTTGCTCGCCGTCGCGCGCTAGTTCGTCAAACTGATAACTCGAAACCGCGCGCCCGAAATAATCGCTGGCCACGTCCTCGATCTCATGCGCTTCGTCGAAAATCACCGCCGCATACTCCGGCAGAATCGAACCAAAATCGTCTTGACGCAGCGCCAGGTCCGCGAAAAACAAATGGTGATTCACAATGATGACGTCCGCTTCCTGGGCGCGTTGCCGCATCGCCGTCAAAAAGCACCGCTGAAATTGCGGACATTTCTGTCCCGTGCAAGTTTCCTTTCGCGCATCGATGCGGTTCCACAGCTCCGCGTCATCCGGCAAAAAATTCAGCTCCGCGCGGTCGCCCGTCTCCGTCAGCTTTTCCCAGTCGCGGATCTGAGCAAACCAATCGATCTCGTCCATTCCGCGGAGCACCGGCTGTCCTCCCATCAAATGAACTTTCTCGCGGCACACAAAATTATTGCGGCCCTTCATCAGCGCCACTTTCAGCTCCGGCGCAAAATGCTTCCGCAGAAACGGAATGTCCTTCTCAAAAAGCTGCTCCTGCAATGACTTGGTTGCCGTCGAAATCACCACGCGTCGCCAGCTTCGTATCGCCGGAACCAAATATGCGAGTGTCTTGCCCGTGCCCGTGCCGGCTTCAATCAACGCGTGCTGATGCTTGGCGAAAGCCTCATCCACCACCTCCGCCATTTCCAATTGCGCCGGGCGGAACTCGTATCCCGGGTGGCATTTCTCCAGCATCCCTCCCGGCCCGAACACGTCCGCCATCGTGATCGCAGTCTTCGGCTCACTCTCTGTTCGCTTCGCCATTTTTCGCGTCGAGGAGGTTGAACTCATTCCGCTATCGCCTGGCTACCATACTACAACCGGCGCAAACCCCGCTCAAACCGCCCTGTTCGCAAGTCAGGGCTTTTCGTGGAAAGAATTCTAGAGAGTTGTGTGGGCCGCCGCGGATCAGAACAGCTTGTTGCCTTCCGAGATGGCCGCGTCAAGCTTCTGCTCGCCGACCTTCGCTTCCTCATTGAGATCCTGGAAGACAGCGTACTGCGCCGGCGTGGGCCTGGCATATGCGAGGTCGATGTCGGCCGCGAGATACGCTAAGTGGCTTCGGAGTTTCGTCTCGTGCAGCAGGCTGCCCTCGCTGGAATGAATGTTCAATTGCACCAGATTCCCAATCACGCCGTCGAGATCGCTGATCGCCTGGCTGGCCTGCGCCTCGGTCAATCGATTCTGCCGCACGGCCGACTCGAGCTTCTCGCGCACGCCGATGGCTTCATTAATCTTTTTATCCAGCGTGTCGAGAGCGTCGTGGATTTTGAGCTGGAGCGTGAGGCACGCTGCGAGATCTTCCGGGCTCGCGTTGAGGCGCGGATCGAGTGCAACCTGAAAACTCTGCTGCGTCTTCTGCCCGCCGTAATCGAGAGTCACCGTATAGGTCCCGGGCGTCACCACTGGGCCTTCGGGCGTGTCGTCCAGACCGCCGGCGGCGATCGGTGGCTGAAAGCCCTTCACTTCGGTGGCATCGGGGTAGCGCAGATCCCACTGGAAGCGATTCATGCCTGGCTCAATCGCTGTTAGTTTTTCGTCGTGCTCCCTCTTCTGCTGCTCCGGTGTTTCCTGGCTTTCCTCCGCCTCGCTCTTCTCCGGTTGTTTCTTCAACAGGTGCAGGCTGAAGCTTCGGGTCACCTGCCCCTGCGCGTCGGTGAACTCCAGCGTCGCAGGTGTCTGGCCGTCGTACGCGGCGGGGATGTTGAAAAACACGGTTGCGCCGAACGCTGGGTTCTGACCTACGTCGGCCGGGCCGAAGTCTTCGCTCGGCTTGCCATAGGCATGGCTCAGCCACGCCTGTTGTGGAACGAATAGAAATGCGCCGTCGGACGGGACCGCCGGGCTCTTGGTCAACTGCTCGAGTAATGCGAGATTGTCGAGCACCCAAAAAGAGCGGCCATGTGTTGCGATCACCACATCACCTTGGCGCGTGTTGATGGCGATGTCGCGGACTTGCGTGACCGGCAAATTGAGTGTGAGCGGCTGCCAGTGCGCGCCCGCGTCAAGGCTGGTGTAGATGGTGTTCTTAGCGCCGAGGAAGAGCAGGTTCGCGTCGTTCGGATCTTGTCGGAGATCGAAGACGTACGTGTCGTCGGGCAGGCCGTCGGTTATCGCGGTCCAATGCTGGCCGAGGTCGGTCGTTTTGAAAACGTAAGGACGAAAATCGTCCCACATATAACGTCGTGAAGTCAGATACGCTGTACCGCGGTCCGCGTAAGAAGGTTGAATCGAGCAAATCCAGGATTGCTCGGGTAGGCCCGGCGGATTCACGGCCTGCCACGTCTGGCCGCCGTCGGCGGTGACGTGAACCAGGCCATCGTCCGAGCCAGCCCAGATCACGTTGCCGTCCAGGGGCGAAACGGCCACGGCGGAAAGTCCTGGATAGACTTCCGCGCTCGAGTGGTCGAGGTCAATCGGCCCGCCGCTCGGCGCCTCCGTTTCGGGAGCGTTGCGCGTTAGGTCCGGGCTTATGCGCTGCCAAGTCTTGCCGTAATCGTCGCTCTTCATCACGTACTGCGCGCCGATCAGCAGTTCTTTGGGGTTCGCCGAGAAGAGAATCGGATGGGTCCAGCCGAAGCGGTATTTGAGCTCGGCAGAAGATGCGCCTTCCTGGTAATTGGGCCACGGGCTCACGCTTTCGTATTGCCCGGTGGCAAGGTTGTACTTCAAGAAGATGCTGTAGTAGCCGCTCCCGTAGGTGATGTTCGGATCGCCCGGCTGCGGCACGGAGTACGTGCTTTCGCCGTAAGCCACGCGTTGCCAGTCGGCGGTCGGAATCGATCCACCGCTCTCCGCGCTTGGTCCCTCGAAAGAGCCCTCATCTTGCTGCGCGCCGTAGATATGAAACGGGAACTGATCATCGAGGTTTACGTGGTAGAACTGCCCCGTCGGTTGATTGTGCTCTTCGCTCCAGGTTTTTCCGCCGTCGGTCGAGACGGTTGCTCCGCCGTCATTCCCCTCCAAGATGATTTTCGTGTCGTCGGGGTTGATCCACACGATGTGATTGTCGCCGTGCGGCGTCCTTAGTTTTGTGAAAGTCTTTCCACCGTCACGCGAAACCCACAGGGCATCGACTTCGGGGACGTACGCGGTGTTGGGATCTTTCGGATCCACGTAGATGCTCATGTAATAGAAGGCGCGCTGCCGCAGCTTCCACTCTTCGTTGACGCGTTTCCAAGTCTTGCCGCTGTCGTTCGAGCGAAACACGCCGCCTTCCTTGGCCTGGAAAATCGCATAGACGACGTCAGGATTGCTGGCTGTGAGGCCCACTCCGATTCGTCCGATGATGCCCTCCGGCAAACCGGCATTGCGCGTTATGTTTGTCCAATGCGCGCCGGCGTCGGTGCTCTTGTAAAGTCCGCTGCCCGGTCCTCCACTCGAAAGCGACCACGGCGTCCGATACGCTTGCCACATCGCGGCATAAAGTACATTGGGGTTATCCGGCTCCATCACCAGATCGATCGCGCCGGTCTTGTCGTCGACAAACAGAATCTTGTTCCACGTTTTCCCGCCGTCGGTGGATTTGAAGACGCCGCGCTGCGGATCCGGCACGAACACGTGGCCCATCGATGAAGCGTAAACCACGTCCGGATTCTTTGGGTCGATGACGATTGCGCTGATCGTGTGTGTGTCGCGCAGTCCTGCGTAACGCCAAGTCTCGCCGCCATCGGTCGACTTGAACATTCCGTCGCCCGGAATCATGTCGTTGCGGATGTCGCTCTCGCCCGTCCCAGCGTAGATGATTTTCGGGTTGGACGGCGCAACGGCAATCGCGCCAATGCTCGCGCTGGGGCCCGGGAGCTTGCCGTCGGAAATGTTCTTCCACTCGAGCCCCTCGTCGGTGCTTTTCCAAATGCCGCCTCCGACGGTGCCCGCGTAATAAAGATTTGAATTTCCGGGAACACCCGTGATGGCTACAACGCGTCCCCCGATGTATGGACCAACGCTACGCCATTCAAGCTTGCTCATCAGGGTTTGCGGCGAGACCGGGCCGTCACTCGCTGCTGCGCCAACCATGAACAGTGCGCTTGCGACTATGAATGCAACGAAGCCTCGCGACAGCAATCTCCTGCTTGCACCGGCTTTAGACATAACGGGCTCTGGCAATTCCATTTTGAGTCTACCTCCGCGCAGAAATCTATGCGCCTCGTCCTGCTGGGTCAAGCTTAAATCAGAGAAGTGCTGGAGCGCTGTGCGGTTTTAGGTGGGCAAGTCGGCCGTATCAAGGCAGCGATCCGGGAGTCGTCGTGTGTGGAACTCTCTTGAGTGCAGCGCCATTCCCGATGGCAACGCTGGCTCACCTTGACATTCTATGGGGCGCGCGGTACTCTCGCCTAGAATGTCTACTAGGGAACAGAAGAAAGAACAGAAACAACATATCGAGCTGCTGCAAGGCACGTTGGACCTGCTGATCCTGCGCACGCTGCTGTTAGGACCGGCGCACGGCCATGCCATCGCGAAGACGATTGAATTTAACTCGGACGACGTGTTGCAGGTCGAGCAGGGATCACTCTACCCGGCGCTGCACCGGCTCATCAAGCGGGGATGGATTTCGGTCGAGGAGGGCACTTCGGAGAACAATCGCCGCGCCAAGTTCTACCGGCTGACGGCCAAGGGTCGGCGTCAATTGGCGGTCGAGACCAGCAAGTGGGACAAGCTGGCGGGAGCGATCGCGCAGATTCTCCGGCCCGCTGGACAAGAGGCAGAGCAGGAGGGCGAATCATGAGGCGGCGCAAGCGCATGATGGAGGACCTCGACGAGGACATCCGCGAACATATCGCAATGGAGACGCAGGACAACATCGCGCGCGGGATGTCGCCGGAGGAGGCACGCTATGCGGCTGTGCGGAAGTTCGGGAATGTGACGCGCGTGAAGGAAGAGACGCGCGAGGTGTGGAGTTTCGTGTGGCTCGAACAGCTCCTGCAGGACGTTCGCTTCGCCCTCCGCATGCTGCGCAAATCCCCCGGCTTTACGGCTGTCGCCGTTCTCACTCTGGCTCTCGGCATTGGCGCGAATACGGCTCTGTTTTCCGTAGTCAACGGCGTCCTGCTCGATCCGTTGGCATACCCACACTCCGGCCAGCTCGTCGCGCTTTATGGAAAGACTCCCGGCTTCGATCTGGCCCCGATTGGCTACCTGAATTTCCTGGATTGGCAGCGCGACACGCAAACGTTTTCATCGATGGCCATATACCGCAACCAGGATTACAACTTCATCGGCAAGAGCGAAGCAGAGCGCCTCACCGGTTACATGATTTCCGCGGACTTTTTTTCGGCGCTCGGCATAAGGCCCATTCTCGGCCGCACCTTCCGCAGCGATGACGACCAGTTGGGCGCCGCGCCGGTGGTGATTCTGGGCGGAGGTTTCTGGAGACGCAAATTCGGCTCTTCGCTCGAAATCATCGGCAAATCGATCGTCCTGAATGACACTTCCTACACGATCGTAGGAGTGATTCCGGCAGGCTTTACCTTTTATGGCCACGACCGGGACGTCTACACTCCCATCGGCCAGTGGAATGATCCGTCTTTTCGCGACCGCCGCGTCGACGTGAGCGCCCACGGGGTCGGCCGCCTGAAGCCAGGCGTAGCGCTCTCACAGGCGAAAGCCGATATGGATGGCATTGCGCAAAATCTCGCTGTGGCGTACCCGGACGCCGATAAAAACGCGAGCATCACTCTCGTTTCGATGAAGGAAGACATCGTCGGTAATGTCCAGCCGTTCCTGATCGTGCTTCTGGCGGCCGTTGGTTTCCTGCTGCTGATTGCCTGCGCCAATGTCGCCAACCTTCTTCTGGCGCGCGCGATGGGCCGCTCGCGCGAGTTTGCGATTCGCGCGGCGCTGGGCGCAAGCCACGTGCGCGTTATTCGCCAGCTTCTCACCGAAAGCATTCTGCTCGCGGGCTTGGGCGGAGCGCTGGGACTCTTGCTCGCCTTTTGGGGCACCAAAGCGGTGCTCGCCACTTTGCCCGGCGCTCTGCCGCGCGCCAGCGAAGTCTCCCTCGACTCACGCGTCCTGCTCTTCACGATGGCGCTGTCACTGTTTGCCGGAATTGTTTTTGGCCTCGCTCCCGCGCTGAAAACTTCCCGCGTGGATTTGCACGAGGTGCTCAAGGAGAGCGGCCGCGGGTCGAGCGGCTCGCGCCACCGCCTGCAAGGAGTTTTCGTCGTCGTCGAAGTAGCCCTGGCCTTGGTCTTGCTGGTCGGCGCCGGATTGATGGTTCGCACTCTCGCCGCGATTTGGCGCGTCAATCCTGGGTTCAATCCCAGCCACGCAATCACCTTCGATTTGTCCCTGCCGTCCGGCCCCACCACCAGCTCGGCCGAAACGCGCGCCCGCCTGCGCCACTTCGACGACAAAATGCATAGCATCCGTCGCGTCCAAGCCGTTTCCGTCACGCTTGGTTCCCGCCCGATGATCCATAATTCCTCAGAGGCCTTCTGGATTGAGGGCCAGCCAAAGCCTGCCAACTTCCAAGAAATGCACCAAGCAATGTTTTATCTCGTCGAGGCCGGCTTCCGGCAAGCCATGGGAGTCACCCTCGAGCGCGGCCGCTTCATCACGCCGCAGGACGACGAGCGCGCGCCGGTGGTCGTGGACATCGACGATGTTTTCGCGCGCACCTATTTCCCTCGTGAAAATCCCGTCGGCAAGCGCGTCAATCTCGCGGGCTTCAATGTGCAAGCCGAAATCGTCGGCGTGGTCGGCCACGTAAAGCAGTGGGGGCTTGACGCCGATGCGAAATCGGCCATCGAAGCGCAGTTCGATTATCCGTTCATGCAGCTTCCCGAGAAGCTTATGCCCTTGGTGGCGGATTCTGTGGCCGTCGTGCTGCGCACCGAAGGCGATCCCACTGCGGTCATGGACTCCGTGCGCCGCGCCGTCGAGGAAATCGATCCTCGCGAAGTGGTCTACAACGTCCAAACGATGGGCGAAGTGGTTTCCGATTCGTTTGCTGCGCGGAGGCTATCGATGATTCTTCTCGGCGTCTTCGCGGCGCTCGCGCTGGTGCTCGCGTGCGTCGGAATCTACGGCGTGATTTCGTATGTGGTCGGCCAGCGCACTCACGAAATCGGAGTGCGTATGGCCCTGGGCGCGCAACCCGGCGATGTATTGCGCCTGGTGATCGGGCACGGCGCGAGGATGGCGCTGATCGGCGTCGCCATTGGCATCGGGGCCGCGCTCGGACTGACGCGTCTCATGGCCAACCAGCTCTTCGGCGTCAGTGCGCATGACCCACTAACCTTTGCTGGCGTCGCCACGCTGTTGATTATCGTGTCCGTTGCCGCCTGTTACATCCCCGCGCGCCGCGCCATGTGCGTCGACCCCATGGTTGCGTTGAGATACGAATAGTCCTTCGCGCATGTGACACTTCAATTTTCGCCTGTTCGATGAAGATGTTTCCGTGTAACGCACAGCACAAGCTCCCATTACAACTATTGCTAGATGGATTCATTGTGCGCAGAATGAGTCCGCTTTCCCTCGAAAAGAACGATGTGGTGGTCGAATCGGTGTTGGCTTGCGCAGTAAGGAGGGTCGCATGCTGCATCTCGATACCGGCAACACGGGATTCATGATTCTGTGCACCAGCCTGGTGATGTTGATGACGCCGGGGCTGGCATTTTTTTATGGCGGACTGGTCGGACGAAAAAACGTTCTGGCCATCATGATGCAGAGTTTCGTTTCGATGGGCTGGACGACAGTTATTTGGTACGTGTACGGCTTCTCGTTATGCTTCAGCGGCGATTGGCACGGTATTATCGGAAACCTCCACGACGTGTGTTTGCGGGGAATCGGCCTGTCCACGGCGTCTCCGAACGACACCATCCCGATGATGGTGTTCGTCGCGTATCAAATGATGTTCGCGATTATCACCCCGGCGCTGATCTCCGGCGCGTTCACCAACCGCGTGACCTTCAAGGCGTACATGGTGTTCCTGACGGCATGGCTGACGTTCGTTTATTTTCCTTTCGTGCACATGGTTTGGGGCGGCGGAATGCTGCAGCAGTGGGGCGTCAGGGATTTCGCCGGAGGAATCGTGGTGCACAATATCGCGGGCATCGCAGCGCTGGCTTCCGTGCTTTACGTGGGGAGACGCCGCAGCCGCGACAATAACCCGCACAGTATTCCGCTGGTCGCGCTGGGGACAGGGCTGCTGTGGTTCGGATGGTACGGATTCAATGCGGGAAGCGAAATGCGCGTGGATTCGGTGACGGCAACCGCGTTTCTGAATACGGACATCGCGGCTTCCTTTGCCGCAATCGCCTGGCTGATCGTGGCCTGGGCGCACCAGAAGAAACCCAAGTTCCTCGGGCTGCTCACGGGTGCCGTCGCGGGACTCGCCACGATTACTCCAGCTGCCGGCTATGTTTCTCCGGCGACCGCCGTCATCATCGGCGTCAGCGCGGGCATCGTGTGTTATTACGCGGTGGAGCTGAAGAATAAATTGCAGTGGGATGACGCCTTGGACGTTTGGGGCGTGCACGGCGTCGGCGGCTTTCTGGGCATCGTGCTGTTGGGGGTTTTCGCGAATCAGCGATTCAATCCAGGCGGCCCCAACGGATTGTTTTATGGAAATTCCAGTTTCTTTTTCAAACAACTCGTCGCGGTGCTTTTCTCCTCGGCGTGGGCGTTCATTTTCACGTATGGCATGTTGAAGGTAATCAACCTATTTACAGCCGTGAAGGTGGATGCAGTGAGCGAAGAAGCCGGCCTCGATGAGTCTCTGCACGGTGAACACGCGTATGAGGAGTTTTAGGCTAAGGATAATTGTCCCCTTCCTTCTGTTGATACATGACCGCTCTGGTGGTCTTTCTCCATTACAGCAGGAAAGTTTACGTTGGCGCCACGGCTACATCGATCTGCCGCAGCTCCGTTTCAAGATGATCCTCTGCTCAAGAGCTTCCAGCATGAAAAACGAAACGGCCGGCAGCGCACCCTGCCGACCGTCGAGTTTCGAGTTGAGGACGCAAGTTACCTGTGTCCGCCTCCGTGGAACCCGCCTCCACCGTGGAACCCACCACCGCCTCCGTGGAATCCGCCTCCACCATGGAATGCGGAGCCTCCCCGGAAGTTGCCACCCACGAGCCCGCGTCCAACTGCGCCGCGCTGAGCGAAGCCGCCGCGCCCGACAAAGCCACCGCGGCCCACAAGGCCCGATCCGCCACCAAAGGACCTAAAACCCGGCCGGCCAACGAAGCTCCCTCCAACGAACGGCCTAAAGCCTGGTCCGCCAATGAAGGCACGTCCATGGAACCATGGGCCCGCGCCGATAAAGACGCCGCCGGAGAACCAGCTTGGCCCGTAGTAGCCATATGGCGCGCAAGCGTACGGGTAATATCCATAGTAGCCGTAGGCGCACGCGGGAGCCGGATCCACGTAAGCCGGGACGCCTATCCCCACGCCGACCACGACTCTCTGCGCCTGTGCGTATGATGCGCAACCCAGGCAAATACCAAGCATCGCGAGAACTCTTAGATATCGCATTTTGGAATCCTTTCCGAGAGCCGTAAAACCCATCTCAATAAATCCCGTCATCTGCTTCACCTTGACCGCTCTCGATGTGAAGTAATGCACAAGGCCTGCCAAACAGCCCGGTTGGTCCCGGCTACTAAGTAAGCCATTTATTATGAATGAGATAAATGGCAGCCACGTTCTTGGCAAGAGTCGGCGAATTGCGGTGCTGATGGTGGTTTTCGAGCGGCCCCGGTGCTCTTCAACCACCAAGCAGAGGAGGCCCGAGGGACCGTCTGGCCCCGGGTCTGTGAATCAGGCGGCGCTACAGCGCACCCGAATTCGTCCCGCGCGGATGGCTTTGAGGAACCACACGTAGTCGCGCTCGGTCTGGTCGGCATAGGCGACCGCAAACTGCGCTATCGCTTCATCGAATACTTCGGTCTTCCCCAGATAGCCGCCGATCCCTGCCGGATCGCCCGTCCGGGCGTGGGCGCGGGCCAGCACCCATCCGCAGAGTTCCACATACTCGAACCAGTCCTGTCTGGACATCCCTGCGACGTCAATTTTCATACGCATGTCACGGAACTGGCGAAAGTAGAAATCATGGCCTTGGTCGTCCCCCGTCCACCCAAGAAATACATCGCTCGCGGACTGCAGCATTCGCTGGCCAGTGACGACTCGCTCCCCTTGATTGCTATATTTGCTCTTGCCCGCATAGCGTTCGAGCACCGATGCGCGAGCCTCTTTGAATTGCAAAAACAGGGGATCGTGCGGTCCGGCCATCAACAACGCCACCGCACAGCGCGTCCCGACGCTGCCCACTCCGACGACCTTGCGAGCCACATCGACAAGCTCGTAACGATCGAGAAGGATGCGGCGTTCTCCGGGCAAAGTCTCACGGTACCGTTGAAACATTTGCCGCACATATTTCCCAATCGCTGCCATTCCGCGCGGGTGATAAATAAGAGGCGGGTGATCGACGATTCGAGGACGGCCACGCCGCATCGTCGTGATTTTCGGAAACTCGCGTCCTGGCGTTTCGAGCATGGCTTTGGCTTCCATTCTCTGCCATCGTTTCCTGGCTTTCGGCGTTTTCGCGTTTTGCACGAAGAGTTCAACGTTCATATGAGAGTACCAGACGTCGAGCGCGGTCACTTCGGCGTATTCCCGCACGTGTTTCCGGTAAGATTTCACCGAAGTGCGCGCCGCGTCAGAGCAGTGGCGCCCACCAAAGCCTGCCTGACGCATGGCAAGCACGATGCTTGCCGCTAAGCGCTTGACGTCCCATTCCCACGGCGCGGGAAGCGTCTCGTCGAAATCATCGATGTCGAAGATGAGCTGCCGCTCGGGCGTTCCAAAGCCGCCGAAATTGGCGACGTGACAATCGCCGCAGGCCTGCACGCGCATTCCCGTCGCAGGAGTGGAAGCCAGATCGGCAGCCATCAGAGCAGCAGCGCCGCGGAAAAAGGCGAAGGGCGATTCGCGCATTCGCGCGTAACGAATCGGGAGAAGAGCGGGTAACCTCCCATAGTCCGATTCTTTCAGCAGTTCGGTGGGATCGGCGCGATTCGGCCGGGAAGTCCATCGAGAATGAGACGATCGCGGCACTGTCTCGCGAAGGTTCTTGCCCGCGGCCAAGCGATCCTTGGTAGGGAGGAGCGGCGGGGCTGGTTTTTCGTGCGTGGTTCTCACAATTACTCGCGGGAATTGTTCATCTGACGGAAGGGAATTGTCAATGCGACAAAGTTCAGGCCAGTCATTCCAACGAGCGACTCCTGGTTGGTTGCCAATCCGGAAGTGAACGGATTGTTCAGTGCGCCGGAATCCGCCCGGAATCGGCAGCAACCGCCAGCATTAGTGCAGCCCGGCTAACCAAGTGAGGATGGTACTTTCGAGAGCGATGCGGTGGTCTGACCAGCTGTGATCGGTGGCGAAGTGGATCTCTGTGACTTCATGGCCGCCCTGCGCTTGGATGTCGCGAACGAGTGCATCGGCGTTTGGCGCAAGGCCATCGTTGGCCGTAAGTACGAGAAGCGGCGTTTGCGCAAGGCCCGCCGCCGCGCTTTCGAATCGCAACGTCTTGGGGAGAGAGCGCAGCTCGTCGGCCATACTCTCTGGCGTAACGCCGGCCAGTGACTCCATGTTATCCGCCATTCCGGCGACAAGACGATCGCGTGGGGCATCGGCATCCTTGCTCATGTCCGCCGCGGAGATAAGGATCGCGCCGATCAATCCGTGGTCGTGTGATGCGACGTTCACAACGACCCAGCCGCCCATGCTGTGGCCGGCAATGACGATGCGACGGGTGTCAATGCCCAGCCGCTTGGCGTTCGCCGGATCGCGCAGATATGCGAGCACCGCATCCGCATCCTCGATGCTCTGCGAAAAGCGGAAGACTCCGGGGCTGCCCCACGAGCCGCGATAGTTAAACGTGACGGCGTTCCAGCCCGCGCGGCGGACGGCCTGCGCCAGATCGAGATTTTTTTCGTTTCCGGGCAAGCCGTGGCAGAGGACCAGAGTCGGATGCGGGCCTGCTCCGGAGGGCTGGTAGACGATGCCATTGATTTTCACGCTGTGACTGGGAATGTGCAGGACGGTCATTTTCGCGGGATGCGCTGCGTCAGCGGGCGGGTCGGTGAAGATGGCGGGAGGAACGGATTGGGCGCAGGTGGTGGCTGCGGAAAGAGCGGCGAGAATTACGAAGATGCACGTGCGCATGAGCAAACTCCTCAGAAGAAGTCCGTCTAACGATCTACGACTTTGCGGCTCGGGCTCAGCGGTTGCCGGCCTCGCGCTGGATGCAGCATAGCCCAGGCGGGCACATGGCTAGGAGAATTTTCTCGTTCGTTACTGACTCTCCTGGACGACGCGCCCATTGAGCGGCTGAACCGGCCGGACATCGTGCGGATAGAGCCGGGCAAACTTGGCGATCTGCGCCGGCGAGACTGCCATCTGAGCCTTGAGCACAAACCAAGTGACGCCCTCAGTGCACGGCGGAGCCGTTACCGAACCCACGTACGTGTAATACGCGGTGTCGTGGGGCAGCAGGCCGACGGGATTCACCTCGACTCCGGGAATCAGGTGTTCTTTGCCCGCGGTCTCTGGCATATATTTCCAAAGCTGCTGAACGACAGGGTTCGCGCTGCCAGCCCTCAGAAGAACGGCGACCCCAACGACCTTCCCGTCGCTCGATTTATACATCAGGTGCAGCACCATGTCGGATGGCTTGCCGCGAATCTGCTCTTCGCTGGGATGGTGAAAGTGGAATTGCGTGAGTTCGTAGCGCTGGTCTCCCACAATCAGAAAGTTTCCGTTTCCAGCGGCGTAGTTCACGCGGAGCGCCGTGTAGCCGTTGTTAATAATTGTGAGCGGGCCGCTTTTGTCTACGAATCGTACGGCAGGGAGGTCGGCTTTCTGAGCAGTTCGAATGTCGATAGGGGACTGTTCCTGGCCGTTGCAAGCAGCATACAACGGGTCCAGATTGCCCCAATGGGCCGGCCCGTCTGCCCCTCTGTTGTAGCTCCATGGTGTCCGCCACTGCGCTCGTGGACCCGCAGGTACCAAAAGCGCCGCGACAACCAGCAATAGAAGCGTCATCCAACCTTTTCGCAAATCGCACCTCGCTTCGCGCTCAGCGCCTTATCTCGTTGCTTGAGGGCGCTGTTGGATCCATCGCCGCCAGTATGCCAGGGCCGGAAATCGACAATTCGTCGATCATCGAAGTATGAATGTCGATCTTACGGACGCGAACGTCGCTTCAAGGCCATCACGATACCCCATTCCCTCCGCTCTCGCCAATCGCTCCTCTTCAACACGCGTTTGTAGGGGCCGAATCCGGATTTGCACTGAGGAACGAAGGTCGGCCCGCGCCTGCCTGGTCGTTGTAGGGCGCGATCGGACTTAATGGGCCGCCGGCCCGCGCCGCAGAAATCATCAGCGCCGCAACTGCTCAACGAAGTCATGCAGTCACTACAATATGAATCGGACGAACGGATGTGCCCTCGCGCTTGATCATTGAGAGGGGTATCTAGAAAAGACTCTCCGCGGGTGTCCAAGCATGGCATTTCATGCTTCTTGACAAACGATTCGTCTCAGTCTAGTAAGTAAAGGTCTGCCGGTGGCGAATCGAACCGGGAGGTGCTTGGGATGCAGACGTCCCGCAGAGACTTCTTCAAGGTTGTGGGTGTCGGGGGCGTTGCTGCTACCGTCTTCGGATTTGATCTCAAGCCCGCATACGCCCAGCTCAAAGAATTAAAGATCGCGCGCGCTGCCGAGACGCGCTCCACGTGTCCTTATTGCGCGGTGGGTTGCGGTGTGTTGATCTACACGATCGGCGATCGCGCGAAGAACGTCACGCCACAAGTGATCCACGTCGAAGGTGATCCCGATCATCCTACCAACCGCGGTACGCTGTGCCCGAAGGGCTCTTCGCTCGAGCAGGACATGCTCAATCCGCGGCGGCTCACCAAGCCGCAAGTCCGGCGTCCCGGCGCAACGGACTGGCAGGACATATCCTGGGACACAGCACTCAATGAGATTGCACAGTGGACCAAGAAGACTCGCGACGCCTCCTTCGTGGAGAAGGACGCGAACGGCCGGACCGTAAATCGCTGCGAAGGCATCTCGTTCATCGGCGGCTGCACCGACACCAATGAGTTCAATTATCTCGCCGTCAAAGCAATGAGGAGTCTGGGCTTGGTGTATTTAGAAAACCAAGCCCGTGTTTGACACGGCCCCACGGTCTCAAGTTTGGGACCAACATTTGGACGCGGGGCGATGACCAATGGCTGGATCGACATCAAGAACACCGATATGATGTTGATCATGGGTGGAAATCCCGCCGAGAACCATCCCTGCGGATTTAAGTGGGCGATGGAAGCCAAGCGCAACCGCAACGCCAAACTGATTTCCGTCGACCCGCGATTTACCCGCACCTCCGCTACCGCCGACCTGTTCCTCCAAATACGCGCCGGTACCGACATTGCATTCCTCGGCGGGCTGATCCGATACGCTATCGAGAACAACCGCATCGCGAAAGAATATCTTGTCAACTACACCAACGCCGCGTTCGTCGTTAAAGAGGGTTTCAAACTTCCGGAGGATGGCTTGTACTCCGGCTTCAACGCCGCGTCCGGCACCTACGATAAAACCACCTGGAATTATCAGGAGGGCGGAGACGTCAACGGCAAAACGGACGCCGCCGCGACATCTGCGCATGCTCACGCGCGAGGATCTTCGGCCGCCGATGGCAAGGAGCATCCGGGAACAGGCGCGCACCCCACAACAGCACCGCTGCCGCCCGCGTTGCCGCCGAATGTCGCCTACGACCTGACGCTTCAGCATCCACGCTGTGTATTCCAATTGCTGAAGCAGCAGTATTCGCGCTACACGCCCGAAACCGTCGAGCGCATCACCGGCATCCCCCAGGAACAATATCTCAAGGCCGTCGACTTGTTCACTTCGGTCCGCAAAGATGGCGACATGAAGAAAGTCGCGACCATCATTTACGCCGTGGGTTGGACCCAGCATACTTTCGGCACGCAGATCATTCGCACCGCGGCCATGATCCAACTCTTGCTCGGCAACGTCGGTCGGGCCGGCGGCGGCGTAAACGCGCTGCGCGGCCATTCGAATATTCAGGGCGCCACAGACATGGCTGGGCTTTACGATTCTTTGCCTGGCTACTTGAAAGCTCCCGTTCCCGATGACACGGATTTGGCGGCGTATCTGAAACGCACGACACCGGGCGCATCGAAGCCCACGGCTTGGGATTCGATGAACTACTGGGCAAACACTCCGAAATTCGCAGTGTCACTCTTGAAGTCGATGTACGGCGACGCAGCAACGAAGAATAATGGATTCGCGTTCGATTACCTGCCGAAGTACGACCGCGATTATTCCTGGACCCACATCTGGGACGATATGTACAACGGCAAGGTCAAAGGCATGATGGCCTTCGGCATGAACGGCGTGATGATCGGCCCGGACACCAATAAAAACATCAACGCATTGAAGAAAGCCGATTGGCTGGTTGTGGGTGAAATTTATCCGGATGAAACCAGCGAGTTCTGGAGAGCTCCGGGAATTACCGCCGAAGAACAAAAAAACATAAATACGACGGTGTATCGCTTGCCGTGCGCGGGCTTCGCGGAAAAAGACGGCAGCATGACGAATTCCGCGCGCTGGGTAACGTGGAAATATGCCGCCGTGCCGCCTCCGGGCCTGGCGCGGCTCGACCAGGACATCATTGCGCAGATTTTCCTGCGTGTCCGCGACCTGTATAAGAAGGATGGAGGCAAATTCCCCGATCCTATCCTGAATCTAAACTGGGCTTATGCGGATGCCGCCCACCCGCCGCTCTCGCAAGTTGCCATGGAGCTGAACGGTCGAGCGCTCGCCGATTTGACAGACCCTGTGACGAAACAAGTGATTAAAGCGGGCCAGCAATTGCCCGGATTCGCGTGGTTGAAGGACGACGGCACCACGATGTGTGGCAATTGGATTTATTCCGGCATGTGGACGGAAGCTGGTTCCCAAATCCAGCGGCGCGGTACCGAAGATCCCTCCGGATTGGGCGTCTATCCGAACTGGGCGTGGTCATGGCCGGCCAATCGCCGCGTCCTCTATAACCGCGCTTCGTGCAACGGGGAGGGGAAGCCCTGGGATCCCGATCGCAAGCAAATTTGGTGGAACGAAGCGGCGGGTAAATGGGCCGGCAACGACGTGCCGGACTTTAAGCCCGATTCCCATCCCAAAGATCACATGGGTCCGTTCATCATGAATCCGGAGGGCGTCGGGCGATTGTTCGCTCCAATCGGAGTGCTTGCAGACGGGCCGTTCCCGGAACATTACGAGCCGATCGAAAGCCCGATCAAGAATCCACTGCATCCGGAACAGTCGAACAATCCGCTGGTGAAAAAATTCAAAACTCCCTACGACAAATTCGGATCGCCCGAAGAATACAGTATCGTCTGCACCACCTACCGTCTGACCGAGCAGTATCACTACTGGACGAAAAATAATCCGATGAACGTTCAGTTGATCCCGGAGCCGTTTGTGGAGATTCCGGTCGAGCTGGCGGATGAAAAGGGAATTCGTGGAACGGACAAGATCAAGGTGATCAGCGCGCGCGGAACCTACATCGCGAAAGCGTTCGTCACGCGCCGGCTGAAGCCGATGATGATCGACGGCAAGAAAGTTTACCAGATAGGGTTGCCAATTCATCAGGGTTTCCGCGGCATCGATGAGGATGAAGAAAGAAACGCGCGGACCCCGGCGAATTTGCTTACGCCCACCGTGACCGATCCGAATGCCCACACCCCTGAATCCAAGGGCTTCCTCGTGAAAATCGAGAAGGCCTAGGGAGCGACGATGAGCCAGGCGTCCACAGAAATAGTCCGGATTTCAGGGCACGCCGGCACCGTCCCGGGCGCCGGGCTAAATCGCGAATTCCACGTCTGCAAGCTCGTGGACACCACCACCTGCATCGGTTGCAAAGCGTGCGAAGTAGCATGTCTGGAGTGGAACGGCTACACCTTCAGTGAAACCACTTTCGACAACACCTACCAGACGATGCCGGAGACGGCATGGAATTACTGGAACCTGATCAAGTTCAACGAGCACGAGCGCGAAGACGGCAGCATGATGCTGCTGATGCGCAAAGATCAGTGCATGCACTGCGAAGATCCGGGCTGTCTAGCAGCATGCCCGGCGGACGGTGCCATCGTGCAATACGCCAACGGCATCGTGGATTTTCAAGAAGAGCACTGCATCGGTTGCGGCTACTGCATCACCGGCTGCCCGTTCGACATTCCAAAATTCAGTCCGAAGGCGCACAAGGTCTTCAAATGCACCCTGTGCAACGATCGCGTCTCGGTGGGTCTCGAGCCGGCTTGCATCAAAGCGTGTCCCACGGGCTGCCTGCATTTTGGGACGAAACCAGAAATGAAAGAGTTGGCGGAAACCCGCGCGGCACAGCTTCGCGAAAATTCCGGATTCGCCGACGCGGGAGTCTACGATCCGCCGGGAGTCAGCGGCACCCACGTGATCTACGTCCTGCACGATGCGAAGCATCCGGAGCTGTATGGCGGGCTGCCAAAAGATCCTCATGTTCCTTATTCGGTGTGGCTGTGGAAAAAACCGCTGAAATGGCTGGGGAATTTCGCGATAGTCGGCGGACTTGTGGGTCTCGCCTGGCACTACATGCGATACGGCCCGAAGAAAGAGGAACCTATTCCGCCCGCGGATGAGAGGCGCGCATGAACACTCGCGCCGTTAGTCGTGGCACTGCCGCCGTCAGCCATGACGGCGAGCTGATCCCGCGCTACTCGTTCGTTGAGCGCGCCAATCACTGGTTTGGAGCGCTGACTTACATCTATCTGCTGGTGACCGGTCTGGCATTCTGGTCGCCTTACTTATTCTGGATGGCGGCCGTGGTCGGCGGAGGGCCAACGGCGCGATTTTGGCATCCGTGGTTCGGGCTGTTTTTCACCGCGTCGCTTTTCTGGACGTTTATCCAGTGGCGCCGGGATATGGCCGTGGACGACGACGATCGTCAGTGGGCGAGCAACATCGAGTCCTATATCAAGAACGAAGACGAAAAGCTCCCTCCGGTGGGTCGTTTCAACTGGGGCCAAAAACTATTCTTCTGGGGCATGGTATACAGCGTTATTCTGCTGCTGCTCTCCGGCGTTGCCTTGTGGTACACAGAAACCCTTCCCTGGAGCCTTCGGTACGTGCGCTACGCGGCGATCCTAATCCATGCAAGCGTGGCGTTGATCACCATCGGCCTTTTCTTGATTCATGTGTACATGAGTACGATCCTGGAGGAAGGAAGCTTTGGTTCCATGGTCCACGGAAACGTCACGCGCGCTTGGGCCTGGACGTTCCATCGCAAATGGTATGACGAGGTCGCAGGTAAATCCCGATTGAAACAATGATCCTTACGCAGTGGGATCGCCGAATCCGTCGCGCCACCGAATTAACCTCAATGTATCCGTTCGCCGCGGAAGGACTGCGTTTTTACGCGCGCGTCGCAACATTCCAGAAAAGCCTTTACGCGGAAATCCAGAAAGCCCTGGCGGATTCACCGAAGATTTCCGGCGAGCGCCCGCTGCGAGATGAATTGGATCTTTTTCTCCTCTTGCCGCACTTTTCCCCATTTCTATCTGCGATCCAGCAGATTGCACCACCGCCGCTTGCCCAGGCCTCCGCCGGGTTGGTGCGGCAAGGGCCTGCAGGATGGCAGCACGCGATTGAAGATTTCTGGCATGCGGATCCGGAATTGGCTGCGGCCATGGACGCTACCGGGCTTGCTCAGGCCGGTGATTCGCAGGACGCGATTTCTTCCGATCGATTGCTCGCGTGGATTTTTCTTCAACCGTATGCCGAATATCTTGCCGATCACCGCGAAATCGCGACCGAAGATGGAACTCCATCGACGTGTCCGTTTTGCGGCGGCAAGCCGATCGTCGGTGTATTGCGAAGCGAGGGCGACGGTGCGAAAAAATCTCTCATTTGCATGCTCTGTGCGCATGAATGGACTTTTCGAAGGATTTATTGCCCGTCATGCGGGGAAGAGCGAGAGCCGCAGATGGCATTTTATTCGGCGCCGGAAATCGCGTACGTGCGCGTCGACGTCTGCGACACCTGCCATACCTACCTGAAAAGTATCGATCTGACGAAGACGGGGCTGGCGGTTCCCGTTGTGGATGAGCTCGCATTCATACCTCTAGATCTGTGGGCGCGCGAACACGGATATCAGAAACTTCAACTCAACCTGCTGGGAACCTAATCAAAAACGCTGGAAGATGCGAGACGGCCGCGCTGCGGCGACGCGCAAGCTGCGTTTATTTCGTTCTGAGTCCGGAGCACCTCTCGTCGAAGTTCACACGAATGAAGGCGTTTTCGGTACCGCCGAAGCGCCATCGCGGTCCTTCGCCGGATTTTATGTGAGCCCCAAGCGAGCATCAAGGAAGTCGAAGCGTTCTGGAGGGCCAGTTCCAAGAAATGATCTTCCCGCATTCTTGAGCGCCTGGGCGGTTCAACAAGGGCAGGTAATCCATTGATACGTAAGCAGAAATTTGGTGGACGTGGCCGGGATCGAACCGGCGACCCCCTGCTTGCAAATGAGATTTAAGAACGCTATGTGGCTGTCTTTTCTTGCCTTTACCTATGTCGTGGTACACGGTTTTTGACGGTATTTGGCAGTACTTGTTCCCAAGTTGTTCCCGAATTTGTTTTTTGTGCGTGATCCCCTATCCGGGAT
>JBAPRL010000038.1:0-23853 GCA_049281095.1 Candidatus Acidiferrales bacterium
GCGCCAGTGAGGGGAAAGAACTGCGCAAACTCAGTTTCTCCGGATCGCCGGCAAAAATGCCGGAGACGAAAGGCCCGGCAAGGTGCTCGAGAATTTCCGTGCCAAACTTTCTGCGCACGAAATCGGCGAACGATTCGTCGCCTGCGGCAGGCTGCGAACGGCGGAACGGTTCACTGAGGATGCGCATTTTTGAGCCGACGCCGAGAAGCGACGTGGTCAGCAGAGAAGGCGGGGACATCGGCGCCGGATGCAACTTGCCTGCGCGCAGAATGTAGCGCGGAGTGTGCGGATCGGCTTCGAGCAATTCTGACTCACATCCCGCGGCGCGAATCAGTTCGCGAAGCTCCGAGGTGACCTGAAAGCTCTGAGGTCCGCTTTCGAACAAAAAGCCGCCGCGGTGTATGGTGGAGATCAGGCCGCCGGGATTTTCGGCGGCGTCGAGGACGCGAACAGCGACGCCCAATTCACCGAGTCGCAGCGCACAGGCGAGGCCAGAGATTCCCGCTCCAACGACGATGACCTGGCGGGGATTCATAAGTGGGCAGCCACCTTAGAGCGTTTTCGAAAAGAGCGGCCGCGCATCCATTTTTTGTTGGCGCAAGTAGCGGTCAAACGGCATGGCGAGATTGCGTATGAAAATTCGGCCGAGCGGCGTGACGCGGATCTCCGAGAGGGAAAGAAGAACCAAACCGTCGTCACGCATAGGCGCGAGCTCGGCGAGTTCGGCGGCGAAGTAGTCGTCAAACCGGATGTGAAATTCCCCTTCAATTTCGGGTTTGAGAATCACAGCGTGGCATAGAAGCCGGGTGATGACCGCGCGCCGGAGCAGATCGTCTTCGTTCAGGCGATACCCGCGCATGGTTGCGGCGCCGCGAGCTTCGACGGCAGACTGGTATTCCGCAATCACGCGATGATTTTGCGCGTAGGCCGCGCCCACGCTGCTGATGGCGCTGACGCCCATGCCGTAAAGATCCGCGCCGGCCTTCGTGGTATAGCCCTGGAAGTTCCGATGCAGCGAGCGCTCGCGCTGTGCGACGGCCAACTCGTCGGAGGGCCGCGCGAAATGGTCCATGCCGATGTACAGATAGCCAGCGTCAGTGAATTTTTGGATGCCGGCTTTGAAAATATGAAATTTCTCCATGCCCTCGGGCAAGTGCCCCTGAAACGCTCCCTGTTGTTTGCGAAGCCAAGGAACGTGGGCGTAGCTGAACATGGCGATGCGGTCCGGGGCGAGTTGCAGAATCTTGTCCGCCGTGTCGGAAAAAGAGGCGGCGGTCTGATACGGCAGGCCATAAATCAGATCAACGTTGATGCTGTCGAATCCAAGAGTGCGCGCGGACTGGATCAAATCGCGTGTTTGTTCGAACGGCTGGACACGGTGAATGGTTTGCTGCACAAGAGGCGTGAAGTCCTGAATGCCCATGCTGAGGCGGTTGAAACCGAGCTTGCGCAGAACTTCGAGATGTTCTCTCGAAGTGACGCGCGGATCGACTTCGATGCCGATTTCCGCGTCGCGTGCGAAGGAGAATCGCTCGCGCGTATACGCAAACAAGTCTTCGAGTTGAAGGGGATTCAAGTAGGTAGGAGTGCCGCCGCCCCAATGAAACTGGACAACTTCACGGCGCCGCGAAACGGCATGGCGGACATGGTCGATTTCTGATTTGAGCGACTGCAAATAAGGAATCGCGGCAGCTTTGTCTTTCTGGATGACGACATTGCAAGCGCAGAACAAGCATAGGCTCTCGCAGAAGGGCAAGTGCATGTAGAGCGACACGGGAGTGTCCGCGGCTTCCGCAGTGGCGAAAAAACTCTGGAGATCTTCCAGCCGGAAATTTTCGTTCCAGACGGGAGCGGTAGGATAGCTGGTGTATCGCGGACCGGGGCGATTGTATTTTGCGAGGAAGTCCTCGCTGACTTCGAGATCGGGAATTTGGTTGGCAGTTTGCATCATCAAGTCGTTCGAGAACGTCTCATTACTCAGCGCGATTGGCCGCGAGCTTCGGCTTGGCCTCGGAAAACTCGCGCGCTGCACGAACGAACGCCTGCGCGTTTTTGACGGGCGTCGTCGGCAGAATCCCGTGGCCAAGATTCAGGATATGGCCCACGCCTTGCGTCTTGGAAATCGCATCGCGGACCGCGAATCGGATGTTGTCCTCCGAGCTTAGAAGCACGGCCGGATCGATATTGCCCTGCAGGGCGATGCTGGCGCCGATTTTCATGCGCGCTTCGGCCAGGTCGGTTCGCCAATCGACGCTCAACACATTTGCGCCGGTACGCGCGAGAGCGGGCAGCAAATGCCCGCCGTTCTTGGCATAAAGGATCACGGGAGCAGGGCCCGCGTGGATGTCAGCGATCAGTTTTTGCGTCGCGCGCAGCTCAAAGACTTCGTAGTCGTGCGCGGAAAGCTCTCCGGCCCATGTGTCGAAAATCTGCACGGCGGCGGCGCCTGCTTCGAGCTGCATTTTCAAGTAGCGCGAAGTGACGCGTGCGATCTTTCCGAGCAGCGCGTGCAGCAATGCAGACTGCTCGTACATCATACGCTTGATTGTAGGCAAATCGCCGCGCGTCTTACCTTCGACCAGGTAGCACGCCAGCGTCCAGGGCGCAGCGGCGAATCCCAGCACCGGGACGTCTGGGCCCACAGCGCCCGCAATTACGCGAATTGCATCGCCAACAAATTTCGTTTCGCGCGATGGATCGAAATCTTTGAGCGCTTCGATGGCGTTGCTATCGCCAACGGGCTTTCCGAGCTTCGGGCCGTCGTCGTTGATTTCGAGCGGCACACCCATGGCCTCGGCAACGACGAGGATGTCGGAAAAAACAATCACTGCGTCGACGTCCAGCACTTCGTAGGGCTCAAGAGAGACCTGCGCGGCCAGTTCGGGCGTCTTGGCAACTTCCAGAAAGGAGAATTGCTCACGCATTTTACGGTAACCGGGTAGGTAGCGGCCGGCCTGGCGCATTATCCAGACCGGTAGGCGCTCGGGCCGTTCGCCGCCCACTGCGCGCAGAAAAGCGTCTTTTTTTGTCGAGGATGTGCTTGTTGCGTGCATGATGGAGTCTACGAAACCATCTTAACAGATGGAGCCTTTGGCGCACACGGGCTCTCCGAAGTTGTCGCGGTGCACAATCGGCGCTAAGATTGCGGAATGCCTGCAGACTGTTCGGCTGCTCGTGCGCGGCCGCGCCGCCGCTTCGGGAAGACCCTTTTGCGATGAGATATTCGATGGAGATTGTCGCGCTCGCGCTGTACGTCGCAAGCTTCGCCGGCTACGCGCTTCACCTGTATCGCGACCGGCCGTGGAGCGGCCGCGTGGCGACCTTGTTGCTGGCCCTGGCGATTCTTGCGCATTACTACGCGCTCCTGGAACGCTCACGGGCAATTCACGCGATTCCTTACGACGATCTGTATGGGTCGATGTCGCTTTTCGCGTGGCTGCTTGCGGTGACCTATCTCGGGCTCGAGACGTATCACCGGCAGCGCACCGTCGGTTCGCTGGTGGTTCCCTTTGTAATTTTCTGGTTATTGATAGCCGTGGTGGTTGCACCCTCGACTGTGCGGCACGCGCCGCAGGCCAATGGTGCGTTGTTCGCGCTGCACATTACCATTGGCGTTCTCGCGTATGCAGCTTTTGCAATTTCGTTTCTGCTTAGTGTGATTTACCTGATCCAGAATCGCGTGCTGCGCCGCGGGCGCCCGGGGCTCACGTTCTGGCGTTTTCCGGCGCTGGAAGTGCTCGAACGCATGAGCCGCTCGAGTGTTTGGGTTGGGCTGGTAGCGCTTGCGGTAGGCACGACTTTGGGGTTCGTGTGGGAGCATCGACTTACCGGACACTTTGCCGTTGCCGATCCGAAAGTCCTGGTGACGCTGATCGTTCTCGCGGTCTACGTGATTTATCTTGCCATCGTGCACGCTCCGGCGTGGCGCGGAGCGCGCGCGGCGCTTGTTTGCGCGTGCAATTTTGTGATTGTGCTGTTCAGCTACACAGTTGTGAACCTCTATTTCACGGGATTTCACCGTTTCTTCTGATGGCCATCGATTCCATCGGCGAGAACAACGAAGCCGCGCTTCGCGGACGCGCGGAAGTGGCGCTGATTGGCTGCAACCACCTGACGGCGCCGGTGGAGCTTCGCGAGCGCGTCGCGTTCACGCCGGAGCAAGCGCTGCAGGCGGCAACGGAACTGTGCCAATCCGGCGTGATCGAGGAAGCAGTGGTTGTCTCGACGTGCAATCGGAGCGAGCTGTACGGAGTCGCCGAAGAGTCGGCGGAGTCGCTGCCGGATGCGCTCATTTCTTACTTCAGTGAATTTCACAAGCTTTCGCCGCCCGAGTTGACTGGCCGCGTCTATCAGCGCGCTGGACGGCAGGCTGTGCGGCATCTCTTTCGCGTGGCCAGCGGACTCGATTCGATGATGCTGGGTGAGGCGGAAATTCTCGGGCAAGTTCGCGAAGCCTATAACCGCGCGCTCGGAAATGGCTCGACCGGCCCCGTGCTGAACCGGCTATTTCAGGGCGCGCTTGAAGTAGGCAAACGAGTGCGCACGGAAACCGAAATCGGTGCGCGGCCAATGTCCGTGGCAGTGGCGGGAGTGAAGCTGGCGGAGCGAATCTTCGGCAAATTGAAAGGGCATCGCGCGCTGATCATTGGCGCGGGTGGGGTCGCGGAGCAAGTGGTGGAACAACTTCACATCCGCGAGATCGACGAACTGCAACTGGTGAACCGCTCGTTTGCCCGGGCGCAGGAACTTGCGCTTCGCATGGGCGGAAAAGCCTCTGAATGGAGCGCACTTGAAATTATCCTGGATCAGCCGGACATTATCGTAACGTCCGTATCAGGATCTGCTCACGTGCTGACGCGTTCGATGCTCGAACGTGCAATGCCGGCGCGCGGTGGACGCGCGATTTGCGTAATCGATTTGGGCATGCCGCGCAACGTGGAGCCTGACGTCGAGGGCCTTTACAACGTCTACCTATTCAACATCGACCACCTGGGAGAAATCGTCGAGCAGAACAAGAAAGCACGCGAAGCGGAGGCGCCTCGGGCCGAGGCCATTGTGGACGAGCACGTGAACAAGTTTCTGGCGTGGCAATCGAGTCTGGAGGGCGCGAGGCTGCTCGAAGCGTTGCGCAATCGTCTGGAAGCCGAGCGGCAATCATTGGTTGCAGCTCACTTCAGTAGCGAACAGCGAGCCTCTGATGTGGATCGCGACCGATTGGAAAAACTCACGCAGGAATTGATTGACCGTATCGTCCAGCTTCCCGCTTCGCGCCTGCGCCGTGAGCGCAAGTTGCGCCGGCCGGTGGAGGGGCTGGCGGCGCTGCGCGAGCTTTTTGGCTTGGCGGATCCGGAAGACAAGGAGAAGCCTTGAAGGCGCTGCGCATCGGAACGCGCGGCAGCAAGCTCGCGCTGTGGCAAGCGGAGCACATTCGCGCCAGACTGTTGCAGGAAGCAGGAATCGAATCGGAGCTCTTGGTCATCAAGACCACGGGCGATCAGTTTGCTTCGGCCGCAATTGCCGGTGTCGGAGGGAAGGGGATTTTTATCAAGGAAATCGAAGATGCGCTGCTCGAGGAACGCGTCGATGTGGCCGTGCATAGCATGAAGGACGTGCCGACGGCAACGCCGCGCGGCCTTTGCTTTCCGGCCATTATAAAGCGCGAGGATCCGCGCGATTGCCTGGTGTCGCGTTCTGGCAAGCCGCTGGACGAGTTGCCTGCCGGCGCACGTGTCGGCACGAGCAGCCTGCGGCGGCAAGCGCAGCTTCTCTGTTTCCGGCGCAATTTTCAGGTGGTGAATCTGCGCGGGAATGTCGACACGCGGTTGCGCAAGATGGATGCGGGCGAAATTGATGCGATCGTGGTTGCGAAGGCGGGGCTCGACAGGCTGGGACTAAGCAGCAGAATCACGCAGATTCTTCCGCCGGCTATCATGCTTTCCGCTGTAGGACAAGGCGCGCTGGCGATTGAGGTACGAGAGGCGGACGCGCGCACGCTCGAAATTCTTGCGCCGTTCGACGATACAAAGAGTCGAGCGGCGGTGAACGCGGAACGTGCTCTGCTGACCGAGCTTGAAGGCGGCTGCCAAGTGCCGCTGGGCGCGTGGGCGCGAATCGAAGAAGGACGGCTGCGGTTGGACGCTCGGGTCTTGAGCGCGGACGGCGCTGAGTCCGTTCATCGTCACGCAGAAGGAGCGATGCAGGAGGGAGAGCGGCTTGGCCGGAGCCTTGCGCGCGAGTTGCTCGACGCGGGAGCAGATCGGTTGCTGCGGCTGGCGGGAAGGAGCGTTGGTGGCGGATAACGAAATTTCTCCGGCGAAGCGGATCGTCATCACGCGTGCGCCGGGGCAAAATGAAAGCCTTCGCAGGGAGCTTGAGAAAGCGTTTGGCGCGAGCGCCCGCATTATCGAGCTGCCTTGCGTCGAGTTTCGTGAGCCGGAGAACACCGCTGCGCTCGACAGCGCGATTCGCTCGATCAGCGATTTTGCATGGGTTCTTTTCACCAGCCAGAATGCGGCCAGGTATTTTGCGCGCCGGATGCGCACGCTCGGCACGCAGCCTGGACAAACGGGAAAGCCGCATCCGCGGATTGCGGCAATTGGGCCAGCGACAGCCGAAGCGACGTCTGCGGAAGGTTTTCCTGTGGATTTTGTGCCCAGCCCAGGAACCGGAAGGAGTTTTGCGGGCAGTTTCAAGGATTCGGTTCGGAGCGTTGCCGGAATGGAAGTCAAGAATCCAACGGCGGGTTTTTTGCGCGGCGTCGCGGGAATGAAGATCCTCGTGCCGCGGAGCGATCTGGCCCTTCACGATCGCGGCGCGACGGACTGGACGGAAGTGCTGCGCGAGGCGGGAGCGGAAGTTACTGCTGTGGCGGCGTACCAGACCTGCGCTCCCCGAACGCTTGCCGGGCCGCAGTTGGCGGAAATTGTGCGCGATGGTGCGGACTGCGTTATATTTGCGAGCCCATCGGCGTTCGAGAATTTTGCGCGCGCTGCGGGCGTGGATAATCTGAAGCGGTTAGTTCAAGCCTCAGTTTTCGCCGCGATTGGGCCGACCACTGCGGCGGCGATTCGCTCTGCGGGAGTTGCTTGCGCGATCGAATCCACAGAGCCTGACGCGAATCTGCTGGCCGAAGCAGTTGCCAGCCACTTGAGAAGCTTGGGCCGGCGGACCGATGCGACGAATCCACCGAGTGAAGGAGCACAGTCCGTATGACTTTTCCCACGCACCGCCCACGCCGCCTGCGTAGGAGCGAGGCGATACGCGGCCTGGTGCGCGAAACGCGGCCATCCAGTGCGGGCCTGGTCTATCCGATGTTCGTGTGTGGGGGAAGAGGCGTTCGCGCGGAAGTGAGCTCGATGCCGGGCGTCGCGCAGCAATCGGTGGATAAGCTTGTCGAAGAAGTGCGCGAAGTTGCCGACCTGGGGATTCCGGCGGTCATTCTGTTCGGTTTGCCGGAACACAAGGATGAAAAGGGGACGGAGGCCTACAACGCCTCAGGCGTAGTGCAACGGGCGGTTGAAGCGATACGCACGGCGCGACCGGAGCTGCTGGTCATCACGGATGTTTGCCTGTGTGAATATACGAGCCACGGGCATTGTGGCGTGATCGAGGGGAAACAAGTTGCGAATGATCCAACAGTGGAACTGCTCGCGGAGATGGCGCTTTCGCACGCGCGCGCGGGAGCGCACATGGTTGCGCCGTCGGACATGATGGACGGCCGCGTTGCGGCGATTCGTGCGCGGCTCGACGCGAACGGCTTCGCCGACACGGCGATCCTCTCTTACGCTGCCAAATATTGTTCGGGCTTCTACGGGCCGTTTCGCGAAGCGGCGCAGTCCGCGCCACAGTTCGGCGACCGGGCGAGTTACCAGATGGATCCCGCGAATGCGCGCGAGGCGTTGAAGGAAGTGGCGCTGGATATAGAAGAGGGTGCGGACGTCATCATGGTGAAACCGGCGTTGCCGTATCTCGATATTGTTCATCGCGTGCGCGAGGCCTTCAACGTGCCCGTGGCTGCGTACAACGTCAGCGGAGAGTATGCAATGGTCAAGGCCGCGGCGCAGAACGGCTGGATTGACGAGAAACGAGTGGTGCTCGAGATTTTGACTTCCATCCAACGCGCGGGAGCCTCCGTTGTGCTCACCTATCATGCCAAGGACCTCGCGCGCTGGCTGAAGGCCTGCTGAAAGTCTGCAATGGCCTCTCCTTCAAAAGTCAAAACTACAAGAAGCAGAGAAATTCTGCGCCGCGCACAGGAGTCTCTCGTCGGCGGAGTGAACAGTCCCGTGCGAGCGTTCAAGTCAGTGGGCGGCGAGCCGCCGATTATTGAGCGCGGGTCGGGAGCGCATCTATGGGACGCAGACGGCCGCGAATATATCGACTTCGTCGGCTCCTGGGGCGCGCTCATTCTCGGCCACGCGCATCCTGCGATTACCCAGGCGATTCAGGACCAAGCCGCGCACGGAACCAGTTACGGCATAACGACAGAGCTCGAAGTGGAACTGGCGGAGCGCATCAAGGAGGCCATCCCTTCGGTTGAAAAAATGCGCTTTGTCAGTTCGGGCACGGAAGCGACAATGTCCGCGGTTCGCTTGGCGCGCGCATTCACGAAACGCGATCTGATTCTGAAATTCGAAGGCTGTTACCACGGCCATGCCGACAGTTTCCTTTCAGAGGCCGGCTCCGGGCTTGCGACTCTAGGGATTGCGTCGAGTCCAGGCGTGCCCGAATCACTTGCTAACCTCACGCTGAATGCTCCCTATAACGATCTCGATGCAGTAGAGGAGCTCTCCGCTGCACATGCCGGCAAGATTGCTGCAGTGATTGTCGAACCTGTTGCCGCAAATATGGGTGTGGTGCTGCCCGCGCCCGGATTTCTGGAAGGCCTTCGCGAAATCACGAGTCGAGCGGGCTCCTTGCTGATTCTCGATGAGGTGATCACTGGATTCCGACTGTGCTATGGCGGAGCGCAAACGCTGCAGGGCGTTACTCCAGATCTTACGACGCTGGGGAAAATCATCGGCGGAGGCTTGCCCGTTGCAGCGTACGGCGGCCGTGCGGAAATCATGAATCACGTCGCGCCATTGGGCTCCGTGTATCAGGCGGGAACGCTCTCGGGAAATCCGCTGGCGATGCGGGCGGGAATTGAAGTTTTGAAACTGCTGGAAGCGTCAAATTTTTACGCGGAATTGAACGCACGGGCGGAAAGATTTACGGAACAGCTTCGTGGTGCGATTCGCGAATCTGGCATCACGGCGCAGCTGAATTCGACCGGAACACTTGCGACCGTATTTTTTGCGTCGCAACCTGTCGGAAATTATGCGGAAGCGAAACAGTCGAATGCAAGCTGCTACGCGGCATTTTTCCATGCGATGCTTGACCGCGGTATCCTGCTGGCACCATCCCAATTCGAGGCGCTCTTCGTTTCTGCGGCACACACCGATGCGGATTTCGAGCGCACGCTTGGTGCGGCAAGAGAATCGCTCGGTTTACTCGCAGCGACTCCAGAGTAACGCCGGTTGAGGGGCCCGAGTAGGCTGCTGCGCGAGTCGGTCGAGCCATATATGGATTTTCATGCAGACCTCCCAATTATCATATATAAAAAGAGGCTAATTGTCTCGCTAGTCGGTGGCATGCAATCTGTAACTATAAGTATATATTGCACTTATTGTTGGCATCTCCCGATATTCCGCTTTGGCACGTATCCTGCTACTTAGCACGATAGAGTTGATGGACTCGGGATTCGAAGTTGGGTGTGTACTTTGTCAGTTTTCCCGGGGTGATGTCCGAGTCCAATGCTGGGTGAGGGTGACGGCAGCCAATATCACAAGGCGTCCTGGATTCGGGGCGCCTTTTTTGTTTTGTGTGAGCGCTCGCGTTTAGAAGTCAGTCGGCTGCCTTCGCGAGCGGGTCACTATCGGTACTATGGGGAGGGTAGTCGGAGGTACTGGCCAATTGCCTTCTGTGTACCATTGGTCTGAGGGGCGTCGCTCCATTCAAATAGGGGTGTCAGGGAGTGACGCGAATGATTCTGGCTATGGCGGTCCTGCTCTTCCAATTGCCCGCGATGGGGGCTGGAAATCCGCCCCAACGCCCTCAAGAGCAGCCAGCTGCCCAGTTCAAGGCTTCCGCGCCACCAGTGGCTGCCGAGGCAGCTAAGACCCCTGGAACGGCCCTCACAGCCGCTGACGATCACGCCAAATCGAATCTACAACCGGTCCAGCCCGTGGCCGAGCTTACAGGGACCTCCGCCATGTCGGATTTGTATCTGCCGCCTCCCCCGGCCTTTCGTCCGCCGCACGAGACTCCTGTGACTCACCGAAGGTGGTGGATCGTGCTAAGCGCAACGGAGCATAGCTCGGCTGCGTTCGACGCGTGGTCCACGCGCTACGCCCTTTCGAATGGCCGTATCGAAGCGGATCCGATCATGCGGCCATATGCCAGCTCCCCAGCAATCTATGGCGCCATTCAGGTAATACCGATCGGGCTCGACTATGTTGCGCACCGGTTCCAACGCAGTTCCGGCTGGACGCGCCACATTTGGTGGGCGCCTCAATCTTTGGCTGCGGCGACGTTCCTCTTCAGCGGTTCCTACAACGTGGCCCACACGCACTAAACCATTTGGCCGCGTTTTCCACACGGAATTCCCCCACGGGCGTTTTTGCGCCTAACACAAGTTTTCATTGCTGATGCGCGTGTGATATGTTGTCGCGCCGTGGTGACCAAGCAACCGAATCGTTTTGCTAACGCGCGTCGCCGCGCAAGGTAGGGCATATGAAAAAGACGCGGCATCTCAATAATGCCGGCGGAGTTTCGCGGCGAGAATTTGCGCGATGCGTCGCCTTGACCGTCGCGGGTGGCACGCTGGCTGCTGCGGCTGTTCCGATCTCATCGAGCGAGGCGCCGCGCGTGCGCTCGATTGCTTCCTTGCTGCAAGATGAGGACGCGTCCGGACTTTCTGCCGACGCGAAGGCCGAAGTCGAGGCGAAGCTTCAACATGTCTTCGCGAAATATGGTGTACGGCTGTCCGACGAACAAAAGAAGCTGATGCGCCGAACGGTGACTTACCACGTGAGGATGCTTGAGGCGATTCGGCCAATCCCCGTGGCCAATGGCGACACCCCCGCGACAGTTCTGAAGCTCGTCGATGACAAAACGCCGCGGAATGCGCCTTCTTCGACGAGAATCTCGGGCTCAGAGCGCAAGCCCTCCGAGCCGTCGAAGAAGGGAGCGTAGCCATGCTGAGCGAAGACGTGCTTTACCTCCCGATCCGAGAGCTTGGCGAGCGCATCCGCGCGCGGAAGATTTCTCCCATGGAACTCACGGAAAGCTATCTGGATCGCAGCAAGCGCCTGGGCCCAAAATTCAATGCTTATGTCACGATCACCGAAGATCTCGCGCGCGAGCAAGCGCACGCCGCCGAGAAGGAAATCGCCGACGGATATTATCGCGGGCCGTTGCATGGAATCCCCTATGCGGCGAAGGATTTGCTTGCCGTCAAAGGATATAAAACAACGTGGGGTGCCAAGCCCTATGCCGACCAAAGTTTTGACTACAACGCCACCGTCATCGAGAGGCTCAACCGCGCCGGCGCAATCTTGATCGGCAAGGCCGCGATGATCGAGTTGGCAGGCGGGTTGGGTTACGAGTCAGCGGAGGCGTCGCTCACAGGCCCATGCAAGAATCCGTGGAATACGGATTATTGGACATGCGGCTCTTCGAGCGGCTCAGGAGCGATTGTCTCCGCAGGACTCGCGAACTTCGCGCTCGGCTCCGATACGCGCGGTTCCATTATTTGTCCATCGACTCTTTGCGGAATTTCGGGGATGCGTCCGAGTTTTGGACGCGTGAGCCGCCATGGGGTGATGGCGATTGCGTGGTCGATGGACAAAATCGGGCCCATGGCGCGCACCGCTGATTGTTGCGGACTGATCCTATCGGTAGTCGCGGGGCACGACGGGAATGACCACGATTCGTTGCCTTCACCCCTGGCGGACTTTCGCTATTCGGCAGCGCAAGTTTCATCTCGGCCAATGCGCATCGGCCGGCTGACGAACGTTTTTCCAAACGCCGATCCAGAGCTGCACACGGCTGCGGATGATGCATTGAAAATTCTGGGGAAAAATGGCGCGGAAGTTTCCGATGTGGAATTGCCCGAGGGGCCCTTCGAGGAAGCAAGCGAACTGGTGATTTTGATCGAAGCCGCTGCGGCATTTTCTGAGTTGATCGATTCGGGGCGCTGCGCCGAGCTCGCGGACCCACTGGGACAGATCAACGGGTACGCCAGCCGGGAATTTTCCGCTTCCGATTTGCTTCAGATCCAGCGCGTTCGCGTGTTCCTGCAGAAGAAGATCGACGCGCTGTTTGATCGTTTTGACGTGATTGCCGCGCCGGGTGAAGACATGGCGGCGATTCCGCTGAAACCTCCGCCGGAGCCTCCGCGCGAGCAACAGCAGAGCGAAGAACGCCGTCCGCGCAATCGGCGCGGCAACAGCATGCAGCCCGATGCGATATCGAGTCTCTGCGGCTTGCCGGCGCTAACCGTACCTTGCGGCTTCAATAAGAATCACATGCCGCTCGGCGTCCAGTTCATGGCGCGGGCTCTGGATGATGAACGCGTGATCGCCGCCGCCCGGTTGTTTCAGCAGCGTACGGACTGGCATACGAAGCATCCGCCGCTCAGCTAAGCACCCCGAGACGGAACGAGCGGGGTCGACGCTAGGGACTTCGTTACCCTGCATCCAAGCGATTTATCGCCTTGTCCAGCGCCTGCTTTTCCTGAAGGCTAAGTGCGCGGTATGCACCCTTCCTCAAATCGCCAAGCAATAGCGGTCCGATTGCCACGCGCACCAAGCGAAGTACTTCGATTCCCATGTGCTCGAGCATTCGGCGGATCTGCCGGTTCTTGCCTTCGTCGAGCACGATCACGAGCCACGTATTTTTCTCGCCGTGGCGCAAGACTTCCGCGTGTCTTACGCGAAGCAGCTCGCCGCTCTCGGAGCGCACGCCTTTTTTCACTCGTTCGATGAGCGCCTCATCGGCCACGGTATTGATTTGCACGTGATAGGTTTTGTCGACATGCGTTTCCGGCGCGGTGATTCGCGCAGCCCATTCAGAATCATTTGTGAGGAGCAGCAGGCCTTCGCTCGCTTTATCGAGACGGCCTACAGGAGCGACCCAAGGCAAATCGTCGGGCAAGTTCTCGTAAACAGTCTTGCGGGCCTTTTCATCGGATGCGGTCGTAATAACGCCGCGCGGCTTGTTCAACATCAAATAAATCTTGTGTGCGGCGCCCGTGATCTTGCCGTCCACCTCGACACGATCACGTCCAACATGCACGGGCGTTTCTGGATTGCGCCGCTCGATTCCATTCAGCCTCACGCGGCCGGCGCGGATCAACTCGCCTGCTTGCGAGCGCGAGCAGTAGCCAAGCTTGGAGAGCGCCCGCGCTAGCCCTACTCGGTGGATATCGTCTTCTCGACGCAGTTTACGTGTCATCGCTGTTTACGCCGGCCAACAGAATTGAGTTTGCCGAAATGGCCATTCTCGCTGCATGTTAGCTCGGAAAAACGATGGAAGGGAAGGCGGCGGTAGCGAAAATTATGTTACGCTGTCGCGGTCGCGCAGAACATTTTCATGTTTTACCAGGGGCAATTATGAAGAAGCTTGTTCTCCTGCTTGCTGTAGTTTCCGCGTGTTTTGTTTCCCTGCGAGCCAGCAATCCGGAAGTCGCGCGCTGGGAGCAAGAGGCCCACAACGTCACCATCATCCGGGACGACTGGGGCATCGCGCACGTCTACGGAAAAACGGACGCCGACGCTGTCTTTGGCATGGAATATGCGCAAGCTGAGGACGACTTCAATCGCGTCGAAACGAATTACATCAACGCGATGGGGCGGCTGGCAGAGGCCGAGGGCGAGTCTGAAATTTACCAGGACCTGCGGATGAAGCTGTTCATCGATCCGGAAACGTTGAAGAAGCAGTACGCAGAAAGTCCTGCGTGGCTGAAGACCCTGATGAACGCGTGCGCTGACGGCCTGAACTTCTACCTTTACAAGCATCCTGAGGTAAAGCCGAGGGTAATCAAGAAATTCGAGCCGTGGATGGCGCTGAGCTTCACCGAAGGAAGCATTGGAGGCGATATCGAGCGGGTTAACGTCGACCAGCTCGCTGCGTTTTACGGCCATCAGCCCGTGCCACAAACGATGGCGGCGGATGACGATGATGGGACCGCCGAACCCACAGGATCGAACGGTATAGCCATCGCGCCCTCGAACACAGTCGACCGCCATGCGCTGCTGCTGATCAATCCGCATACGTCGTTTTATTTCCGTTCTGAGCTGCAGATGGTGAGTGATGAAGGGCTGGATGCATATGGAGCGGTGACCTGGGGCCAATTCTTCGTGTATCAGGGGTTCAACCCGCACATCGGCTGGATGCACACATCAAGCGGCGTCAACGCGATCAGCGAGTACCTTGAGACGGTGGAGAAGAAGGGCAACAAGTTTTTTTACAAGCGCGGTAATGAGGAGCTTCCGGTCATAACGAAGGAAATCACTGTGCCGTACATGACCGATCACGGGATGGCCGCAAAGAAATTCACCGTGTTTTACACTACGCATGGGCCAGTCATCGGCGAGCAGGACGGGAAGTGGCTGACCATCCGGCTGATGCAGGAGCCGATAAAGGCGCTCATACAGTCTTACACGCGCACCAAGGCAACGGATTACAAATCGTTCCGGCAGACGATGGAACTGCATACGAACTCATCGAACAACACGATTTTTGCCGATACTGAAGGCGACATCGCCTATTTCCACGGCAACTTCATTCCGAGGCGCGACGCGAGTTTTGATTGGACAAAGCCCGTCGATGGCAGCAATCCCGCGACAGACTGGCATGGGCTTCTGTCTGTTGACGAGACGCCGCATTTGCTGAATCCCAAGAGCGGCTGGATCTACAACTCGAATGACGCGCCGTGGTCCGCAGCCGGGCCGGATAGTCCGAAGAAGCAAGATTTTCCCGCTTACGTCGAGACTGGCGGAGAATCCGCGCGCGGACTGCACGCTGTCCGAGTCCTCGAAAAGAACAAAGACTTGACGCTCGATTCACTGATTTCTTCCGTGGCGTTCGATAGCTACCTGCCGTGGTTTGAAAAAACAATTCCCGCGCTGATGAAGGCGTGGGACCAAGACTCTGACTCGCATCGGCTGAAAGCTAAGCTGGCGGATCAGATCGGAGTGCTGCGCACATGGAATCTGCGATGGGGAGTTGATTCCGTTCCTACGTCACTTGCCGTTTTCTGGGGGACGGATCTCATGCACCACTTTTTCCGCGATGCGAGAGATGCCAACACACCCATCTACGACTATGTTGCCAGCAAAGTGCCATCCGGGCAGTTACTGGAATCGCTCGCCGCGGCGTCTGATCGGCTAACGGCAGACTTCGGAACTTGGAAGACACCCTGGGGGGACATCAATCGTTTCCAGCGTCTCGACGATGACATCGCTTCGCATTTCGACGACTCTAAGCCAAGCATACCGGTCGAGTTCACTTCGGCGCTGTGGGGCTCGCTGGCGTCTTTTGGAGCGCGCCCGTACTCGAATACGAAGAGATGGTACGGCACCAGCGGAAACAGCTTCGTAGCTGTGGTGGAATTCGGCAAGACCGTGCGCGCTAAAGCGGTGACGGCTGGCGGCGAGAGCGGCAATCCGGCGTCACCTCACTTCGACGATGAGGCCAAGCGGTACAGCACCGGGAATCTGCGAGACGTTTACTTCTATCGCTCGCAACTTCAGGGGCACACTCAGCGGGAATACCATCCCGGAAACTAAGTGTGGGTCCTGCCGCCAGTCCGATAATTCTCTAGATGCGTGAAGAAATGGCGGGGACGACGGGGCTCGAACCCGCGACCTCTGCCGTGACAGGGCAGCGTTCTAGCCGGCTGAACTACGTCCCCGCAAGCTGCGCGGAATGAAGCGACACTGGTGGGCGATGTGCGATTTGAACGCACGACCTTCCCGGTGTAAGCGGGATGCTCTAACCTCTGAGCTAACCGCCCGTAACATGCTATCCGAAGGCTTGCTGAGCGTCAACCGCGACCGTAATCGTTTATTTCTCCCAGTTTTCTGGGGGTGATTCTCATTGGCTTGACGTTCTGGTACTCGCCAAAGTACACTCGATATTGCAGTCAAAACAAAACGGATGCTCCTCTCTCGCGATTTCGTCGGATACATGTCTAAGGAAGTGGTTAAGCGCCTCGTGGACCGCCAAATGATCGAGGCCAAATCCGTTGAGCATCTCTCCGAGCGAGTGCGGCAAACTATGGCCGATGAGCTCGCCGTCGAGGATCGGCTGAACGAAGAAGTGCGCGACATCCTTGCACAGCACAACGACGAAATGCGGAAAGTGGGGGCTTCGTACCAGGAAATGTACAAGAAAGTGAAGGGCGAACTCGCGCGCCAGAGGAAGCTGATTCTTCGCTGATGCGACTGACCCGCGAAAAGACGGTACGCCTCTCTCACCGAATCATTGACCTTCTTGTTTCCGTCGAAGATGTGGACTTTGTCGAGGACCGCGATACCATCCGCCAGGAAGTCGTCACCATTTTGCAGGAATTGCTGAAGCAGGAAGAACAAGTCGACGCCGAAGCTCGCGCCAAGATCGCTTCGCAGAAGAGAGAAATTCTCGAAGGCAGCGAAGAATGGGATATCCTCTACCGCCGCTATTACAGTGAGTCGCTCAAGCGTATGGGCATTGCCGACCTTGCAGAACCGCGAAGGTCGTAACTCTCTGAAGGAAGAAGGCGGTCCCTGTTCCAAAAAAAAAGCGGCCCTTTCGAGCCGCTTTTCCACACGCGCATGAGTATGCTATTTCAGTTCGGCCGGCGCTTCAGCACCGGTGCGCTATCATCACCATCCGTTTGCCCCTGCTGCTGTTGTTGCTGAGCGCTCTTCTGCTCTGCTTTGCTTTTCAGCGTGGGCTTGCCATCGCGCGCTTCCTGAAGCTTTTCGCCTGCTTCCAGCCGTAGGAGCCGCGCTTTGACCGTATCGAATTCAGCAGTCGTCACAATGTATTCGGGACGAGATGGGAGGATTGAAGCGATCTCCTTTTGAGCCGCGATGACGCGATCCGGCGTGGGCGGGTGAGTATCGAAAATCTTAGGAATCGTCCCGGGCTGCTTCTTTTCTTCAGCCTCGATCTTTTCAAAGGCCGTCACGAATGCGTTCGGATCATATCCGGCTTTGTACATGTATTGAATTCCCAGGTAATCCGCCTCGCGCTCCGCGTCGCGGCCAAACTTCAAATATGTCATCGGAATTGCAAAATTCATTCCCTCGTAGATTCCGTACCCGGCCCAAGTTCCCGGTAAAGTCATAATGAGGGGGATGGACGCGATCTGCATGATGTTCGCTTTTGTGGCGTTCCGAGTTTGGTGCCGCGCCGCGACGTGTGCGATTTCGTGCCCCATAACGGCGGCGAGTTCGGCTTCCTCGTCGGCGTGCAGGATTACGCCGGTGTTAACGTAAAAGAACCCACCCGGCAGAGCGAACGCGTTGAAATGCTCGTCATCAATCACCTTGATGGTGAAGGGCACTTCGGCATCGGAGTTTCGCACCAGGTTCTGCCCGACCTTGTTGACGTAACCGACGATGACCGGATCTTGAATTAGCTTGGAAACCTTTTCCACTTCCTGCGAGAGCTCTTTGCCAAGCGCGATTTCTCGTTGGATGGAATACATATCCGGCCCGTGGCCCACTTTTCGATTGCCAATCGCGTTTACGTCAGATTCCGTACCTGGCTTTACCGTGTCGGATTGAGCCAGCGCGGCGGGCGCGCAGATAGCAATCGACAGAAAGAAAGCTGCAAAACTCGTGGAGGTTCTCTTCATGGGGCCTCGCCTCCTTGGCAATACGGGGATTATACACCCCAGTCATCTCACCATGCTTAAGGAATCTGATGCAGGGTGCTCGGAAAGAGTTTCTTCTCCCCCGTCCGTTCTCGCCGGATGCGAGAGGCGCCGCCCGCAAGGGTGCCCTCGTGGTGTCTATGAAAACCTGTAGACTTAGTTCTATTGACGCTGCTTGTTGTTCTATCTACAGTGCTTGTTAGCGGCATGGCCCTCAAGAAAATACAGGTCGGTCAGGTCTGGAAGAAGGACGATACGGGTGACTCGTACCTCGTAACGAAAGTCTACAACGAAGCTCTGGCCACATTTGCGGTGTTGCGCAAGGCAGGCTCCGAAACGGAGGCGCCTTTGCGCATTCGCATCGCCCATGCAGGGCCGTCTCCCAGCCTTCCGGGCTTCCGCTTCGCGCAAGAATCGGAAGAGTTCTAGGCCGAGTCGCGGAGTCTGTGATGGCCGACTGCTTCCCGAAAATGTTCGTTCACGCAGGGCGGATAAGCCGCATTCTCTTAGCGCTCTGCCTCGTGCCAGCTTCGGCCTTCGCCACAACGATCATCGCTGTGCGCACGGCAGAATTCGTGATCATCGCCACGGACAGCAAGGCGACATACCTGGGGCAAGCCGGGCCTCCCACAGTCTGCAAGATTTACAATAACAGACAATTTTATTTCGCCGCGGCGGGCCTCGATCATGATGCGCGCCGCAACTTCTACGTAAAGAACATCGTTGCGCAGAGTCTTTTACCCTCAGCGAATTTCGATGATCAAGTCGCGCGCGTTGAAAATGCCGTTTCCCAATCCTTGATGACAGAATTGAATCGCTTGCAGCGGGAAGACCCGGGTACTTATGCCTTCACGATGCACAGCAGCAGGGAAGTAGTCAGTCTGGTCCTTGCTCAATATCAGGACGGAGTCCCGCACCTCGCAGCGCGTGGATTTGGATGGATCGCAAATCCCGCTCCTGCGATCAAGATTGATCGCGTCACGTGTCCGGGCGACTGCTCGGACGGCAGGGAACTCGTTTCGCTTGGAGAGAAGGCCGCCGCCGAGAAATTCATGCGCGAGAATACGGGTGAAGATTTCGACCTTCCAGCGCTTGCGACGAAGCTCGTGCAGCTTGAAATCGAGAATTCGCCCGGCGACGTAGGGCCGCCCATCAATGAAGTAAGGCTCAACAAGGACGGCGTTACTTGGATTTCAAATGGCGCTGGCTGCCCGGTCCTTGCGCAATAATCGCCACGTGCTCCGGTGCCGCTGGAATTTTTCTAGCGGGTCTGAACTACTCTCTCGGTTTGTAAGTTCCGAACCTCATCGCGATTGGTTTTAGCGTCGGGTAAAACTGTACGAACGTGTTGTCCACCGCGCCGTGCTGGTTATGGCATTGCCAGCACGCTTCTTTCGGATTCGCTGGGGCGCTCTGTTGGTCCAAGCCAAAGCTAAAATATGCCCACTTTTCCGGAAAGCGGCTTTCGTCTTTCACGGCTGCGGCAATTCCTCGCACATCCGACTGAAAATGGCCGCCCTTGTTGATGGAGCCTTTGCTCGACGCTTCGCGCTCTTCGAGCACCAATATGGTTTTGTCCGGCCAGTGGCCCGTGGCAACAAATGCTCGGTACGCTCCCGGCGCGACGAAAACATTTGTGAAAGCTGGAGGAGTGTTTGGATTCGGGCTGTACGCCATTCCTAAACCCGAAGACAGATAAATCCATTCGCGGTAATTTTTTGGCCGAACGAGGCGGTTTCTGTCGGCGTACTGCAGCTGATTTGTCGTAGGCGCCGAACCGCCGGTTTGTTGAGCCATCAATCCGCTCGCTGCGATAATCGCCAACACCAAGACCACTACCTGCCGCACCTTGCCTCGCATAAAAATCGCCTGCAATGACAAACTCAAGCGCATCCCATTTCTAGACCGATCGGACCGGCATCTTCACTACGTCTTCCACCTGCATAATCTCACGAACCAGAAAAGGCTCCGCATATTTGACGCCGATCATCTGGCCGTAATGCCGCGACGTCAGATTCACGCGGTCCTCCAGCTCATCGAGCGGCAGATGTACTTTGGACTTGCCCTCGCGCTTTTTCGGCCGGAACTGCGACTGGTAAGCCAAAATGGCCTGCCGCCGCCGCTGGAACTGCGCGGTGATGTCCACTGCAAACGAGGGTTTGACTGTCTCATCGTAGGTCGTCGAATACAAAATCTTGAACGGTCTGAATGCTTCACCGGGAATCGCCAGTTGTTTTAAGCCCGCCAGAAAGCATCCTTCGTAGGACAGCCGCGCTGCGTTGTAATGGTCCGGATGGCGCCCTTCCCAGTAAGGCAGAATCACCGTGTGCGGTTGCCACTCACGAATCTTGACCGCCACAGCCAACTTATACCGTTCGCTGACTTCAAGACGCGCATCAGGCAATCCCAGGTTTGCGCGCATTGACAAGCCCATGATTCGCCCTGCCTGGGCCGCTTCATGAAGGCGTGTTTCCGGTGTGCCGCGCGTTCCCATTTCGCCGCGCGTCAAATCGAGGACGCCTGTCTTATATCCGTGCTGCGCCATTTTGATGAGCGTGCCGCCGCAGGTCAGCTCTACGTCGTCCGGATGCGCCGCAATCGCCAGCAAATCGAGTTTCATTCCGCCTCCTGCGATGGTTGCCACACCGATTCTATCGTTTGCGCGAGAGCGCCGTCAAAACTGTTGGCCTGGGCTGCCGGACGATGCTAACGTAAATCGCTCGATAGGAGTGACAATTGCCTCAGGCACTCGAAGGGCGCGTCGCCTTGGTCACCGGCGGCGCTAAGCGCATCGGCCGCAGCATCGTGGAAAAGCTCGCGGCGGAAGGCGCGGATATCGTCATCAATTACGTTTCGTCGCAGTCCGAAGCGGAGAGCCTTGCTTCGGATGTTCGCAAGCTCGGCCGCCGCGCTCTTGCCATTCCGGCGAACGTCGCCCGCAAACAGGACGTCCAGCGCATGTTCCAAACCATCGAGCGCGAATTCTCCCGTCTGGATATCCTCGTGAACAACGCCGGAATGTTTTTCGCCGCCGATTTTCTCGACTTGACCGAAGAGCAATGGGACGCCGTTATGTCCACAAACCTGAAATCTCAATTCCTGTGCGCGCAGGCTGCCGCGCCGCTCCTGAAGCGCAGCGGGCATGGGCGTATCATCAATATTTCTTCGCTTGGCGGAATGCTTCCGTGGCCTAAGTTCACGCATTATTGCGTGTCCAAGGCGGGAGTCATTATGCTGACTCGCTGCCTGGCTCGCGCTCTCGCACCGGAAATTCTCGTGAACAGCATCGCTCCGGGGACAATTCAGTTTCCCGGTGAAGAGCCCGACGAAGAATACATTCGCCGAGCGCCGCTGCATCGCACCGGTAAAGGTTCAGAAATCGCGGATGCTGTATTCTTTTTCGCGACGACCGATTTTGTGACGGGCCAAATTCTTGCCGTCGATGGCGGCCGCAGCCTTACTTAGAAAAGGCAGCGCCATATCAGCGCCGCCGGTTCCAGCGAATCCTCGTTTTCAGCTATTCGCCTGCGTATTTCACCGAGCAGCCATACGGTCGCGTGACCGGATCGCTCACCGGTTTTCCGCTCATCGCTTCCTCAAGCGCTTCGCTGAGATAATTCTTCGCGCCCTGAATGTCCGACACATCTGTAGTTGGCTTGTCGTCAATCGCGCCGTCGTAAACGAGCGTCCCTTGCGGATTGATGACGAACATCTGCGGGCTAGTTTTCGCGTCGTAGAGATGGCCGAGCGTGCCCGTGGGATCGAGCAGCGCCGCCGTCGGGTGCGCATTCTCTTGCTTGAGATACGCATTTTCATCCGCGGCGTCCATGTAGCCCTGCTTTCCCGGCGCCGATGACAGCACCGTCAGCCAGATCACGCCCTTCGCGGTCCACTCTTGCTGCAAGCGCTGCATGTTGCCGCTGTCGTAATGCTTCCGCGTGTAGGGGCAACCTCGATTGGTCCACTCCAGCACCACGAACTTCCCGCGGTAATCGGACAAGTGATGGGTTTGCCCGTCCGAATCAGTCGCGGTGAAATCGGGCGCGGATTCGCCGACGCGCACGGCCCACGCAAGCGTTGCGATCATGGCCATACTCGCAAGCATAGCCAAACCCGCAATGATCCTTTTTCTCATGTTCGTTTGCCTCCTCGTTTTCTGGTTTATTGCTGATTTCGCGTAGTGGTTCTGTGCACCGGCGCTGCAATCTGGTACGCACGTCCGGGGCCGAGTTCCAGCACGCCCCGCAATTGCGCGATAGGCTTCAGCAGCCCGTCTGACTTCTGCAATTTTAGACGCGCGCCCCGCGAAAAAGGTGTCGCCACCTGCGCGGCGTCATTCTTGACCTGCTCCGCCGCGAGAGGAAAGAACGTTGCGGCGGTTTCCCGTTTGCCCGTCTCAACCGTCAGCACGAAATCATTTTTCTCATCAGTCGCATAACTTTTCCAGGCCGAGGGCGCAGGTAGGGGAATTCTCGCATGCGCTCGTTGAAACAGCGCCGCGGCCGACCGAGCCTCTCTGCTTTTTGATTTACTGGATCGTGTGTTCACCGGCAGCGTGAGAGACAGTTGCGCCTTGCCGGGTATGCACATTTCACGGCACACCAGCCAATCCACTTTCGCGCTAAGTGTTTCACTCTCGCTGCTTTTCAGGTTCGCCGGAACACTGACCGGCGTCATCAACAGCACCTCATTTTCGTATCCGTAGTCCACGATCGACGGCGCTGTCAATTTGATTGGCGCGGGCCATTCAATTGCTCCAGCACGGAATCCAGACGGCAATTGCCATTGCACCTTCGGCGGCTCGCCGGAATCGCCCGGATTTACCCAGTAGAGGTGCCAGCCTTTTTCCATCTGGAACTGCAGTCCGATCCATAGCCGCTCGCCAGCCGCCAATCTGTCGCCATTCGCGAGCAGCGTTACGGTTGTGTGAGGTCCGGTTGCGCGCGCCTGCGCAGACGCAGACGAGGCCGAGATGAGCAGCGCGAGAGTCGCGGCTGCCACGAGCCAAATGTCCGAACCTATCGAATTGCGCTTCATGTGTTGCGTACGCACGCCCGCGAGATTTTGGATGCTGCGAATAGAATGCACGCCTCAAAACAAAAAAGCGGCGCCGAAATAACCGACGCCGCCCGCGAATCACAAATCCGTTGCGATTAGTAAGCCGCGAGTTTCTCCATTCCCGCGACAATTTTATCCGTGTTGACCATCCACGCGTGTTCGAGCGGCGGCGCAAACGGAATCGCCGGAATATCCGGCCCGGTAATGCGCACGATTGGCCCATCCAAATCTTCGAAAGCCTCTTCCGCCACAATCGCGGAAATTTCCCCGCCGATCCCCAGCGTGCGCTTGTCTTCGTGGACAATCAGGCACTTGTTGGTGCGGCGCACGGACTCGAGCACCGTTTCTTTGTCCAGGGGTGACAGTGTCCGCAAGTCGATCACTTCAGCTTCCACGCCGTTCTTGGCCATCTTCTCGGCTGCTTCCAGGCACAGCGTCGTCATATAGCCGTAAGTCACGATGGTCATGTCGCGCCCTTGCCGCCGCGTCTCCGCCTTGCCAATCGGCACGGTGTAATCGCCTTCGGGCACGTCGCCCTTCGCCGTGCGATACAGCTTCTTGTGTTCGAAATAGAGCACCGGGTTCGGATCGCGAATCGCCGCCAGCAGCAGGCCCTTCGCGTCATAAGGCGTGGACGGCATCACGACTTTCAGTCCCGGCTCGTGCACGAACCACGAGGCATTTTCCTGCGAATGGTACAGCCCGCCGCCCGTGCCTCCGCCGCAGCAGATTCGCACCGTCAGTGAGCAGCCATATCCACCGGAGCTGCGATAGCGAATCTTCGACGCCTGCTGCACCAGCGATTCCATCGCCGGCGTAATAAAGTCAGCGAACTGAATTTCCGCGATCGGCCGCAGCCCCACCATCGACGCGCCAATTGCCGACGC
>JBAPRL010000039.1:0-62110 GCA_049281095.1 Candidatus Acidiferrales bacterium
ACTCCAGCCAGGCAGGAATGGAGATTTGTCGACAAATGCCTTTCGTCAATCCGAAAAACATCGGAGCAGAGGCACAATGAAAGCATCAACGATGTTTAAATTGGCGATCGTCGCCGGGATTTGCCTCAGCCTCACTCGCCAAACACCGGCGCAGGTTAAACAGAATCCTACGGCCGACCTCTTGACTGAACTCATTCGCGTGAATACCAGTAATCCCCCCGGGGACAACAGAGAATTGGCGGAATTGTTGGCGACGAAGTTTCGCGCGCTCGGGGCCGAGGTTGAGATCGTTCCCACACCGGACGCAGGGAAAGTCCATTTCATTGCGCGAATCAAGGGTGATGGATCCAAAGCGCCGGTGCTGCTGGCGGCGCACGCGGACGTTGTGGGAGTGGAACGGGATAAATGGACCGTCGATCCGTTCGCAGGGCAGGTAAAGGATGGCTACATTTATGGCCGTGGCGCGATGGATTTCAAGGGCGGCATCGCCGTCTTCGCCGAGGCGATTATGGAGCTGGTGAAGAATCACGTGCCGCTGCACCGCGATGTGATTTTCCTTTCTGAAGCCGATGAAGAAGGTGGCGGGCCCTACGGCACGAGTTGGCTCGCCGAATCGCATTGGAATCTGATGAACTGCGAGTTCGCTTTGAATGAAGGCGGATGGATCATCAAAAATGCGAGGGGTGTGCAGTACGTGAGCATCTCGACGGGAGACAAGGTGTCGGTTCCCTTGATCCTTACCGCGAACGGAACGTCCACACATTCCTCGATGCCGAGACCCGACAGCGCCATTTTCATTTTGTCCAAGGCGATGGCAAGGCTGGCGGATTACGAACCGCCGGTGGAGTTGACTCCCAGCACCAGGGAATTTTTCGAAACCCTCGCGAAGACGAGCGAACCGCCGCTCTCCAAGTGTTTCGAGGACCTGGTAAACAGCAGGGACCCGCAAGTGATTCAAGAGGCGAGCCGAGAGATCAGCAAGAACGTATTGCTGCATGCAATTATGCGTAACACCTTCGCTCCCGTCTTCCTCAAAGCGGGATTTCGGGGCAATGTGATTCCCGGATCCGCGCAGGCAACTCTTAATCTGAGGCTCATTCCTGGGACCGACCTGCACCGGTTTATTGCGGAGATTCGCAAAGTGATCGACGACCCGCGCGTGGATGTTTCGCTTCCTTCGGGGGACAATCCCGACGCTGCCCGGGTGAAGAAACTTGTGGAAGAAGCCGAGAGTTTGAAGTCGTCGGGCACTAACACAGATCTCTACCGGGCGTTGGAGGCTGGCGCTCATTCAGTTTGGCCGGGCAGGCCTGTTACGCCATATCTTTTTCAAGCCGGTACGGACGCGATTGCGTGGCGGAGCAGAGGCGTTCCTGTTTACGGCATTTATCCCTATCCGATTACACCCGAAGATTTGACACGCATGCACGGAAATGATGAACGAGTGCCGGTCGAGTCGCTGGAGCAGGGAACGGAGATGATTTACCGAACACTTGTTCAGGTTGCATCGCAATAGCAACGGCAGAGAGATTTCTGCGGGAAAGCTGATCGGAAACATCCGGTAAGCCGCTAAAATACAGGCACCAAAACGTTTCGGTGTATTCGCCGCGTTTCTTTGTGCGCCACTTCAACTCTGTTATGATTCCATGATGGTGATTCCCGCCTCCGCTCGAAGCGACCGAGGCATGGTGGTCTTTGGCGAATTCTTTTTTGATCTAGTGTTCTACAACCTGCCAACGGTTCCCCGGATGGGCGAAGAGGTGAAGACCGCGAGCTTCGCGCGGTTTCCCGGTGGCGGCCTGGCAACGACTGCATTGGTAGCGGCAGGATTAGGAACTCCGGTCAGTGCCATTACCAGGATCGGACGAGATGCGCTTGCGAGTCCGGAGTGGCAGAGGCTAATTCAGAGCGGCATCTCCACGCAAGGTTGTGAATGCGACCCGCATTTAGCAACCGCGATCACCGTCTGCGCCGCCTGCGAAGGCGATCGCATGATGATCACTCACGACAGAATCAATGTAAGACTCGGAAGACTCTTGGCGCGGAGTGGTGTGCAGAAGCAGTTGCGGAGAGCACATCATTTGCATATGGCGTGTGCACTCTGGCCTCCCCGGCCGTGGATGACGGCGATTCGCAAACTTCGCAAGCGAGGTTTGACGGTTTCGGCGGATTTGGGATGGAATCTCGAAGTGTTCGAGTCTTCACGATTGCCCTCACTCCTGAAGGAATTCGAATTTACGTTTCCCAATGAGCTGGAAGCAACGGCCATGACGGGAGAAAAGACGGTCGAAGCAGCCGCAAGGAAACTGGCGCGCTGGGTCCGAGTTCCTGTTGTTAAGCTTGGTCGCGATGGATCTCTGGCCGTGCGCGACGGAAAAATCGTACGCATGAAATCGATTCGCGTGCGCGCGGTGGATGCGACAGGATCGGGCGATGCTTTCAACGGCGGTTTTCTTCATGGCTATCTTGCCGGATGGTCACTGGAGGAGTGCATGCGAGCCGGCAATATTTGCGGGGCGCTCGCAACGACCGGCGCCGGAGGATCTTGTGCAATTCCGACGCGGGAGAGACTGAAGAAATTGATGAAGAAGTTTCGCTGAAATAGTGTTGAGGAACGGGAACGCGAATTGCGGCCGTTTCGAACATTCACGCCGGGAGATCGTTACGGAGGAGATAGCGCCATCATGAAGATTACTCTTATCGGAGCCGCGGGGGTTCGGACCCCCCTGCTGGTCCACGGTCTCGCGGGGCTTGCCGGCAACGTGCGGCTGGATGAGTTGGCGTTGTGGGACATCGATCCTGAACGCGTGAAGATCATGAAGAGGGTTGCGGAATCGATGGGCAAGAGGAGGGAACTACGTGCGCACCTCACAGCTTATTCCGATCCTGAGCGTGCTATGGAAGGAGCGGACTACGTCATTACGAGCATTCGCGTAGGTGGTATCGATGCGCGAGTCAAAGACGAAACGATTGCGTTGGCACATGGACTGGTTGGCCAGGAAACGGTGGGCGCAGGCGGCTTCGCATGCGCTCTGCGGAATTTGAGCGTGATGCTGGAATATGCGCACCTGATTGAACGTGTCGCTCCGCGCGCCACGGTCATCAACTTCACAAATCCAGTCGGAATCATTTCGCAGGGGCTATTGAATCATAGCGGAGTCGATGTCATCGGCGTATGTGATACTCCTTTAGAAACGTTTGAAGCAATCGCCCATGCGCTCGACCGAAGTCCGTTCGGACTGCGATTCGACTACCTCGGATTGAATCATTTAGGCTGGGTGCGGTCGATTCGCGACGAGGCAGGCACGGAACTGCTCCCGAGGGTGCTGTCTTCACCCGAGATCATTCAGAAATGCTATCGGCGCGGGCTTTTCCCACCAGAGTTTATTCAACAATTGAGGTTGCTGCCCACGGAATATCTCTACTTTTATTATTTCCCTGAAAAGGCATACAAGAACACGAAACAAAGCGGCCAATCGCGCGGGCAGGCCATCGTAGCGATGAACACACGGCTGTTTCAGAGGCTCGCGCAGGCGCCCGAATCGAAGCTAATCGAGATTTATGAAGATTATCTGCGCGAACGGAACGCCTCGTATTTCAGCATCGAAGCGACGGCCGGCCAATGGCGCAAAGAGAATCAGGAACTCTATTCGGAGTTTTCGGGTTACGAGCGAATTGCGCTGCTCGTCCTGCAGGCGTTGCACGCAGAATCGCCTTCCGTGATTCCTCTTACGATTCGCAACGGCAGAGCGCTGGAAGATCTCCATGCCGACGACGCGGTGGAACTCCCGTGCGAAGTCTCTTCTCGCGGTGTTCATACGCCCGGAGTGGGGCGCGCGCCGGAAGCTGTTCGCCCCTTGCTTCTCCAAGTTAAAGAATATGAACGGCTTACCGTGCGCGCTTCTATAGAGCATTCAAGCGATTTGGCGCTTGCCGCCCTGGAGAAAAATCCTCTGGTTGGCCGTCCTGATGTCGCTCGGCAAGTGTTGGCCGAATATCTTCGGGCATTCGGACAGCAGATGAAGCTCCAAGCAGCATAAGTCAGTTCGCTCCTGTTGGCGGCTGCCTCCGATTGGGCGAGTGTTTATGAGAGTTGGCGTGCGGACGAAAGATTAGACACTAGATTTTTCAGATAGCTGAGACTGGCGCGCATGCTCTCTACGGGCGGAACGACTGTCTTGCCGTAAATCACGTCCTGCTCCACGATGGCCCATCCGGAATAGTTGCTTTCGGCCAAGAATCGGAAGAAACCATCGAAATCGATGCATCCGCTTCCGATCCGAGAAAATACTCCAGCGCCAATCGCCTGCTCAAAGTTAAGTTTCTGACGCCGAGCCTCTCCTAGAATGCGCGCGTTGATGTCTTTGATATGCACATACTGCAGCAGGGAACGGTATTTTCGTGCCTCGTCCGTTGGATCTCCGCCTCCGTAAACGCAGTGCCCCGTATCCAGACACAGACCGACCTGCGTGCCAGCGAGCGCATCGAAAAGGTACTCCACCTCCATAGGAGTTTCGACGAAAGTGGCAACGTGGGGATGGAAAACAACGCGGAGGCCGAATTCCGCGGCAGACTGCTCGACCCGGCGGATGACCGCTCCCACGCCTTTCCATTGAGCGAATGTCAGCGATTTGCTTCCGTCCATCGGAACTCGACCGGCGATTTCCCTTCGTTGGGGTGTTTGGCAATCGGCGAGAACAAGCAGGCGGGCGCCCAATGCGGAGACTAGCGTGCCGACCCTGCGGACGTGTTCGATCACCTTTTCTCCGCGAGAAGGTTCGGTGATCGAAACGGGAACAAAGGAAGAAAGCATGGACAATCCAAAGCGCTGCAAGGTCTTATTCAAAACCGCGGGATCGGTAGGGAAGAATCCGTAGGGTCCTAATTCCGTACCCGTGTAGCCCGCGGAAACGATTTCTTCGAGGATTTGCTCGTGGGGTTGCTTCCAGGCCGGACCGGGATCGTCCTGCACGCCCCAACTGACAGGGGCAGATGCAAAGCGAATGCGCTCGGAGAATCTATCCAACTTAGCGCTCCTTTACGAGTGCCGCTAGGTTGACGCGCGCGCCTTCCCTGGCGCTTTGATAACAAGCTTCGATCAATTCGACGACGTTATAACCGTCGTCGGCAGTAATCGCGGGAGACGATTTTCCTTCGAGGGCGTCGACGAAAAGCCGGTCTTCTTCGATGTAGCCCCATTTCTCGTGCATGGTCGCGAGAGAAAAATCGTAAGCGGTCGTGCGTGTTTCTAGGCCGTTCGTGAAGGAAATTTTTTCCATCTCGAACGTTTCGTACGTCGAGTGCATTCCGTAAACTTCAAAGCGTTCGAAAGGAAAGTGCCAACTGGCGTGCGCGAAAGTTTTCATCGTCGCCTGCAAACCGGATTGAAAACTGAGCAGGATGGAAAAGTCATCTAATTCATCATGCTGGTGAGCACGTGCAGCCACCTCCACCCAATCCACTTTTCCGAAGAAAAACATCATCAGATCGAACATGTGCACCGGCGTTTCGTACAGAAAGCCCCCGGTGAGGCTCGCGTCCCAAACCCACGGCGGATTCAGCAGCTCGCCGCGGTTCATTTTGGCGTGTACGGAAAGCGGCCGAAGCTCGTTTCTGTCGATCGCGCCCTTAAGAATTTTGTAGACTGGCGCGAAACGACGGTTATGGCCGAGCTGATAAAGAACTCCGGAGCGGGTCGCGTGATTGCGCAATCGCGTCGCCGATTCCAAATTCAGCGCGAAGGGTTTTTCGCAAAAAACATGCTTGCCCGCTTCCAGAACTTGCATGGCGACTTGTTCATGCGTCGTATTGGGGGTGCAAACAAAAATGGCGTCGCATTCCTTGAAAAGGTCCTCTAGCGATCGGGTGGCCTGGCCGCCAAACCTCGCAGCCATTGCTTGCGCGCGGTCCGTCTCCACGTCAAAAAAGCCACGAAGCTTCACACGTGAATCCTTGGACAAAATAGCGGCGTGTATGTTTCCAATGCCTCCCGCTCCGACGATTCCAATCTGATATGGCATTACCAAAATCTCCTTTCCTGGCCCGGACCGCGCAACGAAAAATGGCCTCTGCCACACTCCCGCGGCGCGCATCAACCGGTCTTGAGAATCTCCGGCAGCACTCCTGCCGCGTTAGAAAAAACCACTTTACGAATTTCGCTCCGTTCCGCCGGCGCGAACCAAGGGCACGCGAGCATCTCGCTCCAAACCGGTTTTGCGGAGGTGCGAATAGCGCGGATCATCACTGGCAGCCATCGAACGGGCGCTGCCCGCAAGCACATTGAGGTAATACACATCGTACCCGTGTGCCGCGACGACAGGATGGTAGCCATCCTTGATCAGCACCAAATCGCCGTCGACGAGTGTCAGAGTATTGTCGCGCGTACCCGCGGCGTCGTACAGGCGCTGAAACGCGTATCCTTCCGGCTTGCTGATCCGGTAATAATAAGTCTCGTCTAGGTCCACTTCGTCCGGCGGATTGTGAACGTCGTGTTTGTGCGGAGGATAGCTCGACCAATTTCCGCTCGGCGTATAAACCTCACAGATCAAGAGCTTATCGGCGGGGAACTCCGGGCGAATGACATCGACGATTTGGCGAGTGCAATTTCCTCCGCCGCGGATTTCCTCGCGGCAATCCGCCGGAGTAATGATTCGTGGACTAAACCGCGCCGAAGAAGGCGTGCGGCAGTCCGCGAATTCACAATCGGTGATCGCGGAAACTTCAAAAGGAGTACGGCTCGGCAGATACGCCGCGTATGGAAAGCCGCTGAAAACGTCCTTGCGCCCGCCGATTTCGCGCGGCCCTTCGCCCCAGTCCAGCGTCGCTTTGCCTCCCAGGACAACGAGAGCGGCTTCCTCGTCCCGCGTATTGCTCTGCCAATATTGCCCGGCAACCGACCGGCGCACCGAGAAGTTAATCGTGTCCCACTTTGCCCGCTCCCGCGTAACCGACACGAGCACTCCAGATTTGTCCTGTGCTACGGGAGCAGAGTGAATCATTACCTCCTGGGCATAAGAAGTTTCTGGCATGTCAACCTCCCTGGGGAAACGGCGTCAGTTGCCCGCCTTTCATTCTTCCTGAATGCTTGACGAAGCCACATTCACTCCAGCTTCAGAAAAAATGCCGCTCCCGCTGCACGGCTTTTTCGTATGTTTCGCGCGCACGGCGGACGCTCTCCATCTCCGAGACCTCCGCGACGGCGACATCCCACCAGGATTCATAGCCGGGAACACGCGCGTTGCGATCCACTTCGATTACCGTCACAGCGGTTCGCTTGCTCGCTCGCGCGGCGACCAGCGCCTGCCTTAATTCATCGAGAGTGCGCACCCAGGCAGCCTCGGCGCCAAGACTTCGCGCATTCGCGACGAAATCAACGTTGGCCGTATTTCCTTTGAGCCTTCCGTCCTTCCTGAGCCGGTATTCCGTGCCAAATCCGCCGCTCCCGCAAGATTCGCTCAACGCGCCGATGCTCCCGAATCCGTGGTTATCGAGCACCACGATATTCAATTTGATCCCTTCTTGGATGGAAGTATGGATCTCCTGTGCCATCATCAAATAGGATCCGTCGCCGACCATGACGTAGACTTCGCGTTCCGGCGCGGCCATTTTCACACCCAGCCCGCCCGCGATTTCATAGCCCATGCAGGAGTAGCCGTACTCCAGGTGATAACCCTTGGGATCCCTCACGCGCCATAATTTGTGAAGATCTCCGGGCAAACTACCAGCCGCGCAGACAACGACGTCACGATGCTCCGAAACTGAACTTACTACTCCAATGACTTCGCTCTGGCTGACCGGGGGGCCATGCTGAAGATGAAAAAGCCGATCGACCTCCTTATTCCAATCATCTCGAAACCTGCCGACGCGCTCCTGATATTCGACCGGTGTCTGATATCCAGCGACAAGTTGCGTAAGCTCCTCGAGGGCCGTCCGAGCGTCCGCCACCACCGGCACGCCGCCGTGTTTCCCCGCGTCGAATTCCGCCACGTTGATGTTGATGAATTTGACCGCGGAGTTCTGAAAGGCAGTCTTTGAAGCGGTCGTGAAATCCGTGTATCGCGTGCCCGCTCCGATAATCAGGTCGGCATCGCGCGCCAACAGATTGGCTCCGGGAGTGCCCGTCACGCCCATGGCTCCCAGGCACTGCGAATGATCGAAGGGCAGCGAACCTCTTCCGGCTTGCGTTTCAGCGACGGCGATTCCCGTGTGTTCGGCAAATGTAGCGAGAGCTCCTGAAGCTTCCGAGTAGATCACACCCCCACCCGCAATGAGCAGTGGCTGCCGCGCCGCGCGAATCATTTCGGCTGCGCGACGCATCGCTTGCGCGTCTCCGCGCGCCCGCGGAACGCTCCAGACTCGCTTCTCAAAAAGAGCCGACGGATACTCCAAAGCTTCCGCCTGCACGTCCTGCGGCATGCTGAGTGTGACGGCTCCCGTTTCGGCGGGAGAAGTCATCACACGCATAGCTTCCGGCAAGGCGGTCAGAAGTTGCTCGGGCCGCGAGATGCGGTCCCAATAACGGGAGACCGGCTTTAAGCAATCGTTGACTGAAATATCCTGCGTCTGCGCTGACTCGAGTTGTTGCAGGACTGGAGCGACGTTGCGTCGAACAAAAATATCACCTGGTAGCAGAAGCACAGGAATGCGGTTCACGGTGGCTGTCGCGGCGCCGGTTATCATGTTGGTTGCTCCCGGGCCAATCGAAGACGTGCACGCGAACGCGCGCAGGCGATTGCTCATCTTCGAGAACGCCACCGCCGTGTGAACCATGGCTTGTTCGTTGCGGTTTAGGTAATAAGGAAAGTCCTCATTCTGCTGTAGCGCCTGCCCGATTCCCGCCACGTTCCCGTGCCCAAAAATCCCAAAGCAGCCCGCAAAAAAAGGGCGCTCGACTCCATCTCGTTCGACATACTGGCTTTTCAGGAATTTGATCGTTGCTTGCGCTGCCGTCACGCGACACGTAACCGCCAAACCAACCTCCTAGAAGGGCGTTCGATCCCATCCGGTATTCGAATCAGAAACGCTCGAGAGAAGATGCGAGAGCGGTTCTCGCCGCTCTCGCGCCGGGCGTCAGAAGTATAGCTTGAGTGCGAATTGGATTTCACGAGGATCGCCCGGTCCGCCCGAATCGGTACCCAGAATCGGCGCAAGCGTGTTGGAAACTTTCCCAAACGAACCTGGCGAAGCGATATCCGCACTTGGGTTTGCGAAGTTGGGATGGTTGAACGAATTGAAAAATTCGGTTCTGAACTGCAGCTGATATCGTTCCGTAAACTTGAATTGTTTGAATAGGCTCAGATCCCACATCTGGATTCCGGGACCATGAAACTGATACGGAGCGCATGTCCCGAATTGCCCCGGACCGGGCTGCGAAAATGCCGCCGGATTGATGATAAACCCCGTGGTTGTGTACAAATTGTGATTAGTCGTCGCGCCAGCGTAAGGATCCCCGATACAGTTCGCATACACGGGGTTATTGCCGTCCACTAACCCATCATTATTTGCAGTGACGGTAAACGGAGTTCCGGTTTGTAGGGTGATGATTCCGTTGAATTGCCATCCACCCAGCCAACGGGCGGCCACGTTGTCGCCGGACATGAAGCGTTGACCCTGTCCGAACGGCAATTCCCAAAGGAAGTTCCCGACAAAGCGGCTACGAACGTCGAAAACGGAATTGCCCATCTCGTTGCCGTAGTTGTACGAGTTTTGAGGTAACTGTCCGGCCGTCAAGTTGTCGCGGTAATTGGCCAGACCGTGGCTGAAGGTGTAGCCCAGCGAGTAACTTATGTCCTTGGACGCTCTGCGTCGCAAGGCGAGCTCGAGACCGTTGTAGTCCGAATTTCCGTCATCTGTAGCCGTTTCCAGGTACGCGTGTGAACCTGAGCTCGCGCAACCTGTGCCGGTATATGTATCGACGGTCGTTACCGTGTTCAGGTTAGCGTACGGATACTGCAAAATCGGACAGCCTGTGTCGAAGCCCGTGACGACCGGCTGGTTGTAATCCCGCACACGTTCTTCCTTGCGCCCCCAATTGCCAACGTAGGTCGCTGAGAGCACTGTGTCACTCGCAACTTGAAATTCGGGTCCGAAGCTCGTTTGTTCGACATATGGCGTCCGCTCATTCGGATCCTGCGCCCGTATCTGGAGATCATACAGCGGCGGGGCTGTCGCATTAACGATCGACGAAGGGAACCCATTCTGTAGCTGAAATACGTCGCTGGTTGCGCCTGCGACTTCCTCAGTATCAACAAACTGCGGCGGATTCAGTTGAATCAAGGATTCGGAGCCGATCCGGTTTTCGTGCTGATAGAAAATTCCATATCCGCCTCGCCAGACCAGGCGCGGAAGCATCTGATAGGCAAAGCCAAGACGCGGAGCAAAATTCCTGAGGTCTGGATGAATCAGCGCACGATCGTACCAGCCGGACGCATTGGGCGTCGCGGTGATAAGTTCTCCGCCGTTCGCGGGGGAGAAGTTCGAGGTCTCGTTATTCCTATCCATCAGTGGAGCGAAAAGCTCGTACCGCAGGCCATACGTCAGAGTGAGTTTTGAAGTGGTTTTCCAAGTGTCCATCGCATAGAAGGAGTGTCCTGGCGTGAAATAGTGGACCACGTGGGGTGTCGTGAAAATCGCGAGATTCACGTCTCCAAGCAGCAAATCGGGCAGGGCCATCGATTCGCTGCCGGTGATCACTCCGGTTTCCAAAATGAGACCCTCCGGGGCCTCGATATCGAGAAAATTGTCGCTCCGTCGGAGGTATTGGTACCCGAATTTGAAGCTGTGGGTGCCTTTCAGCCAGTTCAGGTTTTCAACGGCGTTCCACGCTTGCGAAATCTGATACTGCGGCCGCCAAGCTGCTGACCCTTCCGTTGTCAGGCCGCTGATAAAGAACGGAGGTATGCCGGCGGACCCCGGTCCATTCGGGATTCCAGATAGACCGATAGCTGTCTCGGCCTCGGATGTGCCAACAGTTAATCCATTGGGATCGCTATGGGCATAGTCCCGGCTGAAGCCGAATCGCAAATCATTGACTATTGTGTTCGAAAGTGTATGGGTCCAACCCAGAGCGAGCGACTGCTGGTGCCAGCGATACTGTGTCGCGAAATTGCCCTGGCCGATCAAGGGATTGCCGGTCCACCTGGGATCTTGCCGGTCCACGTGCCGGTAGCTGTAGCTTCCAAATATCTGATCTTTCGGGCTGAGGGTGTAATCGATCCGCCCGTCCGTGGAATACACGTCATCGGGGATCGACGTCGGATATACGTAGTTCGGCGCTCCTGTCCAGCTTCCAGGGGTGCCTTCCACGGCCACCGCAGACGGGACGTTCGGAGTCGCCGTACCAGCCACCAAGCTCATTAGCTTTTGAGCAACCGGATCGAAGCAACCCGTTTGGATAATGTTCCCCGCGTAGCATCCGGACTGTCCGGGGACTAGCGGGTTGCTTAAGGCGTATGGCAATTCCGTGAAATTGCCCTGCGTCATCAGCGGCGTCGGAACCGTGCTTTCAACGGTAGTTCCTTCCCGGCTTGTGAACCGCTCCAGATCGCCAAAGAAAAACAGCTTGTCCTTCACAATCGGGCCGCCCAATGTGCCGCCGAATTGATTCTGAGAGAAGCCTCCGCGCGGAATACCTGTCACATTGTTAATCCACGTGTTGGCATCCAGGACCTTATTTCGCAAGAACTCGTACAGATCTCCGTGGAACCCATTCGTACCTGACTTGATAGTCGCGTTGACGACCGCTCCCGCAGAGTTGCCGAATTCAGCCGAGTACGTGCGGGTTTGTATTCTGAACTCCTGCAGAGCGTCGGGGGGCGGCTGCACCACCTGTACCGACAATTCCTGCAGGTTTTCCGAGAAGGAATTATTGTCGACGCCGTTCAGCAAGAAATCGTTCTGGAGCTCACTATTCCCGTCGACGCTGAAGCGGTCGGGCGCAGGGTTTGCCGCGCTGTAATCCTTATCCACTCCCGGTTCCAACAGCGCCAGATCGGCGTAACGGCGCCCGTTGAGAGGGAGGTCGTTGATGCGCTGCTCATTCACGACGCTGCCAACATCGGCCGTTTGGGTCTGCAACATTGACTCGCCGCCGGTCACCACGATTTCCGTTTTCACCGACCCTACCTTCAAGGCAAAATTAACCGAAAGGTGATCCTGCACGTGCAAAATGATGTCATCGCGCAAAACACTGTCAAATCCGTCGGCGCTGGCTTTCACGGAGTATATGCCGGGGATCAGCGTCAGGACCTGATACTCTCCGGCAGCATCGACAGGCGTGGTCACCACGATTCCGGTGGCCTTATTTGTAATCGTCACTGTCGCGTTCGGCACGATTGCACCGGAGGCGTCCAGAACCCTTCCCGCGATGGCTCCGCGGTCGATTTGGCCAAATGCAGGCAGAGTAGAAACCCCGAGCAACACGGCAAACGCCATCGCCCAGCCAAGCAATCTCCGAGTCTTGATCCCTCGATTCATTGCAGCCTCCACCTTTCAGATTCGATCAACTGTCTCGCAGCGTTTGGCCCGGTTAGATTCAATACCATTCAGCAGTCGCCGTTCACTTGGAAACGAATCAGGAAGCCTAATGTCCTGATCCATCGCTCGCAACCCAAAAAACATCGTCGGCGAACTCGATCACCCTGAACGATCAGCGTCCTCGAGGGATCGCTCCACCGAGCGCACACCGCCGCGAACGAATCCCGCGACCAAGTCAACACGGGAAGGGCCAGAAAAGACCAACGAGATATCGTCAACTGAATGCCGCCCCCTAAGGATCCACCACCCCAACGTACCGAAACGATTCGGCCCCGAATGCTTGGGGTGTAACATTCGCAAAAATCGTTGTCAAGTCAATTCTTTGGAAACCAGGCTTGCGCTTCTGAGTTTGCAACATTTGAGAGTGCGTAACGGCCGTAAATGGGTGATCCGCCAGGATGCCGGAACGTTTTGGCATTTGTGTTGACAACCTTTCTTGCGGACGTACAATGCCGTTACTTCGAATGAAAATATGGAGACTGGATGCCGAGGGCCAGACCGGATCTTCAAGGCTGTATTCGCCGTCTTCGCGGCAGGTGTCTTCCGGATCGAAGAAAACGTTCCGGTTGAGGTTCGGCGGTTGCCTTCACTGGAAACGATATGGTCGGCGCGCATTCGGGGACAATGCATAGCGACCGCCGATTCCCGCACGTACGGAATAGTTCGGTAGATATTTCGCGACATGCAAAGGAGAGAGAATGGTATCGCGACGCAGCAAGGTTCTTCCTATAACCTTCGCCATGTTGGCCTGCGCAGTGCCTTTTCTATTTCGATCGAACGCGCTAAGAGCTCAATCTCCCAACGCAGTCAGTTCAAAGCCGATTCCCGCCGCAGAGGCGCTGGATTTTGATCGCGGAGCGGCAGCTCTCTGGCAGAGCCTGCTGAAACTCCACACACGTGCCAGCTTGATAATGGTTACCGCGCATCCCGACGACGAAGACGGAGGGATGTTGACCTTTGAATCGCGCGGGCAAGGCGTGCGAGCCGTTCTGTTAACGCTCAATCGCGGTGAAGGTGGCGCGAACGTCATGTCTTCGGACTACTTTGACGCGCTAGGTCTGGTGCGCACGGAAGAACTCCTCGCGGCGGACCGTTATTACGGAGTTCAACAATTCTTTACGCGAATGTGCGACTACGGCTTTTCCAAGACAAAAGAAGAGGCGCTCGAGAAGTGGGGGCACGATCAAACTCTCTCCGATGTTGTACGCGTAATTCGCATGACTCGCCCTCTCGTCATCACTTCCGTTTTTGTCGGAGGGCGGACGGACGGCCACGGAAATCACCAAGTGGCTGGCCAAATGGCGCAGGAAGCTTTCAAAGCGGCGGGCGATCCAGCCATGTTTCCCGAGCAGATCAAGGAAGGACTGCGCCCCTGGAAGCCACTCAAGGATTATGCACTCGTGCCGTTTTCCCCCGTCACCGACAAGGGGATTCTTGACTACGCGGATGGCAAATATTACCCCGCCGAGTTTCGCAATTATACCGACGGCACCGTCATTCACGGCGCTCTCTCCGCTTCGGTCGAAATTCCGGAAGGCGAGTACAGCCCCCTGCTCGGGTTAACGTACACTCAAGTTGCCCGCGTGGGTCTCGGCCACCAAAAATCGCAGAGCGGCGGCACTGGCTTGCCTCCGGCGGAAGCGGAGATGACTCCGTACCACCGCTTCGCATCGCTGGTCTCGGTTCCAGACAAAGAGTCGTCTTTTTTTGATGGTGTCGACGTTTCGCTCGTCGGCATCGCGAGCCTCGCGCAAGGCGGCGATTCCTCTTTCCTGAAGGACGATTTGTCGCAGATCAGTTCCCTGGTAGATAAAGCCATGAACGATTTTTCGGCCCAGCATCCGGAAGCGATCGCTTCCACACTCGCTGCCGGCTTGAAAAAAACGAACGAACTGATCGAAAAAGTAGCCAGCAGCGACCTAACCGCCGATTCGAAGTACGATGTCACACACGAACTAAGAGTGAAGCAAGCCCAGTTCGAAAATGCCCTCGGCGAATCCCTCGGGATTTCTGTGCTGGCGACGGTGGTTCCTGAGAAACAACCGACTGGGCCTTTCGCACGCTTCTTCAGAAATCAACCAACCTTCCAAGTAGCAATCCCCGGACAGGAATTCTGGGTGAGCATTCACGCAACGAATCCAACCAATCTTCCGGTGGAATTGCACAGCGCCTCGTTGGAAGCTCCGGCGAACGAAAATTGGTCCATCGATCCCGCGACGCAGGTGGGCAGCAAGCTCCAAGGCAACCAGTCCGTCGATCTGCGGTTCACGGTTCAGGCCGCGGCCGATGCTCGTTTCACGCGGCCTTATTTCACCCGTCCGAATATCGAGCAAGCCTACTATGACATCGAGGTGCCAAACGATCTGAGTTTACCCTTGGCTCCGTATCCCCTATCCGCCAGGGTGGATTTCGTATTCAGCGGGGTGCAATTCGAATTGGCACAGGTAGTTCAGTCCGTGCAACGGATAACGGGCCCGGGAACGGTGCTGGAACCATTGATCACAGGACCGGCCATTTCCGTTTCCATCACTCCGCAGGCGGGAATTGTTCCGCTGAACGCAAAGTTGTTCGAAGTGTCGGTCAACATTCACAGCAACGTCAAAGGCCCCGCGAACGGGACGGTCAAACTCGACTTGCCGGATGGCTGGAGGGCGCCGCAGGAAGAGTTCTCGACTGCGAGGGACGGAGACGATCAGACGCTTAACTTCCGCGTCACGCCGACCGGGCTCAAGGAAAAGCCGTACGCAATTACCGCCGTCGCTACTTATGGCGGTGAGGTTTACAAAGAGGGTTATCACACCGTGGGCTATCTCGGCTTGCGTCCTTACAATCTCTATCGAGCTTCAACCTATCGCACAACCGGTGTGGATGTGAAAGTGGCTCCGGACCTGAACATCGGATACATTGAGGGCGCTGGCGACGACATACCTGAATCTCTAGTCAATCTCGGTATCAGCGTCCATTTCCTCACCCCGGAAGACCTGGCGAGCGCGAACCTCTCAAAATTCAACGCGATCATTCTCGGCGTGCGTGCCTATGCCGTACGCGATGATCTCAAGACTTACAACGGCCGCATCCTCGACTACGTGAAGAACGGCGGCGTGGTCATCGTTCAATACAACACGCCCGAATACGATCACAACTACGGTCCGTATCCTTACAAGATGGGTTCCAATCCCGAAGAGGTTACCGACGAAGGTTCTCAGATGGAAATCTTGGCGCCGGAAAATCCAGTTTTCACCTGGCCCAACAAAATCACCAGCAAGGATTTTGAAAATTGGGTGGAAGAGCGCGGCTCGAAATTTCTGGAGAGCTGGGACTCCCACTATGTTCCGTTGCTCGAAACGCACGATCCCGGCCAGGCTCCCCAAAAAGGTGGCCTCGTCTACGCTAAATACGGCACGGGCATTTACATCTATAACGCCTACGCCTTCTACCGCCAGATGCCCGAAGGCGTTCCCGGCGCATATCGTATTTTCGCCAACATGGTCAGCCTGGGGAAAAATCCTGAGCAGATGAAATCTCGGCCTGCAGGCGCTCGCAAGTCGGCGGGGAAGCCCACTCACTAATTTGGGAAACAGGGAGGGCAGCGCCGAACCATTCTCACCGATGGTCCGGCGTTTACTTTGGTTCCGGCGCTTCCTTCTGTCCCTGGGTTTCCTTCTGCATCGTGTAGAGAAACGTTTTCATTGTCGCTTGGCGCCGCGCATTCTCATCCGCCATGCGCTTTGACGCCGTCTCGTACAGCTTTATTTCCCTCCGCTGCTTTTGTGGTCGCTGCATGTGCTCATAAATTTGTGCCAATCGGTAATGGGCGTCCGCGGATTCCGGGTCCAAGCGCACACAGGCTTCGGATTCGCTGAGCGCTTCTGGCCAGCGCTCAAGCCATCGGTACACTTTGCCCAATTGGCAATGCGGCGCGGCATCGTCTCTTGGAAGCAGCGCAACTGACGCGTGCAAGCGGCGCAAGATCTCCGCAGCGTCGGTTTTCTTGCCCGCAACGTAGTCTCGGCGAAAGAGCACCGCACCGCAGTAATACTCCATTTGCCCGTTCTTGGGCTGGCTATCCGAATACTGGCACAGTTTTGCAACCGCCGCGGGAGCGGGCGCAGAGGCTAGGTCTATCTGAATGTCTCCCAAATATTGCAGCGCCTCCTCCGGTTGCGGCGCCAGTTCTGCCGCACGCAGCAGATATTTTGTCGCTGCGTCGTCCGTTCCTCCAAAATGTTCCACCATGCCCAGCGCCAATTGGATCCGCCATGACTCCGGGTGCAATTCCTCTGCCCGTTTGAGAGCGACTCGCGCGGGTTCGAAGCTATTGTGCCGGATCAACTCCACGGCGAGTGACAGGCTATATTTTTCTTCGTTCGGTGCCAGCGCAACGGCCGCTTGATAACTCTTTACCGCTGCCAAGCTGTCCGCGCGCGACTCTTGAATGTCGCCGAGCAAATCCTCCAGGTCGGCGCTGTCCCCGAGCTCCTTGCACTTTTCCGCGCTTTCCAATGCATCGCCGGGGCGCCCCGCCCGGAATTGTGCGAGGGCCAGATCAAACTGCAAGTCGGCGCGGCTCGGGTCGAGCTCCGCCGCCCCTTGCAGCTCTTCAATCGATTCGGAATACCTTTCGTGCGAGATTAGGAGCTCCGCCACACGCTGGAGAAACGCCGACTCTTCCGTGGATGCCAGCTGTATCTTGCGAAGCTGTTCCAGTGTTTGATGAAAGTCGGCATGCATTTCCAATTCGGCTTGCAGGCAAAGGAGGCCGACTTGGGGATTGTGCGTGCTGGAAAATAGAGGCTCCGTCAAAGCTGCTGCGCGTCGCCAATTCTTCGATTGCATTTCCGCCACAGCCGTCGCCATCGCGAGCCCAGGGTCCGTCGGCTTCAGGGTGAGAGCCTTTTCCATTTCCGAAGCGGCCACAGGCGCGTTTCCCAGCCCCAGAGCTACGGAAGCCTTCAGCCGGTGGAATTCGATGCTCTCTTCGCGGCCACTCGGTGGGGATAGGTCGGCCAATGCGCTTTGCGCTTCCGTGTACTCGTGGAGTTGCACGAGAACCACCGCCCACTCCATTCGAATATGCGGATCGCCCCGGCTGGCTCTTGCGGCATGTGCGAACAGTGGCTCAGCCTTTCCGGGCTGGCCCTCACTATCATAGATCTCGCCGAGCGCCGTCAGCGCGATATAGTCGTCAGGTATAGTTTGCAAGACGGTGTTGAACTCTTCGGCGGCGCGATCGTTCTGCCCTAGGCCAGCATACGCTTGTCCCAGCATGGTCCGCGCGTTCGAGTCCTCGGGCGAAGTTTGAAGGTAATCGGAGAGAATTCGAATTGCGTCTTCTGGATTCCGGCGTGCCAGAGCGGATTGCGCTTCCGCGAGTGGTTCGGAGGATTGATGCGGACGCGTCTGCGATGAGGATTGATTCTGCCGCGCGCTCAGCATGGGTGGGAAACAAGAGAGAAACAGACCGCTAGCAATGAGGACACAATGTCTCAACTGCCCGCAAGTTTTCACAGTTGTCGCTTCCCGTCCCTCGTTCAACCAATCTCTCGGTTCTCTGCTTTGCAGGAAACGCTCGATCCCAAGTTTCTATCTGCCGAGCAACTTCCGGGCACTTCGCTTACGTAACCGGGATAGGCCGGCCAGTCAATTGCCGCGGACTCTTGCAGAAAATTAGGGTCGCCCGCCGGAGATGATGGAATTGGCCCCCAGCGGATTGTGCGGGCCGGAAACTCCCGGTTTCCCAACGGTAGAATCGCTAGCTGATAACTGGCCACGGCTTCGGCCGCTTCGTATCCCACGATTTTCTCGAATCGTTTCGGCTCTGGCGGCCCATCGTCGTCGGGAGTGTCCTGAGCTGCATCGGTGATTGCGGTGAGAGCAAATCGCGCCGGTAGCCCATTCCTTCTCATAATCTGGGTCACTTGCCCACACTCGCAAAATCACTCGGAGGTTAGCCCACGGTCTTGCGCAATGTCCACGCCTATTTTCTTTGTCGGCTGTCCGCAGTTCTTATCACCTCCCAGGACTTCCCTAGCTCGCCTCATGCCAAAACGCTCCCGTACGTTCGCACTTCTTGACTTGCCCGTGTCTGGCCTCGCTGCTATAGTCCCCGCTCGATATTCGATTGATTTCTTTTCCTGGACGTCTGACTTGGTCGAGAACACTTCGCCCCATCTTCCTCCCGAGATCGCTGGGCCCTCCGAAAAACTTGTTCGTGGCATGGGCTTGCTTCAATCCGTCGCTGTCAACATGTTGGGGATGATTGGCGTCGGCCCTTTCATCACCATCGGTGTGATTCTTTCCGCGATGGGCGGGCCGCAGGCTGTACTCGGCTGGTTTCTCGGTGCCTTGTTTTCCGTTTGCGATGGGATGGTCTACGCCGAATTGGGCGCGGCGATGCCAGGAGCCGGCGGGGCGTATATTTATTTCCGTGAAGCCTTCAACCCACGCACCTACGGTCATCTTTTCTCTTTTCTCTTCCTTTGGGAAACAATTTTCGTCGCTCCGTTGGCCATCTCGGCCGCATGCGTCGGTTTTGCCGAATATACACACTACTTCTTGCCTCGACTGAACCACGCCGGAGTAGGTGCCCTCGCCGCCTCCGTTTGTGTGCTCATCACGTTTCTCCTGTATCGTCCCGTCAAGGACGTGGGGCGTTACTCGGTCGTCATGTTGGCCGTGGTGTTGGCTGCGATACTCTGGGTTATCGTGTCTGGACTTATTCATATCAACCCGAAGATGGCATTCGATTTTCCGCCTGGTGCATTTCATCTCTCCAAACCTTTTTTTTATGGGCTGGCGGGAGCCACTTTAATCGCGATGTATAACTACGGCGGATACAACAACATCACCTATCTCGGCGGTGAAGTTAAGAACCCCGCGAAGAATATCCCCAGAGCCATTGTTTTCTCGGTTCTGATCGTCGCCGTCCTTTACCTTCTCATGAGCGTGGTTATCATCGGAACGATTCCCTGGCGAGACGCCGCGGTCTCTCACGCGGTCGTGTCCGAATTCATCGGTAAGTTGTATGGCTCGCGCGCGGCTTCCTTGATGACGTGCCTCATCCTTGTCGCCACCCTCGCCGGGGTTTTCACGGGCAGCCTCGGTTACTCGCGCATCCTCTACGCCGCCGGTGCCGAAGGAAACTTTTTCAAGGTGTTCGGCCGCGTCCACCCCACGGGACGCTTTCCGACCGTCTCACTTCTCGCCACCAACGCTATGGCAATTCCCCTCTGTTGGTTTTCGCTCGAGCGGCTGCTTTCGGCTTTGATGATCATTCAGATCGCCTTCCAGTTCATCCCTCAGATCATCGCGCTTTTTGCCATCCGCAGATATCGTAAGGAAATCAAGCGTCCGTACGGCATGTGGTTTTATCCTGTCCCGGCAATCGTTGCGTTGTTCGGATGGATTTATGTCGCCTGCACTCCGGAACAACGCCAGAACATTGGCACCGCTGGCATTCTTTTGGTGTTGGGGTTGGGCGCATACTTTCTGCGTGCCCGGGCCGTCAAATCGTGGCCCTTCGGGCAAAGCGGCGACCGCCCGTCGCCAATGTCCTAACCTACCGCAAGAAATGGCGCTTACGTTTTCTTGGGAGGACAGCAAGAGTCTCGCACGATAAGTTGTGTTTTGAGCAAAGCCGGCGTAGGAATGCTTGCCCGTCCTTCGATATGATCGATCAAGATTCTGGCGGCAATCATTCCGATCTCCCTCGCGGGCTGACGCACCACCGTGAGCCTCGGCCGCAGCAGCGTCGCCCAATAGAAATCGTCGAACCCGAGCAGGCTGATTTCTTCCGGGCACGCCAGGCCGATCTCTTGTACGGCCGCCAGCGCGCCCAACGCCATCATATTGTTGGTGCAAAAAATTGCTGTCGGACGTTGCCCTCGTGTCAAGAGCTGCATCGCGTGAAAATGGCCGCTTTCCATGTCATTGTGCCCGGCATGAATCGTCGAGCGGTCCAGGCGGATTTTCGCGCTGCGAATCGCCGACATAAATCCCCGCAATCTGTCCCGCGATGTTCCGCTGGAGGCATCACCCGTGATGATCCCGATGTCGCGGTGTCCCAGGCTCAGTAAATAGGATGTTGCGCTTTTCGCGGCCTGCGTGTTGTCCACTCCCACTCTTCCGACATGGGTGTCGTGTTCACGAGGGTGACGGTCCGCGTAAACCACCGGAAGATTTCCCAGGACCGCTCTCGCTTTTCCACCTGCCGCATTCATGGCGGGGACCCGCACAACTCCATCGACCCGGCGCCGGTGAAACGAATCCAGATAGTTGCGCTCTTCTTCCCAACTTTCTCGAGAATCTCCGATCAGCACCGTGAAACCCGCGGAGGCTGAGTAGTCTTTGACCCCGCGCACGAGCTCGATGTAAAAGTTGTTCGACAGGTCGGGAACCACGATGGCAATCGAGTGCGTTTTCTGCAGCCGAAGGCCACGCGCGAGGTCATTCGGGCAATATTTCAGCGTCTTGATGGCTACTTCAATTCGCTTCCGCATGTCGGCGCTGACGTAGTCGGAATTGTTCAGTGCGGCGGAAATTGTGGAGACGGAGGCCCCTGCGGCTTTCGCCACTTCGCGAATCGTAACGTGGCGCCTTACCTGCTTCGCTTTTGACCTCAACCTAGCTTTCCTCGTCGGGATTTTTCGGGATGGAGCCAATATGTTTTGCAAACAATGAGCTTACTAAGAAAGCGCCACAAAGCCAAAGCCAAACCAAAACCAAAACGTTTCGGTACCTACGGTCTCCGCAACGCTCTGGTGTATACTCAGCCAGGGTCGCGTGAATCGGGTCACCCGCCCTGGTTTCTTGCCTGGTGTTCGACCAATGCGTCCCACCATTCGATTAGACGGCGACTGCGAGCGGGCTTAAACGGAGGAGCCAATGAAGCAACTCGTAAAATTCAAGAGCCCCTTGCACGAAATGACCCAGACGACTCCCACGTGTCTCTGGAATGATTCGGCATCTCTCCAGGAATTGAACTATGCGCTCGATCACGGGGCGGTTGGAGCCACCTGCAATCCCGTCATCGTGGGTGAGGCACTGAAGAAGGAGATGCATCTCTGGAAGGATCGCATCCACGAGCTTATCGAAGACATGCCGCTCGCCACGGAAGATCAGATTGCGTGGAAGGTGGTCGAGGAAATTTCGACAAAGGCAGCGGAGTTTCTGGTGCCGGTCTTCGAGCAGCATCGTGGGATTAACGGCAGGCTCTCGATTCAGACCGACCCCCGCTTCTACCGCGATACGAATGCGATTGTGGCACAAGCGGTGCATTTTTCCGCTTTGGCCCCGAACATGATCGTAAAAATTCCTGTTACCAAAGCCGGCATCGCAGCAATTGAAGAGGCCACGTATCGCGGGATCAGTATCAACGCTACCGTTTGCTTCTCGCTTCCGCAGTGCGTCGCCGTCGCCGAAGCTGTCGAGCGCGGTTTGAACCGCCGGCAAGTTGAGGGCAAGGACATTTCCTCGATGGGGCCCGTCTGCACCATCATGGTCGGGCGCCTCGACGACTGGCTGAAGGTTCAGGCGGAAATGGATTCGATTACCACCGATCCGGGCTATCTCGAGTGGGCGGGAGTCGCCACCTTCAAGAAAACGTACCAAATCTTTCGTGAGCGTGGATATCGCATCCGGCTTCTCTCTGCGGCTTTCCGCAATCACATGCATTGGAGCGAGTTCATCGGCGGCAAGGTCGTGATCTCCCCGCCTCACAAATGGCAGGTTCGTTTCAATTCAAGCGATGTCGAGGTTGTCTCGCGGATCGACAAGCCCGTCGATCCCAAAATTGTGGATGAGCTTCTGTCGAAATTCCCGGATTTCCAGCGCGCCTATACCGAAGATGGCCTCTCCATCAACGAGTTCGATTCCTTCGCCCCCACTCGGCGGACTCTTCGTCAGTTCATCGCGGCCTGCCATGAACTCCCGGCGATGATTCGCGATCTCATGCTCCCTAATCCTGATCAGAAATAATCGCATGGCGGACTTGGTTAGAGCAGAGAGCGATCCTTGGTTTCGATCAAACACCCCAACGCGGAGACCTGATGAAAGTTTCTCGCCGGCTATTTCTCGCATCCCTTTCGCTCGGCGTGCCAATCCTCGGGGCACGCGGCCAGGGCGAAGCATCGCGCAACGTAAAAGCCCAGCCCAAGCTCCCCCCCTCGGGGCGGCCCTTTGATGCCCATTTCGTGGACGTCGCCCGCCAGGCGGGTTTGATTTCACCCACAATCTGCGGGGACCCGGATCAGGCGAACTACATTCTTGAGGTGATCGGCTGCGGATGCGCCTTCCTCGACTACGACAACGATGGTTGGATGGACATTTTCATTCTGAGTGGCTCGCGCATCGAAGGAGATCCTCCCGGCGCAACGAATCGTCTGTATAAGAACAATCGTGATGGCACGTTCACCGAAGTCACGGAAAAAGCTGGCCTGCGGAAATCTGGCTGGGCTTCCTCGGTGTGCGTGGGGGATTACAACAACGATGGCTACGAAGACCTGTTCGTCACCTACTTCGGCCAGAACGTTTTGTACCGCAATAACGGCGACGGCACTTTCACGGACGTGACCGCGCAGGCGGGCCTAACGAATGCTCCCACTCGATGGGGTGCCGGATGTTCCTTCGTTGATTACAATCGCGATGGTTTCCTCGATCTTTTCGTCTCAAACTATGTCCAATTCGAGCTTAAACACATTCCCAAACCAGGCTCTGACTCCAACTGCAATTGGAAAGGAGTCCCCGTAAATTGTGGCCCTCGTGGCTTGCCTCCCGGTATTCATTCCCTTTACAGAAATGACGGCGATGGCACTTTCACTGAGGTCAGCCGGGAGGCGGGCATTTCAGCCTCGGGTGGAAGCTACGGAATGACGGTTGTTGCGGCCGATTTCGACGAGGATGGTTGGCCCGATATCTACGTCGCCTGCGATTCGATGCCGAGTCTTCTCTTTATGAATAATCATGACGGTACCTTTCGTGAAGAAGGGCTGGCGCGCGGCGTTGCGCTTAATCAAGACGGTATCGAGCAAGCCGGCATGGGTGTCGCCGTGAGCGACTACGATCTTGACGGCCACCTCGACATTTTCAAGACGAATTTCGCGGACGATACGAACGTTCTCTATCACAACGACGGCAAGGGCGATTTTGAAGACGTTACGAATGTCGCCCATCTCGGAGTTGAGACCCATTCTATTTGTTGGGGCTCGGGTATCGTGGACCTGGATAACGATGGCTATCCCGATATTTTTGTGGTGGCCGGCAGTGTCTATCCTGGGCTCGAACGAAAGCTTCCGCAGTACCCCAACAAGTGCCCGCGCATGATCTTCCGCAATTTGGGCAACGGAACTTTTGAGGAATTGATCGCTGAAGCTGGACCGGCTATCGCGGCTCTGCATTCCAGCCGCGGCTGTGCCTTCGGCGACTTCGACAACGACGGGGACTTGGACATTTTGATCGTCAATCGGGACGAACCGCCGTCCCTGCTCCGCAACGACCTGACCGGCAAGCACCACTGGCTCAAAGTGCGGCTTATCGGCGTGAAATCGAACCGTAGTGCGATTGGTGCGCGTGTGCTCGTCCACTACGGGCGGAAAACGCAGGCTCAGGCTGTGCTCAGTCAATCCAGTTTTTATTCCGCAAGCGACCCGCGTCTCCATTTCGGATTAGGTGTTGAAACGACGGCGGACATCGAGGTCATCTGGCCGAACGGCTTCAAAGAGAGATTCCAAGGGATCGCAGCTAATCAACTGGTTACCATCAAAGAGGGTGCGGGAATCCTGCCCGGCATCGGGCTCCGGACGAAATAACGATTCGACTTAGCGCGGTATCGCATTACTGGCGAAGGAAAGGCGAACTGTGGCAGCCCTTCATAAGACAGGCGTGATCCCCTCAAAAATTTCTGCGCTTCTCCGTTTGTCATCGTGAGGTTTTTCAGTTCTTTCGTTGTGAAAGACTCCGGCTATTCACTGTAAACGCCGGATCGCTTCTTTGGCTTTCTCTGTCTCCCGCTTCCGTCCAAGGTTCTGAGTCTTCCCCAATCGTAGGATTGGAGAGGCTTCTCCCTCCCAGATTTCCGCTCACCGTGCGTGTGTATCTCTTGCGGCGATCACCGCAAAATTTCTCCGATTCTTTCTTGAAATTCTTGACGCGTGCTGTATATGATTGTGGGTCTTCGATGATTCAACCGTCACAACTGAGGATTTGTGGTCACAAGCACGCGGTCTAGGCCACGGATTCCCGGAGCGGAGGAAATGCCCTCGCGAAAATCCAGTACGGGTTCAGCAGCGCCCGCGATCTTACTTGCCATTGTCCTTTTGATTCTGGTCGGTTCCACTCTCTACCTACACATTGCTAAGACCTGGTGGTTTCCGGCGTCAATCACTCCCGTCGGTGATCAGATCGATCAGCAATTTTTCTTGACGTTCATTATTACCGGAATCGTTTTCGTCCTCGCCCAATTGGCGCTGGCGTGGCTCGTCTTCAGGTATCGAGACCAAGGCCGCAAAGCTCGATTCGTTCGGGGCCATCATGGGCTTGAGGTGGTTTGGACCACGGCCACGTTGGTGGTTTTTGTCGCTCTAGGAGTCATGGCCGCCCACGCGTGGGGCGACGTTCATTTCGGTGGGTCTCAAGCGAACGCACTCCAGGTGGAAGTCACTGGCGTGCAATTCCAATGGGACTTTCGCTATCCAGGGCCGGACGGAAAGTTTGGCCGGATAAACGTGAAAGACATCGACGCTTCGATTGGCAACCCTCTGGGCCTTGATCCGAACGACCCAGCCGGCAAGGACGACATCGTCGTTCCGGATTTGTATCTTCCTGCTGGCCGTCCGATCGAGCTGATGCTGCGCTCCCAGGATGTCATCCATAGTTTCTTTGTCCGTGAGCTGCGGGTCAAACAGGATTGCGTCCCCGGACTTATCATTCCGATCCATTTTGAAATCAACAAGACTGGCGACTATGAAGTCACGTGCAATCAACTTTGCGGCTTAGGGCACTATCATATGCACGCGATGATGCATGTGATGTCCGAGGCCGATTTCGAGCAGTGGGAACGCAAGCAGGAGGCGCAAAACGCTCAATGAGTAATGATTCGCAATCTTGCTGTTTATTGCTGCGGCGGAGGCGGTGCCGATGAGCGCGCACGCTAGTCCGATCCATCATTCCGAGGCGCCCAAGGGCTGGATCCGCCACTACATGTTTAGCCTCGATCATAAAATCATCGGGACGCAATACATCCTCCTGGGGTTGTCCGCCGTGACCATTGGGATGATTCTGTCGCTCATCGTCCGGCTTCATCTCGTCTGGCCAAACCTGCACATTTGGGGATTCGCCAACGGCATTGTCTCACCTGAAGATTATCTTCGCGTCATCACCATGCACGGAACGCTGATGGTCTTTTTCGTCCTGACCACGGTGCCGCAGAGCGGCTTTGGGAACTATTTCCTGCCGATTCAAATTGGCGCGCCAGACATGGCGTTTCCCACGCTCAATATGCTTTCCTTCTGGACCACTTTTCTTGCCCTGATTGTCCTCCTCGCGTCGGCTTTTGTGCCCGGTGGAGCCTCCATCAGCGGCTGGACGTCTTATGCTCCGCTCAGTGCTGTCGGAGAAATCGCCGGACCGGGATTGGGCCTCGGGCAAACGCTGTGGGTGGTCAGCATCGCCCTCTTCTGTGGCGGTTCGCTCATGTCCGCCATTAATTTCCTGGGAACGACCATCGATTTGCGTACAAAGGGCTTGTCGCTGATGCGCATGCCCCTCACCGTGTGGGCCTGGTTCATTACCGCATGCCTCGCGCTGCTGGCGTTCGGTGTGCTACTGGCGGCCTGCATACTGCTCCTGCTGGATCGTTTGGCGCAAACGAGCTTCTTCATTCCCGCAGACCTGAATATCAGCGGAGTGGTCCTGCATCACGCCGGGGGCTCGCCTTTGCTCTGGCAGCATTTGTTCTGGTTCTTCGGCCATCCAGAAGTCTACATCGCGATTCTGCCCGCCATGGGCATCGTTTCGCATGTCCTGTCGACCTTTTCACGCAAACCGGTCTTCGGGTACAAGGCAATGGTTTATTCGCTGACGGCGATCGGCTTTTTGAGCTTCGCCGTTTGGGGCCACCACATGTTTATCAGCGGTATGAACCCCTATTCCGCGCTGGCCTTCTCGATTCTGACCCTTGTGATCGGAGTCCCGTCGGCCATTAAGACCTTCAACTGGCTCGGCACACTGTGGGGTGGCAGAATCCACTTCACCGCATCCATGCTTTTTGCGATTGGTTTCGTTTCTCTGTTTGTCACCGGGGGTCTTTCTGGCATTTTCCTGGCACAACCGGCGCTCGACCTGTATCTGCATGCGACGTCTTACGTCATCGGCCATTTCCACCTGATCATGGGCGTGGCGGCCATCTTTGCCATGTTTGCGGCAAGCTACTACTGGTTCCCCAAGATGTTCGGCCGCATGATGAACGAAACGCTTGGTAAAATTCACTTCTGGTTCACATTCGTAGGCGTTTATTGCATTTTTATGCCCATGCACTATTTGGGGTACGTGGGTGAGGCGCGGCGTTATGCCAGCACTGAGTCGGTAAACTACATGATTGCGCTGCATCCCGTGAATATGTTCATCAGCATCTCCGCGTTCGTCACGATGAGCGCGCAATTGCTTTTCTATTTCAATTTCTTCTGGAGCATCAAGCACGGCAAGCCTGCGGAACGCAATCCCTGGCATGCCACCACACTCGAGTGGTCCGTCGCCACTCCTGTGCCGCACGATAATTTCGCGGGCGATTATCCCACGGTCTATCGCGGACCCTATGAATACAGCGTGCCGGGGGCTGCTGACGATTTCATTCCTCAGGATCTCGCCCCTGAGCAAGTGGCGAAGGCCGGATAGCCTAAAATCCCATGCCGCACCTAACAGCCACGGATGAACTTGAAATCATAGGGTCAAGCGGAGGCGCGAAGCCGCCCGCAGGCTCCGGTGGGGATGGAGACGGCGGGCGCCGCGGAGGGCCTTCCGGAATTCCGCAGCGCGTTTATGTGACCGGCATCACCATCGCCATGGGCGCGATTCTGATGTTCTTCATGGCGCTGGTCAGCGCGTTCATCGTGCGAAAAGGTCTCGGTGGCGATTGGGTCGCATTCGCGATGCCCCGCATCCTTTGGCTGGACACGGCGATTCTCCTTGCCAGCAGCGCCACCCTGATTCAGGCGCGGCGCCTCTTTAAGCGAGGAGACAAAGACGGCTTTCGTCATTGGTGGGCCGTAACCACCGTGCTGGGCCTGCTTTTCCTGGTCGGACAACTGATCGCGTGGCGGCAAATGGTCGCTGCCGGTTTCTATCTTGCCTCAAACGCGAGCAACAGCTTTTTCTATGTACTCACCGCGGCGCACGGCCTTCACCTGCTGGGGGGCATCGCCGCTTTGCTCTTCGTTGGCTGGGGGCGGTTGCGCCGGCTGACGTTGGCCACCGGCACGGAGATTGTCGGCTATTATTGGCACTTCTTGGATGGACTGTGGGTTTTTCTCTTCCTACTTCTATTGTTAGGACGGTGAAGCTTGGCTGAATTGGACATTGATGCCATTGCGGGAGCAGCCTGGGACGGCGGCGTAGCTCCATTTGCCACAAACACTAAGAAACTGGGAATGTGGCTGTTCCTTCTTTCCGACTCGCTCACGTTTTCCACGGCGATTCTCGCCTATGCCTACGTGCGCTTGTCCAGCTCGAATTGGCCGCGGCCCTTCGAGTTTTCGCCAGCGGTCTTAAACGCGACATTTCTCACCTTCATTCTTCTGTCGAGCAGCTTGACCATGGTGATGGCGGTTGCCGCCGCGCATCGCAACGAGATTCGCAAGGCCGTCATTTACGTCCTCCTGACGGCGATTGGTGGAATTGCATTCGTGGTGCTGCACTTGATGGAATGGTTTCGTCTTTTCGCGGATGGTGTCACGCCTTGGTCCAACCATTTCGTAGTCGATGGTCAGCCCGGTGACCCGCTTTTCGGCGGCACCTTTTTCGGCCTCACCGGTCTGCACATGTTGCACGTTTCCATCGGCGTGATTTATTTGTGCATCATCGCCTTTGGCTTCGGCCGCAGGAAATTCAACGCCGATCACGTCGAAGTCAGCGGACTTTACTGGCACTTCGTCGACCTTGTCTGGATGTTCATTTTTCCGATGGTCTATCTGATGTCCGTCAACTTGAAAGGCTGAGGAGCATACGACCGATGAGCGCGCATGACGCGACCGCAGTGGCCACGCACGAGCCCGGATCGAAGAAACTCTTCCTCTGGGTTTGGTTCTGGCTGTTGATTCTAACGGGCGTTGAAACCTTTTTGGCGTACTTGAGGCTGGAGCCTCACATCATGCTGACGCTGCTGATCGGCCTTTCGCTGATTAAGGCGGCGCTTATCGTGGCCTACTTCATGCATTTGCGATTCGAGAAGATTGGGCTGTTCCTGGTGATTGTTCCCACGCTGGTCTTCTGCTTGGTCATGATTTTGATATTTGTGTTCCCGGACAGCATGCGGATCGTTCACTTGCACAGTCTCCATCCGTAAGGTAGCGTGGAGCCTTGCCGCTCTGTCGTGGTAGAGTGGCAAAAGGAAGATGGACGAAGATGCGTAAGGTTCTGCGACGTGTATCAAAGGCCGCTGTCTGTTTCGCCGGCGCGTTGCTTTGTGCGCACGCCGCCTTTGCCCAGGGTTGCGCGCTTTGCTATAACGACGCCGCGTCAACCGGCCCGCAAGCCCAAGCTGCGCTGCGCCACGGTATTTTGGCGCTGGCAATTCCTCCGATGCTTATCTTTACGACCATCTTTGGGATCCTCTACCGGCGCCGCAATCTGCACCACGACGCGGTTCATCCTGCAGCCGCACTCAATTCTGTACGCTCCGTGTCTGAAATTGTCCTGCACTTGAACTAACCGGTGATTTGAATCCGTCTGAGGAAATCTCGTGTGCTGCCCTGCGGCTCCAGGAGGGTTGGCGCGAGAGGGCATACCTTCCCGCGGGATCAGCTCCCGCGGGAAGGTATGCGAAGCTCACGGACCGGACTTTTCGTGCAGACCCGTGCAAATCGTTACCGCGGTTGTCGGATCGATGGCCGTTGAATCGAATTCGATATGCTTGATCGTCCCGCTCTTGTCGATCACAAAAGTCGTACGTCTCGCGAATTCGTAAGTGTCGCCCTTCGACGGATACGCTTGCAGAATTCCGTAAGCCTTTAGAACTTTTCGGTTCATGTCGCTCAGTAGGGGGAACGTGACGCCGATCTGTTTTGCGAATGCACCGTTGGCGGGGGGACTGTCTATGCTGATGCCGAATACGACCGAATCGCTTGCTTCAATCTTGGCCAAATCAGCCTGATAGGCCTGAAGTTCCTTCGTTCAGCCACCTGTGAATGCCAGGACGTAGAAGGCCAGAATCACGTTCTTCTTGCCCCGGAAGCTGCTAAGCGACACCGAGGTGTTTTGGTCGCTAGGCAGCGTGAAGTCCGGTGCAACATCGCCGACCTTCAGGTTTGTCGTGGCAATCGCCGGCTGCTGGTCCTGAGCGCGAGCGGCGAACGGCAGAACCGCCAGTGCCAGGAGCGCCGCACTTCCGAGCGAAACCATGCGCTTCATGCTCTGTCTCCTTGAGTGAAATTACTTCGGACGACACTAAATCATATCAGAATCCACCGGGAGTAAGCGGCAAGAGAAAGTAAGCGCCGCCTGATTCGTCCCGCCGGGGTTGGTTTCATCGCCCGCTGAACGCTGAATCAGGGATCTTCAAACTGCAAATAGCGGAAGGGATCTCCAATATTCTTGCGAATATCCGCCCAGAACGAGTCTGGCTTGGTGAGAAATGCCTTTACGACAAGGGGATCGAATTGCACTCCGGAGAACTTTTGGATTTCCTCTCGCGCGGCGCTGACCGCCAAGGCTTTTCGATAGGGACGATCGGAGGTCATTGCGTCGAAGGTATCCGCGACGGCGAAAATACGGGCCCCCAAGGGAATTTCCTCGCCTTTGAGCCCTCGAGGATAGCCGCCGCCATCGTAGAACTCTTGATGGGCGAGCACGATCTCTGCAGCTTCCTTCAGGAAGGGAATTTTTTTCAAAACACTATAGCCAATGTCGCAGTGCCGTTTCATCAGTTCACGTTCGTCGTTGGAGAGCGGGCCGGGCTTACGCAGAACCTGATCCGGTATGCCCATCTTGCCGATATCGTGAAGGAAAGCCCCGCGAGCAATGTGGCGCAGTAGGTCTTTGTTTACTTTCATAATTCTTGCAATCACGATGGTAATCGCGGTGACGCGCTGGCAATGCCCTTCCGTCTCTGCGTCTTTGGCGTCTAAGGCGCTCCCGAGGGCCTCCAGCGTGTAATCGTAGGATTGTTCGAGGTTGTGCAGAGTAACGGAGAGTTGCTGCGTTCGCTCGGCGACGAGATGCTCGAGATTGCGTTGGTACGAGCGATTCTCTAGGACCAGATGCCGGTGCTCCAGCGCCCGTCCGACGCTATGGTATAACTGATCTTTTTCGAACGGTTTCAAGATGTAATCGTAAGCCCCTGCCCGAATGGCTTCCAAGGCGATGGAAATATCGTGCATGGCCGTCACCATAATGACGGGTATGTCTTTGTCGTGTAAGCGGAGCTGGCGCAGCAAACGCATTCCATCCATCTCCGGCATTACAATATCGCTCAGGACCAAGTCCAGCGAGTCACTCTTGATTTGTTGAATAGCATGAATGCCATCGGGAACAACCGTGCAGCGGTAGCCTTGTGCTTCTAGCAGCGTGGAAACAACTTCGCGTATTGCTTCTTCGTCATCGCAGACAAGTATTTTTTCCCCGGCCAACGTCTCTTCTCCCGCTGCTGGCAATTATATCGGGCGCCTTGTCTCAACGGCGGGATTGTCCGAACTTGGGCGCGTACGAGTTACGTGCGCGTTCCCGTTGCCCGTAAGCCATAAAAAGGAAACACCGGCATCGCGCAAAACCTCAATCCGTGTCAACTGCCGGGACTGGTCTGTACCTGTGGCAAAGCTTCCGTCATGCGGTCAATCCAGCGCTCGAGTGTAAGGCCCAGGCCCGCCACCATCTCCGTGAGCAAGGCGAGCTCGTTCGGCTCCAACCGTCGCAAGGTCAATCGCAGGATGGTCATTCGGTAGAGCAGACGGAACTGTAGGCCGAGCCACAGCCACTCCCATTCCTGTTTGCGCTTGACCTCCGGAGAAAGTGCGGCGATCAGCCGTGCGAGTCGCTCAAGGCCATGAAAGTCCTGCGCCAACCCGCGAATGTAAAGCCGAAGAATCTGGCGGCGCTGCGCGCGCCATTCCTTCGCGATGTGTCCCGGCGCGCGTCGGCGCATGAATTCTTCATCCTCGACCTTGAGGATGCGGCAGATTTGGGGAAAATGCCCGCAATGGATCGGCAGAAGCTTCTTAATTTCCAGAGCGGCGCCCGCGAGATCGGTCTTGGGCGTTCGGTGCCCAAAGAGAAGCCATAAGAGGGCAACAAGAAGAACAATGGAGAGCAGGAGTATGAGCGTTAGGGTCATTTCCACATCTCCAGGAGGCGAGTATTGAGTTCGCGAAGCCGTGCGGTTACCTGAGGCGCTAAACTTTCATATTCGCCATAATTCAATAGGGCGCGGGCAGGTTGGGGCGCAGGCAAAGGCCTCAGCAGGGCTATGAACCAGCACGCCGTGGCGATATTGAACGAAGCGTGCCGGAGGCTCTCCCATACAGGAAAGTAGGTAAGTAGCCAGTGCTGCAGGACAGTGTTGTTCGCTACTTGAACCGCGGAATAGAAGCCCAGACCGAGCCCGATCCATTCGATATGTCGTTCTGTCTTGATTCGGTAGTATCTGCAAAAGGCCAGCCCAAACAGCAGGATCGCAACAACAGCCAGTTCCAATCCGCCCTCAGCCGTCAGAATCGCCATCGCGACATGATGGACGCTCGCTCGGGCCGCAAGCGCCGCGTCTGTGATCAGCGCCGCAGCCACCGCGAGCAAGAACGGCCGGCAGAACCGCCATACTCCCCGGTAATCATGCAGCAGAAATCGGCAGACTTCGTAGACCGCTGCGGCGCGGCCTGCGATTTGGATGGCCTGCATTGCCCAATAAGCAGAGAAGGAAGCATGGGAGCGGAATCCCGTGAACCTGTAAAATGCCCACATAACGGCCTCGTTGATGATAAGAACCCAGAGATACAGCGTAAAAAACGGTAGTTGATCGAAAAGGCGGCGTCGCACCGCAAGGTACACGACCGCCGCCTCGATCAGGGCGGTGAGCGCCCAATGCACGGACTCAATTGAGCTCAGGCCCATACACGCCGAGGTGCCACTATATCATTTCGCAGTTCGTTACGTCTACTGCAAGGTACCTCAAGCGCGACTAGGCTATGACATCAGTGAGAGCAGCTGTGGCGGGAATGGTGGTACGGGTGTACCGCCATCGGCCCAAAGAGCTGGACTCGCTACCAGCTGCGGACCAGAGGGCGGCGGGAACGGTGGTACGGGTGTACCCCCATCGGCCCAAAGGCCCTGAGAACTCGCTATCAGCTGTGGACCAGAGGGCGGCGGAAAGGGTGGTACGGGCGTGCCCCCATCTGCCCAAGGGGCGTTAGCCGAGGTGCGATTTGCATTTACCGTCGTTGTGACGGAGTTGACGTTCGAACCACGCGAGATTACTATCGCCAGCAGCAACGCGCAGGCGATGACAAGCAAAGCCGCTGTCTGTTTCATTTTGGACCACCTCCTGGAGCGCGCTTCTCTCAGGGGGCGGCCGAGGGCAGACGAATTCCTGCGAACTGTTCTGAAGGCGGAACAAAATCAACAATGGAAGATTTGGAACAGATCCATCAAGATCGCCGCGTGATCGAGGACTTCACGTCGCGCACTTTGGACCGCATTCCGGGCGACGTATCGCGACTGCTGCACATTGCTACGCTTCGCGACTTAGCTACTGGCCGCTATCGCCATGACGGCTTGGCAGCGATTTATTCTGAGCCGACGGTCGACCAAGCCCTGCGGGTATGTCATGAAGAGCTATTTGAGAGGATACTGGAGACGTCGCTTGAGCATCAGGAGGTTGAAATCCGCAGATGTCTAGAGGGATTTGATAGCAGTTCGAGTGAAATTGCCGGGCGCTGGCAAGAGCATGAGTTTTACAAGTTTCTTATTCCTTCCGGTGTGCCGATCTATCTAAGGCAGCTTTTCTGCTCGAACCTCGCAACCCTGCTGCAGTTGATCGCGGCGGAAGACTCTATGAGTCCACCAGGCGCATAGACACGCCTACCACTCTCCCCACGACCTCTGCTTCGTCCGGAAAGTGGTAGTTTTCAGGCGCGCAAGACGATAGCGGATGCGGTTGCAACACCAGCCGGCTCCTCTCGAGTAAACACCAGCAACAGCGATAGCCGGAGCGGATATCCACTAAGTAAATCGGCCTTTCGGCTTCATTTTTCCAGCCGCCAGCCTCGATTTTCTGCCGTTGAGGGTCCACCAGAACGAGCGCCCCAGGACGTAGGAGCGGTTCCATCCAGTGATCTGCATGGCCGACGTAGCCATAATGGTAGCCGGGCCGCAAGGATGCCGCTTCGAAATTCCCCCAAGTCTGGATCATTCGCGTCAGGTACGTCGTACGCTGCGGATCGAATGCGGGATCAAAACGAATCGGAAGACGGATGGCTCGGGGAGGCGCCGCAAGGTGCGTCTTTGGGCCCACCAATGACATCCCGTCCGCGAAAATGTCGCTGAGGGGAACGTCATACCATTTGCACACCTCGTCGGGGTCGAGGTGATAGATGCTGCAAAGACTGAATAGCTTGTGCAGTCCGGGGACTACGCTGCTATTTTCCAAGTCTGCCAGTCGGCTGATGTGAATAATAAATTCGGGCCGGCCGTGGCGCTGAGCCACCTCATAGCTCGCCTGTTCAACATCCCGGTAGGTGAGAGCCAACCGTTCTCGAACTTGGCGAAGACGGGTACCAGGAAACAAATTGTGGAGCTCCGAAAACGCATCCTTAGGTCGAGCGCGGATTATAGAGCCATATCTGTTCAGAAACCAGAACAGGCCAGTAATCGCGAGACTAATTTATGTCAAGTTAATAAATCCAGCAGCATCGTTTTGCTAGAGGCCGTACCCGAAGAGCTGCGACAGCCCGACTGTTCAGCCCGACTCTTCGGAGGATCACAGCAAAGTGTTGACTTTTTATATTTTATACATAGACTCCCCTCGTTTTCATATTCGCACCGGGCATCTGCCTCGTTGGACTCCGTGCGGGAGGGCGCACATGATCCGAAACCGTGGGTACGCGTTTCTTCTCTTCGTCTTAATTTCATTGGCATCGGCTCACCCAGGCTTCGCGCAAGGCACGCTTGCCGACTACCAACGCGCTCAGCGCTTCCTGCCGGGGAATGCAAGGCACTTAGTATCAAGCGCGGGGATGGCCAGTTGGATTGGCAAGACCGACACCTTTTGGTACCTCGAAAATACTGCGGCTGGCAAGCAATTTGTCCGCGTGGACGCGACTCAGAACACCAGTCGCCCTGCATTCGATCACGCAAGGCTTGCCGCTGCGCTGTCGCGTGCGGCCGGGCAATCGTACACCGCCGGCACCTTGCCATTCGAAAGTTTTGATTTCACCGAAAACGAGAGCGCCATACAGTTCCAACTCGACGGCGTAGACTGGACGTGCAGTCTCACTGATTACCACTGCAGTCGGGGCGAAGCGGCCACCCGCGATCGCTTTGAGGATTCGTCGCCCGACGGGCATTGGGCTGCTTACGTACAAGACCACAATTTATACGCGCGCGATACCTCAACGGGCGCAGTTGTCCAATTGACGCGCGACGGTGTTCCGGGCTGGGACTATGCTACCCCGCTGCCCGATCTGAGCGCACTCGTGAGGGAAGGAGTCGAGCGCGGCGAGGATGCAAAGGAGCCGCCGGAGGTTTCCTGGTCCCCGGACTCTTCCAAGCTCGTCACATTCCGCATTGATTCGCGAAATGCCGGCCGGTTCACCAGCCTTCAGTTCGTGCCGCCGGGTCAGCTTCGGCCAAAGGCCTACGACTACGTTTATCCCCTTCCTGCAGAGGCGCTTCCCGCAGCGACAGTCGCTGTCTTTGACGTGCTCAGCGGGAAGCGCGTCGACGTCAAGACTGAGCCGCTGGAAATCCCTTTTCAGGGCGGCCCTGGCTACTTCGAATGGTTTCCGGACAGTAAGAGGTTCTTTTACGAACACGGTACGCGGGGAAACAAGGAAACCGAGCTTCGCGTGGTCGATGCCAGCACCGGAGACCAAAAGACAATCATCTCGGAGCAAGATGGACTCTATATCGATCCCGGCGAGCATTTCTTCCGCTACATTCCGGACAATGGCGGGATCGTGTGGTCATCGGAGAAGGACGGATGGAATCATCTTTACTTATATGACGAGGACGGCCAGCTGAAGAACCAGATCACCCAGGGTCCTTGGGTCGTTCGCGAGCTGGAATACGTTGATGCGAAAAGCCACCAGGTCTATTTCCTGGCGAGCGGTCGCGAAAAAAACGAGGATCCCTATCTCACCAATCTCTATCGCGCAAATCTGGATGGTTCGGATCTCAAATTGTTGACGCCTGAAAATGCCAACCATATGGTCAGCGTGTCGCCGGATGGCCAATATTTTGTGGACTCCTACTCTCGCGTGGATCTCCCGGGCGAAACGGTGCTTCGCCGCTCCAGCGATGGCTCGGAAGTGCGCGTCCTTGAAAAGGCCGATGTCACTGCCTTACTCAAGACCGGATGGAAATATCCCGAACCGTTTGCCGGCAAGGCCACCGACGGCACAACCGATCTTTACGGGCTCATCTGGCGCCCCACGAACTTCGATTCAACCAAGAAATATCCGATAATTGAATACATCTACACCGGCCCGCAGGGATTTTTCGTGCCCAAGACATTTTCTGCGGCTCTGCGCCTGCAATCCATGGCGGAGCTTGGCTTCGTCCTCGTCATGGTGGATGGACGTGGAACCACCGGGCGCTCTCGCGCCTTTCATGAGTTTTCCTATCACAACTTGGGCGGATCTTTCGCCGACCATGTGGCCGTGATCAAGCAGATGGCCGCGAAGTATCCATACATGGACATCACGCGCGTCGGCATCTTCGGAACCTCAGCCGGCGGCTACGGCTCTGCTCACGCCATCCTGCAGTTTCCCGATTTTTACAAAGTGTGCGTCTCAACTTCCGGTGACCACGACGCGCGGCTCGACAAAGCTTGGTGGAACGAGCAGTACCAAGGCTATCCCGTAGGGGCCGATTATGCCGATCAATCCAATGTCACCATGGCTGGCCAGCTCAAGGGGCATTTGCTGCTCATTCATGGCGACATTGATAACAACGTCCACCCTGTGGAAACCATGCGCCTCGTCGACGCTCTCATGAGCGCCAACAAGAGCTTCGACATGCTTTTTGTGCCGAACATGCTTCATGGCGACAGCGGCCCTCACGCGCTGTATGTTACCCGGCGGCGCTGGGACTACTTTGTGCAGTACCTGTTGGGCGTAACTCCCCCGGAGAATTTTCAAATCAAAGAGGAACGGCTTCCGCCTTTTGTCCGGCCGCGGCGGTGAAGTTCCTCTGCGAACAGCCCACAAGACTTCGCTGTAACTGCCTCCGGCGGCGTACGTCTCATTCGAGTTGGGATGCAACCGTTCAACGAAAGAATTAAGGCGCGCCCTTTCACAAGAGTTTTGTAGTAGAAGACTGACGCAGATGAACACGCGAGCGGGGAGAAACAGAATGCGAATGCCAAATAGTTCATGGAGAAATTTCTTGCTGGCTTTTGCTGCGATCACCATAGCAGCCGGCCCCTCTTACGCGCAGCGCAGGTTCGGTGCGGCGAACGAGGACAACCTTCACTTTCGTTTTCTAGGTCCTATCGTCGGCAACCGCGTGGCTTCCGTTGCAGGCGTCCCCGGAGATCCAAACACTTATTACGCTGGCGCGGCTTCCGGTGGAGTGTGGAAATCCACTGACGGCGGCAACCGCTGGGACCCCATCTTTGACAAGGAGCCTGTCGCCGCAATTGGCGCTCTCGCTGTCGCTCCATCCGATCCGAATGTCGTTTGGGTGGGAACCGGCGAAGCTTGGGCCATTCGCGACAGCGACGTCATGGGAGACGGAGTCTATAAGTCTACCGATGCGGGCAAGACTTGGGTACATATGGGTCTCGACGCAACCGGCCGCATCGGCCACGTGGTTGTGAATCCCACCAACCCTGACGTTGTCTTTGTTTGCGCCCTTGGCCGCCTCACAGGGCCGCAGCAAGAGCGCGGCGTGTATCGAACTATGGACGGCGGCAAGACTTGGCAGCGCGTGCTGTTTGTCGACGAAAACACCGGTTGTTCCGGTCTCTCCATGGATCCCGAGAATTCTCAGACGCTGTTTGCAGGCACATGGCAAGTAGAGATGCATACATGGGCAGAACTGAGTGGCGGGCCCGGCAGCGGCGTTTACGTCTCTCACGACGGCGGGACCACCTGGGCGCGCATCGACGGGCATGGCTTGCCGAAGCCGCCGGTAGGAAAAATCGACATTGCCGTCGCGCCCACAAACTCGAACCGCGTGTATGCGCTGATCCAAACTGCCGATCAGGGCTCCGTTTGGCGATCCGACGATGGCGGCGAGAATTGGCGCGTCGTCAATTGGCAGCGCGCCCTGATTGGCCGCGCGGGGTACTACATTCGCATCGCCGTCTCCACCGGAAACGACAATGAGGTTCTCATCGCGAATAGCGGCTTCTACGTATCTCTCGACGGCGGCGAAAATTTCCAGGAAGTGCCCTGGGGCGGCGACAATCACGACATTTGGATCGACCCGAAGAATCCTGACCGCTTTGCGCTCACCAACGACGCCGGTCTCATTATCACCACCGTCCATGGCCGCGGCTTTCATCGTGTGACCCTGCCCATCGGCCAGATGTACCACGTCGCCGTGGATAATCAGGTTCCGTACGAGGTTTACAGCAATATGCAGGACGACGGGAACATGCGCGGCCCCAGCACCTCGATGGGTTTCTCCTTCGGTGGCGGTGGCGATCAGCCCGATTGGGACCACGCCATGGGCGGCTGCGAATCTGGCTGGACTCTGCCCGACCTCGCCGATCCCAACATCGTTTGGGCCACCTGCTATGGCGACGAAGTCACCGTGTGGAACGCCAAAACGAAAATGGCTCGCTCCGTCAGTCCTTGGGCGCATACCCTTGATTCGCCACCCACCGACGCCAAGTATCGCTGCCACTGGACCCCGCCGATGGCGATCGATCCGTTTGATAACAACACCGTTTATTATGGCTGCCAGATCATCTTCAAAACCTCCAACGGCGGCCAGAGTTGGAGCGTCATCAGCCCCGATTTGTCCACGCATGACCCTAGCCGCATCGTCTCTTCGGGCGGCATTGTCGGCGACAATCTGGGCCAGTTCTACGGCGAAGTCGTCTTCGCCATCGCTCCCTCGCAAATCCAGAAAGGCCTCATCTGGGCGGGAACGAATGACGGGCAAGTCTGGTACACGAAAAACGGAGGAGGGAATTGGACCAACGTTTCGAAGAACATTTCCGGAATGCCGGCATGGGGAACGATAACCAGCATCGCGCCTTCCCAGTTCGCCGCCGGCACGGCCTACGTATCCGTTGATTTTCACTTGGTGGACAATCGCGATCCTTTCATCTACAAGACGACTGATTTCGGCCAGACCTGGACCCAAATCGGCAGCGGCATTCCCAAAGGTGAGCTGTCTTATGTTCGCGTGGTCACCGAGGATCCAAACTGCAAAGGCTTGCTCTTTGCAGGGACCGGAAATGCCTTGTATTACACTTTGGATGACGGCGCAAACTGGAAGGAATTTGATGCCGGGCTGCCTCATGCCACCGTATCTTGGGCCGTGGTTCAGAAGCAGTTCCACGATCTGGTCGTTTCCACCTACGGACGTGGTCTCTACATCCTCGATGACATCACCCCGTTCGAGCAAATGGCGAAGGAAAAATCCGACGCCGAAGTGCGCTTTTTCGAGCCGCGTTCTGCTTACCGGTTCATTCGGGGTAGCGAGGCTTTCCTCGACTACTCTCTGAAATCCGCCTCCAAGGAGCCGGTGCAGTTGGAGATTATGGACGCGAGCGGAAACGTAATTCGGCGTCTGAAAAACCCCGCGAAAGCCGGACTCAACCGAGCCACGTGGGACCTGCGCTACGAACCGCCGCATCTCGTTGCGCTTCGCACCGCCGCTCCTGACAATCCGAACATTTGGGACGAGCCTCGTTTCCGCGGCAAGGACTCGCGGCCAATCACCCACTGGGGAATTGAAGGAGCTCAGGACGGTCCGCTGGTTGCTCCCGGCAAGTACACCGTGCGGTTGACCGTTGGCAAACAGACTTTCACCGAGCCGCTTACCATTTTGCGTGATCCCCACTCGCCCGGCTCCGACGCGGACATCGAAGCTTCGATCAAAGCCTTGCTTCGCATTCGCGACGACATCAGCCGCACGTCCGACATGGTCAATCGCATCGAATGGATGCGTAAGCAGCTCGAAGATACCGCCGCCATGCTCACATCTGAAATCAGCGACGCCAAGGCCCGGCAGAAGAATGACGCCAAGCAGGCCGACCTGCTCAAATCGGTCCAAGCCATGGACGACAAGATGCAAGCCGTGGAATACAGTTTCATTACTCGCTCAGATGCCGACAGCGATGACAAGTACTACGTCAACGCTTATAAAATCTACCTCAACCTCATCTGGCTCAACGCCGAAATCGGCACTGGCGGCGGCGACGTGGCTGGCGCCGCCGATTTTGCGCCCACGGACACGGATATGAGCCTGCTCCAGACCTATGAACAGGCCCTCACATCCGCTACAGCGAACTACCACGAGCTTATGGACAAGGAATTGCCCGCATTTAACCATTCGCTCGTGGAAAGCGGAATTCTCGCGTCACTACGGTCAGCGCCTGTTCCCGGCTCAACTGCCGGCGATTCCCGCCCGTAGCGGGATGGTCAACGATGAGGTAAGCGACGCGGTAGAAGTGGCGTGAGTTAATGGAGAAGAAGCGCTATTTGCGGTGCTGTTTAACAAATTCTTTCAGCATCCGGCCGGCATTGTGGATGTGCCGTTCAAGCAGGTCGCTGGCCGCATCGATGTCGCGCTTTCGGCACAGTTCCAACAGTGCGCGATGCTCCTGCTTCGCCCGCTCGAACGCCTGCGTCAGGTAGAGTTGCAGCCGCGTATAGCGGTCCCCATTGTTGTTGATCATCTTGATGATCGACATAAAATGCGGCCGGTTCGCGCGTGAATACAGAGTTGCGTGGAACTGCCAATTCAGTCGGCCCCACGTTCCCACTTCTTCTTTCATCCACAAAGCTTTTTCGTAAGTTTCCAGGATGGAATCGGCTTTCTCAAAATCCGCGTCCGTCAGGTTCGGAATGGAAAGCTTCAGAACTTCGCATTCGAGCAGCGCGCGAATGTCAAAGAGCTCTTCGATTTCGTCCGCCGATAGCGCCGAGACCACCGCGCCGCGGTGCGCCACGATCTTGATCAGGCCCTCTGCTTCCAGTTGCCGCAGCGCTTCTCGCACCGGAATACGGCTGACTTGAAAATCCGTCGCAATCGCGTCTTGGCGCAGCTGCTCGCCTTCTTGAACGTCTCCGCGAATGATCATCGCGCGCAGCTTATCCGCAACGGCCGAAGCGAGCGACAGCCGCGGGATTCCGTTGTTGGAGATTTTCGCGCCTTCCGTTTCGAGGTTTTGCTTTGTCGGCATCTGCCTATGACAATGCGCAGCTTGACTTCCAGCTCGCCTGGCCGCCTAAAGATAGCATACTGCTAATCAACGGATGTGAATACATTCTAACTCCGCCAGCGCACCGGCAATGTCCGGTTCACGATGTCTTGCCCCAGATGTCTCCCACCGTGAAACCTGCAGGAAATGGATCATCCGGATCCAGCACGTACTGCGAAAATCCCGTAATCCATGCGCGCCCGCTTATCGTTGGAATTACCGCGGGATATTTTCCCACTCGCGTTTCAGCAGTGAGCCTGCCCGTGAATGTCGTTCCAAGAATTCCCTCATGTCTGAAATCGCGGTTGAGCGCAAGCGCTCCCTTGGCGTGCAGCGTGGCCATCTTGGCGCAGGTCCCTGTGCCGCACGGCGAACGGTCCAGAGCGCCGGTCCATGACGCCGGGCGGTTCCAATCAAGTTCGCCGGTCGATACAATCACCGCATTCCTGCGGCTGACTCCTGGTGCTGCCGGCGGCCCGGAAAGCTGCGCGATCGTGATTCCCGAGATTTCCGGATTCTCCGGGTGCGCCACGGGAAGTTGTTCGCGCGCCGCCGCTTTGATCATTTCGCCGATGCGAACAATGTCGCGCCCTTCGTCCGGCGTCAGCCGCAGACCGAACGCCTCCGCCTCGGCAATCGCGTAAAACATCCCTCCGTAAGCGACGTCCACATTCACTGTGCCCAGCTTCGGAACCTCCACGCGCGCGTCCAGATGCGTTGCGAACGCCGGCACATTCTGGAATGTCACGCGCGTAACTTTGTCGTTCTCCATTTCGGCTTCGACTTCAATCAGGCCGGCTGGCGTTTCTAGCTTGAGTTTCGTCACGCGCCCCGTCGCCGCAATCATCCCCGTTTCCAGCAGCACGGTGACCACGCAGATCGTGTTCGTGCCGGACATCGCCGGATACTCCACCTGCTCCATGATGACGAACCCCGCGTCTGCATCGGGCCGCGTCGGCGGCAGAACCAGGTTGCAGTTCGCGGCCGGGTAACCGCGCGGCTCCCGCAGCATCAGTTTGCGCAAGTCGTCGGCGTGCCTTTGCAGATGCACCATCTTCTCGAACATCGTTTGGCCGGGTACGTCCAATACGCCGCCGACGATCACTCGTCCTGGCTCGCCGCACGCATGGGCGTCAACGGCAGAGATCACGCGTGACACACGCAACGGACAACCTCCTATTTTTCGTTGACTCCAAGTCCGAACTTCAATAGCAAACTCGGGAACCTCTGTCCAGATTCCTTGCTGCGGTTTAGTCCGTCCTGCGCACCCTTCCGTGACAACCCCATAGACTAGGGTATCGCTCTGCCGTCCGGAATTATAGTTAGATTCGAGTGTAAACGTTTTCAGGATATCGCGCGCCACCCCGTAAGTCCTGCCAGTGGCCCTTTGCCACCAAGGTATGTCTGTATGCTGTACAGTGTAAACGTTTCCGCGATATCTCCCTCCGATTGACATAGAATATTTTATACATACAATACCCTTTTGCCTATGGACCCCGACATTCCGCGCCTCCGAGTCATCGATTCCCACACTGCGGGCGAGCCCACCCGCATCATCGTCTCAGGTGGTCCTGATCTGGGCAACGGCTCCGTAGCGTCCAAGCTGGCCGTCTTTCGCGACAAGTTCGACTCAATTCGCTCCGCGGTTGTCAACGAGCCGCGAGGCTCCGACGCCATCGTCGGAGCCCTTTTGTGCGAGCCCCAAGATCCGGCCTGCGCGGCGGGCGTTGTTTTCTTCAATAATGTCGGCTATCTGGCGATGTGCGGCCACGGCACTATCGGCCTGATGGTGACCCTGGCGTACTTGAAGAAATTGTCGCCCGGACTCCACCAAATCGAGACTCCCGTCGGGAAGATCACCGCGCGCTTGTACGACGATGGTCGGGTTACGGTGCAGAATGTCGCGAGCTATCGCCATGCCTCGAAAGTGAAAGTCGAAATTCCCGGCCACGGCCCTGTCACAGGAGATGTGGCTTGGGGCGGAAATTGGTTCTTCCTGGTAAGTGACCACGGCATGGATATTTCTTTCACCAACATCGACCGCCTCACCGAATTTTCCTGGTCCATTCGTCAGCAGTTGAAAAAGCAGAACATCACCGGCCGCGACGGACAAGAAATCGATCACATCGAATTGTTCGGCCCGCCGCAGGTTCCTGGGGCCGATAGCAAGAATTTCGTTTTGTGCCCCGGCAGGAGCTACGACCGCTCGCCGTGCGGCACCGGGACGTCGGCGAAAATGGCTTGTTTGTATGCCGACGGCAAGTTGCGCGTCGGCGAAGTATGGCGGCAAGAAAGCATCGTAGGAAGCGTATTCGAAGGCAGCATTGCCGAAGGCGGCGGCGAATTGCATCCCAGCATCACTGGTTCGGCATTTATAAACGCGGATAGCGAATTGATCCTCGACCCGCAGGATCCATTTTGTTTTGGAATCCGGAAATGAAGTTGCCGATCTATGACGTCTTGATTATCGGCGCCGGAATCGTTGGCGCGGCCTGCGCCGCGGCCTGCTCCGCCGAAGGTCTGAGCGTCGGAATTGCCGAGGCAGAAATGATCGGCGGAGGAGCCACCGCCGCCGGTATGGGCCATTTGGTCGTGATGGACGATTCCGAGGCACAATTCGCCTTGACTCATTATTCCCGGACTCTCTGGCAGCGTTTGGCCGCTGAGCTCCCGGCGGATGTCGAACACGATGGCTGCGGAACGATTTGGGTTGCGGCAGACCTGGAAGAGATGAGCGCGGTAACGCAAAAAAGACAATTCTACGAAGCGCGCGGGGTGCGAACGGAAATTCTTGACGCTCACGCGCTCCACGAAGCGGAGCCAAACCTCCGCGCCGGTTTGCCCGGCGGTTTGCTTGTCCCCGAGGACGCCGTGATTTACGCGCCTTGCGCCGCACGATTTCTCGTCGAGCAAGCGCAGTCCCGCGGCGCGCATTTGCACGTTCCCCGGGTAGTCACCGAACTCGCTCCCGACGGCGTTCGTTTGAACGACGGTACATCGATCGTTGCCCAATCCATCGTCATCGCCGCCGGCACTTGGTCTGCCAGGTTAGCGCCGGGCATCGAAGTCAGGAAACGTAAAGGCCATTTGGTAATCACGGATCGTTACCCGGGACTTGTCCACCATCAACTTGTCGAATTGGGTTACCTGAAAAGCGCTCATTCCTTTACCAGCGAATCCGTCGCCTTCAATATTCAGCCGCGCAAGACGGGCCAAATGCTGCTCGGATCCTCTCGCCAATTTGACAAGGAAACCAGCGTCGTTGACCACGCCATTCTTGGCCGTATGCTTGCTCGCGCTCAGGAATTTGTTCCTAGTCTCGGGCGCCTATCCGCCATCCGCACGTGGACCGGATTCCGCGCGGCTACTCCGGACAAACTTCCTTTGATCGGGCCCGTGCCCGGACACGACAACTTGTTTCTCGCCACCGGGCACGAGGGCTTAGGCATTACCACGTCCCTCGGTACCGCGCGCTTGTTGATCGATCAGTTGTTGCAGCGCACGCCCGAAATTCCCGCGGCCCCTTATTTGCCCGGCCGCGTTTACGAGAACGTCCATGCCTGACGCCATTCACGTCACCGTCAACGGAGCCTGCATCGTGGTCCCATCGGGAACGACCGCGCTCGCCGCGATTCTTTCGACCGGCGCATCGGTCGTTCGCCGTTCCGTCAGCGGCGCGCCGCGCGGCCCGCTGTGCGCCATGGGTGTTTGTTTCGAGTGCCGCGCCACCGTGAATCGCATGCGCCACTCGCGCACTTGCCAGATTTTGTGCGCGCCGGGAATGGACATACGCAGTGATGAGAGCGAGTGACGACGAGCGCCATGAATAGATCGCCGAACAGCTTCGACGTCCTTGTCGTCGGCGCCGGGCCGGCGGGAATCGCCGCGGCCTGCTGCGCGGCGGAAAGCGGCGCGCGTGTCGGCCTGCTCGATAATAATCCGCGCGCTGGCGGCCAAATCTGGCGCGGCCAGTCGCAATCCCACGCCGCCAATACCGATGCGCGCAAGTGGTTTGAGAAACTCACATCAAGTCCCGTCGAATTTCTGCCTTCGACCGAAGTCGTCGATCACCTCGAAAAAGGCCGCCTCGTTGTTCAATCTGTCGACGCCCAATCCATCAATGAAGTCCGTGACGAAGTCCGCGAACTAACCTACAAAAAACTGATTCTCTGCACCGGAGCCCGCGAACTTTTTCTGGCTTTTCCCGGATGGACGCTCCCGAATGTGATGGGTGCCGGCGGTCTGCAGGCGCTCGTGAAGTCCGGACTTCCCATCAGCGGGAAGAGAGTCGTCGTCGCCGGCAGCGGCCCTCTTCTGCTCGCCGTTGCCGCGCATCTTCGCGAGCATGGCGCCGACGTTCGCCTGATCGCCGAGCAAGCGCCCTGGCATCGCGTTGCGCGATTTGGCATGTCGCTCGTGTTCGAGAAAACAAAGCTTGCTCAGGCCTTCGAAATGAAGCGCCAGCTCTCCGGCGTTCCTTACAAAACGGGCTGTTGGCCCATTCGCGCCACCGCCAACGGTGAAGATGGCAAGCTCGAAAGCGTCACTTTGCGCGGCGGAAACAAAACCTGGCAGGAACGCTGCGATTATCTAGCCTGCGGTTTTCATCTTGTGCCCAATACGGAAGTCGCTGCGCTGCTCGGCTGCGACCTTCGCGCCGGTTTTGTTCGCGTGGACGCCATCCAGCAAACATCCGTGTCCGATGTCTTTTGCGCTGGCGAACTGACCAGCATCGGCGGCGTGGATCTCTCCATCGTCGAAGGCCAGCTCGCCGGATATGCGGTCGCGGGCCAAACCGCCAGCGTCGCAAAGTTGGCCCCGCAGAAACGCCGTCTTGATCGCTTCGCCGCCTTGCTGCGGGAAACCTTCGCTCTTCGCGAGGAGCTCCGCTCCTCCGTTGATTCCGAAACGATTGTCTGTCGCTGTGAAGACGTGAAATTCAGCCGCATCCGACAACATTCGTCGTGGCGCGCGGCGAAGCTACAAACGCGATGCGGCATGGGTCCGTGTCAGGGGAGGATTTGCGGTCCCGCCACCGAATTCTTGTTCGGCTGGAAAGTGGATTCCGTACGTCCCCCTGTTTTCGCCGCTTCTCTGCAAAGCCTTGCGGTTGCTGTGGCGATTCAAACCGAAGAACACCTGATGTCTCACGAGGAGTCTCGATGAACTGGACGGGCGTAATACCGGCAATCACCACCTGTTTCGATGTCAATTACAAGGTCGACCATGGTTTTATGGCCGGGCACTGCCAATGGCTCGTCGAAAATGGCTGCACGGGAATTGTGCCGCTCGGTTCTCTGGGCGAGGGCTCGACGCTCGATTACGATGAAAAACTCGCCATCATCGAGACTTGTGTCCGCGCGGTAGGCTCGTCCGTGCCGGTCGCCGCGTCAATTTCCTCCTTGCGCACCAGCGAAGCCGTGCAACTAGCGAAAGACGCTGCGCGACGCGGCTGCCAGGGCCTCATGATTTTGCCGCCCTACGTTTACCGTGGCGATTCGCGCGAGATGAAATCGCATATCGCCGCGGTGCTCCGCGCCACCGATTTGCCCGGCATGCTTTACAACAATCCTGTCTCCTATGGCACCGACTTTCTTCCCGAGGACGTCGCCGAGCTCGTTCATGACCATCCCAACTTGCAGGCCATCAAGGAATCCAGCACCGATGTTCGCCGCGTGACCGCCATTCGCGCCCTCCTCGGCGACCGCCTCGATGTCCTCGTCGGCGTTGACGACGCCATCCTCGAAGGCATGTGCGTCGGCGCGGTCGGCTGGATCGCCGGTCTGGCGAACGCTCTGCCTGCTGAGTCCGTGGCCCTGTTCCGCCACGCATCGAACGGCGAAATGCAAAAGGCCCTGGCCATCTACAGATGGTTCCTTCCGCTCTTGCGCATGGACACCGTGCCCAAGTTCGTCCAGCTCATCAAGCTGGTCCAGCAGGAGGAGGCCCACGGCAACGCCCGCGTGCGCGCTCCTCGCCTCGAACTCGAGGGCGCCGAACTCAAGGAAGCGAAAAACATCATTCGCAAGGCGCTCGAAACTCGCCCGCGGCATCAAACGGAGGAGAAAGTAGGACGTAGGTAGGCGCCATTTCGCGGAAGGAGAAGCGCATTGCAGAGTGCAGTGAAATTGACTGGCAGATCAATTCTGGGTTACGCAGATGGAGAAATGCGCGGCAAGAGTTTCCGCGCCACCAATCCCGCCACCGGCGAACAAATTCAGCCGCAGTTTTATTCCGCCGCTGCCGAGGAGATTAATCAGGCAGTCCTTCTTGCCCAACGCGCCTTCCCACAATGGAGCCGCGCCTCGGGCAAAACCAAGGGCGCGCTACTCCGCAAGATTGCGGAAAAAATCGAATCGCTCGGCGACGATTTAGTCCCTCGCGCCACCGAAGAAACAGCGCTTTCCCCCGCGCGCATAAAAAGCGAGACTGCGCGTACCTGTTTCCAGCTCCGCTTGTTTGCGCAAGTCGTCGAGGAAGGCTCCTGGGTCGGCGCGCGCATTGACCAGGCCGATCCGAACCGTCCTCCCATTCCGAAGCCTGACATTCGTTCGCTGTGGCGCGCTATCGGTCCGGTCGCCGTTTTCTGCGCCAGCAATTTCCCGCTCGCCTTTTCCGTCGCTGGCGGCGACACTGCCTCGGCCCTAGCCGCCGGAAACCCCGTCGTCGTCAAAGCGCATGGCGCTCATCCAGGCACCGCCGAAATGGTCGGTCAGGCCATTCGCGACGCGGCCCGTGAATGTAACGCGCCGGAGGGAATTTTTTCTCTGCTTTTCGACGCTGGAATCGATGTCGGCATATCTCTCGTCAAGCATCCCTCGATCAAAGCCGTCGGCTTTACCGGCTCAGAACAGGGCGGCCGCGCCTTGATGGATGCCGCCGCATCACGCCCGGAGCCAATCCCGGTCTTCGCCGAGATGGGCAGTATCAACCCTGTTTTTATTCTGCCTGGTGCTATCCGTGAACGAGCCGCGGAAATCGCCAAAGGCACGCACGCGTCCGTAACCCTCGCAGCTGGCCAATTCTGTACCAAGCCCGGCATTGTCGTCACCGCCGCCGATCCGGCTAACGCCGCCCAGTCCCGCGACTTCGCCGCAAATTTGCGCGAATTGATGCGTGCCGGCGGAGACTTCACCCTGCTCACCTCTCGCATTCATGACGCCTATCTCGCAGGTACAAAAGCTCGCGGAAATCAGGCGGGCGTTTCCGAGCTCGCGCAGCCGGCGATCGCGCCCGGCTCCGTTGGCCTTCGCGTCGCTCCCGTTCTGTTTGAAACCACCGCGTCGGCGTTCACTCGCGATCCCCAACTCCACGCGGAAATCTTCGGCCCTTCCACCATGCTCGTCAGCTATTCCTCTCGCGAAGAGCTTTTGCAGCTCGCCCGCTCTCTCGAAGGCCATCTCACCGCCACGATTCATGGCGCCGAACAGGATCTCCACGACTACGCCGATTTGGTCGCCATTCTCGAATCGAAGGTCGGCCGCCTCATCTTCAATGGCTACCCTACGGGCCTCGAAGTAGGTCACGCCACGGTTCACGGCGGACCGTATCCCGCCACTTCCGACGGCCGTTCCACTTCCGTTGGCACCCAGGCGATTTATCGCTTCGCGCGCCTTGTTTGCTTCCAGAATTTTCCGAACGCGGCGCTGCCCGATGAATTGAAGGACGAAAATCCTCTGCGGATATGGCGGTTGGTGGACGGAGAACAAACGCGCGAAGCCCTGCCGTCCAAGACTCGCGCCACTTCTCGTTAGCGGCCTTGCGGGATTGCTCTCTGCCTTGGCTCCGCGCATCTGGCTGAAACTGTTCCAGGCTCCCTCGCGTCTCAACCGTTTGGTTCCCGCAGCACAATTCAGCCAGTCTGACAATCCGGAAACTTGCTCGCTTTGTCAGCGGAGGATGCGATGAAAGCAAATCATATCGTTGTGGCAACATTGGCCGTTCTTTTCGCTTCATTCACAGTCTCAGCTCAACAACAGCGCCGCCCCGGCCAGCCGCCTCCAGGCATGGCCATGGAGCAGCCGCCGCAGCAGCCTGAAAACGGACAGCCTGCTCATCAGCCACCCCCGCCTCCGCCCGTTGAGAAAAGCTCCATCACTCATCACAGCGCCCGCATCGGCGGCCAGGAAATCAATTACACCGCCACTGCGGCCACCTATGTCATTAAGGACGACCAGGGCAATCCTAAGGCCACCTTCTTTTTCGTGGGCTATACCAAAGACGGCGTCACCGACGTCTCCAGGCGCCCCATTTCGTTCGTCTACAACGGTGGCCCCGGCTCCGCCTCGCTCTTCACCCACATGGGCATGGGCCCGAAGCGTGTCGTCCTCACCGCCGACGGCCACGGCATGCCCGCTCCCTACACCATCACCGATAACGAGGATTCTTTCCTCGATGCCACCGATCTCGTCTTCGTCGATGCGGTTTCCACTGGTTACAGCCGCCCCGTGCCGGGACAAAATCCCGCGCAATTCTACGGTGTCGTTCAGGACGCGGAGATTTTTTCCGATTTCATCTACCAGTACATCACCCGCAACGAACGCTGGGACTCGCCGAAATATCTGATCGGCGAAAGCTACGGCACCACGCGTTCGGCCGAACTCGCCGGCGTTCTCGAACACCGTCACAACATGTACCTCAACGGAGTCGCTCTTCTTTCCACCATGGCTTTTGCGTCCTGGGGTGCCGACGACCGTTCCGAATTTTATCTGCCCACCTACATCACCACCGCGTGGTATCATCATCTTCTCGCGTCTGATTTGCAGAGCCTCAGCGTCGCGGAAATCGCCCAGCGCGCGCGCGAATTCGCCCACGGCGAATACGCCCAAGCGCTCGCCAAAGGCGACGAAATCTCGCCCGCCGAGTACGACAAAGTCGTCGCGGACATGGCCCATTTGACCGCGCTTTCGCCGGAGTTCATCAAGGAATGCGATCTCCGCGTCAGCCCGTTCCGCTGGTTCGCTGAACTGATGCGCAGCAAGCGCCTGATCGTCGGCCGTCTCGACTCCCGCTTTACCGGCATGAATCGCGACGCCGCCGAAGAGTCCCCCGAATACGATCCCAGCGAAGCCTCTTATGAAGGAGCGTTCGTCGCCACTTTTCAGGACTACGTTCGCCGCGATCTCCAGTGGAACGACGACCAGTATTACACCGTCTCGGCAAACGTCCGCCCGTGGGACAGTCAAGCTCTCCCGCAAGTCGCCGAAGTGCTGCGCTCCGCCATGACCGAGGAGGGCACCCTGAAACTCCTCGTTCTCTGCGGCTATTACGATCTCGCGACGCCCTTCAATGGCATCGAGGAGACCGTTTCTCACATGCAGCTCGAGCCGGCCATTCGTAAGAACGTCAGCTTCGAATATTACGAATCCGGCCACATGGTTTACATCGACGAGAAGGAGCATCACAAGCTCCACCGCGACGTCGACGCCTTCATTGACTCCAGCTACGCGCATTGAGCGATCTCTGAGCGCAAGGAGGCGAGAGGTAACGCATGACGCACAAGAATCGTCCGACCACTGCTCTTGCTGTCGCACGAGTCGTGCCCATCCGGTCCGCGCTTTGCGCTCTCTTGACTCTTGCTGCGCTTTTTATGGCCCCGCCTCTATGGCCCCAACTCGTGCCCGGTTCGATGGACGTTCAGTGGAACGAAGGCTCGCCGGATTGCGCCAAGAACCCGCAACCTCCTCTGCAAGTGCATCGATACAACACGCAAACATACATTCTGCGCGAGAACCTTTGCTCCACGTTCGAGGCGCCTTTCATGTATCTGCTGATTGGATCAACGGAGGCGCTTCTGATCGACACCGGCGACGTTGCCGATCCAGCTCGGATGCCGCTGGCGCAGACGGTGATGAACTTGCTGCCCGGCGGCGGCTCCGCGAAGCTTCCCTTGCTCGTAGTTCACACGCATCGGCACCTCGACCATCGCGCCGGTGACGCGCAGTTCATGCACTTGTCGAATGTGCAGGTGGTTGGCTTCGATATTGACAGCGTTCGGCGCTTCTACAACTTCACCGATTGGCCGAACGGTCTCGCTCAGGTCGACCTTGGTGACCGAACTGTCGATGTGATTCCCACGCCTGGCCACAACGAAACGGAGGTGTCGTTTTACGACCGCAGCACCGGACTTTTCTTTTCCGGCGACTTTCTGTTGCCGGGCCGCCTTCTCATCGACGATGCCAAAGCCGACCTCGCCAGCGCCAACAGAGCCGCTGCTTTCGTCAAGGATCGGCCGGTGAGTTTCGTTCTTGGTGGCCACATTGAAAAAGATTCGCAGGGCAACATCTATACTTGGGAGTCCACTTATCATCCCCGCGAACACGTCCTGCAGATGACGAAAGAGGATGTGTTGGCGATGCCCGCAGCCATCCGCAGCTTCAATGGGTTCTACACAACCAGCGGCCAGTTTGTCATGTCGAACCCGATGCGCAATCTCATCGCCGTGGCCGTTCTTGTCGTATTGGTTCTGCTTGTGCTCGTACTGTTTGTAGTTCGGTATGTACGCCGGCACCGGCGTGCCCGCGCACAGTCGGCAACGAGCCGCTAACCCTGCGCGCCATTCGATTGCTTCTCATGGTTTCTCGGATCACACTGCAGTTTGTTTTAGGTTGTCATTCCGAGCGAGTCTCGAGTGTTGCTAGCGAGGGACGACGAGGAATCTGCAGTTGCCTTACGCTGGGGCCCCAGTCAACAACGGCGCGAAGCTCGGTTTTTTTGCCTTCGTTGTTCCTCGCAATTTCTTCGCATATTGCCCACATTTTCGCGCCTTTCTATGTTAATTTAGATCGAGCAGCGAGGATGACGGAAACGCAGTAAAGCAGCCACTCAGCGTTCCACGCTTTCCATCCGCAACGCCTGCCGCACTCCGCGAAATCCTGCAATCTTCGCGGCACTAAACGGAATCAGAGAGCATCGCGAATCACCATGTCTCAGCCCATTCGCAACATCGCCATCATTGCGCACGTCGATCACGGCAAGACCACTCTTGTCGATGCCATGCTGCGCCAGAGTGGCATCTTCCGCGACAACCAAATCGTCGCCGAGCGCGTCATGGACTCGAACGACCTCGAGCGCGAGCGCGGCATCACCATTCTCGCCAAGAACACCGCCCTTTTTTATGGCGACACGAAAATCAACATCGTCGACACTCCCGGCCACAGCGATTTTGGCGGCGAAGTCGAACGCGCCCTGCGCATGGTCGATGGCGTCCTTCTTCTCGTCGATGCCAGCGAAGGCCCGCTGCCGCAAACGCGCTACGTTTTGCAGAAGGCCCTCCAGGCCCATCTCCCTCCCATCATTGTGCTCAACAAAATCGATCGCTCCGACGCCCGCGCTAAGGAAGTCCTCGACGAAATCTACGACCTTTTCATCGATCTCGACGCCACCGAAGATCAGCTCAGTTTTCCGGTGCTCTATACCAATGCAAGAACCGGCGTCGCGCATCGCAAATTGAACGACAGCTCCACAAATCTCCAGCCTCTTTTCGAAACCATCCTCCACAGCATCCCCGCGCCCACCGGTGATCCGGCCGCAACTCTGCAAATTCAAGTCACCAATCTCGATTACAGCGATTTTCTCGGACGCATCGCCATCGGCCGCGTCTTCAATGGCGTGATGCGCCGCGGCTCCGAAGTTGGCGTCGCAAAACTTTCCGGCAGCATCGCTCCCGCGGTCATCACCAAACTCTACACGTTTCGCGGACTCGATCGCGATGAAGCCGAAGAAGTAATCGCTGGCGATATCGTCGCCATCGCCGGAGTCGAAGGCATTCAAATCGGTGAGACCATCACCAGTCTCGAAAATCCCGCGCCTTGCGAGCCGCTCCTCATCGACGAGCCCACTCTCGCCATGATTTTCACCATCAACACTTCGCCGCTCGCCGGTCGTGAAGGCCAATTCGTCACTTCGCGCGATATTCGCGATCGTCTGCAAAAAGAGCTGCTCACCAACGTCTCCATTCGCGTCGAGGATTCCGACAGCTCCGATTCATTCCGCGTTCTCGGCCGCGGCGAACTTCAACTCGCCATCCTCATTGAAACCATGCGCCGCGAAGGCTACGAGCTGATGGTTGGCAAGCCCGAAATCGTCGTGCGCACCGAAAACGGCCGCCGCCTCGAGCCTCTCGAGCTTCTCGTCGTCGATTGCCCCGAAGGTTTTGTCGGCGTGGTCATGGAAACCCTTGGCAGTCGCCGCGCTGAGCTCGCCAAAATGGTGAACCACGGCTCCGGCCGCGTGCGCATGGAATTCAAAATCCCTTCGCGCGGCCTCATCGGCCTGCGCGGTCAGCTTCTCACCGACACGCGCGGCACCGCGTTGCTGCACTCCTTGTTCTATGGCTGGACCGACTACGCCGGCGAGCTCGCCTCGCGGAGCACCGGCGCGCTCGTCTCCGATCGTGCGGGAAAAACAACCGCTTTCGCGTTGTGGAATCTGCAGGAGCGCGGCGAGCTGTTCATCGGCCCCACCACCGAAGTCTACGAGGGCATGATCGTTGGCGAAAATTCCCGCGAAGCGGATATCGACGTCAACATCACCAAAGAAAAAAAGCAAACCAACATGCGCGCTTCTACTGCCGACGAAGCCATTCGCCTCGTACCGAATCGCGTGCTCACTCTCGAAACTGCCATCGAATTCATCGCCGACGATGAATTCGTCGAAGTCACTCCGAAGTCCATCCGCCTGCGAAAAAAAGTCCTCGACGCCAAACGCCGGCCCCGCCGCTGGCAGCAAGTCCGCGCTTCCGTCGACACCTCCACCCCAGCGTAGCATTCGGGTGGCAGCTCTCACCTGTGTGCGGTTTCCTCTGTAGCGTCGGCCTTCAGGTCACCATCTCTCACGCCAGGGTTTCCAGCAGCTTGTCGATGTCTTTCATGTCATTGAACACGGAGGGTGAAACTCTGAGGAAATTTCGGCCCACCCGCACATCCACATTTCGTTGGCGCAGACGCTCTGAAATCGGCGGAGAATGTTTTACACCAAAAGCGACCAGGGCCGAAGTTGACTCCGGCGGCGTGAGTGGTTCAAATCCGAGCCGTGGCATTTCTTCCTGGACTTTCTTGATCATCGGCTGCCGGTACGCCTGAATCTTTTCCACGCTGAGCGTGCGAATGTACGGCAGCGATTGACCGAGAGCGAGCATTACGCCAATCGCAGGTGTCGCCACTTCAAAGTGCCCGCCCGCATCGGTTTTGAGTTGCCACGTGTATGGTGCGTCCGCGGGAGAATCTCCCGGAAGGAAATGCGATTCGAGCGTCTGCGCTTCAAAATATCCGTACTGTGGACATCCGGCCATCCGCTCCAGCAGCGCTTCCTTCACGAACAGAAAACCGAGCCCGAAATCCCCCATCAACCACTTGAAACTGGAGCACGCGCAGAAATCCACATCGCTCTCGCGCACATCAATGGGCGTATTGCCGGCCGCTTGGACGATGTCCGCGTAGACGTAAGCGCCATGCGCATGAGCGAGATCGCAAACCGCTTTTAAATCGTGTTGAAAGCCATTGGACATGGCGACCAACGATATTTCGATCAATTTTGTCTTTTTGTCGACCACGCGCTCCATGTCGCGCATCTCGATTCTCCAATCGCGAGGCTGCACGATGCGTAAGTCGAGTCCCTGCCGCTTCTGCAATTCTCCCAAGTGCAGCAACGCGCCTTCGAAGTGCAGCGCATCGGTCACTACGTTGCCATCGGTATGCGGAATACCCAATCCGTTTACGACCAGATTTTCTCCAGTGCTGGTATTCGGGATAAAGCTGATTTCGGACGGCTTTGCGTTGATCAGCGCCGCGAACTCGGCCTTGATATCCACGTTTGGCGTCGCTTTTAAGGTCGACCCAAGCTCGGAACGAACGTCCACATACCGTCGGACGGCTTGCGCCGCGGCAACCGGCATGGGATGGGTAAAAGCGGAATTGATGTAGGTCACACCTTCGGGAATCGCGAAATCGCTCTTAGCGGGAAGAGCAGCCGCGGGCGAAGCAACCTGCTGCGGAGGCGATGGTGATGATAATGCCTGGGAACTCGCCGCGAACGCCGCCAGGCCCCCGATCCCCGCCAGGAACTCGCGCCGGCTGTTGTGCATGCACCATTCTCCTCCGAGCGTTTCGTCGCCGCACTACAATTATCCCTTACCACACGCCCCGTCCAGCACTTCTTCCTAACACCTGCCCGGCGGCATCAAGTGAGCGCCGGGCATTTCAGTGCGCGTCCAATCGAGCGAGCGCCGCGCCAGTTCGAATCTGCCGTTGCCTTTACATTGTCATCCTGAGCCTGCCCGCCATTGGCGGGCGTAGCGCGTTTTGCGTAGCGAAGGACCTCGCCGTGGCCTTTGCATTTGTCTTGCTTCTACAGCGCAGACCCTCCGCCTGGAGGTCTGTGCCTTTTCTGTTTTGTTTTGGTGAGAGCGCGCCGGAGTGTGCCTTTGCCTTTGTAGCGTCGGCCTTCAGGCCGGCATACGGCAGCGCACACCTCAGCCCTACCGAGACGCATTACAAAATGTCTTCTTCCTTTCGCGCGCTTCACCCGCGCGATGTCTTCAGCCGTTGCATTTAGTCTGTGTTTGGGGGTGCGTCGCTTGTCCGCGCAGAGCGATGACGGGCTGCGCCCGTCGCTTCGCGCCTCTCGAAGTTCTGTGCCTTTCGCTCCAAACTTTCAAATCCCAACTCTCGACTTTTGTGTTTTACTAACAATCGACACTGACCACGGAGGCTCCCATGTGGCAGGACGTTCGCTTCGCGTTCCGCATGCTCGCCAAGTCCCCCGGCTTCACCGCCATTGCCGTGCTCACTCTCGCCCTCGGCATCGGCGCCAACATCGCCATCTTCAGTGCCGTCAACGGCATCCTGCTCAAGCCGCTGCCGTACGCGGATGCGTCGCGCTTGGTATCTATTAGCGGCCACAAGATGTGGAAGGTCGCGGGTGACAGACAAGTCGTGGGCACCGTAAGTTTGCCGTTCGATGTTTGGCGAAAAGTCCAGGCGCAAACACCTTCGATTGAGCAGATGGCGCTGTATGGCAGCGAAGATTTTACAATTACGGGCGACGCTGCGCCGGAGATTATCTCGGGCGCGTACGTGTCGAGCGACTTCTTTCCGCTGCTGGGCGTGCGTCCGCTCGCCGGCCGGCCAATTCTTCCCGGCGACACGCAGCCCGGAGCGAAGCCTGTTGCTGTGGTGAGCTACGCTTTGTGGCGGGAGCGTTGGGGAGGGGATGCCGGCGCGATTGGGCGCACCGTAATCCTCGATCAGAAGTCGTTCAGGCTGATTGGCGTGATGCCGCCCGGATTCGATTTTGGACTGCATTCTCCGGCAAAAGGCATCTGGGTCGCGTACGTTGATTTGCCCGCCCAGAAAACGGACGACGCTCCGAAGAGCATCGCGGTCGTGGCGCGACTGAAGAAGGGCGTGACGATCGAAGCAGCGAATGCGCAGCTCAAAACTATCAGCCCGCGGTTTTCGAAGGATTTCGGCGTCTTCGGCAAGGGAGGGAACTTCGAGGCTCGCGGGCTCGGACGCAAGTTCGGCGCTCTCGACAACGCGCTGCTCATTTTGTTGGGCGCAGTAGGATTTGTGCTGCTCATCGCGTGCGTGAACGTCAGTGGATTGCTGCTTGCACGCGGCTGGGCGCGGCGGCGCGAAGTGGCGATTCGTGAGGCGTTGGGCGCGACGCGATGGCGGACCATTCGCCAATTCCTCGCGGAAAGCATTTTGCTTGCGCTCGCAGGCGGAGTGATGGGTTTTTTGTTTTCCCTATGGGGCGTTCACATACTGCGCGCGATTACGCCAGCCGACGCGCCGGAACACGGCCAATTTCTTCTTAACACCAACGTGCTGTGGTTCACGCTTGCCGTATCGTTGCTGACGGGCGTTCTGTTCGGCCTCGCGCCGGCCATCCAGGCGTCCGCACAGCGAGTTGGTGGGGCACTCAAGGACGGTCTTGGCGCGTCGCTCGCCGGCGCCTCCATGCGGCGCCCTCATTGGCTGCGCAGCGCGCTGGTGATTGTGGAAGTTGCGCTGGCGGTGACGCTCGTCGTTGGTGCGACGCTCGTGGCGCGCAGTCTCGGAAAGCTAACCAGCGTGAAACTTGGCTTTCGCACCGACCACATCGTCACCATGACCGCCAACTTCAGCAAATCCATCTGCGATCCGGATAACGAGCATGGTTTTGAGGGCTGCCGATTGGCTTCGCAAAACGTGCTTGAGCGAATTCGCGCCACTTCCGGCGTGCAAAGCGCAGCGGTAGCGTCGTACGCACCGCTCGCAGGCTGGTCTGTTACGTTGCAGTTGCGAATCGAAGGCCAGCCGCAGGAGGTTTCTCTGGACAGCGGTGCGCTGATTGCACGTCGCGCTGCGTCGCCGGACTATTTTCGCACGCTGGCAATCCCCTTGCTCGCTGGACGCGGTTTCACCGACGCCGACGTGAACGGCTCCCAGCCTGTTGCCATTGTCGACGAGACTTTCGCCAAAAGGTATCTGGCAGGCAGTCCGCTCGGGAAACGAATCAGCCGCGGTAAAGACAAAAGCGGCCAGCCGGAATGGATGGATGTTGTCGGGGAGGTGAGCGACACTCACGATGCTAATTTGAACGATAAGCCGTTAGCCGAGATTTTTGTCCCCGTCGGCCAGGGCTCTTATTTTCTAGGAACGAATTTCATTGCGCGCACGGCGGCGGACCCCATGGTAATGGTTCCCGCGCTGCGGCAGGCAATTTGGTCCGAGGACAAAAACGCACCCATCACGGACGTGAAAACGATGGACCAACTCGTCGCCGAATCCGTCTCCGAGCCGCGCTTTCAGGCAATATTGCTTGGCTCATTCGGCGCGTTGGGCCTGCTGCTTGCCATGGTTGGCATCTACGGCGTTATTTCTTATGGCGTAACCCAGCGCACCCGTGAAATCGGCGTGCGCATGGCCCTCGGCGCTCAGCCGGCAAACGTTCTCCGCATGGTCATTCGCGAAGGCATGCTCCTCGCAGCAGGCGGCATCATTATCGGAATGGGCGGCGCGCTGGCGCTAGGCCGCGTGCTGCAAAGTTCGCTCTTCGAAATCAAACCCACCGATCCAGCCACATTCATCGGCGTAGCCGTCGTCTTGGCCCTTGTCGCCCTCGCCGCCTCCTACATCCCTGCCCGCCGCGCCATGCGCGTCGATCCCATGGTCGCCCTCCGCTACGAATGACTCTTCTCCACTCTTCTGCGCCGCGAAGCTCGCCTGGGTGCATGCTCGCCGTCCGCCGCCCGTACAATGCCCGCCCTCAAAAATGCCGAATTTTGGGTCGTTCCCATTTGAGCTGCCTTGCGCGCAAACGCTTTTGCTCTGCTTCACGACCAAATTCCTCTCCCACTCTGGATAAAATATAAACTACAATGCCCCTTCTTTTAGGAGGCCCTATGCCCATCCGCATCCGCAGTCCCCGCCCTCTTCCAATCCTTTTGCTTTTTTCACTCACCCTCCTGCCCGCCTTGTCCGCTCGCGCTCAGGAACAGGAGCAGCCCGGCCACTCCATCGGCAAAGTTTCCGTCCTCGGCAATCTTATCCTCATGGAATTGAACGAAGGCGCGCTTGGCCAGCAAAATCTTTTCGATCTCAATCAGCGCACTCTTCGCTTCACGCCCGGCGGCTCGGGCTATCGCGTCGAAAATCTTCCGCTCCATTGGGACGCTGATTTCGGCCAACATCTAAGCGATCCTCAGGTCGCGCTGCACAACTTTTCATTTCCGTTCTCCGGCAAGACCTGGGATTCATTTTCTGTCGGCGTCACCGGCTCCATTCGTTTCGGCCCTCCCGCGCCGCCCTCATTCGATTCAGGTATGCCTCCGGGTTTTGTCCCACGTGATTTCGGCGGCGTTTCCATTGCCCGCTTCGATGCGCTCTCGGAAGCCGCCGGAAATCTCGTCAACACCGTCCCGGCGATCTGCGTCTTTTTTAAGCCGCGCATGTCCGGCGATCGCTACGTCAAGGAGCTCGAAGACCGCGTTGTCGTCACCTGGGACATAACCGAACCCTACGGCAACATCCAGGATTTCACCTGGACCAAAACGATCAATCACTTCCAGGCCGTGCTTCATAAAGACGGCACAATCGAAATGTCCTACCAGCAGGTCGCCGCGAAAGATGCCATCATCGGCGTCTACCCACTTGTCTCTGGCGGCGACGAAAAAACTCTCGCTACACTCACCGGTAACGGAAATTCCTCCGCGCCTGCGAATCTCAATCTTCAAAACGTGCATCTGTCCGTCGTCAATGGCCTGTTCTTGAAAGTCTCCTTCGAAACTTCCGGCCCCGTACTGCCTGAAGGAGATCCCGGCGTTTCCGGCATCGCCTATCGCCTTTACCTCACCGCCCACAAGCCCTCTCTAGTGGGCGCATCCGCAGCCGCGCATCCCGACGCCACTTGGACCATCTTCGGTTTCGCCCCTCGCCGTGCCAACTCCGGCCGTGGCTCGCGCTACGTCGCCTTCGGGCCCGGTCTCTCGCGCCACGTCGACGTGAGCGGCAACACAATTTCCATGCAGGGACTTCTTCCGCCGTCGCTTCGCGGCGCCACGCAAATCGCCGTTTCCGCCGACGCTGCCGCTTCTTCCGATTCCGGCTCGCAACATGCCGTCTCGGAAATTCCTTCCAAGTCCGTCGCGCTCAGTGGCCTTCGCAATCCCGAAGTCCACTTTTCTTCGCTCAAGCCCAGCGCGGGCCCGTTCTCTGTAGTGTACGAATCGTTCCACTACTACGCCCTGCCCGATAATCGCGACCTGGCCTGCACGGTCATCAAAACACTCGGCGACAAATACGACTTCCTCGCGTATTACTCCGACTTCCGCGTCGACAATCAGGAAGCCGGCACGCCGAGCGACGGCCCGCTGGGATCCACTGGCCCCGCCGTCACCGGCATCGCCGCCACGCAGACGCCGCAGGGCCTCGCTTCTTATTGCTCGCCGGGCCGCTTCCAATGGGGATTCATTCAACCCGTGTACGCTGGCTCCATCCAAATGCAGGAGTATCCTCCGCCGGACGCGCCCATCGGCGACACGCATGACATCACCTTCTATCAGAAACAAATCGACGAAATTTTGCAGAACGGCAAAATGCCTCCTTACATGTACGCCATGTCGCAAATCGGCCACGAAATGGGCCATCGTTGGGCCGCCTTCGTGAACGCGAAAGTCGGCGACGAAACAATTCCGCTCGGTCCGGTTCACTGGGACGTGGGTTTGCAAGCGATCGTGCCGTTTCCTTATGTGCGGCCCACCGAAGCGTCCATCATGGGCGGCGGCGTGTGGCTGGACAATTTCGACGGCACCTACACGCAGCTCGACGATAACTATTACGTCCCCGCAACTGGATATTCATACCTTGATCTCTACCTCATGGGCCTGATTTCTCCCGCCGAAGTGCCCGACTTTTTCATTCTTCGTCATCTCGTCCCCGCAGGCAAAGACGCCAATGGCCATCTGATCGTCAAAGCCGACAGGACTAAAGTCACCATTCAAGACGTCATCGCCGCCGAAGGGCCGCGCATGCCCGACGTCGACCACTCACAGCGCCACTTCAATACCGGAATGGTGATTGTTGTTCAGCAGGGCCTCAAACCGAGTGCGTTGCTCATCAAAGAGACCGACGGCATTCGCGAACAGTGGATGAAGTATTTTTCGATCGCCACCGGGCGCCGCGCGTCGATGACCGCCAACCCCCACTAACCGCCGCGAGGCCCGTACCAGTACAGGCCAAATTGTCTCTTTCGGAGGCCCAAAATGGCGAAAATTGGCCTGGTGGAGCAGGCCATTGAAGGATGGTGTTTTTGGGTTTTTTCGACGCGTGGAAATTCGTTTTTGCAGAAAATGCGCAGAAAATGGGGTTTTTCGGTGCATGACCCTACGACAGATGGAGTGGCGGCGCAAAACAGCGAGCAGGCCAATTTTGAAAAAACGAGGCAAAATCAGGTTATAGAACCAGGCCATTCCCTTTGTACTTCTACAGGAAGGAAAAAGCGGCCGGCAGACGAGGCGCCGCCTTGTTATCCCGCAACTCCTGCGATAGATTAGCCGCCTTTCCGAGGAGCCGCCGCCCTTGAACGTAAAAGCGAGACGCATCGCGAAGCCGAAGGCAAACCGCGCCGACGAGTTGAAAATTCTTTTGCGCCGCGCGGCGATTCGGAAACGCGTGCGCGAAGTTGCACGGGAGATTACGCGCGATTTTCGCGGCGAGCGTGTGCATTTGATCGGCGTGCTCAAAGGCGCGTGCATTTTTCTTTCCGATTTGATTCGCGAAATCGACCTGGAATCTTCGATTGATTTCATGGCCGTGGCGAGCTACGGCAAAGGAAAGGAATCTTCGGGGCAGGTCCGCCTGAACAAAGATCTGGACAGCAACATCGCCGGCCTCAATGTGATTTTGGTGGAAGATATTCTCGACACGGGATTGACGCTCAGCTATCTGTGCCGCGTTCTTCGGCAGCGCAAGCCGAAGGCGTTGAAAATCGCGGCGCTTCTCGACAAACCATCCCGGCGCATTAAAAATATCCGCGCCGATTACGTTGGGTTTACAATTCCGAATGAATTTGTTGTCGGCTATGGTTTGGACTATGACGAGCGCTACCGCAACTTGAAGGATATTTGCGTGATCGAAGTGCCGCCTGCATAGGATTTGATCCTGACGTTCATGCGTTCACAAAATATTGCCTCGCTGATTGATCACACGCTGCTGAAGCCGGAAGCGACTTCCGCGCAAATTCGCCAGCTCTGCGAAGAAGCGGTGCATTTCGGATTTGCGTCGGCGTGCGTCAATC
>JBAPRL010000040.1:0-29333 GCA_049281095.1 Candidatus Acidiferrales bacterium
AGCGCCGCTCACGGCCAATGCGGCGCGATATTCCTCTTGGGCTTGCTGACGATTTCCACGCAGGTCACTGATGCGCCCCAAATATACGTGCGCCCAGGCCAGAATGTCCGGGCTGGGAGCCGAAGGGCTGTTTGACGCAGTTGCGGGCGCATGCGCGATCTGTTGAAACAAGTCCTCTGCCTTTTGTCCCTGGCCCTCAAGCACCGAGGCGATTGCCAAGCCATAGAGAGCACGGGGGAGATTGGGGTGCTGGTCAAGAATTCCCTGGAAAGTTGCCGCTGCGCCTTTGCCGTCTTGCGTAGCAATCTGGCGATCTCCGCGAAGCAGTTCTTGCTGTAGCGCTAAATCCGAAGCGCTTGCGTCTGCTTCGCCGGCCACGCCGCCGGAAGCAACTTTTTCGGAAGCATTCGCAAATTGGAAATTCTGGAAACGTTGTTCTTCCGCAGCGACGTTTATCCCCTCGACGAGGCTCGGGAAATAGAAGGTCATCGCAGGTTCAGACTTTTCAAAAACAATCAACTGCTGATAAAGGGGCCGCTCCAGAATAAAGCCAGTACGATCGGCTTCGCTGAGGATCGACTCCACGCGGCTGGGGGGCAGTTTTTCAAGCCGAAGCTCCGCCGCGCGCACAAGGCATTCATCGAAAAGCCCGACCAGGTCATCTTGGTAAGCGGGAGGAAGCTGCGGCGCGCGATTGGCGACCTGAAGCAGAGCACGCCGAGTGGAGATGACCTGCTGATACTTGAGCGTGAGCGGATCGAGAAGGAAATGGAGAAAGCCGTGGCGGATGCTATCCATCGGCAGCACGGGTCCGGGACCCACAATGATGGCGTAGTGGTTGCCGATGTTGCGAAAATTCACGCGATTTCCGACGAAAGGCTCGACGTACACGGTGAACGTGCGGGAGACAACCGGGGCCATGAGTTCGCGAAGGTAGGCCGTGGTTTGAAATACGACCTGACGCACGGGGTCGGTCAAGCGGACAACCTCGGCATCGGCTTCCGGCTGCACGGTAGCCCATTCGCGGTCGAGGTTCGCTTCCGCATAGAAACTCCGAAGGACATCGCCAAAATCATCGATGGGCGTGATCGCCGGAGGAAGGTCGTTATGCGATACGACAAAAGGAAAATCCGGCGGCGGCCCGACGACCAGTGCGAACGAAAGAAAGGGCGAGAGAGTTTCGTCTGAGCTGACAAATTCGTGTTTCTTATAGAAGTCGCGCATGGCTTGGGCAGCGGGGCCGTTGAATTGAAGCAGGCGTGCGCGAAGGGCAGTATGCGCCGGATACATATCGAGCGTGGTCGAATTCGCGTCGAAGCCGGCAGCGTCGAGGGCGCACATGGTGGCAAAAACCTGCTGGTTCGTCTGTACGGTGATCGACTGGCTGCTTTGCTGCGCGGCTGCAGGGTGCAAGGCGGCGATGCAAATGGCAACGCACACGAAGAGCGCCAGCGAAATCGGCAAAAAATAATAGCGAGTCAGTTTGCGGCTAGTCATTGGTTGTGATTGCTCGCGTTGGGTTCGCCCGGCTCCCGCGCAGAATTCGCAACTATCGTTGCGCGACACAAAATCGATTACCTTGACGACTTAAACGTGAAATACCACTTTATCGGGCGCGGTGGGGCGAGTCAAGAAACGCGCTCGCCTGGCTTCTTCCCCGCAGCCACGCAAGGGCCGCGTCGCTCGTCTCCAGGCGAGGCAATTGCTCCACAACCTGCTTCGAGGTCTTGCCGGGGAAGAGGGTTGCATCCGTAGAGAAGCCGAACGCTGGGATTCGAACCGCAGGAGAAATGATTGGTTCAGAAGCGCGGGCGAATGGTTAGCCGCGAACGTGGATTTCGCCGAAGCTCAAAACAACACGACCGCCCGGCGTGGGCCGGCCAAACGTCAGCTCGGGCTGAAAGCGGGAGAAAATCAATACCTGGTCAATGGCGTGGCGGATGGCGGCATCATTCGGTCCGGCAAGGATCGTATAGCCGGCCACTTGTCCCTCCGCATTGAGAGTCGCTTCCACCGTGAGCATCCCAGCATTCGAAGAATTGCCATTGCTGATAATTCCCGGAACCGGAAACGGCGCCAGGCTTTCCAAGCGCGCGGGTTGGACCAAGTCCGTCGGCAAATCGTTCGGTATATTCCCCATGGGGATGCCGACAATCAAGCTTTGCACCAGGAAGACAAAGGCGAAGGCTGCCGTGAGCAGTCCGCCGGTGGCCGGCACGGCCAGAGGACGCAGTATGTTGTCGAAGAAAACAGAAACTCGCACCCAAAGGCGGCGCGATGCTACCTGTTGGGATTGCACGCGAGAAGCTTGGACGCGAATGCGGGTGGCCAGATCAGCAGGCGGCGCCACAGGAGCAGCATCGGCCAAGGCCCGTGCCAAACGGCTGTAGGCTTCCAGGTCAGCGCGACAGGCAGAGCAACCGGTTAGATGGGTGTGCACGACAGCGTGGCGCTGAGCCGACATCGCACCGTCCAAATAGCCCGCCAGATGGCGCCCAACCTCTCGGCATGTCATTGCCAGCCTCCGCCTTCCCCTTTTAACAATGTGGCGCCATACGAACCCAGCCTGGTAGAAACCTGATGATCCGCGGTGGATACGGGTACCATGGAACGCGCTGTCGCCAGCGTGCCAGGCATGCGCAGGAACGGATCCAGCAGCTTCCTCAACGTGCGACGTCCGCGGAGAATACGCGTCTTCACGGTGGCCACAGAAGTTTCGAGCACTTCGGCCACCTCTTCGTAGGACAATCCCTCGAGGTCGCGGAGAATCACCGCGCTGCGGTAGACGTCCGGCAACTGCGCCAACGCGCGCTGCACTGCGACTTGGGTCTCTCGCGCCGCGAGCCGCTCAAAGGGAGTCGCACCCAGATCCTCGACTTGCGCGACGGACTGGTCTTCCCGCAGCGAAGCGTCTATCGACACTTCGTTCCGGCAGTGGCGATGCCACCAGCGGCGATGGTTCAAAGATTCGCGAACGGCAATGCGATACAGCCACGTTTTTAGGGAACTCCCGTGGCGAAACCCGTTGATTCCGCGAAAGGCCTTCAAGAACACCTCTTGCGTGACATCGGCTGCGTCGGCGCGGTCGGACAAAATGCCGTAGATGACGTTGTAGACAGAGGCGTGGTAATACGTGACGAGCCAGTCGAAAGCTGTGTCGGAGCCCGATTGCAGCTCACTGACGAGCCTTGTCTCGTCCTGAATCCAGGATAGAGTCTGAGCTAAATCAGACATGTTGCTTGCCGCCTATCCAGGCCCGCATCCGGCCCTTTCCTGTCTCGGCTTCCGGCCGCCTCTGACAGCAACCGATTGCAAGCGTCTAGTTTCTTAGACACCGCGCCGGGTGTTTCTGTTCCTGAGAATACCAGAGTTCTGCTCCCGCAGCACTGAACCTTGAGTACCAGCGAATGAAACTCTGCCCTAGGGTGGGATGCAGCATGGTGTCGCGCCGTTGGCTGGAGCCGGATGTGATGGGTCAATGGAGTCGAAGGGTCGCTACAGTGTAATCTAATGAAAATAAAAGGTATATCGTGTGGCGATCCGAGCTTTCTAGTTTCATTACGAGGCAGAGGTGGGCTCCCGAAGACACGTGGGGCGTAGGTGCTAGGCGTCAGTGGACTCGACGTCGTTGCCTTTGATTCGCAAAGAAAAACCTAGCGCAGAAGTGCTGATTCTGAGCCGATACGAGGAACGAGAAATGCGGCTCAAAGCGCTCGAGGCTGGCGCACGGGATACGTTAGAAAGTCTCAGGGCCTAGCGCGGGAGTTGCTGGCGGCGATCGACGGAATTGTGCGGGAGCGGTCTGCGTTTCGCGGATGAGAGCGCATACCTGCCAGCCATTGGACTAACCTTCAGGCTTGCCTACGAGTCGGGAGTTGACCACAGATAGTTGTGAGCAGGTAATGTTTTCGCTCTGGAACTTGTTCGTGCACTCACCGAGACATATAATCAGCCCAAAGTGACGGACTATTCCAACTATTCCAATCCGCTCCGTCGCATTGTGCCGAAGGTCGTTCACAAGGACGACGTGGACGACACTGCGATTGTCGAACTAATTGAAAAGCTAGAGAGTGAAGTGCCGCTTGATGTCTACGTGAAGGCACTCATGTCCACGCCCGAAATTGCGGCGCGTATTACGGAGTTAGAGAACTCCCTGCAGCGGTTGGCGAACGCGGTATGGGCGTCGGAACTGATCGACAAGGGGTCAGGGCTCCGCGCCGCGGCCGAGGAGGCGGCCGTCGTCCTTAAAAACCGACTTGAAGTGGAAGACGTAGCGAGTCGAATCAGGAAGCGAGTGAAGGCGCGGTTAGAGCCATTCCGAGACGACTTGCGGCTCATCAAACCCTCGCGTACAAAAACTTCAGGTTCAAACGGTTGATTTCCTGGTTTTCGTGATGAAGTCAATATCATCGCTCATGCGAATGTCTTTAGCGTTCCCTGTGCCTGAGGCCCCGCAGCTTGGTAGGGGAAGTAGAGCTCGTTGCCGTCGGGATCCACAATGACCATGAGGCGATAGCCCCAGTTCCCGTCCTTCACGTTCACCCCACGCCCTTCCAGCTCGACGCGCACGGCGTCTAAGACGTCGGGGTCAAGCGAGATGAACATGAGGGCGCTGCCCGCCTTATCGGGCCATTGCGACGTTAGAATGAGCTCGGAGCCCCGCCTTGCCACCTGCGCCACGAAGGCCTTCCCTTCTTCCTCGTAGCGCCAGTTCTCGGTAAATCCGAGCTGCTTCACGTAGAAATCAAGGGACCTGTCGATGTCCGTTACAAACAGCACGGGGCGTGCATACCACCTATCGCTCATGGCGGTACTCCTTGGTTAGCAGACATGGCGAGTAAGGTTGCACGAGGAACGCGCTCCTTAGAAAATGGTGGAGCCGATGGGATTCGAACCCACGACCTCCTCGATGCCATCGAGGCGCGCTCCCAACTGCGCCACGGCCCCACCGAAGCAAAAACAGCTTTCTTGATTTTATAACACGTTGCGGCGAATCCGGCTTGGTAAAAGCAAGGCCGAGGCGATTTCCTCACCATCAGCCGACGCACTTGTTTTTAGTGCGACTGTCCCGCGCCCCGCTGGAGAATTTCCGCGTCAATCGTAATGGAGATTTCATCGCCGACATACCCGGCGTCCGCGGTAATGCCGAAGTCCTTGCGGCTGATCTTCGTTGTCGCTTCAACACCACGCCGCATGCCGCCCATGGCGTTGATGGGGGCGGTTGGACCGGACACGTCAAAGGTCACTTCCTTGGTCACGCCGTGAATGGTCAGATTGCCCGTCATTTTCGCAGTGTCGTTTCCGGTGCTCCAAATCTTCGTTGACGCGAAGGTCATGGTGGGATACTTGGCGACGTCGAAGAAGTTTGGGCTCTTCAAATCGTTGTCACGGCTCTGGACGCGCGTGTCGACGGAGCTGACGTCGATCGAGGCATTCACGGTCGATTTGGAAATGTCTTCGTCGTCGAGAACCACTGTGCCGGAGACCTTGGTGAAATCGCCTTGTACGTTGGAGATTCCGAGATGCCGGACGACAAACTGAGCGGTGGAATGATTCGGATCGATCTGATATGTGCCGGTGGCAGCGACTGCGCCAACCGAAAGCAGAACGGCGAATCCGGCGACTGTCAGGCAGTTCCTCGTTAATTTTCTTATGATGTTTCTCACCATGGGCGTCTTCTTCCTCATTTCCCGATTGTGCAAACCAAAATGATATTCCGTTTATAGCATCACGAGTCTGTGAGCGTCAAAGGGGCACCGCAGACCGGGCATTCAAGGCGCTGGCGGCGCAATCACGCCGATATCGACCATGGTGTTGCCCTTTTTCATGGAAGGAACAGCACAGATGTAAAGCACCACCCCGCTTACGGGAGCGCGAACATCCTCAATGGTTTTTGCGAAGAAATCAGTGACGTAGCCGACTTTCATTCCCGCTTGGACATAGGTTCCCTTGTTGACGAGTGGATAAAAGATTCCGGTTTGATCGCTTGTGGCGGTCACCACGTTGGAAAACCAGACGGGATTCTCAACCGGCGGAGCGCCACCCGGCATCATTTTCAAATACCGCATCACGTTGACGGAGCCGCGCACGATGGCGTCCACATCCTGGGGCTCGACGGTTCCGGCGTACCCTGCTTCAGCGATGATCGCGGGCTTTCTGCGGCTCAAGGCGGCGGCGTCGAGATAGCGCGAATTGTTCGGATCGAGCGAGCGGCTATCTTGGATGATGATGTGATCCATTCCAAACGCCAGCACCATTCCACGTGTGACGGTGTCGAGCTTCTCGTTTCCTGTTCTCGGCCAGTAAGTATAGGGCCGGAGATTCTCGTCGAGGTCGCCGCCGTGCAGATCGATGAGGTGATCGCAGCGTTCGACGACATCTTTGGTCATGAGCCAGGAGGCGCGCTCGGTTTGCGTTCCGTCGGGTTTACCCGGATACATGCGATTCATGTTTTTGCCATCGACGGGATTCAGGTGCGGCACTTTTTCTTCGAATGAATTCACGTTCACTAGGGGCACGAGGATTACTGTGCCGGAGAGTTCTTTGGCGTCGAGATGCTGGATGAGCCGCTCGACGGCAATGATCGAGGCATATTCGGTGCCGTGAGAGCCGGAGACAATCGCCAGCACAGGGCCAGGGTATACGCCGCGGACCACAGCGACAGGAATTTGCACTCCGGCGTCGACGCCAGCAGGCACATCGATATAGCCGGTGGCTGTTTCACCGGGCGCGGCGGTTGCGCTGCCGACGGTGAACCTTGATTGCTGCGCGCTGACGGCAGGCCCAAGCCAGCACAGGAACGCGGCGGCCTCAGCTAGTACAAGAAGACGGAGCAGGCGAAGCATGTTCACAGCCTCCTCGTCACAATCAACCCGAAGTGGTGACTGTTTCCTTCACCATATGCGGCACGCTTCGCCCGCGGGCCGCGCCATCGGGTCTCCGGCGTGGCAGCCAAAAGCCTTGGCAAACGCCGGCATATTTGAGACCGGCCCATTGGTGCGGAAAATCTCCTGCGGATGAGGGTCGACTGTGGCGCGCATGCGAATGGCTTCGGGCCGGGTTTGTTCTTCCCAACTTTGCCCGTAAGAGAGGAAGAAACGCTGGTCGGGCGTGAAGCCGTCAATCTTCTGCGTCGAGTGTGCTTCGGGCGTTTTCTGAAACGCGTTATACGCAATGACCAAGCCGCCCAAATCGGCGATGCTTTCGCCGAGCACGAGATGGCCGTTCTCGTGGACCCCGGGAACGGCAATGAAGCTGTCGAACTGCTTGGCGACGCATTCGGCGCGCGCATTGAATTTCTTCAGGTCCTGGTCAGTCCACCAGTTTTTCAAATTGCCGTCGGCGTCATATTGCCTGCCTTCATCGTCAAAGCCGTGCGTAATTTCATGGCCGATAGCGGCGCCGATGCCACCGTAATTGATGGCGTCGTCGACATGAGCGTCAAAATAGGGCGGTTGAAGGATTCCGGCGGGAAAAACGATCTCGTTCATCGACGGACCGTAGTAAGCGTTGACCTCCGGAGGAGTCATGTCCCACTCGGTGCGGTCAACGGGTTTGCCGATTTTGTCGAGGTCGCGGTGAAACTCGTATTGGTCTCCGTGAAACACATTTTCGACGTAAGAGGCGCGGGCGACATGATACGCGGAATAATCGCGCCATTTATCGGGATAACCAACTTTGATGTTCACTTTGCTTAACTTGTATAGCGCTGCCTGTTTTGTCGCGGGACCCATCCAATCGAGAGTCTGGATGTCGTCGTGGAGCGCGTCGAGGATGTTGTGAACCATTTTGAGCGCGGCGGCCTTGGCCTCTGGTGGGAATTTTTCTTTGACGTATTCCTGACCCAGGGCAAATCCCAACTGGCGGTCGGTGGCCTGCACGCAGCGCTTCCAACGAGGCTGAAGCTCCTTCGCGCCAGTGAGCGTGCGGCCGAAGAAATCGAAATTTTCGTCTACGAATTTCGAAGAGAGCGCGGGAGCGGCTGCGTGGATCAGGTGCCAGCGAAAATAAATCTTCCAATCCGGCAGCGGCGTGGATTTCAGAGTTGCATCCACAGCCTGAAAGAATTTTGGCTGGCGAACGTTGACGCTGCTGATATCGGAGAAACCGACTTCACGGAAGTATGCTGACCAAGAAAAGCCGGGCGTGAGCGATTGAATTTGGGCGACGTCCATTTTGTGGTAAACGGCGTTGGGATCGCGCTGCTCGACACGCGTCATGGAAGCCGCGGCCAATTTTGTCTCGATGGACATGACGGTTTTGGCTTCAGCGGCGGACTTGTCGGGCGAATCGCCGAGGAGTTCGAACATGTGCGCGACGTGCTGCACGTATTTTTGCCGCAGCCCCTGCGAGTGCGCGTCAGTTTTGGTGTAGTAATCGCGGTCGGGCAGACCCAACCCACCTTGATTGGCGCCGGCGATTTGCTGCGTGCTGTTTTTGTCATCCTGCTGGGAGAAAAACCGGAAAAGGACGTTCGCGCCCATTCCTTGCAGACGAGCCGCTTCTGCCTCTACATCCGAAAGATTCTGCATGGAATCGATGCGCTTGAATTCTCGAGCAAGAGGCTTCGCGCCTTCCGCATCGATGGCGGCGGTGTTCATGCAGCTCGCGTAAAAGTCGCCGATCTTCTGCTCCGACGAACCGTTAGGCGCGCTGCGGTCCGCGGCCGCGCGGTCCAAAATGGCATGGAGGGTCTTCTCATTTTCGTCGGCTAGGACAGAATCGATGCCCCAAGACGAATACGCAGCAGGTATGGGATTTTGGCTGAGCCAGCCGCCGACGGCAAATTGAAAGAAATTCGTGCACGGACTGACGCTGCGATCCATGTTTGCGAGCGGATAGCCGTGTTGCGCGGAGGCGGAATCATCCGCGGGATGCGCGGCTTGGCCGGCGAACAAAGAAGCAGTCCGGGGAGCGGCCGCCTGGCAATCCTTGCCGCGCGTTTGCGCTGCGGCGATCGCGGGAATCAAGAGGGCGATGAGAAGCACAGGCAATGTTTGTCGCGAGCGCATCGTTCACCTCATTGGGGACACAATTGGATTCGGACGCGGTGAAGCATAGCACGGCTCAGCGTTCGTTCGAGCGCGCCGAACTTATTTGCCGGGCGAAGCGTTCGCACTCGCGCCTGATTCAACGAGGAGCGAATTGAAGAGCAGAGGAAACGTGTTCTCTGGCTGGCCGCGGAATTGGCAGCGAAAACCGATGAGCACGATGCGGCCCTGCCCAAATGGCAACGATACCGCGGCCACTTTTCCTTCAATGTGCTGCTCGCCCAAGAGCCATCCGCTGAGAAGCGGATTCGTCTTTGGGTAGACGGCGAGGATGCGAATGCCGTCGTGGTCGCCTAACTGCGTGAACGGATTCTTCTCCCGTTCATTTGCGCCGGTGAATCGGGGTGGGCCGGCGGGCGGCTTAGGGTCCCACACTTCAAAGGCTTGCGAGTCCACGAAGAAGGCCACCGATTGGTTTTGCATTCCGCGCGTCTCCGGAAGATCAGGGTCCACGTCGATGCGCAGCAAGGAACCGGGCGCGTAAAACTGCGACGAGCTGACGTTCGCCAGAACATTGCGCACCGGCAGACCGAATTCCTGAATGAGCAACTGGGAAGCTTCATCAAGCGCGACTAAGTGGCCGCCACTGTTGGCAAAATCTTCGAGCGCTGACACGCCCTGCAAACCGAGCCCGCCAGTGTATTCGGGGCGCTGAGTGGTTCCGGCATTGGTGCCCTCTCCGCCGAACGCCGGCGGCGCGCCAACTTGCCAGCCATGAAGCATGCCCTCCTCACCCTGTTGAGGCAAAATAATCACGTCGAATTTCTGGCGCAGGCCGCCGGCGCGAATATCGGCATCGTGCAAATCGGTATATGGAATCGCGTAGCGGTCCAGCAGCCAACGCGTCCAGCCCGCATCCATATTCGCTTCCCAGGAATCGTAGAGGCCGATTCTGCCAAGCTGCATTCCAGCGGGCGGCTCTAAGTGGTGCGCAGGCTCTTCGACCGTCGCCGGTTCCGTCGAAATATCCATTGGCTGATCCACGCGTACAACGTTCACCCCCATTTGCAGCGGAAGCGTCCAGCCGGCCATGTCGTAGGGGCGCTTTGGCGGGCCGCCGGGGTAGAGGCGCAAATCGGGATAATGCTGCGGCTCCATCAAATCGACTAAATATGGCCGAAAGGGCTGTGCCGCGGGCATGACGATAGTGCCGGCAGGATATTGCGCGCCATTTGCGGTGAAGGCTTGCGTCGCTTTGCGAATCTGCACAGCTCCCATTTGCAATGCGAAGAGCATGTCACCCGTTGCCGTCGAATCGTGCTGCTGTTGCGGGACGATGTACGCGAACGGCCCGCCCTTTTGCCCGTCAGCGATTTCGTCGTGGCACATCTGCCAAAAATCGAAGAGCCACTGATCTTTTCGGCGCGCGGCGATGTCGAGGACGGCCATGTCGCCGGTAATCATGTATTCGACGGCGTCTTTCAAATGCCACCAGCCGCCGCGCCAAGGGTCGGGATAGTAGATGCTCGGCTCGGTGGCGGAGACGCCGTTCGGAAACATCTTGGGAAGTGATTGCGGAGAATAATAGCCGGGCGTCGCGTAATCGAAGAGCGCGGTTTCGGTGAGGATCCCGATCATGTTGTGGTAGTAGGGCGCGGTGCGCATGCCGCCGTTCCACCACATGTCAAATTCCTGGCGCGATACGGCGCCGGGCTGATTTTTCGCCGTGAATCGCCGAGTCATCGCGTCGCCGACCAGATTCACGCCGCGGACGACTTCCGCCGGAATGTTCGGATTCATCGGATCGTCAAATGGCGGCACGAAAATGCGTGATGGAAACGGGCCGGACTGATGTTGGTTGTAGACGATTTGCGGGAACCATTCCTGATAAAGTTCCTTGGCAACGTCGCGGCTCTCGATGGTGTTGAACATGTACCAATCGCGATTATTGTCGTGGCCGACGTATTTATTCCAAAGCTCCGTCACAGGCGCGAGTTCGTATGGCGTATTCACATTTTTTTCGTACCAGTGCGCGACGATGTCCAGGCCGTCGGGATTGATCACCGGGCACTGCACCAGAATCACGTTGTCGCGAATCCGCTGCATCTCCGGTGTCTCTTCGGTCGCGACACGATAGGCCAGCTCCGGCGACTGTTGCGCGCCAGCAACTTCGGTGGCGTGCAATCCACCGTCGATCCATACGATGGCCTTCCCTTCTTCGGCGAGTTTGTGAGCGGTTGCTTCATCGATCGTTCCGGAGGCAAGCTGCTGGACGATGGATTTGTAGTGGTCGAGCTCGCGAATATTCGCTTCGCTGGAAATAATCGCAATGAACATCTGGCGGCCGTATCCCGTGGGGCCGATGTTTTGTAGCTTCACGCGAGGACTTGCTGCCGCGAGCGCCTGATAAAACTTGGTCATCTGCTCGAAATCAGCGAGGTGATAATCCGCGCCAGGTGCGAATCCGAAAACGGAATCGGGCGTTGGAGGCAGAGTTGGCGCAGGCTTCTTGGATTTTGGGCCCGCCGAAGCGGACGCTGCCGAAACAAGCAGGAAAATCAAAGCAGTCAGGCAAGTGCGCACGGATTTCATGGAAGCCTCCCCGCAGACCGCACTTCTAGTTGTTATTGACGCATCCGAAAAAGATGAAACGGCGGCAATGCCTCTACGGTTACAAAAAGAAACAGCGCGACTATTTATACCAGTTGTAGCCAATAGTAAAGATAAGGCTCGCGTTCAGACCGGGATTCAGATGGCCAAGGCTGGCGTTGGAATGATGCACTCCCTGAATTTCAAAATCCCAGGCGCGCTTGGGGCGCGTGAAAAAATGAAATCCCAGCGCGGCTTGCGGCGTGAAGTTCACATACGAGGTGTTGCCGGGCGGCACGTTTGACGTGGTGAACAAGACGCCGCCGGCAATCAGGGCATACGGCGCAATCTTGCGGCGGCCGGCGAAATTCCATTGAAAAATTGCCGGCTTGAAGCTCGCGCCATAGGTGGGTCCGCCGGGTTGCATCACGAGATAAAGCGGCATGAGGTCTACGGCGAGTTCAAAATTGCCACGCGCCCAACCGTGAAGATGATCTCCAGTGAGAATTTTCCCAACGCGGCCGCCGGCAATAAGGAACTGCGTGCTGTCCGAGTGGCCGAGTCCCGTTCCTCCTCCGATAAAGGGCTGGAATTCCAATGCTCCTCGAGTGAGCGACTGGTCTGAAAGATTTTGCGCCTGAGCGGTTGCAGCCATCAGGAAAAGCAAAATCGCGCAGCAAGACAATTTCATTCGCGAGCCCGCCTTGTCGTTCAGCCCGTTCACGCAGATTCAAAAACGAGGCGATAGGGTAGCACTCTCTGCGGAATCTTCAAGGAATACGGCGCACGCATGCGGACACGCGCGAGAAATGTGGATTTCACCGCCGATGCTTTCGGTTACAATACGCGCCCTATGGCTAAAATCACGTTCCTAGGCGCGGTCGGGGCGGTCACAGGTTCCAAATATCTGGTGGAAGCGGGCGGCAAACGGCTGCTCGTCGATTGCGGGCTTTTCCAGGGGCCAAAGGAGCTGCGGCAGAAAAACTGGGACCGGTTTCCTATCGATCCAGCGTCGATCGATTGGATCGTTCTGACGCACGCGCACATCGACCACACGGGTTACCTGCCGCGCATCGTGCGCGATGGGTTTCGCGGGCCGATTTACGCCAACGCCGCGACGCACGAGCTCTGCCAACTGCTGCTCACGGATTCAGCGCACCTGCAAGAAGAAGACGCGCAGTACGCCACAAAAAAAGGCTACTCCAGCCACAAGCCCGCACTCCCACTTTACACCGTGCAAGACGCGCAGCAGGCGCTCAAACTATTCCAAGAAATTCCACGCAAAGACCCGTTCACGATCAGCCCGCAATTCACGGTCAAGCCTTCGGACGCGGGGCACATCCTCGGATCGTCGTCGCTGCAAATTACGATTACCGAGAATGGCAAATCCGCAGTGGTGGTTTTCTCCGGCGACGTGGGGCGCTACAACCAAACGATCCTAAACGACCCGACGCCGATCGCGAAGGCTGATTACATTCTGTGCGAGTCAACCTATGGCGACCGAGATCATCCCACGGCTTCGCCTTTCGATGCGATTGCGGACATTGTGAACCGCGTCGCGAAACGAGGCGGCGCGATCGTGATTCCCGCATTCGCCGTCGGCCGCACGCAAACACTGATGTACATCATGCGGTTACTGGAAGACCAGCAGCGCATCCCGAAATTGCCGACATTTGTCGACAGCCCGATGGCGAACAATGTGACCGATTTGTATGTCCGCCACACTGAGGATCACCGGCTATCGTTTCTGCGCGAGGAGCAGACCGGAGACCGCGATCCACTGGACGTGCACGAAGTCCACATGACACGAAGCGTGGAAGAATCGAAGAAAATCAATGACGTGAAGACACCGTGCATCATTATGTCGGCGAGCGGCATGTGCACGGGCGGCCGCATTTTGCACCACCTGGAGCAAAGATTGCCGGATGCGCGCAACGCGGTGATTTTCGCGGGCTATCAGGCCGATGGGACGCTGGGCCGTTACCTGCTCAGTGGAGGCAAGGCGGCGCACATTTATGGCAAAACGATTCCGGTGGGCGCGGAAATCCAGGAAGTCAGCCAATTTTCCGCACATGGAGACCGCACGGAGCTGGTACGCTGGCTCTCCGGCTTTACGTCGCCGCCCAAACAATTGTTCCTCACGCACGGCGAGCCGGCGGCGGCGCAGTCGTTTCGCGGCACGGTGCAACAAAAGCTCAACTGGGCTGTCACGGTCCCCGCGCAGGGTGATTCTTTCGATCCGTTCGCGTGAGATAAAACGCGCTGGGGCGAGCTCCGAGGTCTGGCAAAAACACGTCCCGAGCGGATTTCGCCGCCGCTAGGAGATTTATTTAAGAATGAGGAAACCTTTGGGGGCTTTCATCAGTCCAACCAATCAAACGCACCACTCAGGGGTGAGAGGCTACCACCACAGGGCAACCTGCTTCTCACCCCACTCTTTTTTCAATAATGGGAGGCTTGTTCCCTACCGCTCTTTCTGCGGACGTGTGTCATCCCACTGCTTTTCACCCATCACCCAGCATGCAGCAGGTTTGTTTGCCGCGACTTCAGCGAGCGAAACTTGAATCTTCGGCATTCGCCAGAGGTCCTGCGCTAAGTAGTAAAGCCTTGTGTAGCTCCAGATGCCGCCGTCGATTTCTCCCACGCGCCAGTGGTTCTTCGCTCTGAGGAGGTCCGGAATGTTGCCCACGGAATACGATCCATCCCTCTCCCATAGGATGTCGAACAGGACTCCGCGCTGCCCATCTCGGGAATAGACCCCTATCGTAAGGGCGTCCCTGTCCTGCTCTGGCATATAGCGTCCACAAAAATAAGCAATTTCCAGGTTATCGCCGGTATCCATCGAATGTGCAACTGACTCCGACGTACCGATAAATCGATTGTTTGTGGCGCAATTTAGCGCGAAAAGCAAAACTGGCTGTTGCGGGTCCTTGCTCAGTGGATGTTTCGGGTGCGGAAAATCTTTCCTGTTCAGGCAGCAGCCTTGATCGAAACTGCTTTGAGTGTTGACTCTATTCTGGGGCACGGAAGCAAACAGGGAAACTAGAATGAGGATTATAGTGAGTGACACAGATCATCCTACCGAGGACTTCGGCCTGATCGCAGTTTCGCCAGGCGGTTTTCGGCTTCGGCGAGGGTGGATTCTTTTTTGCAGAAGGTGAAGCGGAGCTGCTGCGCGCCGTCGGCGGGATCGTGATAAAAGCTCGAGCCGGGCACGGCGGCGACGCCGATTTCTTTGACGAGGTAGCGCGCGAACTCGACGTCATTCGGAAAGCCAAAGTTCGAAATGTCGGTCATGATGTAATACGCGCCGCGCGGCTTGAAGCATTGGAACCCGGCAGTTGTCAAAATCCCGAGCAGGCGGTTGCGACGTTCCAAGTATTCGCTCGCGAGCTGACGGTAATACGAATCCGGCGAGCGCAGCGCCACCGCGCCGGCCTCCTGCAAAGGCGCAGCGGCGCCGACGGTGAGAAAATCGTGCACCTTGCGAATCGCGGAGGTTACTTCCGGCGGAGCAATGGCCCAGCCCACGCGCCAGCCGGTGACGCTGTAGGTTTTCGAGAGCGCATTGATGGTAATGGTGCGTTCGCGCATTCCTTCGATTGACGCCGCGTAGATGTGCTGCGCTCCGTCGTAGAGCATGTGCTCGTAAATCTCATCGGTAATCAGAAATGCGTTGTGTTGAATGCACAGTTCGCGAATGATCTCGAATTCCGCGCGCTCGAAGACTTTGCCGGTGGGGTTATTCGGCGTGTTCAAGATGATCGCCTTCGTCTTATTCGAGAATGCCCGTGCCAGCTCGTCGGGATCGAATGACCAGTCGGGAGCGCGCAGGCGCACGAACCGCGGCGATGCGCCGCTCAGAATCGCGTCCGGCCCGTAATTTTCATAAAACGGCTCGAACACCACCACTTCGTCGCCGGGATTGATGATGGCCATCATGGCGGACATCATCGCTTCGGTCGAGCCGCAGCAGACGGTGATTTCGCGCTCCGGATCGATTTCGAGTCCATGCTGCCGCATGAATTTTTCCGCAATGGCGTTGCGCAGCGATTTCGCGCCCCAGGTAATCGCGTACTGATTGATGTCGCGCGCAATGGCGTCGCGCGCGGCGGCTTTGATTTCTTCCGGCGCGGCAAAATCGGGAAAGCCTTGCGAGAGATTTACGGCGTTGTGCGCGAGGGCCAAGCGCGTCATCTCGCGAATCACCGACTCGGTGAATTGCGCGGCTTTCGCGGAAAGTCTGGCGCTCGCCGAAATTTGACCTGCCGCCGCGGGATTCATCATTTGCCTCCGCGCCCTCCGCCTCCGTAAAGCTGGCGGTAAATGGCTGCATTGCGCATCACGATCTCCACATATTCGCGAGTCTGCGTGAACGGAATCGACTCGACAAACTCGGGCAGCTCAGAATACTTCTGCCCGGATTGCCAAAGAGCCACGCGGTCCTCGCCCGCATTGTACGCCGCCAGCGCCGCTTCGGCACTGCGAAAACTGCGCATCAGCTGGCCAAAATAGACCATGCCGAGGCGCAAATTGTACTCAGGCTCCAGAAGACGATCTTCCGAGAATCCGATGCGCAACTGGCGCGCGTAGCGGTCCGCAGTTTCAGGAACCAACTGCATCAGGCCGAAGGCATTGGCGTAAGAGTGGGCATCTTTTTCAAATGCGGATTCCTGATGAATCAATCCGGCAATGACCATCGGATCAGTTCGTGTGCGCCGCGCGTCGGTGCGAATCTGCACGGCGTAGGGCAACGGAAACGCCAGCGTCCATGCTTCGCGCGGTTCTGCCGGGTACGGGCGAGATTCGAGTGAAGGATACACGACGTGCATCGCGGCAATCGCGCCGCCGTAATGCTCGCCGTTTACCGCCGCGCGCGCCAAGTCGAACTGCAGCGCCGGCGCTCGCGTGGCGTCGTATGCCGCGCGCAATTCGAGCACTGCCGAATCGTCAAAGCCGATCGTCTCGAGGGCCACGCTACGCTGCACGAAAGGCAGAGCTGGGGCTGGCGTCGACTGCAATACTTCACGCACTGGCGGGATTGCCGGAATGCCGTCCAATACCGGCAGCACCGCGACGCGGCCCCGTCGCAGCGCGCGCAATGGCGCGGCGGCGTGCAGGGCAAAGTAAGCGTTCGGGAAACGTGCTTGCAGTTTTGCGAAATAAGCGCGCGCCACCGGCGCGTTTTTCTTTTTTTGCGCGAGGCGTCCCAACCAGTAAAGGGCGTCCGGCGTGTACACTGAATCCGGATGCGCCTGCAGGAATCTCTCGATGAGGTCGGAAGCGCCGTCGCTGCGATCCATATAGGCGGCCCAGGCGACGCGCCACTGCGCGTTGATCGCATCATCGCTCGCAGGAAATTTGTCTACGACCTGCTGATATTCCGCCGCCGCTTTGTCGCGGTCGAGCTTCACCCAGTAATAATTTCCCACGGCGAAAAGCGTGCGCTCGGTCCACGGGCTCGACGGAGCGCGCGACTGAACCTGCGCCAGCGCGCCAAGCATGTTGGCTTCGTCGTTCGCGGAACGATATGCCTGCGAGAGGTAGTAGAGCCGCTCGGCGTCGACGTCCTGCGCCTGAAACTGCACGGAGGCGAGCAGGCTCGCGTCGCCGCCAAGCTGCACGATGCAATCCGCGATGCGGAGATGCGCGAGATCTTCATCGGGGCCATCGAGCTCCGGCAACGCGTCGTTGTATGCGTTTTCGGCGTCCTGCCAGTGATGCGCCTCAAAAAGAATATTCGCGCGGAGCAACCGTTCGGACGTCAGAGGCTGCGGGAAGGAGGTTCCCAGCGCACTCTCGAAATAGCTGATTTTCTCGCCGGCCTCGTCCGCTTGTGTGCTGAGCGGATAGCGGTCATAGACTTCCAGATAATCCCCCGCTGCGGCGATTTTGTCGTTCGCCTGCTCGTGCGCTTGCGCGCGGAGAAAGAGCAGCGCCGGATTTTCCTCGATGTCCTTTGCCGAAGCGAGCGCGTCCAGCGCTTGCTGCGGCTGGTTCAGGGCGATGGCCGTTTCGGCAAGGGCTTGCAGCGCCAGCGGGTCCATCACGCTTTGCGGATAATCGCGGCGCAAGGCTTGCAACTGGTCGAGCGCGGCCGGATTGTTGTTCAAGTTGCGGTCGACCTGCGCACTCCAGAACAAAATGTAATCGGGAAGCAGTTTTTCGGACTTCGCTAGGTCCAGCCAGTCGCGGGCCGGCGCGTAGCGACCATCGTTGTAGTCGAAATATCCCAGCGCCAGCGCGGCGCGCGCGCCAAGCTCTTCCTTGGCGTGCGATTTTGCGAACTGCGAAAGCCTGCCGTAGGCCGGGCCCGGTTCCTGATCGTTTTGCTGAGTGTTTTCCTGTTCCCTCTCCTGCTCGTTTTTCAACGCGCGGGACAGCAAGGTCAATTGCCGAACTTCCGCCGCAAACTGGGAACTGCCGACTGGTTTTGCCCGCGGTGCGGCAGCCGACTTAGCGGAAGCTCTCTGCGGGGTTTTGGCGGCGTGCGCTGGCCGCTGCGCGGCCTGCGCCATCGACGCGCGCGGCGCCAGGCACACCATCAAGCACAGGGCGGTGCAAAATGCACCGGCAGGACCGAGGTTCACTTTAACCACGGACGAGTTAGCGGCGTAGCACCGGCGAGGGATAGGGATATTCTCCGAGGGTTTCCGGATCACCGTCTCCCAAAATTTCCACCAGCCAGTGATGAAAATAATCCACAGGGTGATCCAAAATTTTCTGGAAACGACGATCGTATTCTTTGCGGGCTTTATCAAGCTCGCCTCGAAGGCGTATGCAAATGTCCTTTTTCTCGCGACCCTTGCGCACTTCCTCCGGCTTCAACATCTTGATGTCCTGCATAGAAACTTTGGCGACGCGGTTGGCGCGCTTGTGAAGCTCCTGCTCGCTGGCCGGAAGACTCGCGACCTCAAAAACCGCGGCAGGTTCTTCAACAGCAGGTTCGGATGCGATTTCCGGCGCGGACGTAACCTGCGATTCTTCGGCAGTCGGCTCATGAACGTAAACTGTTTCTTCGATAGGCTCGGCGCTTGTGGATTGGGGTACCTCCACTGGTACTTCTGCCGGCCCTGCGACGGGTTCCTCAGTAAGCGTCGTTTCCTGCGCTCGCGGAGCCGGAGTCGCGCGCGGCGGCATCTCCGGAGCAGGAGGCGGCTCCGCAACTTCCACGCCGACCGCGCGAACGTTTTCGGAGCCTTCCTGCTCGGAAAGCTCGCGGTCGCGATGCTGCATTACGTTGGTGACGAAGGACGAGAGAACAGAAAGGCTGGCCGTTAGCGAAGCCGACGTGGCTTGCGCGCGCAACATTGCCGGAAGAGCATTCGTCGGACGCGTGGAAGAGCAGGCCGAGACCAAATCCGCATAAGCCTGCTGCAAGTCGTCCAAGGTGCGCTGCAGCGGAATCAGATTGTCGCGAACCGCGCGGGAGACTGCCTCTTCCAGCGCGCGTTCGCGTGCTTTTTGTGCGTCAGCCATCGCGCAAAGATATCCCTTTCGCGATTATGAAAACGCGCGCAAACGGTGTCAACACGCATTCCTGCGGGGCGTTCCTTCCTTACGATATTTGCCCTCGCCAGATTTGCTCACTGCCCTCCCGCGTGAGGCTTGATGAGGTCGTCGAGATAGTCGGGCTTGCTGTCGTCACGCTCCAAATGCGGATAGCGCTCGCCGCCATGGTAATCCACGTCAACCGTCTTGTAATAATCTTCGTCGATCACCAGCAGCCGGATTGGCTCTGCATGGTCCTTCGCCGCCTTAATCGCATCGTCGAGAATATCCGGCGCGTAAACGCGGCCGTTCACACCCGCGAGGGTCATTCCTGAAGTAACTCCGGCATTGTAGGCTGGGCTGCCCACAATAGAATCGCTTACTCTGCCGTCGGTGCTCAGCTGTAGCCCAATTGAATAGCTCTGTCCGGGGTTTCCACCGCGCAATCCTGCCTTGGGCGGCTTGTCAGAGAAAACGACTTTCCAACCGCCGTTTTCGATGCCACCGACGGGCGATTCCGGCGAAAGCGAAGTCAGGCGCTCGTGGAAGAACTCCGCCCAATCGTACGGCGCGATTTGGTTGAGCGCGCTCACCACATCATCGAAAGTGTAGGGTTTCACCTCGGGGCCGTTGTTAGCGCCGCCGTGAAACAGATGGCAGAAATCGTCGATGGATTTCTGCCCGTTGCTCTGCTGATGAATGATCGTTGCGACTTCGAGCCAAATCAAATCCCCCTCTGGATAATAATCCGAGCCGCGACGCCAATTTGCCCAGCCCGGTCCGCCATGAACACCAGGAATTCCTGTCGCCGTATCCTGTAAATCACGCCAAGTGCGGCCGGGCGTGCCAGGACCAAGAGTTGCGGCGATGCTTGCCAGATATTCGTGATATTCCTCCGGCGACCATAATCCGCTGCGCGCCGCGAGCATCGGCCCCAGATAATCCGTCAAGCCTTCGTAGACCCACAATAGATCGTCCTGCATGGGAGTTTCATATTCCGGCGTAGCGAGATCCGCAGGCCGCCGGAACTTGCCGTTCCAGGAATGCATATATTCGTGCGAGAGCAATCCTCCTAGCGACATTTCTGCATTCGGGCCAATCAGTGTGCGCTCCGGCAGACGGCTGTCGTTGCACTCGTTATGTTCGAGTCCGAAATGCGCGACGTGGTCGCTGAGCGTCAGCAGGAAGTGGTAATCGCGGTAATGCCGCGCGCCAAACAGCGCGCCAGATTCGGCAACCAGGTTTGTCATCTTCTGTATCGCGTCGGGGCTGATCGCCAGCGCCGCCTCGCTGTCGGCAACCAGGTCAAGTTCGTGATGGATCGGCTCGCCGGGCGGCGTGATGTTGACGGCGCGATAGTATTCGCCCGCGATCACCGGAGAGTCGACCAGGCGGTCGAGCGCCACAGGGTTGAAGACCACTTCGTCGCCGGAATGACTTGCTTCGGGCAGCGGCGTTCCGTACTTCCAACCATTGGGCATCTTGAGTCTGGGGCGGTACATGATTTCATTCGCCGGCTTACCTGCTGGATACAACACATTCTGGTTCCAACTGATCACCACCAGTTTGTCGGTCGACGATGCTGCGCCCGAGGCAAATCCTCCGGCTTGCGGTTCGAGGTAATCGAAGTCAACTTCCAGCCGCGTCGCGCCCTCAGGGACATCCACGTGGAACGTGAACACGTCCAGCTTATCGCGCTGCCACGGGATCAGTTTTCCGTCCGCATGGAAATAGAGTCCGGCGACGTTCGAGATTGGCCCATCGGGGCCGTGCTCGCCGGGAATCCACTTGGGATAGTAGAGCGTCAGCGGGCCCGGTTGCACGGGCATCACCATGTGCGTTTTCACCAGACCGAGCGGCACTTGCGTCGCGTCCACAGTCAGTTGAATCGTGCCGTCCTGCGCAAATGCCCCCGGCGCCAGCAGAACGAGGAGAACCACGAGCCATGAAGACAAACAAATACGCTTTGGATTCATTGCGACGCTCCTGTTGTTACGAAATAAATTCCGCGAACTTGCACGGCAAAGCCAAACCCCGAAGAACGGCGATACGTGCTACAACCATACCCTCAAAACGAACTGCAAATCATACGCCTATCCGCACATTTTGATAATGGGATCTTGCGCGATCAACCTTTAGGGGAGCGATGTTCTTTAATGATTGTCTTCGAGATCGAATAGATGGCGAATGGAAGCACCGCAAACGCCGGGAACCAATCGCCCGACCAATCCATAAAACGCGATAAAGCATCGGTCGTGGTCTTGTGATGGAAGACGAACAACACCAGTAGGTTTAACGCGAAGAGTCCACAAGCTAGACTCAACAAGAACGCGGTCCACGTCTTCGATCTAAGCTGCTTTCTATACGCGAATGCAAATGGGACGAAGGCCAGAACTTCGATCGCGGTACGGATGAACGTTTGCCTGGACTCCATTCCGGGGAAAAACGTTTCCGTCTGAAAAATCGCGAGCATGGCAAACACGACTGGCGCCAACTTTACCCAGCGGGACTTACCAGCTTCGGAGTCCATCCGTTCTGCGCCTCTTCAAGTAATCCTATGCCGGTAGATTACCCTAAAAGTGATTTATCTCAATATAGACGCTGCCGAAGGGTTCTCAGCACGGCTTCAGTTTGGCTTCGAGGGCCGCTCTTACGCCGGGCCATTCCGAATCGACGATGCTGAAATAAACAGAGTGGCGGATTCTTCCGGTCGAAGTGATCATGTGATTGCGGAACACGCCTTCCTCGCGCGCGCCAATCCGCAAAATCGCGTTACGTGACTTTTCGTTCAGCGAATCGGTCTTCAGTTCCACGCGAATGCAGCCGAGCGTTTCGAAAGCGTGCCGCAGCAGCAGATACTTGCATTCGGTATTCACGGCGGTCCGTTGCCAGGCTGTCGCCACCCACGTCCACCCAATCTCGACGCGGTGGTGAACGCGTTCAATATTCGCGTAGCGCGTGCTGCCAATCACCTTGCCGGAAGCGCGTTCGATAATCGTGAACGGCAGCGAAACGCCGCGCGCTAGGTCGGCGAGAGCCACGTCGACGTACGCGGACATTTCCTCCGGCGTGCGCACCGGGTCGGGAATCCAGCGCCACAACTCCGCATCCAAGCCGACTTCCGCCAGCGCCGCGCGGTGAGCCGGCAACATCGGCACGAGCTGCACGTGCTCGCCGGTGAGCGTCACCGGTTTCACTACCATTTCACTCGACATTGTTTCGGCCATTGCCTGCCATTCCTTTCACCGAGTCCAGTTTGGATGTTCCGCTTCTACGCACGGTAACTCGCGTTGCCGCTCCCTTCTGTTTCGCGCAGGTATCGTATGCTTTATGATTTACGATGCCCGCTCGCGGCGATATCATAGCTCGCAGAGTGAGAAGTGAAATCATGGACAAGGAGGCAACGGCCATGCGCCGATTTTCTTTTGTCCTGGCCTTTGTTGCATGCCTGATTCTCTGCGGCCTCGCCTGGGCGGGCCGCTCGCGTCAAGCGTCGCCGCAAGCCCCGCAAACTTGGACCGGTTATGTCACTGACACGCACTGCGGGACGCACTGTCAGGTCACATCGAACATGGCGCCGGACTTGAAATGCATACGGTTGTGCGTTAAGCGAGGCTCGAAGTACGGAATCTGGTCCGGCAATAAAGTTTACGTCCTCGATCCGCAAGGCTTGGCGTCCAAGTTCGCCGCGAAAAACGTCAAAGTCACCGGTACAATGTCTGCCGGCACGATACGCATCACGTCAATTGTGCCAGTGCCCGTGGCGGCTTCCTCCGCTGCGTCGAAACCTTAGTCACTGCTTGTATACAACTCCGCCTTTCATCACGAAGGATACTCTTTGCACGACGCTGATATCTTGGAGCGGATTGCCAGGCACGGCCACAATGTCCGCAAAATATCCCGGCTTGAGCGCGCCGATTTGCCCCTGCCACATGAGCACCTTTGCTCCTTCGAGCATGTCCGCCTGCAGCGCCGCCAGCGGCGACATGCCGTACTGCACCATCAGAACGAGCTCGCGCGCCTGCGTGCCATGCAGGAAAGGTCCCACGTCCGAGCCGACCGCGAAAGGTATGCCCGCCGCGATCTGCCTTTTGAACTGCTGCGCCTTATAGTCGAGCATGGCGTGCTCGCTCTGCGCCGCAGCCGGCGAAGGAGCGTGGTCTGCGAAATACTCGAAGACGGTAAAGGTGGGAATCGCGGGAATATCTTTTTCGCGCATGATGCGCATGGTGTCATCGCTCAGGTAGGTGGCGTGGTCGATGGACTCCACTCCAGCCTGCGCGGCGTAAAGCGCGCCGGGCTCGCCATTGCAATGCACGCCGACTTTTGTGCCCAGCCGCGCGGCTTCTTCCACGCCGGCGCTAAGCTGCGCTTCGGTGTATTGATATTGCGAAATAAATTTGCCGTCGCGCAGCACGTCGCGGCCCGTCTCGTACATTTTCACGAAATCGGAACCTTCCTTGTGCTGCTCGCGAATCGTCTGGATGATCTGATCGGTCGCGTCTGCGTAGTCAGCATTTCCCAACACGTGCTGTGCGGGATTGAAGCCGACTGCGTCTTCGTGGCCGCCGAGAATGGAGATTGCGTTTCCGCTCATGCGCATGCGCGGCCCGGGAATTTCCCCACGATTGATCGCGTTGCGCACGGCTGTATCCGCAGAGCCTGCGCCTTCAGTGCCCATGTCGCGTTCCGCGGTGAAGCCGGCCATCAAATCCGCGCGCGCGTTCAGCGCCGCCGTAATGGTGCGCTCCGGCACGGATTCATCGACGGTCTGCATGCCTTCGTTGCCGGGATGGAGAAAGAGATGTACGTGGGAGTCGATCAGCCCCGGAATGAGCGTCGTGTCGCCGAGGTCGATGGTCTGCGCGTCGGCGGGATGCGTTACGGATTGGCCGACCTCGGCGATTTTGTCGCCCTGAACCAGCACTTCGCCCGGCGCAATGATTTTCCCGGACTCAATGTCGAGCAACCGTGCGGCGTGCAGCACGATGGGATGACCAGGCGGCGCGTAGGTGTGTTCGAACCCGGTCTGCGAAGCTTCACTCTGCGCCGAAGCGGCTGGGGCGGTTGCGACAGCTGTGAGAATCAAAAATGCAAACGGAAGAATGCAGCTAAAAATAGTGCGCGTGTAGTTGTTTTTCATGGCGCGGGAATAATACCACTTCACGGCCGCTTATCTAATCGCAAGTATAGTCAGTGCTTTAGGCGACCTTGAACCTCTTTGCAGGTCTGGGGAATTTGAATGGGCACCAAAATTGAGCCATTGGTAAGAAAGGCAGCCGGAGCAAAAATCTCACCCCGTGAGTCTCCCACCCACATGTCCGCCCGCCCCGGATCCCGCAGTCGAAGTTCGTTTTCGGGCACAGGGAGCTTGGTGTCGCAGGAAATGTAATTCCCTTCGTAGACAGTGCCGAGCCCGCCGCTGCCCCATAACTTACATTTGTCTGACCTACCATCGGAATCAATCCAACATCCAAACCACCATCCGCGATAAAAACCGAATGGAACAGCTGGGGCATCGATCCAGATTGAGTTGGTCGGCATGTTCCCAGGCCGGCGTGCTTGCCAGGCGAGCCGCCCGATACATCCTCCGATCAGGAGAAACAAAACCAACGCGAGTACGACGGAGGAGATTCCGATCGCCCTTAGTATCTCGTTTGGTTCATCCATCGGCGACGGTCCAATCGGATCGTCGTTAAGAGCTGCCCATGTTTGGGACGCGGTGGGTTTTGTTCATGGCGCGGGAATAATACCACTTCCGTTGCGGATTGGAATTATGGCTGTAGTCGTGCCTCGGCTGCGGCGCGGATTGCCGCAGGAAACGGACACGACTTGCGCGTCTGGCGATCCAGATGCACGGCGGTGATCTCCGTGGTCGCGGCGACGGTGCCCTTTTCGATATTTCGCATCTCATGCAGAAACCGAATCACTTTGTCGCGAACTTCGAGCACGCGCGAACGTATTTCGACTACATCGCCGGCGAAAAGCTCCTGCTGATACGACGTGTTTTGCTGCACGCCGGCCATGCCGCGCTGCTGCTCGCGCATGTAAGTGGGTGTAATGCCCAGTTCGGCGAACAGATTCCATGTGGCCTCATCGAATTTTCCCGTGTACCACATCACGTTCATGTGGCCCATATGATCGCAGTGCCAGGGATGGACCGCGCCCTTGTATGTGAGAGTTTGCATGTCGCTTTATATGGTATGCCGCGACGGCCGGCCATGCCACCCCAGCGATCATTCTCTGTCCCATGGTAAAATGGAGGGGAGTCAAGTCACCAACGGGGGCGAAACGGTTTCGACGGAGACTGTCGCGGCCCGAAGGCATGCCGGGCGTCACCTGCCCGCAATCGGGTGAAACAATACAACTGCCAATACGCAGTTGGCTCTCGCAGCCTAATTAAAAACTAGGCAGCGCGTCTCCCCTCCTGCCGCCCGCGCGTGAGGGATGAGGCGTCACAATGTGGGCTGGCTAGCGCGTTTCGGCCCGTAACGCGTCGGCGAGATCATCGGGCTAGTTGGCTGCGTTTCTTGCTCGCTCTGAGCGCGGTCGGCGAACACGCGGATGGCCGCAAGGCCAGGCCGCACGGGAACGAGCTAAGCATGTAGTCTTCCGGCTACAAGGCCTCTCGGACGGGGGTTCGACTCCCCCCGCCTCCACCATTTTGGCGTTTGATGATTCGGCTAGTTCCGGAGCGCGCAAAACACCTTTCATCCTAAGGCTGGCTCTGGTTGTCGCCCTCTACGTTCTGGGGGCAAGCTTGTGGAGCTTCCAGAAATCCGTTTTGGCCGTTGCGCCACTTTCCTTCTGCGGCGCCAAGCGATGACGCGCGTCATTGACGAAGCCGATAAAACGATGGGCGAGTTCTCGAATTCGCGCTGACTCGCGCCGCTCGATGGCTTCTGTTGGTATCAACTCCGTGCCCACGCCGATCGCCGTGGCTCCCGCCAATATGAAGTTGGCCGCTGTCTGCTGAGTCACCCCTCCCGCCGCGATCAATGGAATTTGCGGTAACGCTGTTTTCAGCGCCTTGATGTATTTGTCACCGCCAACCTGAGCGGAAGGAAACACTTTGACGAAATCCGAGCCAGCCCGCCAGGCCGTCACTACTTCCGTCGGCGTTAAAGCGCCAGGAAGGACCGCGACACCTACCCTGAGAGCAAACTCCACGATCGCCAGGTCGAATCCCGGCGCCGTTAAGAAGCTCGCTCCTGCGTCCACGCACCGTCGCGCCGTCTCCGCATCCAGCACGGTGCCGGCGCCAACGATCATCTGTTTGTGGTGAGCGACGAGGTGGGAGATTAACTCAACCGCTTCGGGCACGGTCATGGTGATTTCCACGATCGGTATGCCGCCACTGGTGACCGCATCTGCGGCAAAATGTGCTTCTTCGGCCGTAGAAACTCGAATCGCGGGGATGACGCCTATGTCCTTAATGAATTCGCAGACTTCAGCCTTTTTCATGGGCAGAGCCCTTCAATTGGTTCGAAGGCGATTTTTGCAACGCGATGGTCATTCAATTGAATCTTACACGACCCCTTCCGATTCCGGCTCGGGAAGCTGATCGCCTTCACGCGCAAACCAGGTGTAGAGCGTCGGCAAGAGAAATATGCTGATCATCAGGCTGGATACCAGGCCTCCGACGATCACGATGGCAAAAGGGCGCTGCGCATCGGACCCGATTGCGTGTGAAACCGCGGCAGGAAGCAGACCGAAGGTCGCGACCAGCATCGTCATCATAATGGGGCGAAGCCGGAGAACAGCACCTTCCGCCGCAGACTCTTCGATCGTGTACCCTCTGGCCCGCAGTTGATTGATGTATTCAACCATGATAACGCCGGTTTGTACCGACACGCCAAAAAGCGCGAGAAAGCCGACGCCGGATGAGACGCTGAGATTCGTGTGCGTGACCAGCAGAGCCAGCAGACCTCCGAGCGGAGCCATGGCGACATTCGTCAGAATCAGAAGCGACCATTTGACCGACCTGAACATGGAATACAGGATGATGAAGATCGCTACGATTGTGGCGGGCACAACGATCATCAGCCGCCGCTGCGCACGTTTCTGGCTTTCATACTCACCGGCCCAGTCCAGGGTGTATCCCGGCGGTAGCTTGACGGCTGCATTGACCTTTTTTATCGCTTCTTCGACCGTGCTCCCCAGGTCCCTGTCCCGCACGCTGAATTTCACCGCCACGTATCGCGAGTTCGCCTCGCGATAAATCTCCTCACCGCCATCCGTCTCACTCACTTTCGTCAATTGCGCCAGCGAGACGCGTTCACCGCTGGGCGACAGGAGCCGGATTTTTTCAATTGCTTCTCTCGTATCCCGATACTCCGGTAGATACCGCAGCACAAGATCATACCGTTGTTCTCCGATCAGCACCTGAGTCAGTGCGTTGCCCCCGACGGCAGTCTGAATCGCATCTTGGACGTCGGACACATTGATTCCGAAGCGCGCGGCTTGGTCGCGATCGACTTCGAAATTAAGGTTTGGCTGCCCGAGAACGCGAAACAATCCCAGATCTTGCACGCCCCGGATATCGCGCATGGCGTTGACAATCTCATCTCCCTTCGCTTCCAGTGTTTTGAGATCGTCCCCATAGATCTTCACCGCGAGTTCACCCTTAACGCCGCTGACCGCTTCCTCCATGTTGTCTGAAATAGGCTGGGAGAAATTCCAAATGACTCCTGGGATCTTTTCAAGCTCACGGTCCATCGCCGCGATCAGCTTCTCCTTATCCTGATGGAAAACGGGACGCCATTTGTCCTTGGGCAGCAGGTCAACGAAATACTCGGTATTGAAGAACCCAGTTGTATCGGTTCCATCATCCGGACGCCCAATTTGATTCTCTACTTGGGGGACCTCGGGAAAAGAGCAAAGCGCTTCTCGCGCTCTGTCAGCCACCCGTGCGCTCTCCGTGGGTCCCGTGCTTGGCGCCAACGTACCGCGCACCCAAAGTGCCCCCTCATCCAAGTGAGGCAAGAATTCCGAACCGATGACGCCTCCGAAGGCCAAAAACATCGCCAGCGCAAATAATGCCACGGCTGTTGCCACTGTGAGAGAGCGCTTGCGGATGGCCCAAGTTACAGCCTTCCTGTAGCGAACCGTCAAATAACCCATCACAGGGTTCTTCCATTCCTTCACACCTGAACGAAAGAAGAGGCTGGCCAGTGCGGGAGCCGCCAGCATGGAAAAGAGCAGCGCGCCGAGCAACGCCAAGGATACCGTCCACGCCATCGGCTTGAACAACTTCCCCTCCACGCGCTGCAACGTGAAAATCGGAAGATAAGCGGTAATGATTATGGCTATGGCGTAGAAGACCGGGCGCCGCACCTCGTGGGCAGCTTCCCGGATTCGCTCCAGCGGGGTGCGGTGATGCGTTTCGGGTCGATTCAGATGGCGCGAGATATTTTCAATCATCACCACCGCGCCGTCGACGACCATCCCAAAATCCAGCGCACCAAGGGAAAGCAAGTTGGCGGGAATGTGTCTGAGGTCGAGGCAAATGGAAGCAAACAGCAAGGCAAACGGTATGGTAAATGAAACGATCAGTGCGCCGCGGACATTTCCCAGAAAGACGAAGAGAATGATCACCACGAGGATCATTCCCTCCGCGAGATTGTGAAGCACGGTATGGGTCGTGTAGTGCACCAGATCGTCGCGGTCCAGGTAAGGAACGATCTTCACTCCTGACGGCAGTATTTGGTCATTTAGCCTTTGCACCATCGCATGTATGCCGTCGAGCGTCGTTGCCGTGTCTGCGCCTTTCCTCAGGAAGACGATGCCTTCCACGACGTCGTTGTCGTCGACCACCACACCATCTGCCCGATGGAGAGCCTTTCCGATTTGGCCAAGGCGAATCTTTGGCCCTTGGGTCACCGCGGCAACGTCTTTTATTCGTATCGGTGTGCCCGCCTGTGTCTTGAGGACAGTCTCTTCGATATCTTGTATATTCCTCACCAATCCTACTTCGCGAACGTTGATCTGCTGCGATCCTTGCTCGATAAAGTTGCCTCCGCCGTTCGCGTTCGCGTTCGTCAGTTGTTGCTCAATCTGAGCAAGGCTCAAGCCGTACGACACCAACTTGTCAGGATCCACGCGGACTTGGTATTCACGCGTGATTCCGCCAAAAGAGGAGTCATCCACAACGTCAGGCACCGACTTGATGTATTTGGTGACCACCCAGTCTTGAAGCGATTTGAGATCCATCAGATCGTAATCCGGGTTCGTGCTCTCGAGCGTATACCAGTAGATTTGCCC
>JBAPRL010000041.1:0-6919 GCA_049281095.1 Candidatus Acidiferrales bacterium
CCCACCGGCAATGCTACCGAACATCGGCCCCGGAAACTCCGCATCGTTCTTGAACTCCAACCAATAAACGAGGCTTTCCTTGTTGCCGTGAGCGTGCATGGTTTCAAGCAAAGCTTCGCCATCTAACGACTTCAATTTCTCAGGTCCAAAATGGTCGCGAAACGTAGCGTAGCCCTCTTGCAGGCGCTCTTTGGAAAGGAGTTCGCCTCGACGTGCTATCGCATCTAGAGCACTGCGGAGTCCTTGGTCAATTCGAGGGTCCAGATTCTCCATTACGCTCCTTTCTTTGCAACTCAGTTGTTCGGACGGACTCCTAGTTCGTGATCCGTTCGGGATTCTACATCACGGTGCGTCGCAACACCCGGACGGCTTGCGTTCAAGGTATAAATCTAAATGTGTCACGGCTATCTTTGGTTTTTCGCCATCTTGTGTGCAAATTCCTGTCCTCCACTTGGCCGAAATAAATTAACCTTCATAGTAATGGAATCGGTTGACGCTCCCGAATATCACTCGCCGATTGAACGCCTCGCGTTCTTCATCCGTGATTTTCTACCGGCTCACGCTCTTCAACTTCTTTTCCCTCTCGGCAGCTTCTTGCTTCTCCTCGGCGCATCGCACTCATGGTACGTGCTCCGGCTTCCGGGAGCGTTCGAGGCTCTGCAACAGCCGGGCTTCCAGGTCGATCACAACGCACTCCAGCAGTTCATGCATTCTTACAACGCATGGGTCGTGACCGAGGAAGAAATCGCCATGGGTCTGGCGCGGGTCGCCTGCTTCGCCAGCTTGGTTCTCTGGTGTCTATCCGTGCGCGAGGTCGTTCGAAGTTTCATTGTCTGGGTATTTCTCCCTGCTGGGGTCGGTCTCGCGGTCTTCCCGACGTTTCTGATCGCGACGACACGAGAACGAAATGCTTCTTTCGACGCCTTTACGACTGCCGCTCATGTTGCGCTCCCAGCGACGCACCCTTGGTTTCCGACACTCGGAGACGGGATCTATCTCACCGTGAGTGGCCTGATCGTTTTCGTTGCCGGTCTTATCCTTATGCGTCGGCGGGTGATATCCCTGCCACTGCGCTTTCGTGGCGACGCGGGCATCACGGAGCCAAGCGAAGAAGCACCTCGCAGCGCAAGAGACATTTTTGTCTTCGTGATCTTCATGATCGTTTGGACGTTTGCAGTATCATGGGGCCTCAGTATACCGGTTCTGCTTGGGAAGACGATATTTTGGAATTCTCGAAGCTTCGCCGTATTCCAGTGGGCACCCGCTCTCGCGAACGCGCTTGCTGCCACTTGCCTCGCGTTCTTCCTTTTGCGAACAGAAAAGCTGGTGACGCTCCATCGGTTGCTTCGTAGGCGGCCGTTTCGCGACTACCTGCTCGGTCTGGCGATTCCTCTCGCCTGCGTTCTACTTCCCAGATTTCTATTGGGTGTGCTGTTCCAGCCCTACTTGGTCCCGTCAGAGTGGCCTCAGTTATTCATTCCTCACCCTCTGCCATCGGTCCTTGTTGTCTACGTTATAGCGTTCTTCGAAGAATTCGCGATTCGCGGCTATCTTCAGACCTCGCTGGAGACGCATTTCTCTCTCAAGAGATCCATATTCCTCACCGGCCTCCTGTGGTCATTACTCATGGGGTTCGGCATGGCACACTCCCTGCCACACGGTGCATTCGCGCAATTCCCTGGAGTTTCTCTCTTGGTTGAATTTACGACGTTCATCATCTACAGCGTGCCGCTTGGTTGGCTCTATGCTCGAACGCGGTCGATTGTCGCCACCGCTCTGTTGCACGGAACAATCGTCGTTTTTCACGTCGGCCTGGGAAACGAGATTCATCTGAATCATCCAGAGTTCTACTGGACGGAGATAGCATTGTGGGTTTTCATCGGCTGGTTCCTGTTTAGGAAGAATCCGCTCGTCAGTACAGATAAGCAGCCGATTGCGGAACCTTCAGCTTCCTAGGCCCGCTTTTGTGCTGTCGCCCTGACCACAAGCACTCCAATGGAAACGCGCTCGGACATAGGATCATCTTCCGTTTAGTCGGTCGCTACGAAGCAGGCATCCGGGAACCCCCTTCGTCCGAAGGTGGTCTTCTAGCTCCTTGCGGGTCATGCCGAGCCTAAGGACTTGCGAATATGAATGGAGAGACTGGTAAGCGGCTTCGCGCTTTTGCTGCGCCCGGCGCTCCCATGCATATCGGGTCGCAACCGCTGCCAAAATCACGAGAGCTACAACCACGATCAATGGGAGCTTGCTCCTCATGTTATTTAGGCGCGCACCCGCGAGGTTTCATCATCATCGCCCTATCGCATGTGGCGAATTGTCGGCAGCAATCGATAATTTCAAGGAGTCGATTTGGTGAGCCCCATCGGAACCGCCGCTCACCTTCACGTCGAGAAGTTCAACAGTGAAATGCAAACCCCGGCTCCGAACAGCGATGCTCCGCTCTCTTCCAAATGCCGATTCGCTAGGTCCGTGTAGGAGGTCTTGTGCCATGAAGCTATACGGTTGAAGGCCATGCCAAATGCCAGTCGGATTCAACAAATTTTCATCCTTCTTGGGGTTTTTCACATCACGGAGCACAAGGTCAATGCCTATGATACGTTTGCCCACGTCAACCTGGGGCTCGAACGACAAAACGTACAGCTTCGTCGCGTTTGAGGAGTAGATGTAGTCAGTCCAGATATTCTCTGAATCTATTCGCAAAAACTCAGCTTGCATCTGCTTGGGGACAATTGGGATCGAAGGGCTCTCGCGCGTCTGCTGCGCCGGGACAATCGATGCAAGTATCAGAACAGCGGCGACGATTCCGGCGCCAACCGATGAAAAGAACAACTTGAACGAAGTCGGAAGTTTCACTAGGAGGTCCTTTGCCGCGATCGGGGAGACACGCGACCAAGCATGTTTCAATGTTACTGTGCTTGCGCGTGCAGTTGACGCTGATTTACGACGAAGTTCTATCTCATAAACCCTGCTAAGCGGAATCCGACCAGCTAAGCCGCGCCTACCTACCGTCTGCGTGATCTTAGAGAAAAGCTAGGTCCAACATGGGTGAACGCGAGGCAGGTTTTTCAGGGTGAACACTGCGTGTAACCTTGTGTTCTCCCTTTTCGCTGTCAAACGTGAAACGCAGAAGGCTTAACTGAGAGGGAGCGGCTGAACGACGGGCCAGTTCCGACCGCTCGAAAGGGATGTTAGCCTTCAGGAGTACAGGCTCAGGTCATGCGACAGTTTAGGCACATTGAAACGCGTCAACTGGTACTCGGGCTAGGGCTGATGGCCCTGTTGCTTGTGCTCGTCCCGTCGAGAAGCATGGCACAGACTGGCAAATCGGAGGCCAAGACTCAGGCTCAACCTGCTCTGACACCGGCCTCTTTTGAGGGTTGTTACGAACTGAAGTCGGGCCGATGGTGGCCATGGGGTTTCGGCGAAGAGAACGCCTTGGTGAGACCGCCAAATCGAATTCGACTGCTGGCGGAGCGCGGCACGCGCGGATTCGAGCAGGACAAACTTCTTATCCGCACGATCCCGCACCAAGACAGGCCGTCAGGAAGCAGAGAGTCTTCCTATTGGAGCACGAAATCGCCGGATCAATTGCTGTTGACATGGACGGACGGCTTTGTCGGAGTCACCTTGGATCTCACGAAGAGCAAGGACGAACTGAACGGGTGGGCGCACCCACACTTCGATGCCGTCAAGCTCGTACCGAGAATCGCACACGTTACTGCCCGACGAATAACTTGTCCAACGCAATAGGGAAGCGCAGCGATGTGGAAACACATAGTCGCGTCAATAGTCGGAGTAATCGCGGTGCTCGCCGGCCTCGTAGCGGTGGTCTACTCAATCGAGGCGATACAGGACTTCAGGAATCCTGCGGTGCCTCTGCGGCTTGCGATTCTGGGCGAGTTCATCATGTGTTCGATGGCATTCGCTGTGTTGACAGTAGGGCTGCGACTGCTGCGATTCGCATGGCGTGGCCGCAGCGATGGAAGGAGCGGTTGGGTTCGGCCCGCCCTTGTTGGAATCGGGTGTTTCTTCCCGGGATTCGTGTTTTCACTGCCGCTCACGGTACTGTGGGCGCGCCACACTTGGCCCGGTGACGGACAAAGCTCTCTCGCTGCAATGGAAGCAAGCTGTTACGCGGGCATCGAGGCTGCGGTCGTGTGCTGCGCTGTGCTCTTGAGGAAGCACCGTCAAGTGCACCCGTAACTGGTGTCCGGGCTCCATGCCGAAAAGAAGCCAAACTTCGACCGCGAAGTGGCACTCGTATAGGGGCATCGCAACAGCGCTGCTCCTAGAACTAACGGAATGCCGATGAAACCAAAGAAAAAGCGGAAGCGAGCGAACCATAGTGGGGCGACCTTCGATAGCTTCCTAGAACAGGATGGGATTCGAGAAGAGGTCGAAGCAGTCGCTATCAAGCGCGTTCTGGCTTGGCGACTGGCTCAGACCTCGACAAAACCGCTTTGCAAAAGGTTGAATCGCTCGGCTAATCGCTAAGGTGTTCGAGTCTACGATAGTCAGGCCCGAGGTGCTTGTTTCGTGTCTGCCTCAATTTTGACATACCGATCCGGCGAGGAAATCAAGATCGGGGATCGCGTGCTTTTCCACGGGAATCCCGCAGAAGTGGAACTTGTATCGTCTGACCCCACTGACCCGAATCCTGAGGTTGCTTGGCACATTAAGGAATTTGGTGGGGGTGTCTTGATCCGTGACCCGATGGTCTCGGGGCACACGTTTATTCCGGCAGAACAACTTGCCGAGTACGAAGACCTGGAATTCGTTTCTCGTCGTGGAGAGGAAGCGCTATAAGTTTCGCTCAGCGAAGTGGACAGCAAGCATAGAAGCGCAGCCTATTTCTGGCGAACGTAGTGAACGCGCTTATGAAATATGATGAAGATGGCGGCGAGCGCAGCCAAGAGGACAAACTGGATTGCAATTGAGTGGTTACTGTACCAGTGAGCGATTTCGGGGCAGTGCTGCCCAAGGATGAACTTAACGCGGGATTCCGGCAACAGCATCAGTACCGTATTTCCGAAGAGGAGCGACAGAACCACCCACAAAGCTAGCGGTTCCTTGCCCACGAAGTAGAATTTGTGTCGTGGTCCTAGCATCGCTCCAGAATAGTTTCGTCGCTATCAGGGTTTAAGAGCACCTTCAGAACTCCAAGTGCCATAGTGTTGCGCCTTGTAACTGGAGGGGAGGCGTTTAAGGTTGTTCGTCCCTAAGTCAAATAGAAACGACTGATTCTTATCCAAGCAAAACACCTGATCGTAGGACGGGTCGTCCGGCGGTCGTGAAGCCGAGAGGACGATATTTCCGTCGGGTGCAAAACCTTCGGACCGAAGTTCGAATTCGCAGTGAGTCGTATCAGGGTCCGATTTTTGTTTAAAGGTGTCGGTCTTGTAATACTCGTCAAAGAAATGATAGACATCCGGCCGCGCAAACTCGCTTTTGGCCATGTCGTAAATGATCGGCACCCGCATCACAAGGGCATCGCTCTCGTATACCCACAGTACGAGGTCGGCAAGTAAAAACCTGCCATCTTTAGACCAATCTAGGAGTTGAATACCGTTAACCTCGCATGAGTCTTTGCCTTCGATTGCGATGCAGTCGTTTTTGGGCTGACTTGTGTCGAGCAGAACTTGAAAGCTCGATTCGCGGCTTTTCGCCAAATACAACTTGACGGTGTTCTCGCAGAGCGGCCCAGAATACGTCTCTTGGTAGTCGGGTCTGAAGGCTGTTGCTTGTACCTCAGCGTATGCACGATAGCCAGCACTGGAGGTAATGATCGGGCTGCGACCGAGTCGGGAAATGAGGTGATCGCTATCTTTCCAACAGCTGACCTCTGCCGTGTTGCTCAGTCGTTCAGTAACGGGCAAGCGGACTGCCGACTGACCGAGCGCGCGAGGGATTAGTCTCACTGCTAGGTGGGCAGATCGATACTGTCCGACTTGCGTCGAATCGATTCCGTGGTTTCTGCGAAGGATTTCCTGAAGGTGTTCAAGCTCGTCTGAGGTGACCAACACTCCGTCATCGCCGTAAGAAACATCCTGCGACACCTGCCAAACCCGCACATCGGCGGTATGCTTGTTTACAGCATAGTCCCCGACGCTGATCGAACCGATGTCGCTCGCTTTCTGTGCCGTCACGTTGTAAATCCAGAAAAAATAATAATCTTTGTTGTTCATGGTCGGGACGTCTTGCACGTCCCACTTCAACTCCATCCCTTTGGCGCGGAGTTCCTTTACGACTGGGAGCAAATTGAGCAAGTCCTCCGCTTCCACGAGCGTTATCGTCGGCGAAGAATTCCGATCGCGAGCAGTACTTTGCTGCCTCTCCGGTCCGTAAACGGGGCGAGCGGAGGCGCGGACGGGAGAAAATAAAAGTAACCCAATGATCAGTCCGCAGCACAGCGCTGCGCGAGTAAATTGAACCGAGAGACAAGCCTTCCAGGGCATTCAGATGAACTCCAAGCTATCTTTTCGATTATAGCCTCCATGACCGCTATGCTTTTGAGCACGTAGGTATAGTGGTGCCCAAGAGACAAATCGTCTCCCGCCAGGGAGCTCGGCTCGGATGGGGCTATCAGCTCGCATGCGCCTGGTGGCTGCGCCTGCCTACCGTCTGCTTAGTTGCGAAAAAGAAGTTGGGTCCAACTTGGGTCCAAATGCTGACAAATTAGGTCCAAAACCGTGTACCATGACGCAGAACAAAGCCAGACGGACCAACAAGATAGATTTTTTGCAACTGCCTTGGGCGCAGGAGGTCTGGAGTTCAAATCTCCACGCCCCGACCACTAACTCCTGTTTTTTCAATTCAATCTTGTTGATGCCGGTTGCGCCGGAGCCTGAACTTGGGTCCATTTGGGTCCAAATACGAGTCTCTCAACGCTCTCTACTGCGCGACGCTGCTCTTCCGGGAC
>JBAPRL010000042.1:0-49134 GCA_049281095.1 Candidatus Acidiferrales bacterium
TGGCTGAAAGACGGGAGGCCTCATGGAGACCCTTCTTCAAGACATCCGATACGGGCTGAGGATGCTCCGCAAGTCTCTAGGCTTCACCGCCGTCGCCATTCTCACTCTCGCCCTCGGCATCGGCGCCCCTTACGCGGCCGCGGAAGCCGCACTGGCTTCGCCTGCCATTGGAGCGCTAGGTTCTGAAATCGGTATTAGCGTGGCTGCCCGATACCCGATGGCGACGTCAGTGTTGACGGAATTGGGCAATGCTGCGACTTGGACGAATGTACCACGCGTGGCAATAGGTGTGGGCATCTCTGCGGGCGTTTATCGCGTGGGGTCTAACGCACTGTCGGAGACGGAAATGGAGGAAATTCTTGAGTTGAACGAGCTCTTCGCGGAAAAGGTTCACGCCAATGCGGCCCAGGTTCTTTCTGCAGTCAGCCAGGGGGATTACTCGATTCTGAGGGGATGGCTCACTAGTGCCCAATACAACGCAACGATTCGGGCGCTCCAAGGCGACTTGGAGCCGCAAATCGCACAAGCGAATCTTGGAAACGTAATCGAACGAATGGTTGCCAGAGATATCCAGACTGATCCCCGCACTGCGCCTTTTTTTCAGTGGATCGCTGGTCCTGGGCGGCCCGATTTCTATGGAACCGGCGTGCTCGAAGGGTTCTTCTTTGATGTCACTACTACCGCTGATCTACTCGCCCACGAATACCTAAGGTGGTACAGCCCACAGACCTTCGTCCATACGTACGATCCGGACTGATTCGCGCAGCACGTGAGCGGATCCCACGCGACTTAGAAAGTCTGGGCTCAAATAGCAGAGAGCCATCGGCACGAGAATAATCCCCCCACGGCAAAACCAGAGATTATTCCGGTGCTGGCCGTAAGGGTGTAGCAGTTTTCCCCTGTGAATAAGCTATACCCCACGTGTATTTGACCCTCATTTACGGCACGCCCATAATCGGCTCCACTTGCGGACGGGTGTAGACGAATTGCTCCCTAGGTGTTCGAAGCCAGTCCGATTCCAAAAGGATGGCCCAAATCACCCGGCATTGTTGATTGGAGAAGCCTTGCTCAAAATCAGTTCTTTTTGAGGCGAGGCACACGCACTTTTGGGCAAGCATTTCTCCAGGATTCTGCGCCCTCAGGAAATGGGGTTTTTGGGCAAGGGAGGGTTTTTGAGCAAGTCGTAAACGATAGCCCGTCTGCGCGAGCGCGGCGGCTCCTGGCGGACAATAGCGCGGCAAGTAGGTTGTTCGGCTAGGACAGCGCGGCGAATCCGCAATACGTGGCAAAAACCTGCTCGGGAGGCCTTCCGCAACCTGTTGCACTTCAGTGGCGGATTGAGCTAGTTTCGCCGGGGCGAAATCATCTGATTCTGCCGTGCTCTCGACGCATTGAGAAGACTTAGGACGCCGTGGAAAATCGTGCCAGAGGCTCCGTGACGCGCGGCGCGGGGCATTCTGAGCGGCTTTGCTTACCCGCTGGGGATACTCAGCTCTGAAAGGCGACAACTATTACGCCGCCGTCGAGCGTAGTTGTAATTGCTGGGGGCGCGCGCTCCTTGACACGCGTGATTAAATCAAATCTGTGGATACCAAAACACACGTTGCTTTCATGCGCGGGGCAAATTCCCCTGAAGGCCTAGCTCTCGTGCGAATGCTTGATACTGACTTACACAGCAGCTTGGGGTACGTGACGCCGGCGGCGTTCGCCGCCCGAGTGGAAGCGCTTCGGTCGCCTACGGCTCCCTGCGCGCCTCCACTCGGCACATCTTCGGATTCAGCAGCTCGCTTGCAGGAAGGCCCAGGTGTCGTATGATCTCGTGCGCGGATGCAGGGGGCAGCTCACAGCGCCGGCCGGCGCTCCCGAGCGCCCGAAATCGCGCATCTGGTTTGTTCTCTGTGGTTACCCTACAGCAACCGCAGGTTGCTCTGCAGCACCCTTTCTGGGGTGACGTGTCATACCTACTCCCATGCCGCAGGCATGGCTCTTCCAGCGCTCTCGGGCGCTGCACGGTAACCGCCGGAGCTACGAGCCTCCTGTAGGCGGCGTCCGGCGATTCCGCATGGCGGCGAATACACGACTGCCTATCATCTCGGCTGCGCGACTCAGCAAATACCACCAGAGAGTCCCCAAAGTTCCAAAAAGGAGTAGCGGGTGATCGAAGCTGTAGCTAATGGCAATTACGATGACCGACATCGGGATATCAACGACGACCAGGTACCCCCAACCCGATTCCAAATGCGCAAGTGCAATAACAAAGCAAGTGCAGATGTGCAGAAATGGTAAAAGATGAAGCAGCAAAATACGCCTTCCTTTGACTATTAACCCAGAGATGGTCATTTCCCACCGCAGCCGCATCCACCAGGCGCGAGGTCGGGGCGATTCGGCCCCGGAGGCGGACCGAACTTACTGTGCCAGTAAATTCCAGCCGTCATAGCATCAGCCTCCATGCCCATAAAGCCTTCTCCTTGCCCGGACGGCATCTCTCCAACAAAAATCTGATCGCATGTCTTAAAGCAGTTGGAGCGACCGCTTGGGTCACACGGGTGGGAGCTCCTGCAGTTGAAGTAGCAGATATCGTGGTGCATGCATACCGTGTCGTAGCGATTGGTGGGGGCCTTATACAGGCTGGCGTGGGCAGGGTTATACTCTTCTACTCGTCCTCCAGTCCAGTTAGGTCCGCACCAGTTCGTCCCAGGGATTCGAAATCGTCCGGTTGGGTCTGTGTAGTTCGTCGCGCTATTGCCCACGTAATCGTAAAAGTCAGGATCCCCTGAACCAAACTGAAGTGGGTCCTCCCTGGTGAACCTTCCCGTGCTGGGATCGTAGTATCTGGCGCGATAGTAATATAGGCCTGTTTCAGGGTCCGATTCCCGGCCCGTGTACTGGAAATAGTTCCGCAGCGAGCCGGTCGAAGCCGTCGTGTTACCAAACGAATCGTAGGTATAGGTCTGAGCGACCGTGCCCGACGAATTGGTCAGCGAGGTAACCGACCCGATGCCGTCTTGTTCGTAGTAGCTAACGGTCCCGGACCGTGACTCCGCCAGCGGTTCATCGATATTCTGCCCCTGTGTGTAGCGGGCTACGACTCCACCCGTCGCGTTCACGGTTTCGATCAGATTGTTGCCATCGTAGGCGAAGATGCTTGTCGTCGTCGGAGAGATTTTCTCGATGCGCCTGCCGAAGGGATCGTATTTGAAGGTGACTGTTCCACCAGAATTGGGCAGAGTGACCTGCGTGAGCCGATTCTCGAAGTCCCAAGTGTAATTCGTCGTGCCGGTCGAGTTGGTTTCGCCGGTCGTGTTGCCATTGTTGTCGTACGTGTAGCTCGTCGTAGAGGTGGACGTAATCTCATTCGAGGTGTTGTAGTTGTACGACGGCACGTTGAGCGAACTCAGCCGGTTGCCCACGGGGTCGAAGCTATAGCTCTCCGTCGTATTCGCTTCCTGCGTCACTTGCGTCAGCTCGTAGATTTTGTCGTGCGTGTAATTCGAAGTTACACCGGCCAAGTAATCTGTCTTCGCTGTCCTGTTCCCCGCAGCATCCAATGTATATGCTTCGCCGTCAATGGTACTTGTGCCCGCCTGATGCAGCACGGATAACAGATGTGACAGCTTATCGTAACTGTAATTCGTCGCGATCCCGTTCGGCCGCGTCATCTGCGTCCGCCGAGAGGCCGCATCGTAAGAGAATCCGAACGAGCCTGCCCACGAGTTCGCCAGCGTGGTCAGCCGGTTCAGCGCGTCGTACGTATAGGTATTCGTGCTGCCGTCCGGCCCAGTGTAGCTGGAACTTATTTTTTTGAGTGGTGGAATACAGTCCATACTATCGGAGGAATCACCCAGCGGGAGCTTTCGAATTTGAAGTGGCAAATGAACATTGCCACAGTTCCGATTAATAGGGCGATGATGCTACCCTCTACAGTCACGAGTTCGAAAACTCGTGTGGGGATAAAGCTTGAAAGAAGGATGTCTGCGAGTCTTTTCCACCCGATAACACCCATGTCCCCACCTCCGCGAAATCTCGAAGCAAGCAGAGTAAACCCAAGTGCCAATATCCACATGCCGCAGATTGCAAAAACGGCAGTCGAGGGACCCGAGCGATCATCTTTTCTGAGCCGCAACGTTGCCGCGTAGAATAGTACTAACGTGAGCGGACACAGAAGCGTCACCGCATATCCTTGCTCGTTGGGATCAATGGCGGGGATAATCACGTCGAAAATCCAGAACGCAATCCCTCCCCCAAAGAAGCTCAACAAGAACCACTTCCATGCAGACATCGTTTACCTCAGGGAATCGGAGCTACCGGACCCATTGGCTGCACGAAACCCTGCAACAAGGGTGCGAGGCTTCCATTGCAGCTAAAATTAGTGCGGGCGACCCGTGCGCGCAAGCCCCAGAATCCACACGCATCAAAACAACTGCAATGCAATTTGCTTTCATCACACCCGTATTTGTGGGTGCTGGGGTCGTATTGATCCAAAAGGCAACCTCTCACGCACTCGCCCACGGGAGTGTTGCCGGCTAGTGCCTCGCACGCTGCCCAATGCTTGAAGTCTGGATACGTTGAGCACTTGCTCTTCGGTTGAGGATTGTGCGTATTCGGTGGGCCACACCCCTCTGGGGGGCATAGTCCGGTCGGGTCTGTGAGATTGGTTGGGCTGTCCCATGCGTACACATAGAAGTTAATTCCGCCGCTAAAACCAACAGGGTCCTCCGAAGTGAATCTGCCTGCCGAAGGGTCGAAAGATCTGGCGCGGTAATAGTAGAGATTGGTCTCGACATCGAACTCCCGTGCCGTGAAACGAAATGGGTTGGCGCTAGTTCCAGACGAATTCGTCGTATTGCCAAAGCTGTCATAAGTGTACGTCTGTATGATATTGCCCAGAGAATTCGTTTGGGAGGTAACCGAGCCCAGTGCATCCTGTTCATAATAGTCGAGCCCGCTTGTCGTAGATTCTGCCAACGGCTCATCGATCCGCTGGCCGTGAACGAAACGGGCTACCTCGTTGCCGTTTTGATCTACTGTCTCAATGACTTCGCCCTCGTCGTACAGGTAATTTGTAGTTGTTGTGTTTGGACCTTGTGTGTAGATCTTTTGAATTCGGTCACCGAACGGATCGTACTTGAACGTCGCCGTACCGCCCGAATTCGGCATCGTCACTTGCCTGAGCCGGTTCTCAAAGTCCCACGTGTAACTTTTCCCGGCTGCATCCGTGAGCGTGTTTCCGTTGTTGTCGTATGTGTAGCTGCCATTCGAGTTCGAGGTCAGCTCGTTCGAAGAGTTGTAACTGTACGAAGCGGTGTTCAGCGAACTCAGCCGGTTGCCCGCCGGATCGTAGGTGTAGCTCTCAGTCGTGTTCGTTCCCTGCGTCACTTGAGTCAGCTCGTAAATCTTGTCGTACGTGTAGTTCGACGTGATGCCTGCTAGGTAATCAGTCCTAGTGTTGTTGCTATCGACAGAGTCTACTGTATATGATTCGCCGTCAATGGTACTCGAACCCACCTGATGCAAAACGGATAACAAATGCGATAGCTTATCGTAGGTGTAATTTGTTGCAACTCCGTTCGGCCGAGTCATTTGTATCCGCCTGCCTAATGCGTCGCGGGTAAATCCAAATGATCCTCCCCAGCTATTCGTTAGATTCGAAAGACGGTTCAGGGTGTCGTACGTGTAAGCATTGGTGCTGCCGTCCGGCGCACTGAATCCCGTGCGATTCGAGTCCGCGTCGTAGCTGTCCGATGTCATGAATTGATTATTCGGCAGGAAGCTGTACGTGGTGGTTGTGCCGATCAGCCTTCCCATGTTGTCATACGCAAAGGCATACGTCCCGGTGGGATCGTTGACCTGCAAAATCTTTCCCACCAAGTCATACGCATATTCGGCAGTCGTCGAATCGGGATAGGTCTTCTGCGTCAGCCGGTTCAGCGCGTCATAAACATACTGAATCGTGTTCCCGTTGCGATCCGTCTTGCTGGTCAGATTGTTATCCGCATCGTAGCCATAGTTTTCGGAGTAGTTCGACGGGAAGGTCGTCTTGGTCACCCGCCCAAACGCGTCATAGGCAAAATTCGTGGTATGTCCATTCGCGTCCGTGATGCTCAGCAGGTTGTTTTCTGTGTCATACGCGTATTGGGTGGCGTTTCCCGCCGAAGAACACATATTCGTTTGTAAAAGTCCCGCTCAGGTTCGACTCGTCCAGTATCTCCGTCCCCGCGCCGTACCAGAAAATCGTTCCCGTGGATTTCTCGACGCGATTGCCGTCGCCGTCGTAAGTATAAGTCACCCCCGCCGCCGTCTTGATCTCGCTCTCACCGTTGTAGGCGTAGGTGTTTGCGCCGTCGGTCAGCATGTTGCCTGACGCATCATAGGAGAAGCCTGGGCCTGACGCAAGCTTCTCCGCCACCGTTCCTTCGTTTGAACGCCACCAGCAATCCGGCATTTTCGAGAGCTTCGCCGTGGCTAATGAAAACAGAAGGTGCAGCGTAGAGTGATGAACCGAGAGGATAAGTGGTCGGGGCGAAAGGATTTGAACCTTCGACCTCCTGGTCCCGAATTAGCTGTGTCAATCTTGTAAGCTGTGGCTTGTCTTGCCCTTACAATTTCATGTAACTCACATATCGCAGCTTATTCAGCAGATTTTGTTCCCAATTTGTTCCCAAATTGTGCGAGCCGATCATCCAGCGAGACAATTTCGCCAGTGATGCGCTATGAACGAACTGCGGCGGGCACTCCTTCCAACCGTGCGATCCCCATCCTGCGTACGCCAACTGTGCGCAGCTCCCCCACGAATGAATCGACTGCTGCCGCCTCGATTGGAAGCGAGAGGTTTACCGACTGCGCGGACTTGCCTGAAAGGATACCAGAGTCCATTTTGCATCCTACATAAGCGTGGCCCGACGCATCAGTACAGTAAAACCGCATTTCCACCCCCCCTGCCGATTTGGGCCCTAAGGCTCCCAGCTTAATCTCACGGCTATCTGATACGCTAGCGGGGAACCCTTGTAATTCTGCAGCAATTTCTTCCAAGCAATCAAAACCTGCGTAGATATCGACGGTACCGCCGAAACTGCCATTCCAGGCAGAAACCCGAACTTGGATGAGGTCTTCTGCCTTATATATCACGTCGAATTGAAGACCAATGTCCATGGTAATCGCTTCCTCTAGTGATCGATGAACTTCCAATCATCGGTTGCACCGGTTATTGTGTTGAAGTTGTAGTGAATTTCGACTCCATTTATGTTCTGCGACATCTTTATCCAGCCTTGACTTGCGGACCAGCGGGGATCGTTCATGCTCACGTTTGTCAAATGAATGCCAGCTTGTGGATTCGATTTAGCTTGCTGCATTGCAAGTTGTTCCTTCAGATTGGCTGGGATGGTTCGCCCGGTCGATCCAGCCGATTCTCCAGGGCGTTCGCCTGATTCTAGCTCTTCTTCTCCTTCCCCACGACTAGCGAGGATTGCGGCGATCGTGATAGCGGTCGCCTACGACTCCCTGCGCGCCCCCACTCGGCACTTCTTCGGAATCAGCAGCTAGCTTGCAACAAGGCTCGGGTGTCGTATGATCTCGTGCGCGGACTCAGGGGGCAGGTCAAGTCTTCCCGGCCCTTACTATGGTACCGTCAAGTCAGATCGATCAAGCTCTCGGAAGGTGTCGCGGTACCAATCCCTTAAGCGAGCCCCGCACCAGGGACAAAACTGAATGTGTATTTGCGAGACGGAGGAGAGCGGATAATCTGTATAAGGTACTGGCGATCTTGGATCCAATGCGCGAAATTGCAAGATGAACGCGGGTTCGGAGCCGTTTTTCGTGGAAACGAAAACTGAAAGCCCACGCGATCCAGCCTCCTGAAACCAACCTTCAAATACCTTACAGCACCATTTCATAGATTTTCACCTGCCCTAGTCTACTGAACGCGGGTAAAAAATTTGACCACAAACTCCGTCGCTTGAGGCTGAAACTTTACTTCACTTGCGATGGCTCCTCCCATATTCGTAGTGCTGCTCTCAGCTAGTCCGGTTCGCTCCATCAGGTCCAGCAAAGCCTTGGGGATATTCGCGACATACGTCTGTCCTCCAGAGCGTGCTGCATCGGCGAGGGCCTCAGCGCCGTCGCCTGTGGCGACTGAAAGTGCCCTGCCCGCCTGGGGAGCTTGCGTGAGATTTGTCACAACTCTGACAGTTGGGCCTCCAGAGTTTGCTGCCGCTTCGAGGGCCTCTCGGCTAACTGTGCCGTATAGCCCGGTCAGGCCTTCCTCGGCCCCGCGCAAGGCTCCTGGAAGTTCCAGCAAACCGCGGAGCCCGTCGAACGTCATTGCTCCCTCGACGCCATGTTGGGCCAGATCGAGAAGCGACCTTGCGCTTGTCAGACCCGCAATTTGGTTAGCAAGATCCTGAAGTTGTTCCGCGTCCGTCAGGTCTCCGTGCACGATTGCGCTCGGTTTATTGTTTTGAGCTGCGCTGTTAGCCTCGGCACAGCTTTGACCATCCGTGCCGACGTCTCTGTAACTTCCATCGGGCATAACTACACAATGACGTCCGTCGGGATCAGTAGCACCCAGAGGGTCATTCAGCACGTAAGAATATGCGTTCCAAGATTGAGGGTCGCCATCGGAAGCGCCTGCTTTATCGGGATCCGCCGACATAAAACGCCCGAACTGCGAAGAGTAGAATCGTGCCCCAAAATCATCCAAGTTCGTTTCGTAGTCGCGCAGCTGGCTGGTGAAGCGCAGTGCTGTCGGATCACAACTCCCACTGGTCGTTAGTCCGTCACCGAAAGCCAAGCTGGCAATCGTCTCGCAACTGGTTCCACTTACATTCGTCTGCACGCGTTCGGTCCCCAACCAATCGGCATGTGTGAAAAACGTTGTGGGCGTCGTTAGGTCATTTTCATATGTCGCGAAGTGCCTTCCCTCTGCATAAAGCTCTCCCCGTACCCACGTCCCCTGGCTGCTGATCTGCGTGATGAAATGTCCGCTTAGGTCGTAGAGATAATCATCCGTGTCTCCGCTCCCCGGCAGCGACCGCCGTATCCGCCGCCCCTCGGCATCGTAGGTGTAGCAGGCTGTGGCTTCTGTTCCCGTTCCGCTCTGGCACCATCCCTCCGTTCCGTCCACTTGCACCAGATTATGCTCCGCGTCGTAATAGTAGGTGTGCGAGCCGTCGCTCATCAGATTCCCTGCCGCGTCGTAGCTGTAGCCGTCGATTTGATTATTGTTCCCTGTGAACGTCAGGTCTAGCGTCCCGCCGCTTCCCGCCGTCACAGTCTGATCCCACCGATTCCCAAAGCGGTCATAAGAATAGCTGAATCCTTGCGTGTTTTCGTCGTCTGGACAGTGCGATGAACAGGAACTGGCAATCAACCGATTGAAATCATCATTCGTGTAGGTCCAAGTCCCATTCACGCTGTCGGTTGCCGAAGTCAGATCACCATTGGCGGCATAGCCCAAAGTCAAGCTGTAGACCGATCCCGCAGAAACCGAAGTCATCTCTAAATGACTATTATATCCACGGGTCTCGGTGATTCCGTTTCCGAGCTTGTCGGAAACCAACAAGCCGGGCGCATTGTACGCGGGTGACGTGGGCGTAGAGAACAGCGTCGCGGGATGGTTGGAATCAGAATAGCTGCTGATTAGCGAAGTTAGCTTCGCAGCTCCGTTGTATGTGCGTGTGTACGTATTTACTTGGCCGTCCGTCGAAGTCAAGATGTCGCCCAATAGGTCATAAGTATAGGCAATTGGAAAATCCCCCGAGCCACAGTTTTGAGGAGTGCACTGGTGGTTCTGATTGACGCGGCCCATCGGATCATAGCTGAAAACACTTCCAGTGTTGCCATCGTACTCGGTTGTGAGCCTGCCAATTTGGTTCGTAAGCGTGAACCCCCACGGACTAGTTTCGTCATAGTTAAAATCGACGTTGTCCGTATCATCAGAGTAATCTATCGCCGTCTCCCGGTTCAGCGTATCGTACTGGTAGCTGGTTGTTACGGTGTCGCTCGCGTCGGTTTGGTTCTCCTCGGGCTGTGTTCTTGAAGCAATGTTACTGTTAGCGTCATACGTGTACGTTGTCACGCCGGATTCCGGGTTCGTCGCGTTCGTGAGCCGCGAGAGTGAGTCGTAATTGAACGCGCGCGCCGTCAGGCTTCCTTGAGTAACTTGAAGCAAATCGTCAAGAGTATCGTACGAATAAGACGTCAGGAAGCCAGTCGCGCCGATGTCTTGTCCACACGCCGAGGGAGTCCCCGAACTACCCTGTTGAGTCGTGCTGGTGACCTCGCAGACCGAAACCAATCTACCTAGGCCGTCGGATTGCGAGACTTTCTGAACGCTCCTTATGCCATTCCCTTCGTCACTCGTCTCGGTAGCCCTATTGGTGTAAATCGTGGTTACGTCTCCCGTTTGCACCGCTGTTGGACAAGTACCTTGGCTCGGAACAGTTCCGCCTGGAGGGATTTCAAGGCACGTGCGTCCGAGCGCATCATAAATGTACTCGGTGACTCCATAAGTGGGATCACTGGTCGAGCGATACGGATTCGTCACGGTGTATAACGAACGAAAAGGAATAACAGTCGTCGCAGCGTTTGGCGTGGTTGTAACCGTGATCTTGGCGATTCTTCTGATGGGCAATTTGCAGAAACGACAAAGCGAGAATTCGCAAACCGAACCAGCGCCAGACCTGAACAGTCCTGAATGAGGCAAATTCTTGCTGGTAGAAGAAACAAGCCGTAAACTGTCGCCCGAACAAAGGGCAAGACGAGCCACAGAGAAGGGAGCGTTTCGCGTGGCTCGCCGTAGATACCAGCAAGGGTGTCTATTTATTCGTGGCAAGAAACGAAAGGTTTGGGTGCTTCGCTACCGTGAGGACGTGATGTTGCCGGATGGACAAATCGCAAGAGTCAATCGGTCTCTAGTCTTGGGATTGCTTGCCGATATTCCTAATCGGCGCATCGCGCAGCGCATTGTAGAGTCTCAGTTAAGGCCGATAAATCAAGCTGTCTATCGTCCAAAGACCACCATGACCTTTCGTCAATTTGTGGAAACACAGTGGCAACCCAATCTTTTCCCTACCTTCAAGCATTCAACGAGTCGCGGTTACACCTATCTGCTTCGCAAACATCTGTTTCCGTACTTTGGCGAAATGAAATTGACTGAAATCACTCGCCAAATGGCGCAGACGTTTGTAGCGCAGATGGGCCAGCGACTTTCCCCCAAATCGGTCGCCTTGGCGAAAAACTGCCTGAGCAAAGTTTTCTCCACAGCGATTGAATGGGGATACGTCGAACAAAATCCCGCGATTGGCGTTCGACTTCCAGCACGTATTTCCCATCGAGAAGCGATTGCTTTGGCTCCCGATCAAATCCAGCGGTTGCTCGCAGAATTGCGAGAGCCATGCAAGAGCATGGTTCTGATTGCAGTTCTAACTGGATTGCGACGCGGCGAGTTGTTTGCTTTGCGTTGGAACGCTGTGGATTGCGAACGAAAGTTGATCCACGTGCGCGAGTCTGTGTACGACGGTCACTTTGGTTCACCAAAAACTCGAAGCAGCTTTCGAAAAGTCCCGATGAGCGAAATACTCGAAGAGGTTTTTGTTCTTCTCAGAGGACAGAATGTTGCGCCCGAGAGTTTGGTATTTGCCAGCAGGAACGGGAAAACTCCATTACGTCCCGAGAATATTCTCAAGCGAAACATTCATCCTGCTTGCGAACGGATCGGGCTTCAGAAGGTGGGTTGGCATGACTTACGTCACACGAGCGCGACTCTATTGCACGAACATGAGCCGCTGCGTGTCACGCAAGCGATCTTGGGACATTCGGATATACAAACTACGCTAGGGTATACGCATGTGCTTCCGGGATGGCAACGGGACGCCATGAAACGCCTCGAAGCCGCAGTTTTGTTCCCAAATGTTCCCAATTCTGCGAGCGCAGTAGAGGTCGCAAATTAGAAGTGCCTGATTTGCTTTGGGATAAGTGGTCGGGGCGAGTGGATTTGAACCACCGACCTCCTGGTCCCGAACCAGGCGCGCTAGCCAGGCTGCGCTACGCCCCGACGGCGTTAGTCAAACTTCCGAACAGTTTACCGTGCATCGCGCTCGGCGGCAACTTCCCTCAATTTGCCAACCAACAACAGCTTTCCGCAATTGCACTCCCCTGCTAGCGAGTATAGAATCCGCGCGAAGTACTACAGGAGGTCGTAGCAATGAATCGCAGATACTTTTCGCTTGCCGTTATTCTCGTTGCGCTATTTTTTGCAACGCTTGTTTCCTTTTCTCCTTCCGCGCGCGCGCAGCAGCTCGACGCTAAAACTCTCGGCGCGCTCAAGTGGCGTCTGGTTGGTCCCTTTCGCGGAGGCCGCGTCGAAGCCGTCGAGGGCCTTCCCGGCACCAACACCTACTATTTCGGTTCCGTCGATGGCGGCGTTTGGAAATCCGACGACGCCGGCCAGAACTGGGAGCCTCTCTTTGACAAGGAGCCCGTGCAATCCATCGGCGCCATCGCCATCGCGCCATCCGATCCAAATATCATTTATGCTGGCACGGGCGAGCCTTGCCTGCGCGGCGACATCAGCTACGGCGACGGCGTTTACAAGTCTACGGACGGCGGCAAGACCTGGACGCACATCGGCCTCGACGACACCCAGCACATCAGCGCCATCTTGGTCGATCCCCGCGATCCCAATCTCGTGATGGTTGCCGCAATCGGCCACGCGTTTGGCCCCAACGAGCAACGCGGCATTTTCCGCTCAGCTGACGGCGGCAAGACCTGGCAAAAAGTCCTCTACAAAGATGATAAAACCGGCGGCGGCGACCTGGTCTTCGATCCCACGAATTCCAGCATCGTTTACGCCGCGCTCTACCAAGTCCAGCGCATGGCATGGGGTTTTGACAGCGGCGGCCCCGGCAGCGGCATTTACAAATCCACCGACGAAGGTCTCACCTGGAAGCCTCTGCAAGGCAACGGCCTGCCCTCCGGCGTTCTCGGCAAAATCGGTCTCGCGGTTGGCGCCGATGGCCAGCGCGTCTACGCATTGATCGAAGCAGAAAAGGGCGGTCTGTACGTCTCCGACGACGCCGGCGAACACTGGAATCTCGTCAGCGACGACCATCGCTTCCGCCAGCGCGCCTGGTATTTCACACACATTTACGCCGATCCCAAGGACGTCAACAAAGTCTTCGTCCTCGACACCGGCGTCTACCGCTCCATCGACGGCGGCCATTCCTGGCAAGACATCATCGGCGGCGATTCGCACATGCTCTGGATCGACCCAACCAACACAACTCACATGATCGTTGGCAACGACGGCGGCACCACCGTTTCTTTGGACAATGGCGCCACCTGGTCCACCGAAGACAATCAGCCCACCGCGCAGTTCTACCACGTCGCCACCGATGATCGTTTCCCGTACTACGTCTACGGCGCGCAGCAGGATAGCGGCACCGTGGCCATCGCCAGTCGCGGCAATTCCAACGAATTTTACGGCGTCGGCGGCGGCGAAAGTGGCTGGGTCGTTCCCGACAAAAATGGCGACGTTGTTTATGGCGATTCCTACGACGGCGAAATCACGCGCTACGATCGCGCATCCGGCCAAGTCGCGGACGTCTCGCCCTGGCCTCTCAATCCCATGGGCCACGCGGCCGCCGACCTGAAATATCGCTTTCAGTGGACTGCGCCCATCGCCGCTTCGCCCTTCGACCCCAACACTATCTACTTCGGCGGCAACGTTCTCTTCCGCACCTCCGACGCAGGCAAGAGCTGGTCCATCATCAGCCCCGACCTCACTCGCAACGACAAATCCAAGCAGCAATCCGCCGGCGGCCCCATCACCCAGGACAACACCAGCGTCGAGTATTACGACACCATCTTCGTCATCGCTCCTTCGCCAACCGCCCGCGGCCAGATCTGGATTGGCTCCGACGACGGCCTGATTCATCTCACACGCGACGACGGCCAGCACTGGGAAGACGTCACGCCGAAAGACATGCCCGCGTGGGCCAAAATCAGCGGCATCGATCCATCGCATTTCGCCGCCGGCACTGCCTATGTCGCGGTGAACGGCGAGAAAATCGATGACTTCCATCCCTACGCCTACAAGACCACCGACTTCGGCCATACCTGGACCAAAATCACTGACGGCATTCCCGACGGCTCGTATATCCACGCGGTCATCGAAGATCCCGGCCATCGGGGACTGCTCTTCGCCGGCACGGAGCTCGGCGTCTACGTCTCATTCGACGACGGCGGCCACTGGCAATCGCTGCAATCCAATTTGCCCACTGCCTCCATTCGCGATCTGACCGTCCACGGCGACGACCTGCTCGTCGCCACGCACGGCCGCGCTTTCTGGTCGCTCGACAACATCACTCCTCTTCGCCATTTCTCTGACTCCCTGGAAAATGACGCCGTTCATCTCTTCCCGCCGGCGGCCGCCTACCGCGAAGCCGGCGGAGGCTTCGGCTTCCGTGGCGGAGGTCCGGCGGGCGCAACCATCGATTACTGGCTCAAGGCCGCGCCCTCCGGCGATGTCTCTCTCGAAATTCTCGACAGCCACGGCAAAACAATTCGCAAATACTCCACTCATCGCGAACGTGGCGCTGAGGGTCCGCCCTCCGAGTTCGCCCGCTTCTTCCGTGTCGCGCAGCTCACCAAGAACGTCGGCCTCAATCGCTTCACTTGGGACCTTCGTTACGAGTCTGCGCACGAAGTTCCCGGAGCGGTTTCCTGGGGTGGCTCGCCGCTTGGGCCTATGGCCGCGCCGGGCACATATCAAGTCAAACTCACCGTCGACGGCCAGAGTTACACTGCGCCTCTCGAAGTGAAACTCGACCCGCGCCTCCATGCCACCCAAGCGGAACTCGATAAGCAGCTCGAACTGGCTCTTCAGGTTCAAGCGGTCGTCAGTTCTGCGCATGACGCGGTGAACCAGATTCGCGCCCTTGACGCCCAACTGGCTGACATTCAGAAGCGCTTGGGCCCGAACCAGAAAAACATCGCTGACGCCGCCAAAGCTCTCGACGAAAAGGCCGTCGCCATCGAAGATACCTTGATCCAATCGAAGTCCAAGAGCAACGAAGACCCCCTGAACTATCCCATCATGCTCGCAGATCAGATGATGGCCCTCGGAGGCTCCGTCGACCGCGCTCCTTCCGGCCCCACCGACGCGGACTACACCGTTTACAATCAGCTCAAGCCTCAGATCGATGAGCAATTGGCCGCTTGGCGGAGCCTCCAGACAAAGGACCTTGCTGCATTCAACGAAATGATGCGCCGCAGCAACGTTCCGTATGTCTCGGTTTCACCGGCGGAAAGATCTTCGCCAAGGTAAAGCGGTACGCTATCTTCAAAAAGAAAAAGGCTCCCGGTTTTTTCGCCCGGAAGCCTCTTTTTTTGTAGAACGTTAGAAACTGAAGCTCGTCTGCAGATAAATCACGCGGCTCGCCGCCGTCCCCGAGGAAAATGCCCCCCCGGCTAATCCGTTGAATCGTCCGGTCAACGGACCAATCACGCCGATCGGCGGCGCCAGGTTCACGTTATTGAAGATGTTTCGACCGGAGACGCTGAATGTCAGATTATATCGTCGGCTCGGCGTGTTTTGGCCTCCGCGGCCTGGCCCTCCGCCGAAAATCATTCCTCCACCGCGCCCACCACCTCCACCGCCGCGCCCGCCGCCTCCACCGCCTCCACCGCCTCCACCGTAATCGCCTGGCTGGCTGCCGCCTCTTCCACCCTCTTTCCCAAAACCAAACGTTTTGCTCACCCGCAGGTTCATCGTGAATTGGCTCGGGCCAGTCTCGTAATTTATCGGAACGAGCGTCTCGCCCGGCTCTGGGACCGTATCAAAATTTCCAAGCGGCGTGTCCACCACGTTTGCCGGATTCGATAATGCGCTCGCGAACGCCGGCCGCTGATTGAATTGCGAGCTCCCGATCAAATCCTCTGGAATGGTGAGGTTGTATGGCTCGCCCGCGCTAAATATCATGAACGGGCTGAACCGCAGTCCCCAGGGCGCTCCTAATGTTCCGCCCATAAACACGCGGTTCCGCACGTCAAACGCCGCTCGCCCGTAGTCCGCGGGAATATCGTAGGGGTTGGAGGGAAAGCTCGCCGCTCCCGCTGTATCGCTGTTCGCATAGTTCAGCGAGTAGTAGCCGAAGAGCGTAAGATTCGCGCCGGCGCGTATCGTCAGGTTGGTCATCAGTTGGTTCTGCCGGTAGACTCCTTCAGATTCGTATTGGTAGATGTTCCCAGGAGTGCCCGACGGATAAACTGCCGTCGACGGATCCGATGGATTGTAGGTTCCCGGCAATGGCGTGTTCACGTTGTTCGTCAGCAGTTGGTCCCACCCCCGCGAATTGATGTATGTCACTGAGAGTGTGGCGATTTTCGTCAGTTGCCGCTCCACGCTCACGGCGGTCTGCAGCGTCCCCGGAGCATGAACGTTCGGAGCCACCCGGTACACTGTCGGCAACAGTTGGGCGCTTCCACACTCCGATTCAACCTGGCTCAGCGTCACCGGCATCGTCGGCGTTGTGGCATAGAAGCACGACGGATTCGGTATCACGTATTCTTGTTGTATCGTCCCGTTCAGCCGCGTTGCCTGCATCAGCAGATCTTCTGCGAATCGATCGTAGAAAATCCCGGAGCCCGCGCGAATCACCCATTTTGGCCCTCCCTTGCCGCCGCCAATTCCCCACGCCACGGCGATTCGCGGCGCCCAGTCGGCATGGTCGCTGATGCCGCTCTGCGTCTCAAGCCGCAGGCCCGGGCTGATGGTTATGTTCGGCCGCACCCGCCAGTCGTCCTGGAAATACAAGGCCAAGTCGGTATAGGAAACCGACGCTTCCGGAGTGCCCAGCGTGATGTTGAACTGGTTGGCGCCTCCGCCATTCGCATTCGCCGGTAGTCCCGCCGCGATGTTCTGTTCCGTGATCTGATATTGCGCCTCCCCTTCAAAATTGAACATTCCGGAGAAGTCCGAGTTCGCGCTGCTGCTGTCCGTGGTCACACGCAGCCGCCCTCCGAAATTGAACGTATGCTTTTTCGTAACCCACTGCGTATTGTTCTGAAATTCGTAGTGATTTGCCGTGTCCAGGATCGTTTGCTCGTTACTGCCGCCCGCGTTGAACGCTCCCGGTACATCCACTGTCGGCAGCGTGCTTGTCGGAGTTTGGTTGGTAACATCGTGCAGGAACTGAAAGCGCGTATCGTTCACGATCGACGACCCGATGATCTGCGAATCATCCATTTGCAGCGTCTGCTCGGTTTCCAGCGTATTGGTCGCTTGCGTAGGAACATCCTCGGCCGAGCCCAATATGTTCTGTTGGTTGTCGCGCCAGTATTGATAGCGCACCGACAGCGTATTGTTTTTCGCCAGTTGGTAATCGACGCGCGGGCTCACGTTCGTCCGTGTCCGCGGGTTCGGGACCGAGTCGTTGAACGGAACCCAGCCGCTGGCCCCGCAATTTGCGGCAGAACCCTGGAGTGGCGTAAACGATCGCACCGCTCCGAATAACTGCGGATTCGTATCGTTGCTCAGCACGCACGCGTCCAGAACATTCACGTTGTTGATGTCCCTCCGCTGCCCGCTCATGAAGAACGACGCGTTCTTGCTAATCGGCCCGCTAAAGCTCCCATTGAACAGTACGCTGTCGTATGCCGGTTCCGTCACCGCAAACGGATTCATCGAATTGAAACTCGAATCGTTGCCCTGCAGCATCGCCTGCCCGTGAAATTGATCCGTCCCCGGCTTCGTGAAAATTTCGATCCGCCCGTACCCCAGCTTGTCATATTCCGTCGAGAACGGATTGCTGTTGATGCGAATCTCGCGGATCGCCGACTTCGGTGGCAACTCTCCCGCCGTGAACCCGTCGATGTACATCTGCCCGCCGTTCGGTCCCGCGGACGGCCCCGCCAGCGCCTCCAGGTCGGACTGCAATTCATCCGGATCATCCGAAAGCGCTTCCAACTCCTTGCCGCTGATGACAATCGCTCCCGCATTGTTCGCCGGATTCACATCCAGCGTCGGCGCGTCTGCATTTACCGTCACTTGTTGCTGCGAAGCTTGAATCGCCATCGTGACGTTGACTTCCGTGATTTGCAGCGCCTTGATTTCAACGTCGTCGTTCTCGAATAGCGCGAAGCCTTTTGCGATGGCCTCCACTTTGTACTTCCCCGGCGCTAATCCTTTCACTTCGTAATTTCCCTGATGGTTGGTCACCGCGTTCACCGCTTGCCCGGACGCCGGCGTCACCAGTACCGTCGCGCCTGCAATCACCGCCCCCGAGGGATCCTTCACTTGTCCGCGCAGCGTGCCCGTTCCGGTAGCTGTGCCGCTCTGCGCAGACGCGCCACCGGCTACCGCAATCAATAAGAGCCCGATAATGGCAATGCGAATTCGCATTCAATCACTCCTGTGGATTATTCCCCGCTCTTTCGACGAAAGTTCCCGGAATCCCCGAGAGGCCTAGCAGGAACTGCTCGAATTATGATTATTGTTGATCATCGCCCTGGGCGGGAGCGCTCAAGCTCCACGGGGAAAGTGCCATGGCTTGCGCGCCGCTCGGGGCTTCCAGAATCGGTTCCACTCCGCCGAGCAGCGTAATCGCCGTCACCTCTCCGGAGACCGCTCCTTCCGTCGAAACAATCATCACTGCTTCGCCCTTCTGCAAATTCGCGAGCGCCACAGGAGGCAGCCGGTTCAGCATCTGCTGCATGTCCCCTGCTGCTCCTCCGCCGCGCTGAAATCCTCCCGGCCTCTGTCCCGGCGGCCCTCCAGCTCCGCGATCCCCGCCTGCCGCGTTTCCGCCTCCGGGAGTTCCCGGCTGCCCGCCGCCTTGCGCCGCGCGCAGCCGCACCGCAATTCGCTGCGCCATCTCCGGAGCCAGCTGCCGTATCTCCGATTGCTGCGTAAACTTCACCACGAACGGCTTCTTCGTAATCAAATCCATCACGCTGATCGTATTCGCTGACGCATCAATCGCCGTGATTGTTCCCGCGATATTCCGGAACGCCCCCGACACAATTTCTTGCGCGTCGAATTCGCTTCCGTCCGCGCTGCGCGTGCCGCGCGCGCGCAATTGATCGCCCGCATGAATTTGGTCGATCGTTCCCACTTTCGCGTCATCGAAGTTCACTGAATCCGGCGCGTATCGCCGCAGAATTGTGGCCTTGGTCGTGTGAATCTCCACCGTCTTCGTCCCGCCCAGTGCCGCCATGGTAATCGTGATCGTTCCGCTCGTCGGATCGGCGCTTTTCACCAAGCCGCCCACCCCGCTCTGCCACGCCGCTTGCTCCTCGGCCTTTTTCGCCTCGACGTCCGTCCTCTTCATCACGATGATGCTCGCCGCGCTCAGCGGCGCGCCAGCGCCCGCAGCCTGCCCGCGCACCAGAATCCTGTCGCCCACCTGCAAATCCTGCAGGTGAATCACCGTCGCGCCCGCCAAAGTCGTTTGCCCCGGCGCCACGCGCACAATCTTCGTCGAGTCGTCCGCCACCACGTTCACGTTCGCGCCCGCATCTGTCGTCAGCGTGATCGCGTTGCCGACGATCGACTTGATGGTTCCGATGGACCGTGTCGCGCCGCTCTGCGCCGCCGCTTGTCCACTCTGCGAAACAAACGGCTGCGCTCGATATTCCCCGCGCGAAACCGCTGCCGCGCGAGCCGCCATACCTGCGCCCGCCGCGAATGCCATCGCCGCCGCGGCCAATGCTCCGATGAATCTCTTTGCTGAATACATAGATCTTGCCTTGCTACTCTCTTAAACGTGAGGCGATCCGGCGTGGCGCACCACGCCGCAACTCCTCGCTATCTCCCTGGGTTTTAGACGCTTCCACCACTACTAGGCGTTACCTGAAATTTCCCCGAGTGTTTCGCTGAAGAAAACTTGACTGTGTCAGCAGATTTTCAGGAACAGTTTTCGCGGTTCTTTTTCAGTTTTCAGGCACGAATCCACGCAACTAAAAGCGCGGTGCGGCTTTTTCCCTCGTTGCTCATCACTTTTCACTGCCCTTAAAATCCGCCACGCCAATCTGAATCTCCGTCCCGCGCTCCCGCCAGTATTCCGAACTATTCCGAGCCGGCACTTGCGCCGCAGTCGCGCCTTTCGCCGCCTCACCCGGAGCGGGCTTCACCGTCCACACTCCGTACACGCGCCCATCGAGCGCCGCGATTCCCGTGTAGTCTCCGATGAAAGCTTCCTGCGCGTCGAACGCCTGCGCATTCCACGCATAATTCGCAAAAGTTTTTCCTCCATCCGTCGAGCGCGCCAGCGTCACCGTTTGCTTGCGATTTTCCGGATCGCCGCGCCGGTCGTAAAACACCACGTTCACCGACCCGTCCGCCGCATCCACCGCCATCCACTGAAAAAATTGGTCCGCGCCATCGTGCACCGCGTCCGTATTCACGCGCACCGCCGGGCCCCATGTCATCCCGTGGTCCTCCGATGTCGAGCAGAACACATCCACATCCCCGTTCCGGTAATCGCTCCACGTCACGTACATCCGCCCGCCTTTTTTCCCGCCGCGAGGATCGATCCCAATCTGCGGAAACCCGTTCGACCGCGCCACCGCGTCCACCTTGAACATAATCGGCGCCGTCTCAATAATGCTCCGCGTCCGCGAAAACGTCTGCCCGCCGTCGCGCGACTCCGTCATCACCATGTGATCCCCATCTGACCACACCGCGTACACCGTGCCGTCCGGCCCCACCGTCCCCGCAAATCCCTCCAGCGCGCCGTTGTCGTCGCGCGGCAATCCCGGCGCGTTGTCGATCTCAATCGGCTTCGACCACGTCTTGCCGTCATCGGTCGAGCGCACAAACAACAGCTCCGAATTCGTCACCGTCCATCGCGTCCATCCTATATATAGATTCCCCGCATTCGGCCCGTGGCTGTTGTCCGCCACGATGTACGGCTTGTCCTCGAACGGAACGTCCGCCTGCTGCGGCTGCGCGCTCACCGCAATCTCGTTGTCCTCCCAAGTCTTCCCGCCGTCCATCGACCGCCGGATGTAAATCCCGTTGCGATTCGCGTTGTGTCCCCAGTAGTTGAACGTCCCCAGCTTGTCGAACGCGATATAGCAAATGAACGCGTGCCCTTGATTATCGAATGTCGTCGACACGTCGCCCGACACGCGATACTCCTTGGACTCCACTCCCGTCGCCACCGTCCATGTTTTGCCCGCATCCGTCGAATACGCCGCATGGGCATTGTCCTGATACACGGCCACCACGTCGTCCGGATGATTCGGGTCCACGGCAATCCCTGGCTCCGTAAAAAAACCGGGCTCCGGCGTGATCGTCGTCAACGCCGCCCCTGGCGCCATCGGCAATGCCGCGTGCGTTTGCGCGACGCATACCTGCGCCCCAAACAAAACCACCGCAACCAACATCGCCCTACACGCGCAACACCCAACAAACGCACGTCGAGCTTCACGCAAGTTCTTAACATCTATCATTGCATTCTCTCCCGTCTATCAATTGCCAGTCTTAGTTCCCATCAGCAGCAGCGACCTCTGCGCGAACGGCAAATACAGCAGCGCCGCCGTCACCGCAATCGCCGCGCCGATTCCGATCTGCTCCACCGCCAAAAAAGGCGCCAGTGCCCACAATTCGTCGAGCGGCAGCAGCGCCGGAAAGAGCTTCCGGAATTTCCCACCCAGTCCGCGATAGTTGAACGCCGCCGCGGTAATCAAATAAAGCCGTATCGGTATCCCCGCCGCCGCCGTAACAATCAGCACCACCAAAATCAGCCGCACCGGCTCTCCCGCTTCCCTCAGTAGCACATCCACTTCTCGAATCCGCGCCAGCGAAAGCACGTAAAAAATCAGGTAAATCAGCTGGATCAGCAAGAATAATGTCCGCGCCATGCCGCTCGACACGGCGGGCAAGTCCCGCGCGTCACTCAGCACCGACGAACGCCGCGCCTCGTTATCCGTCGCCGGAAAATCGCCGCTAGGCACAACCGGCGCTCGCGGTTCACCCGGCAAAGTCTGCGTGTGGACGTGCGCCGCAATTCCCGCCGCAATTTCCACCGGCGCGATAAAACGATACCCCTTCCGCGGCAGCGTCTGAATGAATCGCGGATTCCCCGCTTCATCGCCCAGCGCGTTGCGCAGTTGGTTGATCGCCGTGTTCACTCCATGGTCAAAATCGACGAACGTGTCCGACGCCCACAGTCGCTCCCGTAACTCCTCGCGCGCTACCAAATCTCGCGGCCGCTCCAGCAGCATCAGCAGTATACGAGCCGCCTGCTCCCGAAGCCTCGGCTGCGCCTTCCCTTCTTTGCGCAGCTCTCCGGTGTCTTCGTCCATCTCGAACACGCCGAAACGAAATGTCCGCCCCTTCGCCACCCGCTTGCTCTCCTCTTCCGCCCTTCCTTATCTCGATCCTGTCATTCCGAGCTTGCCCGCCGTGGCGGGCACGTAGCGAGGATGCGACCAGCATCCGACGAGGAATCTGCAGTTTGCATCTCAGTTTCTTTTCGTCATGCGCCCAAACCATTCCTCGGCTATGTCCGTCCACCCCGGATTAGTTTTTTCGATCAAATCAATCTTCTTCTCCCGACGCCACTCCTTCACCTGCTTTTCCCGCGCAATCGCTTCGCGAATGTCGGCAAACGACTCGCAGTACACCAATCGGTTTGTCCGGTACCGTGACGAGAAACATCGAACCGCAGCTTGCTTATGTTCGGACGTACGCCGGAACAGATTATTAGTCACACCGGTGTAAAGATTTCGTGACCGGCTCGACAGAATATAGACAAAGTACGCCGTCTTCTCGCTCACCTGAAGCTCCCACATTTATCATTCCGAGAATCCGCGGGTTCACCATCGGCGGTGCCTATTCTTTGCACCTTTCACGAGCGACGTTTTTCCGCGATTCATCACCCTGCCACTTCGTTAGGCCCTACTTTGTCATTCCGAGCGAGGATGCGACCAGCATCCGACGAGGAATCTGCAGTTCGCAGTTCCGCATCCCTCAATACGGCCCACATTCTACGAGAGAACTTTCCTCAAGTGTCTGATTTTCATGGGCCTTATCAATTTACCTGTTCATGATACAAAAACGACCTCCAGGTCATTGCCGCCATCGCGCTCCTCTGGCATCTTCGTTGCATGAAAGCGAGAAAACGCACCCCACGCCAGACCTGGAAAGCAATTTCGCTGGCCGCAGCTCTGACCGCCGTCGTCGCTCTTGCGCCTCGGCCGTCCGTCGCCACGCAACTCACTCCGGAAACCGCGCGCGCCTTTGACCAATACGTCAGCGCCAAGGAAGCGCGCGCGAATCGCGACCTCGCGGCAAAAAAGAATTTCCTTTATATCGACGCGCTACCGCAGGCGCAGCGCGATCAAGCCTACGCCAAGCTGCACCAGGGACAAATTCTTACCCAGCGCGACGACGAATGCAGTTCGCCCGGCTGCACTTCCATTCCTGGCGGGCTCATCCATGACTGGATCGGAGTCGTCTTTGTTCCGGGCATTTCCATTCCGCGGGCTCTCGCCACGCTGCAGGACTACGACCACGACGCGGGCTACTACCCGTCGGAAGTCGTGAAATCGAAACTGCTCGCGAAATCGGGCGATGAGTTTCGCATCTACCTCCGGCTCAAACAGGTGCAGGTCATCGTCGTCGTGCTCGACACCGAATACGACATTCGTTACACGCACGTCGATCGCGACCATGTCTGCGCGCGCTCCTACAGCATTCGCGTCGCGGAAGTGGATCATCCCGGCGCGCCCGATGAGCGCGATGAGCCCGCCGGTAACGACCACGGATTTCTCTGGCGCCTCGACTCTTATTGGCGTTTTTATCAAGCCGATGGCGGCGTTTACATCCAGTGCGACGCCGTCTCTCTCACGCGTGACGTCCCCGTTGGTCTCGGCTGGCTCATCGGCTCCTTCATCGAGAAAATTCCCGCGGCGTCGCTGCGCTCGACCCTCGCGGAGACTCGCACCGCCTTGCTCGATAACTCAAGCTCAACGAAGGAGAATTCCCAATGAACGCAAAACAAATGCTCGCCAAGCCAATGTCCATCGCCCGAACCGCTCCTAGCCACGCCGCTCTCGAATCGCGAACCGCGTTGCCGGACCAGAACAATCCCTCGTTCAAGAACGCCACGCGCTTGCAAGAAAGCATCACCGCCGCGCCTGAACGGAAAGTCTTGCTGTGGCTCGCCGCTCGCATGCCCGCGCGAATCAACTCCGACCATCTGACGCTTCTCGGATTCTTGTCCATGTGTTTCGCCGGCGCGAGCTACGCCGTGGCGCGCTGGAATTCGGTCGGCCTGCTGCTGGCAACGCTGTTCCTCGCGCTGAATTGGTTTGGAGACAGCCTCGACGGCACGCTCGCGCGCGTCAGAAATTGCCAGCGCCCGCGCTACGGTTTTTACGTCGACCACATGATCGATTCCGTCGGCGCAATTTTTCTCATGGGCGGCCTGGCTGCTTCCGGTTACATCGATTGGCGGATCGCCGCGGGAATGCTGGTTGCGTTTCTGTTGCTCTCCATCGAAACCTATCTCGCCACCTACACCCTCGGCGTTTTTCGCCTGTCGTTCGGGAAACTCGGACCCACGGAAATTCGCATTCTGCTCGCGTTCGGAAATCTCGCGCTGTGGCTTCGCCCGGATGCGAAAGTCCCCGGGCTTTCGTTGCGCGTCTTTGATTTCGGCGGGCTCGTGGCCATTTTCGGAATGCTGCTCATGTTTGTCGCCGCCGCCATCTTCCACACCCTCACCCTCTATCGCCAGGAGACCCAGCGATGAAAGTTCCGCGCCAGCGCCAGAGTAACTCGCGCATAGTAAAAGAGCGCTCGCGCATCAGTGCGAGTTAATCCGGCTCACAGCAGTTCCGCGCGGCGCGCTTCTCACCGGGCAGTTTTCGCGATACTCTTACACGAAGCTTCTTACGGCGGAGAATTCGGACACATGAGCCTAATCGAACATATCCAAAAAGATTTGACTGCGGCGATGAAGGAAAAAGATGAATTGCGCTTGAGCGTGTTGCGCATGGTGAAGTCCGCGCTGAAAAATAAAGAAATCGAAAAGATGCGCCCGCTGGAAAATCTGGAAGCGCTGCAAGTTTTGCAGACGCTGGTGAAACAGCGCCACGAATCCGTGGAGCAATTCACAAAAGGCGGACGCGACGATTTGGCCGCGAAAGAAACGCGCGAAATCACAATCATCGAAAATTATCTTCCGCCCGCGCCGAACGACGCGGAAGTTTCACGCGCCATCGAAGACGCGATCGCCGAGACCGGCGCGGGCTCGCTGAAGCAAATGGGCGCGGTGATCAAAGCGGCGCGCGCGAAGCTGGAAGGAAAAACCGTCGATGGAAAAGTCTTGAGCGACAAAGTCCGCGAACGGCTTTCGTAAGAAGAAGAAAACCGCATTTTAAGTCCCGATTAGAAATCGTGATGTGATTTGTTTTCTGTAAATTAGCGTTTTGCGACTGGCGTTTTGTGTACCGATTAGCCTTCTGTTCGCCTCGATCATGTTAAGTGATTGCGATTCTGTCGCGTAAGGATGGATTGGCGCTCCAGTCTGAATGACGCAATGAGCGCTTTGTGTCCGCTTAGCGCGCACGAACGGGCTGCAAAAAGCTGGTGTTCGAAAATGAACGCAGGCAGGAAAAAAACCGCGTTTCCGCGGCCTGACTCCCTTCTCTTCCGCACTTTTTCCGTTCGGCTGGAGTACTCAGCCGGAGATACTATGTACCATAGAGTTAATCAAACGTCAAGGAAAATCAGAAAGGCAGTGACAAGTGGCAAGTGGCAAGTGATCTGTGATTAGCAAAAACGAATACATCGCGCGAAATGCGCGCGAATAGAAAGGCGATAAGAAAACCGGCGCTCATACGGACAGGGCTGGAATTTGCGAGGTTCCTTCGCGGCTGCGAGGTGGACGAAATTAGTTGGCGTGTTTGAGGATGACGCTGGAGCGCTCGTCGGCGGCGATGGCACCGAGGGCGGAGCGGAGGTCTTTGAGGTCCTGGACGGGGACGATGACTTTGTTGACTTGGTAGGAGCGAGTGTAGCGCAGGACGTTTCCGTCGAGGGTGGTCTTGCTTTGATAGGAGATGTAGCCGCAGTCGATTTTTACCGGTGAAGGGAGTGCGTCGACGGTATATCCGGCGGGCAGGGTGAAGTCAAATTCATCGGTTTGCAGGGTGGCTTCACGAAACTCGACGGGATATTTACGATCCGAGCCCGAAAGGATGTCCGAGCTTTTTTCTCCGAGGACGCGCGGGCGCAGAATAATCAGGTCGCCGGCCTCTTTGGCGTAGTTTTGCGCCGCGAGTTGATAATCCAGGATGAAACTCTGGGAGAAGTCGGTCAGGTTACCGACGCTGGCCTGCTGCAACTGGAAATTGTCGAGAAATGTACCGAGAAACTGATCGACGAGCTTGGCGCGGTCTTTGGGAGCGGCCTGAAGATACTGAGCGCGACTATCGACGGCCGGTCCGCCCCAGCGAACTTCTTTGACTTGGCCGGTGAGGCTTCCCGTGGGAGTGAGGGTGAATTGGCCGATGCGCATGAGGCGGTTGGTGGCCGGCGGCAAAACGGGGAGGTGAACGAGCTGACCCCCGTCCGGCGCGATCAACATAACGTCATTGTCCTGCTCGTAGTCGGGGAGATAGCCGAGCTGGGTGTACTGATCGGTGGGATCGAAGAACAGGAGCTTGCCGAGCTTAGGATCGTCGACAACGGAGTACAGATTCTGCGTTGGAACATCGGCGGGGAGACGAATCGCCAGGATCATGTGATTGAAACTCAGGGCGGAGGCGAATTGCGGCTGGACGATGCCACGGTAGACCTGAGCGACGGCATAAGAGGATTCAAAGCCAGCGGCCTTCAACATGGAACTCAGCAGAGTCGCTTTGTCTTTGCAGTCTCCAAACTGATTCTTGAAAACGTCCGCGGCGGGATGAGGCTGGTAACCGCCGATTCCGATTTCAATGGCGACGTAGCGAATCTGGCGCTGCATGTAGGAGGTGATGGCCTGGATTTTGTCGAGCGGCGTCTTGGCTTGAGCTGTGAGCGTAGCAACTTCGGCGCTAATTTCCGGAGTGCTCTCGCGACTTGAAGCAACCAAAGTGGAATACCAAAGGCCCAGGTCGTGCCAGGAACCAGCTTGTTCGACCTGCGGCGCGTTCTGGGGCGAGAAATACTTAACGTCGAGACGGCCGGCGACGGCGCGCCAGGGCGGCATATCGTCCTCAATGGCGACGGCTGGAAGATCGGCAACCTGCCAGGTGTATTGGTTGGAGCCGGAAGATTGCGGCTGGATCTCTTTGTAGTTGGCCCAGTGGGACGCGAATTTCCAACCGTCAGGAAGTTGCAGAGTGTAAAGCGCGCGGAGAACAGGGATGCGCTCCTGAAAGTCCCAGACGTCTTGGAAAATGTAAGGTCGACCTTTTTGGACGTATTCGTAGCCGACGACGTTGCCAGGGTCGGCAGCGGGGATTGCGAGCGCTTTTACTTTCAGATCGTCGTAGAACTCCCCGCCGGCCATCTGCGTTTCAACGGAGTCGTGATCCTTGACCTCGTAGACCTTGCCATCTGCAGGAATGCTCCACGCCTTGAGATAGGTGATCGGGGTGATTTTGGAGAAGTAAATGTAAGCGGTTCCGTAGTCTTTGCCTTCTGGCCGCAGAATTTTATAAGCCTCACGGTATCGGGTTTCGATGTCGCCGTTAGGCTTGACGGTGGTTTGCTGCTCAGAATAGAGGATCACGGCGACAGCATCCTTGGGCACAGAAGAAGGAATCGGCTGCTGGGCCGCGGCGGCGAGCCAGTCGGGTGCATTGGCCGAGCGCGCCGGCGGAGAGATGGCGAGCGCAGCGACGAGCAGAAAGACAGCCGCGGCGCTAATTCTGATGAGCGGATGCAGCCGGTTGCAAGACAGCTTGTTCATCGTCACCTGTTTTCACCATACTAAATACCTGGCGGATGGCGCCGTAAGCCGATGCCGGGAACATGACGCCCTGGATGTCGAAGGTACGTTTGACTTCCAGAGAGTTCCCCTGTTTGACGGGAGTAATCGTGTACCGAATGGCGCCTGTGCCAAGATTGGGAATATTCTGCGGAAGACTTTCGATCCGATAGTTGGGAGGCAGGGAGATGGACACATCGTCGCGCTGCTGATAGGGAAAATGAAAGTAAATGGCGTTGACGCGAGTAGCGGCCTGGAAGGAGCGCGACTCGGTGGCGATGAAGGGAGTGAGCGACAGCAAGATTCTGTTTCCGGCAGAAGTTGCATAATCAGGAATGGTGAGGTCCCCGGATACGACAAGCGGAGCCGAGGAATCGTCCCAGTCAGAGATATTGGTTATTTTGAATTTGGCGCCAGTGGGAAGCCAGGAGGTGATCTCGCCGGTGATGTCTTTTTTGCGACCGGCTTCGTCTGCGGTGCGCTCGTCGTCGCGGAGGGCGCAAGCGCGAGCGCCGATGAAATGAACTTCGAGAGTGCCGGAAAGCGAGCCGTCTTCGCCGAGCTGTAAGGTGGCACGGCGCTCGGTGACCGCGTCGGAGCTCTTGGGGAAGGGGATGTCGATAAACTGACTGCCTTCTTTGTTGATGAGGAGGCCGGTGACGCCGGTTTCATTCCAGGGAAGAATTCCAAAGGGATAAAATCTCGCGGCGGGATCGAGGAAAAGGTTCTGGCCAGCGAGCTTGACGAGAACGACGTCGTCGTCGAGCTCCGAGACATCCTGAAAGTTGGGGAAGAAGAATCGTTCGTCGCGCGGCGCCAGAAGGACCTGATTGGCTTCGAAGCCGGCGGCGCGAGCCAACCCAATAAAGACATCGTTGATCTCACGGACGTAGCCGTAATTGTGCTTGAGGACATCTTCGACGTTGTTGTTTTCCTGGATCTTTTCGCGCTTCCATTCCTGACTGGTGCGATCTTCATAGGAAAGGTTGCGGATGGTCTGGACACGAGCGTAAAGCTTACGGAGCTTGGTTTCGGGCGAATCAGAGGAGGTGGTGGCGGCGGCGACGATCTGCTGGAGCGCGCCTTTCTTATTGACGTAGCTGTCGACGCTATCGTTGATCTTCTTGTCCGTTTGTTTCCAGTATTCTTCGCTCGTTTGCTGCGAGGAAGTGGCGGGCTTGAAAATGAATTCGACACGACCGCGAAGCATATCCTTGGGCAGCATATAGTCTTCTTCGGGCAAGCCGGGAATATCGTGCAGAACGAGGGTATAGTCGCCATTTTTTTGCTTTTCGGGCTTGACCGGCTGGCCGAGTCCGACAGTGTGCGCAAAGGTGGCGGGAGCGAATGCGCCGCCGGGCGGATGAATGGAGAAATCGGCTTCGCGGGTGAACAAATCCTGCTGAACGCTCCAGCCGACGTTCCAGTAAAAGTCTTGGTCTCTCTGCACTTTGTATTTGTATTCGATGATGCAGCCCGGCTGCACATCGGGCATGGTGAAGGTTTTTTCGAGCACTTTGATGCCGCCCGCCTTGACGATTTCCTTTTCGAAGATTTGTCCGGTGAAGGGAACGACTGCGCCATCGGGACGGACGGTGCGCGCGCGGATGTCTTGTATCGTGTCGCGGCCTTTTACGAAAGGAATCTCGACATCGCCCTGCTGCTTGCCCTCTTCGGTGAAGATCTTGATGCGGTAGTATTCGGTGGTGACGGCGTTTGAGGCGTCGGTGAACTCCTGGCGGTAGAGAATCATAGCGTGGGAGCCGGGGCTGGCCGGATTGTCCTTGAGGGCGAGGTCGGCAGGATTGATGGGCAGCCACTCATCCCCTGCGGGCGCGCCGCCGGGAAAGACGAGCACGGAACAGACAAAGACAAAGAGGACCAAAAAGAACGACGCGGACAAATATCGCTCAGCGCGCATTTCGTATCCTCACAGGTAAGAGGTAACCTCGGACGACGAAGATGCAAATAACCGCACCTTTCAATACGACCGAGGTGACTTTACCGTGACGCTACTCGTCCGCGGATGGGATGTCAACGCCTTTCTCGGCGGGATGAGGCGATGGTGTGGGAATGCGGCTGCGGCGACGCGCGATGATGGGTTATCTCTGAATCGGCGCTGAGGCTTGCGGGACAGGGCGAGTGATGTTACCGTGCCTTGGTTTTCGAGATTCGTTCCAAGCGGTTCCCCAAGCCGGTTGACAGCAAGTGGGCCGCGTTGTGAAGAGGTTGGGCGCGAGGCACGGGGGTGAAGGTTAGCCGTGACGTTGAAACCATGGAGCTCGATCGCACCGCCGGGCGAGTTCCATCCGTACATTCCCTCTAAAAAAGACGTTCCGGAGTTCACGCGACGCGCGATCATCCTGGGGATTTTTGCGGGATTGTTCTTCGGGGCGATCACCGTGTACGTGGGGCTGCGCGCGGGACTGACGGTGTCGGCTTCGATTCCCATCGCGGTGCTTTCGATCAGCATTCTGCGGGCGTTCGGCAAAGCGACGATCCTCGAAAACAATATCGTGCAGACGACGGGGTCGGCGGGGGAGTCGATTGCGGGCGGCGTGATTTTCACGCTGCCGGCGCTGATTTTTTTGGGCTTTCCGCTGCAGTATTGGGGCGTGTTCTTTCTGGCGCTGCTGGGCGGATGGCTGGGCGTGCTGTTCATGATTCCGCTGCGGCGGCAACTGATCGTCAAGGAGCACGGGAATTTGCTGTATCCCGAAGGCACGGCGTGCGCGGACGTGCTAGTGGCGGGAGACAAAGGCGGGTCGTTCGCGGGGCGCGTTTTTTTGGGATTTGGGCTGGGCGGGATTTATGCGTTTCTGATGGAGACGATGGGATTCTGGCCGGATACGCCGCAGTACCGGCCGGATTGGCTGCCGGGCGCGTCGATACGCGCGAACATCACGCCGGAATATATGGGAGTGGGGTACATCATCGGGCCGAGAGTGGCGGGATTGCTTTTTGCTGGCGGCGTGTTTTCGTGGCTGGTGCTGATGCCGACGATTAAATTTTTCGGCGGCATGCTGACGCAGCCGCTTTTCCCGGGGCTGATCCCCATCGGGCAGATGGCGCCGGATGATTTGTACCGGTCGTACATACGGCCAATGGGCGCAGGAGCGGTGGCGGCGTCGGGGGTGATTACGCTGTTCAAGACGATGCCGACGATTATTGCGGCGCTGAGCGCAGGGTTGAAGGATATTCGCAAGAGCCGCGCGATGAGCGCGGTGACGACGGCGGTGAGCCGCGTGGATCGCGATTTTTCGATGAAGATTGTGGTGCTGGGGTCGCTGGCGGTGGTGGTGATGATGTGGGCGCTGCTGACGTTCCGTCCGATACCTGGCGCGAAGACGGGAGTGTTTGCGAACTTGATCGCGGCGGTGTTCGTGGTGGTGTTCGGATTTTTGTTCGTGACGGTGTCGTCGCGGATCTGCGGGCTGATTGGAAATTCGTCGAACCCGATCAGTGGGATGGCGATTGCGACGCTGATGGCGACGTGCGCGATGTTTTTGGTGGCGCATTGGACGGCCGCGGCGTTTTCGGCGCTGGCGTTGACGATTGGCGGGGTCGTGTGCGTGGCGTCGTCGAATGCGGGGGGGACGTCGCAGGATTTGAAGACGGGATATTTGGTGGGCGCGACGCCTTCGAAGCAGCAGTTGGCGCTGATGATTGGGGTGATGACTTCGGTATTCGTGGTGGGCGGGACGCTGAATTTGATGAATGTGGGGCTGGAAGAATACAAGCCGGCGAATATCGCGGTGAATATCAGCCAATTGCCGTCGGGCGTGAGCGTGCAACAACAGAGCTTCACGCATGGCGGGAAAAATTATGTGCTGCTGAACGCGATCGGGTCGCACGTGGTTCCGGATGGAAATTATTTGTACGATCCGGCGGCGGGCGCGATTGATGTGCAATGGGTGCATGGAATCGGCAGCGAGAAGGCTTCGGCGCCGCAGGCGCGGCTGATGGCCACAGTGATCAACGGGATTTTGCAGCGGCAGCTTCCGTGGCGGCTGGTGCTGGTGGGCGTGTTTTTGGTGGTTGCCGTTGAGTTGCTGGGAATACGCTCGCTTCCGGTGGCGACGGGCGCATATTTGCCGATTGATACGACCATGGCGATTTTTGCGGGCGGAGTGATCCGCTGGCTGGCGGAGCGCGGGTTGAAAGACAGGGACAGCGCGGACAGCGAGATTGGGCCGGGGCCGCTTTACGCGAGCGGATTGATTGCCGGGGGCGGAATTTTCGGGCTGCTGGGCATCGTGATTTATTTGTTTGGCGACCCGAACTTCAAATATCACTTCCTGCCGGAGCATTTTCTGTACATCGGGCCGAGCGTGCTGGGAGGGCTGGCGAGCAATCGATTATTTGCGGTGGTGATGTTTGTGGCGCTGGGCGCGACGCAGTTTTATTTTGCGCGGAAGAAGATGGATTGAACTCGGCAAGGATTGCGGCTGGCACGCCAGCGCTTCGAAAAAGCAACGGACAAGGCCCAGGCCGTGAACTAAAGGCGCTTGCCGAGATTCGCGACACGCTGCTCGAAACCTACGCGAGCAACGACGCAATGAACCAGCTCATCCTCTCACATGTGGACCCTCGCGCGTGGCGCGCCCAGCCGCCGGGTCAAAAAGGCAATGGCCGGACAATCGCGGCCATCTTCGCGCATCTGCACAATACCCGCCTTAAGTGGCTGAAGCATTCCGCGCCGCATCTGAAGTGTCCGCCGCCACTCGATCCCGCCCGCTGCACCATGAAGCAGGCGGCCGCCGCGCACAGGAGAAGCGCCGCGCAGTGCCTGCGCATGTTGTCGGATGCTCTCTCGGCCGCTCCGAATCGGCGCGTTGCAAAGTTCTCTCGCGACAGTAGTTGGGCGCCAACGTGGCCCGCCGGAGGGACCATGTTCGCTTACATGTTCTCGCACGAGGCGCATCATCGCGGTCAGATTTTGATGCTGACTCACCAGCTCGGCTACCGCGCCCACAAAGCCATGTACGGGATCTGGCAATGGGAAAAGCTTTGGAAACAAGCCGGCCTTACCACGCGCCCGCGCTGAGCTGAACGCGTCCTCTTGGCTCTTCGTAGCACCGGTTTGCCTGCCCACCACGGCGGGCAAGCGGCAGGCAGGTCTCGCCGACGTTGTTTCTTCCTGGGTCAGCCGCGCACCGGGTGCTGCTTTGACTCGGGGGCGATTGGCGCATAGACTGCGATTGACTCCCCATGCGGCGCCATTCTTCAGCCTCGACAGGCTTTCACTTCGATTGGGACTGGTCGATCACGCCAGCGATCCAGCTTTTGGTGATTGCGTGCGCCGTCGTCTTCCTGGTTCAGGAACTGTCGAGAGTTTTCTTTGGGCCAGCCGGATGGAATTTCTGGCTGGTCTATTTCGGATTGGTGCCGCGGTATGTAACGCACGGGTTCATCTGGCAGCCGTTCACTTATCTGTTCCTTCATGAAGGCATCCTGCACATCGTGATCAACATGCTTGTGCTGTGGATGTTCGGGCGGGATGTGGAGCGGGCATGGGGCCAGAAGCGCTTCTATATTTATTATTTTCTTTGCGGCGTGGGCGCGGGCGTGATCAACGTGATTGTGAAAACGATTCTCGACCCGCGAGGATTGAATAGCGCGCTGACTCCCACGATTGGAGCATCGGGCGCGATTTTTGGCGTGCTGATGGCGGCGGCGATTTTGTTTCCGCATCAGCGGGTGCTGCTGATTCCCTTTCCGGTGGCGATTTCGATGCGGGTCTACGTGATCATTATGGGAGTGATCGAGTTTTTCGGCACGCTGGGCGCGGGCGGGGACAACGTCAGCCACGTGTGCCATCTGGGCGGCATGCTGGTTGGCTATTTATATCTTCGGCGCGGATCGTATCTCTACGGCTATCGCAACAAGCTTTCGGATTGGAAGCGGCGGCGGCTGGCGCGCAAGTTCGAGGTGTACCAGCGGCGGCATCGCGACGAACCACCCAGGCCGCCGGATAACTGGGTGAATTGAAGCAGTGGTCAGTGGTGAGTGGTCAGACGCCGCAAGAACGAAAAACGCTGGTCAGCCCGCGCAGCAGGTTCAAGGTTCACTTTTCGGCGGTGAAATCGGCGACGATGCGATAGAGATATTCGACGCCCTTGCGGAATGAGTCGAGGGGAATGCGTTCGTTATCGGCGTGCATGCGCAGAGCGTCTTCGTCGGTCAGAGGAAAGGGAAGCAAGCCGTAGGCCTGAACGTTGCGCAGGCGAAGGTCCGTGGAATCGGTGGCCGAAGTGGACATCATGGGTATGACCGGAATCTCCGGGAATTCTTCACTGCTGGCCTGCTGAATCGTTTTAAAAAGCGCGCTGTCGAGAGATGAGGAGGGCGCGGCTTCGCCGATGGAAGTGTCCGCCTGGAAAGTGATCCGCGGGTTGTTCACAAGGTCCTTGAATTTGAGCAGCAGGGTGTCGATGGAATTTCCAGGAAGGAGGCGAATGTTGAGCGTGGCCTGCGCTTCGGAAGGGACCACGTTGGGACGAATGCCGGCCTGCAACATGGTGGGCGCGATGGTGTCACGCACCATGGAATTCCAAAGCGGGCTGGCCGCGGCGACTTTTTCTTCGGCCAAGTCGGCGCGGACCGGGGAATCGAGAGCGCGCATCCATTTGCCGATTTCGGGGTCCTCGACCAAGGAGAGCTGCTCAAAATAGGATTCGGTCACGGGCGTGAGTTGAAACGGCGTTTGATACGCGGCGATTTTTGTCACTGCGTCCGAGAGAAGGACGATGGGATTATTGGGCAGCGGAACCGAGCCGTGGCCGGAGGTGCCGTTGGCGGTCACGATGACGTTGACAGGAACTTTTTCCGCCGCTTGCACGCCAATGTATTGAACCTTTCCGTCCTTCAGGGTCACATTTCCGCCTTCATTGAGCGCGAACCCCGCGGCGATTTTTTGCCAGTACTTTTCGACGGCGAATTTCATCCCAGCTTCACCGGCCTGCTCTTCGTCGCCTTCGGCGAGGAGGATGACGTCGCGATCCAAGGCGGCGTTGGCGCGCTTGAGAGCGACGAGAACGGCGATTTCGGCGACGAGCATTCCTTTGTCATCAATGGCGCCGCGGCCGTAGAGATATCCGCCTTGAATCACAGCGCCGAAGGGATCGACTTGCCATTTGGATTTGTCGACGCCGACGACGTCGAGATGGCCCATCAGCAAAAGCGCGCGCGATGGATCGGGAACGGCGGTTGCGGAAAGGCGCGCGATGAGAATTCCGCGGCCGGGAGTGCTCTCGTCAATTTCCGAGGAAATGCCTTCTTTCTCGAGAATGTCCGCAATGTACTTCGCGGCGACGAGTTCGTTGCCGGGAGGATTGACGGTGTTGATGCGGATCAGGCCCTGGAGCCAGCCGAGGGCGTCTTCATCGAGCTTGTTGAGGTCGATGGAGGGAGATTGCGGCGCGCCGGTTTGCTGCGGAAGCGGAGATTGCGCGGGAGTTCGCGAAGCGATGGAGAATGTTAGAGTGAGCGCGAAGATGGCGAAGAACCTGCGTCGCATGTAAACTCCTCGGGCAATACAGAGAATTTCAAATGAGAGCAGCAAGTTGATACTATCATGCGGTTGCGGGGTATCCTGCCGCGGCGAGGAGCGCTGTTGCTAAAGAATCGACCATCCCTGCGGCGCGTTTTGCCATCCAAATTAGCCGGAGGTGCCTGCTTGATGCAACTTAGAGCCGTGTTCCGTTCGGCCGTGTTTTGCGCAGCTTTGGCGGCGGTGGTAGCAGGAAGCTTAGCGCTGCCGCCACGAGCGCTGGCGCAACTGCCGACGCAGCAGCAGGGCCCCATCAAGCCGCCGCAACCCACGCCGCAAACGCCGCCGCCTCCCGCGCAGCAGAAGCAGCAGCCGCAGTATTCGATCACGGTGCAATCGCAGCTGGTGCAGGTGAATACGGTGGTCACCGATCAGGACGGGAACATCATCAAAGGGCTGAAGCAGCAGAACTTCCGGATCTTCGACGACAATGAAGCCGAACCGGTGACAAATTTCCAGCCGAACACGGCGCCGATCACCGTGGTGATCCTGATGGAATTCAGCAACGTTATGGGGCCGTACTACGCGCAGATTGAGCCGTATCTGACATACGGATTTACCGACCATTTGGGGAAGGATGATTGGGCTGCGCTGGTGACCTACGATCTGAAATCGCACATCGTGGTGGACTTTACCCACGACATGAACCAGGTGAAATATGCCATTTCGACGCTTTTCATCCCAGGGTTCAGCGAAGCGAATGAGTTCGACGCGCTGATCGAAACGCTCGACCGACTGAAAGACGTGCAGGGGAAAAAGGCGATCCTGCTGGTCAGCACGGGGAAGGATACGTTCAGTAGGCACACGCTGGATCAAACGTACAACGCGCTGAAACAGACCAACGTGACGGTGTTCTGCGTGGGAGCCGCGGAAATGATTGAAGTGACGAGGGCGGCCGAGCCGATCGGTTACCTTCAATCGAAGAATGAGATGGATTATTTTGGAAAACTGACGGGCGGCTTGGCGTTTTTTCCGCGCTTCACGGGTGAAATGCCGGATGATTTCGACACCATCGTCGAATTCCTGCGCAACCAGTATTCGCTGGGCTATGTTCCGCCCGAAGCGGCTCGCGACGGCAAATATCACAAAATCCGCGTGGATATTGTGGATGACAAGGGCCAACCTTTTATGATTCCGAACAAAAAAGGGAAAATGAAGAAGGTGGTGGTCTATGCGCGCGCGGGCTACCAGGCGGCGAATGTGGGAGCAGGCGATTAGGTGCGGGATACCGCTGCTACAAGCTCAATAGCCTCGCTGCAGGTCAACGCGGTTCAGCAATTCACGGCCATCAAACCAGCGCTCCAGATTTTCAAGGAGCAGCTCTTCCTGCCTGTGCCATAAATTCTCGGTGGCCGCGCTGATGTGCGGCGTGATGAAGACATTGTCGAGTTTCCACAGCGGGCTCTCCGGCGGAAGCGGCTCTTCCGCGGTGACGTCCAGCGCCGCTCCGGCAATCGCGCGCGCGCGAAGCGCGGCGATCAGCGCGGCCTCGTCGACGAGCGTGCCGCGCGCAACATTGAACAGATAGGCGCTCGGCTTCATCAAGGCCAACTCTTTTTGGCCAATCATTTGCCGCGTGTCCGGAGTCTCCGGAGCGGCGAGGACGACGAAATCGGCTTGCGGCAGCGCGTCATGAAGTTCCGTGGCCGACAGGATGCGCTCGACGAGCTGCGGTTCGCCGCGACCGGAGCGCGTCATTCCCCAGATGCGCATGCCTATGGGCTGCAGGAGGCGCGCCAGCTCGCGTCCGATGGAGCCGAAACCTACGATCAAGAGTACCTTGCTCTTCAATTCGCGCGGCCGTGCGTCCCAGATTTCCTGTTGCGCCCAGTGCGCCGCCTGCTGGAAACGAAACGCGTCCGGAAAACGCCGGGCCATGGCGATGAGCATGCCGAGGATGTGCTCGGACATGGGGATGGAGTGAATGCCGCGCGCGTTGGTGAGCATGATGCCGCTTTCGCGAAGTTCCGGATACATAAGTTGCCCCACACCGGCGGCCGTGGCGTGAATCCATTTCAATTTTTTGGCTTGGGCGAATTGCTCACGGCGCAGCGAGAAGCCCACGAGGATGTCCGTGTCGGGCAATTCATCGAGGACGCGGTGGTACGTCGGCAAATGTACGAGTTTCATGGCGGGCCAGCGGCGGCGAATGTTCTCAGCAAAGTTGGGCGGCGGCTGCCAAAGGGTGAATTTGTGCCAGACGCAGATTACCAGCTTGGTTTCTTCGGGAGTTGTACGTTTCATCGAGATGGGGCGCGCAGATCGCGGCCGGTCATTTCTTTCGGCGCGGGAATACCCAAGATACCGAGAAGAGTCGGCGAAATGTCACGCAGCGAGCCGCCCGGACGCAGGCGGGCCTGGTTGTCTTCGCTGAGCAGGACGAAGGGAACGGGATTGGTGGTGTGATAGGTGTGCGGGCCGCCGGTGGTAGGATCGATCATCATTTCCGCGTTGCCGTGGTCGGCGGTGATGATCCACGCGCCGCCGCGGGGCGCGAGAGCGGAATAAATGCGGCCGAGGCATTCATCGACCGTTTCCACGGCTTTGATGGCGGCTTCGATTTTGCCGGTGTGGCCAACCATGTCGGCATTGGCGAAATTCATGATGATGGCATCGAAATCTCCTTTATTGATGGCCTTCACGACCGCGTCGGTGACGCCGGCGGCGGACATCTCGGGCTGCAAATCGTAAGTGGGAACTTTGGGTGAAGGAACAAGGATGCGCTCTTCGCCGGGGTAGGCTTTCTCGACGCCACCATTGAAAAAATAGGTGACGTGGGCGTACTTCTCGGTTTCCGCGCAGCGCAGGTTCTTGAAGCCTATTTCGCCAAAAACTTGCGCGAGGATGTGTTCGAGCTTTTCCGGCCCTTGAATGTAGCGCAGCCACGGCCAAGTTTTTTCGTACTGGGTCATGCCCACAAAAAAAAGATTTTGCGGGCGGGCGCTGTCGGCGAATTCCTTGAAACCCGGCTCGACGAGAGCGCGAGTGATCTGGCGCGCGCGGTCGGCGCGGAAATTGAAGAAGATCACCGCGTCGTCGTCGCGAATGGTGGCCGTGGGCGACGAGGAACTGGCGTGGCTGTCACCGGCCGTGATGACCGCGGGAATGATGAATTCGTCGGTGACCAGCCTTTCGTAATTCGCTTTCAGGGCGGCGACGGCATCGGGGAATTTCGCTTCGGCGCGGCCATGCACCATGGCGTCGTAGGCGCGCTGGATGCGCTCCCAGCGATTGTCGCGATCCATCGCGTAGTAACGGCCGCTGACGGTGGCGATTTCCCCCAGGCCGAGCTCGTTCATCTTTTTCTGGAGCTGCTGCAAAAAACCGATGCCTGAATTCGGCGGAGTGTCGCGACCGTCGGTGAAGGCGTGGACGAAAACGCGCTCAACTTTGTTCTGCTTGGCCATTTGCAGCAGCGCAAACAAGTGGTTGATGTGCGAATGCACGCCGCCATCGCTCACCAGGCCCATAAGGTGAAGCTGATGCGCGCGGCCGCGCTCCATGGCTTGAAGGAGCAGCGGCTCCTTGAAGAATTCGCCGGAAGCAATTTTTGCGTCGAGGCGCGTGATGTCCATCTGCACGATGCGGCCCGCGCCGATATTCAGATGGCCGACTTCGCTATTGCCCATTTGCCCTTCGGGCAGGCCGACAAAAGGGCCGGAAGTGTGAATCAGCGCGCTGGGGAATTTCTTCAGAAGCGCGTCGTAGTTAGGCTTGCGCGCGAGGGCAATGGCATTGCCCTTGGTGTCGGGCGAATAGCCCCACCCGTCGAGGACGGTCAGTACGATTGGTTTTGGGCGTTTGGACATTTTAGAACCCGACAATTTTTCGCGCCCAGCGGCCAATCACAGGGTAACCGGCCCATTCGCCGCGCATTGCTTTCAGGCAATACATGATTGCGAGGGTGAGGGTGATGGCAGCCGCAGCCATGATGAACAACCATACGAAAGGAAACAGGAAAAAAATCGCGACAGGAGGCTGCGGCGGCACATTCGGTTGCCGGGGCATCGAGAACGTCATGACCATGACGATGAAGAAAAACACGATCATTCCGCCGAAAACAACGACTGTGTAAATAATTTGCCACAACAGCGCCTGTAAAGCGTGGAAGGCGACGAAGCGGGATTCTTTCTTGGTGAGATAAATCACCAGCGGGCCGATCCACCACGTGCCCATCATCAGGGCGTGCGCGAGCCCGGCGTAGGCCTTCTCGTCCTGCGTGAGCGCAATCGTAGGGGCTGGAAAGGTTGTGTCCGCCATCTTGCCTCTTCACCGCGGCACATTTTTGTGCTGCGCCAGAATACATGGAATGGAAGCGAAAAAGAAATTGCCAGAAGTTAACCTAACGGGAGCCGGCAAGTTCGCACAGGGCTTCGAGGAGGCGGTCAACTTCTTCGGCGGTGTTGTAATGAACGAGGCCGATGCGCAGCAGGCCGCCCTCTTTTTCGACGCCGAGGCGCTCGGTGAGATTGAGCGCGTAATAATTGCCGTCCCAGGTGAAGATGCCACGCTCGCCCAAGAACTTTGCACATTCGAGAGGCGTGCGATTGGCAAGGCGCACGCCGACGGTGGGCACGCGCTCGTCGAAACGCGCGGGATCGGAAATGCCGTAGAAGCGCAGGCCGGGAATTTCCAGCAGTCCGTGAATCATGCGCGCCGCGAGGCTCATTTCGTATTCGCGCATGGCGTGATGCGCGGCGACGAGCGCGGCGCGGCGGCTGGCGGGTGACGGATCGCAGCGGCGGCCGAGTTCCGCGATGTATTCGATTGCGGCGGTGACGCCGGCGAGACCTTCGTGAATTTGCGTGCCGGTTTCCCAGCGATCGGGCAACGCTTCCGGCGCTGGCCTGACTTTATAAGGACGAAAACGCATCAGCAGATCGCGTTTGCCGTAAATGCAGCCCATGTGCGGGCCGAAGAATTTGTACGGCGAACAGGCGAGGAAATCGCAATCGAGCGCGCGGACATCGATGGAGCCGTGCGGGGCGTAGTGAACGGCGTCGATGAACGCGAGCGCGCCGGCATCGTGCGCAAGACGAATGATTTCGGCTATGGGATTGATGGCGCCGACGGCGTTGGATGCGTAACCGACGGCGACGAGCTTGGTGCGCGAAGTGATTTTGCGGCGCAGGTCTTCGAGATCGAGGGTGCAGTCTTCTTCGCGAATGTCGACTTGGCGGACGAGAACGCCGCGCTCTTCGAGGGCGCGCCAAGGCGCGACGTTGGCGTCGTGGTCGAGCGTGGTGACCACGATTTCGTCGCCAGGCTGCAAATCGCGGCCAATGCCGCGAGCGAGCGCGAAGGTGATGGTGGTCATATTCGGGCCGAAGAAAACTTCGAGGGGATCGCAGTTGACAAAATCGGCCATGGCGACGCGCGCGGCGGCGATCATGGCGTCGGTGCGGCGGCTGGTGGCGAATGCGCCACAGGTGTTGGCGTTGGAATTCTCGAAATAGTCGCGGACGGCGCCGATGACTTGCTGGGGCACTTGCGTGCCGGCGGGAGCGTCGAGAAAAGCCGCCGAGTGACCGTTTACGACTTGCTTCAGCGACGGAAACTGCGCGCGGACCCATTGCACGTCAATCACCGCGGGCGCCGTGGGCGCTGCGTGCGCGGCCTTCGGAGCGTTCGAGCGGGATACTGGCGTGCTCATTGTGGCTTCCTGATTTTCGCGAAAGATAACATCCGATTCAAGACTTCACGGCGCGAATGAAATCGGCGAGCAGGCCGTACGCGGTGGCAATGACGCCGGGCTTGTGTTCGATAATGGAGAGGCCAAAGACGTCCATATCGAAACGCACGGCGGACGTTGTGCCTTCGAGCTGCGCGAGAGGATCGGCCATCGGCAATTTTTCAGGGCGCACACGCGCGCGAACTCCCTTCGCAGTACGCTCAGCGCCACACACCAGTTTATACCGCATGCCGGCGGAATGCGCTGCGCGGACCAGTTCCGGCGTGAGGGAGCGAATGCCTTCGCGCTCGACGTCGCTTAATTTGATTTCGGCGCCCATCAAAACGATTGCGAGCGCGGCCACTTTCACCGCGGCGTCCCATCCGTCGAGATCATCGGAGGGATCAGTTTCCGCGACGCCGATTTCCTGGGCGCGCTTCACAGCGGCTTCGAGGGTCGCGCCTTTTTCCATTTCCGTCAGCACCACATTCGTCGTGGAATTCAAGATGCCCCGGAATCCTCGCAGGTCGACAGCCGGAAGGCAATGCGGGAACATGGAAAAAATCGGCGTGCCGTCCATGACCGACGATTCGAAAAAGAACTTGCGGCCGCGAGTAGCGGCGAGTTCGCGCAGCTCGCGATAGGCATGGACGACAGGGCCCTTGTTGGCGCTGATGGCGTGCGCGCCGGATTCCAGAGCGGCCCTGAGATGGTCGATGGCGGGCTGGCCAGTGCGGCGCTCAAGCGAGCTCGCTTCGAAGAGCACATCGGCTTGCGCGGCGGCGAGCCAGTCGCGGACGTTGGCCGGATTCTTCGCGGCTTGCGGCTGCGGCCAGCGATGCTCGAGCACGGCGGCAGGCTCAAGGCCGTTTGGGTCGGCCACCCAACCGATTCTTCGGGAGGCGACGCCTGTGAGTTTCCAGGCGATGCCGTAGTCTCGTTGAAGCACCGAGTCTTTTGCGAGCAGCAAGCGGACGAATTCCTCGCCTACGTTTCCGAAGCCAACAAGCGCGAGACGGTAAGTTCGAATAGGAAACTCCTCCAAAGCGGTCAGTCAGAATACACCCAACCGCGTCGTCGCCGAAAACGGTCCAGCGGAAAAAGCGGGTAGGGATGAGGCGAGAACGGCATTTCGGCAATGCCATTGTCGTTTTGCTACCTGAAGCGTCCCTTGCGGAGTGGTCTTGTACCTGGCTATGGAACTACAGATGGCGCGCAGATTCCGGAGAACGTCCACCGGCTGAAGATAAGCCTGGAAAGCGCGATGGGCCGCTAAGCTTTGGGCGATGAACCTGCGAACGTTCTATCGCAGTACCCAGTTGGTGGGCTGACTGAGAAATTGAAAGCCGCATCGCTGGCCGGGCGTTTCAGGCCATTCGATGCGGACAACGCGGGCCTTCCCGACCGGCTGTTGGCCCGCGCCCATGACAAACACTTCGACGACGGAGCCTGTTTTCACGGCTGAGTTGCAGCCAGCAAGAAAGCCATGGGCGCTGACATTCTCGGTGGAGGTAAGCTGATCGAAGGCTTCCCCTTGCGCCGTGGCCCCTTTAATTTTCAGCGTCACTCTTAGCTTGACGCGCGGCTCACATCGTCGGTCGCCAGGGGCGCTCTGGAGAAGCGCCGTCAAGCGGCTTTCAAGGGCTTCGAAATCAACCGGCTTTTGAAAATAGCCTTTGGCTCCCAGGTTCGAACAAAAGTCCTTGTATCGCGAGGCGGACTCGCCGGAGACGATAAGAATGGGGATGAGTTGCGTGAAGCTCATGGAACAAAGCGTCTGGCAAATCTCGAAGCCAGAATACTTGGGCATCATGAGATCCAGCAGAATGGCATCCGGCTTTTGCTGTAGCGCGAGAGCCAAGGCGTCTTCGGGGCTGCCGGTGTCGAGGATTTCGTAAGACTCCTTCAGCCGGAACCGAAGAACCTTGCGCACAGATTCATCATCATCCACAATGAGCAGCCTCGGCATTCGCTTTCCCTCCGGAGAATCAAGCCAACTCGGAAGCAGGAATTCAGCCTTCTAAGGCTTTACTGTTTGCTTCTCCACCAGACGCAAAACTTCATCCACGCGCTGCGTCAGTTCATCTCGCGTGAAGGGCTTGCGAAGAATTGAGATGCCCGATTCCAGGACTCCGTGCGTGGCCACAGCGCCGTCGGTGTATCCGGACATGTAGAGCACGCGGATGTCCGGGCGTGCGGCGGTCAATTTGTCCGCCAACACGCGGCCGCTCATGCCGGGCATGACCACGTCCGTCAGGAGCAAATCGATAGCGTAGTTGGTTCGCTTGGCGATCTCGAGCGCTTGAAAAGCATCACTTGCCTCAAGGACGGAATGGCCGATTTCTACGAGGGTATCGCGCGTCAGTTTCCGGAGCGAGTGTTCGTCTTCGACAAGAAGAACCGTGCGGGGGCTGCGACTGGAGTCTTGCGCGGAACTCTCGTGTGGCACGGTGATTTCCCTGGGCTCTTCGACCCGCGGAAGATAGATCTTGAAAGTGGTGCCTCTTCCCACTTCGCTGTCTACCCAGATGTAGCCGCCGCTCTGCTTGATGACGCCATAGACGGTGGCCAGTCCAAGTCCAGTTCCTTTGCCCGATTCTTTGGTGGTGAAGAAAGGCTCAAAGATATGAGATTGCAACTCCGCATCCATGCCACATCCGGTGTCCGTTACCTTCAACAACACGTATGCCCCCGGCACGACGTAACGGAAGCGATTTACGTCGTTCTCATCGAGCTCCGCATTGCTGGTTTCGAGCGTCAGCTTGCCGCCCTTGGGCATGGCATCCCGCGCATTCACGGCCAAGTTCAAAATCACCTGATCAATTTGACTACGGTCTGCCTTCACCATGCCGAGCCCGCGTGGCAAAACAATCTTGAGCTCAATATCCTCGCCGATGAGGCGTCGAAGCATCTTTTCGACTTCCGAGACGAGGGTGTTGAGGTCGAGCACTTTCGGCTCGAGCACCTGCTTGCGGCTGAACGCCAGCAGTTGCTGGGTGAGCAGAGCGGCACGCTTCCCCGCGTTTTGAATTTCATCGACAGCTTCACGGAGGGGATGGTCTTCACCAATCTGGCGCTGCAGCGCTTCGCTATAGCCGATGATGACGCCCAAGAGGTTGTTAAAATCGTGGGCTACCCCGCCGGAGAGCCTTCCAATCGCTTCCAGTTTTTGCGACAGATACAACTGCTCCTCCAGCTGTTTGCGGTCGGTGATGTCGCGGTTTACGATGACCAGCCTTTCGTCTTTCTCGTGATTCCTGGCGACGCTCGCCGTCGATTCGACGACCAGCCAGCGGCCATCCTTATGACGGACACGATATTCGAGACGGGGGCCCACTCCGGAGCGGCGTGCTTCCGCGATCGCTGCAATGACTGCGTCCCGGTCGTCGGGATGAATTTGCTCATACGCGGAGGTCTTCACCAGTTCGTCGGCAGAGTAGCCGAGCAACTTCTGATACGAGGGGCTGCTATAGAGCCGGCGACCATCCGCGTCCACCAGGGCGATCATGTCGGCGGCGTTTTCACTAATCAAACGAAAGAGTTCCTCGCGCTCGGTGAGGCGAGTACGAAAGCGATGAATTTGGAGCTGTTGAAAGATGACGTAGATGTCAAACAACAACACGAGTCCTACGAGGGCACGAACCCCTAAACTTGTATTCAGGGAATAGTATGAATCCACGGAGGGAAGGAGCATCGGAGCGGCGAAAGAAACGATGCCCAAGGTCAACAACAGGGTGACGACAATCCCGGAGGAGAAGAGCCACCATTGACGCCGCTCAATGTGGCTTAAATCGGCCTCGACCGGCACGGACGGGGTCTTCCCCAGAGTTACCGCCATCTCTTTCTCCGGTCTTTATTGGGCGAACCTCCCAAGGGCAGGTGCGTGGGAAGAGTTCGCGGCTTTGACATTTCTCTCATGAAGCAACCGGCGTCAGCCTGCGAGTCGCGTCGGTGCACCAATATGCCCCCGCGTCAGGTAGGTTGACGCTAGTTGCAATTTGAAACAGCTTTATCTTGGATGATCTGGCAGCAACGGGCGCAAGGAACTCCGGGCTGCTTGCCTTTCAAAGCAGAGAGCGGTGGATCGCAAAGCAGGAGTTATCCTCGCGGAGCTATGGGAGATTGCTTTCGCGACTGCTTATCTTCATACAAAGCCTTATCCGCACGATGAAGCAAATCTTCTGCCAGATCACCTGCCTGGTAGTCTGTCCAGCCCACCGAGAAACTGATCGGTATGCGATGCTCGTCGAACTGGACCTCGATCGCTTCCAGGCGGCCAAGAATAGCCGGCAGATACAACGAATCGCATTCCGCGAGCAACAACAGAAACTCGTCGCCACCGAGACGAACGGCTAAGTCTCCTTCCCGGACCCCCTTGCCGAGACGCTCGGCGAAGCCTTTCAGGACCGCATCGCCGGCAGGATGGCCGAAACGATCGTTAATTTTCTTAAAGTTATCCAGGTCGAAAAGGACCAGGGTCAACGCATAGCCTCGCCGACGGGCTCGGGCGACTTCCATTCTCAGATGTCGTTCGGCGAACCGCCGGTTATACAAACCGGTCAGTGGATCCGTTAAGGCTAGATTGCGCCACATCGACGAATGGAACTGCCCTTCGGCGAGTTCAAAGCGGAGCCTATTAATCAAGACTCTCTCGTAAGTCAGATAGCCGATAAAGAGCAGGATCAAACAGACCAGGCCCAAAACGGTCTGGAATACACCGGCACCAAGAACGGTGTTTCTGTCCTGCAAGATTTGCGGAAATGAGAGCGAAACCACTGCGCCGGTGAGCGCCAGCAGGACGAACATGGAGAAGCCCCAGATCCACCACTCACGCCGCTGCAAATCGCGCAGGCGTGCGGAATACTCCCAGGCGCGAAAGGTGACATTTTTCGAGTCGATTACCGGGTCAAGTTTTGGCGCTTGATAGGTCATTAGGCCCCGTTCGCGACGCATAAGATTGCCGTTTGCAGCCCCTTAAGACCAGCGGATGGAACGGATATGCCGCCGATTGTAGCGTTGCCGGAATGCATTCCGCGCGAGCCGATAGTACTTTGGCTCTATTGCCCAGGTCATAAGGGTGCACCAAAATGGTACACCATGATTGCAGCATTAATTTGCGTGATGTCGCTGGCGGCACTCATCCAGTTCGCGGTCTCTCAGTGGAGATCCATCTGGATAACAATCGCTGCCCAACCACTGTCCAAGGATCTTGAGAACGCGACCGGGATCGCAAACGACGCCATTGGCGCGGATCACTTTCCGATGCTGATCCACGCATCCCGTCAAATGTGTCCGTCGCCGCAAGAGGGCAACCTGTGGCTGAAAGAGGTGAGTGTCTATTACCGGGCGCTGCGGACCTGCGTGAAACTGAGCGGCACGGCGCTCCCATCGGTGTCGAATTGGGCGAATCGAGAATTGATGGAATGTTCGAGATTTGCGGCAGCGATATTGGACCGACGCCTGAATGCGAATTTCGCGTACAGTCCCGAAGGCCAGCGTTCGTAATCGGGCCGAGCATCCGCATTACAGAGCCTGATTATGCCAATGCATGGCAACCGGATTACGGCGGGCGACCGTCGCATACAAACGCCTGAGCCAAGCACGTTCCCTCAATTCATGTTTGAACAGACAGCCGTTGGGCTCCTCTAAAAGCGACTCGATTTCTTGCAATTGATAGTCCTGGTCAAGCAGAAGGAAAAGGGGTGTGTCCGGAGCGTGGGAGCGGATCGCTGTTACGACCGTCTTCCCTCGATGATTGGTGAGCGACAAATCGAGAAGGATCGCGTCAAACTCGCCGTACACAAGGCTTTCACAGGCAATCGACGGCGACGAAGTGCACTCCAAGTGGCTGCACCTCCCGAACGCTACCGCCAATTGCTCAAGGATCTGCACCATGACGGCGTCATCGTCCTCAACAATCAAAAAATGTCGTTTATACCGCATCAGTTTCCTCTAGGCCGCCCAAATCCGCTGACGATTGGGCTGAGCTTTCTCAAAGCCAAGCCCACTTCGGATAGATTGGCTGTTCCACAAAAAAATTTAGGAATTGATTTAGACTTCCATAAGCGGGGGTTGGGAAGGTTGTTAACAAATCATGATTAGCGAAAGTTCAGATCGCCTCCTGACATAGGTTAAGGACACGCGGCCGTACGCAGGAAGACTTTGGAAAATCGCTTACCTTACCGAGCATTGTGGCGATGCGCCGGGAAGAAACCGCAAGCGATAAAGGATGGAGCAGGGGGACTGCTTCGAACACGGACCGAGCTATTGCGGCAGTAATGACATCGTCAAGTGCCGCCGTGTTCGCTGTGGTGGTGGCAATGAACTCCAAGCACCGTGTCTTCCTTGTGCGTACCTGCGAGAATATGAGAAACTCCCCTTGGTTTGCTTAATGAAAAACAAGCTAACGCGGCGCTGCTTGGCAGCACTTGAAGAGACCCGATGCGAGCCGGCGAACAGCTAAAAGACTTGAGAAACAAGCTTGGAATCACGACGCGAGACGTCGAGGAATATAGCCGGAAAATTGCAGAAACCGAAGGAAGCGAAGATTTCTGCATCTCGAATGCGTGGTTGACTCAGATTGAGAACACCGACGCCACTCCCAGCCTCCACAAACTCTTCAGCCTTAGCGTCATTTACCGGACCAACTACAGCGAAATGCTGGCCCTCTTCGGAGTGGAATTAGGACAAATTGCCAAGTATCAATTCTCGATGCCCCTGGAGAAAACTCATTTGACCAAGGCGTTCGCGCCGGACTCAAGCAAGAGTGTCACCTTCCCCGTTCGTTTCGATCCCGGCTTCCGCCTCGAGAAGAGTAACCTACTATCCCGTATGGTGGAGGTGTGGGGAGAGGTGCCGATCCCCATTCTTCAGAGCTTAGACCTCAGACACAATCTCTATGGATATATCGGCCTGAAAGACTTCATGCTTTATCCGCTGTTGCGGCCTGGCTCCTTTGTCCAGGTGGATGGCGCGCGGAGCGAAATTCAAGAGGGTCCGTGGAAGTCCGAACTCGAACGGCCCATCTACTTCATCGAACTCCGAGACGGTTATGCCTGCTCCTGGTGCGAGCTGCAAGAAAATCGCTTGATGCTTGTTCCCCATCCGCTTTCGCCGTGCAGCATCCGCCAATTCGTCTACCCCGATGAAGCGGAAATCGTCGGACAAGTAACAGCAGCGGCGATGCGGCTGGTTAATGTTTCGGTCGATTCTTCACGCGGGATTCCAAAATTGCCAAAGCAATCCTGAGGTTGGAGCAAAAGAGTTTGACAGAAAGGGGGTCACAAGTAAGAGGGATGATCACCCGGTAGGGTTCGAGGTTTAGCCACGTACTGACGATCTCATTCTCCGAATAATCGCCTTTGATGTACTCCTCTAATTGGGTGACCAACTCCTTCAAGGGAGCTTCCGCGACCCTTTGGAAAACTTCTTCATGGCATTCCGCGATGGCCTTGTTAGCGATTTCTTGGGTAAACCTGGCGGCAAGGCCATCATGGTAGTACTTTCCGGTGTTGTAGTCCCGAGTGGCCGCTAGATAAACCAATCGTGCGATCTCGCCGTGAAGGGAGGCCAAACTGTGTTTCTTGAGATCTTCGACCGCTGTGGTTATCTCGATAGGCCTGAGCATGCGTGTAAATTATCCCCCCGCAGGCGAGCGATGTCCGGACGCTTCTTGCATATTGGCGCCCTGAGCCTCGGCGATGGTAAGGATTTTCTCGGATGCGGCGCACAAGCGCGCAGTAACCAGCATGGTGCAGCGCGCAACTTTCAGCGCGTGGAACGGGCCGCGCAACCAGATAAGACCCTGTAAGGCGTTGCAGGCCATCAAGAAAAAGCAATAGTTAAAAGCGAGGTTGAACTCGAGCGCTGCGGCAAGTTTGGCATTGTGCCGGGCCGATTTGACGTAGAAGGTCATGAGCAGCCTGACCTGTTGCCGCGTGTGACGCAGCCAGTACGCGGCAATCATTTTCCGCTCGGTTTCAAGC
>JBAPRL010000043.1:0-15456 GCA_049281095.1 Candidatus Acidiferrales bacterium
TGGCTGAAAGACGGGAGGCCTCATGGAGACCCTTCTTCAAGACATCCGATACGGGCTGAGGATGCTCCGCAAGTCTCTAGGCTTCACCGCCGTCGCCATTCTCACTCTCGCCCTCGGCATCGGCGCCAATACGGCCATCTTTTCCGTCGTGGATGCCGTGTTGCTGCGGCCGCTCCCTTACAAAGACCCGGCGCGCCTCGGGGCAGGCGAAACTCGCCTTCTAAGTCCTGCTCCTTCTGTCCCCAAAGGAACCCGGATCGTGAAGGTTTTTGAGCAGGTTAGCTTTGCGGACGGTCCACGGTCTCGGATAAAGTTCCCGATAACTTCCGGATAGCCGACCACTCGTCCGGAACTGTCGGATAAGTTGGAATGAGAGGTATCTCTTGCGGTACGATTGGTCCCACGTGCTCCTTGGCTAGAGGCAGGAGATAGTATGGGGACGCTGATTCAAGATTTGAGTTACGGCCTCCGCATGCTGCGCAAGTCGCCGGGATTCACAGCTGTCGCCGTACTGTCGCTGATGCTGGGAATCGGCGCCAACACGACCATCTTCACGCTTGCGAAAGCGATTTTTCTGCAATCGGTCCCGGTGAAAGATCCGGCGCGCGTCGTGGTCCTCTACTCCAATCAGATCAGCCGCAAGGGCCCCCCACAGGAATATCTTCCCACGCCGTATCCTAACGCTGTGGACTACCGCGATAACATCAAGTCCTTCTCTGGCACGTCGATTGTGATTGGTTTCGGATTCAACCTGACGATTTCGGGAAAGCACGTGGACGTTCCTGCTCGACTGGTTAGCGCCAACTTCTTCGACGTTCTCGGCGTCCAACCAATGCTAGGCCGAGGCTTTTCATCGGACGACGAGAGCTCACGTCGTCCTGTAGCGGTGATCAGCTACTCTCTCTGGAAAACGCAATTCGGCGCAGACCGGGGAATTTTGGGCAAGAGCATTCAGCTGGATCAGATGGAATATTCCGTGATTGGAGTCGCGCCGCAAACCTTCCGGCAAGTCGGGAATCTTGGCAGTCCCGACGTTTGGGTTCCTGTTTCCCTCGCCGATGAGGTCTTCACAGCGCAAACGAAGACACTTTTTCACGATCGCAGCTTCCGCATGGTCGGCATGGTGGCGCGGCTCAAGCCCGGTGTCACGCCTAAGCAAGCACAGACTGAGGTTCACGATTTCGGACTGCAACTCCAGAATGAGTATCCCAAAGTCAATCGTGGGCGCAACGATATGGTGGTACCTATCACCGAAACCACCGTTCCGCCGCAGCTTCATAACATTTTTGCGCTCGCCGGCGCCCTGATGATGGGCATTGTTGGCTTGGTTTTGCTCATCGCCTGCGCTAACGTCGCCAACCTGCTGCTTGCCCGCGCGACTCAGCGCCAGCGTGAAATCGCCGTCCGCGTGGCTCTGGGAGCTTCGCGGTCGCGCTTAATCCGCCAATTGCTCACGGAAAGTTTGCTCATGGCGCTGCTTGCCGGCGGGTTGGGAATTTTCTGCGCCTACTGGGCGAAATCGGCCCTGGTTTCGTTTTTGCCGTCGGGACTCGCGCGCCGTTTTGATTTCAGCCTGGATGGCCGCGTTTTCTTGTACACACTTGGTCTTGCGGTGATCGCCACCTTGTTTTTCGGGCTTGCGCCGGCGCTGCAAGCCTCACGCAGAGACAATATAGCGGCCTTGAAGGACCGTACTAGCGCACCAACAGGAAGCGCACGCTGGTATGGATTACGCGGAGTGCTGGTGATGATTCAGGTTGCGCTCTCGTTGATTGCGCTGGTGGGCGGCGGCCTTTTCGTTCACAGTCTTCGTAACGCCGAGCAAATCAATCCGGGATTCGAGGTGAAGCACGACATCACCGTCTTGCTGGATCCGAGCGCGGCGCATTACGCACAGCCCCAGGCAGAGGCGCTCTATCGCGACGTGGTGCAGCGCCTCGATGCCATGCCAATGGTCGCGAGCGCAAGCATTGCCGACTCCCCGCCCCTAGGCGGAAGCTTCCAATGGACGACGTTCACCGATGGCGTGGACATGACCGATCCCCGCAACGGCAGGTTGACTGCGGTCATCGCCACGGCGCCCGGGTATTTTTCGACCTGCGGTATGTCCTTCCTCGAGGGGCGTCCCTTCACCGACGCCGATGATGCCACTAGCGCTATGGTCGCGATTGTGAACAAGACCGCAGCCGATGCGTTCTGGCCAGGACAGGACCCCGTCGGAAAACACCTTCATTTCATCACCACAACCTGGACTGTCACCGTAGTCGGCGAAGTGAACACGGTGAAGTACGCTTCGTTGGGCGAGTCGCCGCAGGCCATCATCTACTGGCCGCTCAAGCAGCACTATTCGGAGTCAGTTTTTCTTTTCGTCCGCTCTAAGGGCGATCCCATTAAGCTCATTCCGACTATGCGCAGCATGATGCATTCCTTGGCTCCCAGCATTCCGCTGCTCGATGTTGAAACCATCGAGCAGACGCTTGATGAATCGCTGACCGCACCCCGAATGGGAGCCGAACTTCTCGGCACGTTTGGCCTGCTGGCGCTGATTTTGGCGGCTATCGGTACATACGGCGTGATGTCGTACTCCGTGATCCAGCGAACCAACGAAATCGGTATCCGCATAGCGCTGGGCGCGCAGCCTGCCAACGTTCTGCGGCTGATTCTCTCGAATGGAATGGCTATGGTCGTTGCCGGAGTGGTCGTCGGGCTGGGGCTTTCCGTTCTCTTGGCGAAAAGCATGAAATCGCTACTCTTTGGCATTGGGATGTTCGATCCAGCCAGTTTTCTCTCCACGGCGGCGCTGCTAATTCTCGTGGCGCTGGGCGCCTGCTGGATTCCCGCGCGCCGCGCGATGCGTGTCGATCCCATGGTCGCGTTGAGATACGAATAGCCCTTCGCAGGTCGTGCGCAACTCTTCCTCGGAACAATCTTGGGCAAACATCTGGGGATTTGGGGACATTCCCGGCCCGTTGCTCCCGAGTGACGGGCAAACCGGAAGTGATCTCCAGAAGGCGCGATTTGCGCCATTACTCGCGGCCTGCCGACCACTTGTCCAGAATCCCACCGTGCGGTTAGCGAATACAGTCCTTATCACAGTCTGTCAGGACGTCTGTCCAATTCCTCATCCTTGAACCCAAAGCGCTGGCGCGCGCTCTCCGCGCACTGGGGCAGCACGTGTGGTTCCTCTGCAAGCCGTCGAATATCCTTGGATCGACGTGGACTTCACTTGCGTTCTTTTGGCGCCACGGCTGCCCCTTCGACCCGCGGCGCGTGCTGGTCCACTCCGCCTTGGTGGAGGATCAATTCGGTCGTCCGGCCCTGTTTGTCCGTCACGAATTTGATTTGCAAATCGTGGACCTTCGCAAAAAAATCATGATCGCTCTCAGGGAAGATCGCGAATTTCGGCTGATTGCTCCCCTGTGCGAACAGGTGGTCTCCCTCACGGGTGATCGTGAGCATAAAGTTTGGCGCCAGCTGATAGCTGCCCAGGTAGCCGTCGAATATCTTTGGATCGACGTGGATTTCCTTTCGCTCCGAGGTAAGCACCACGTTTCCGCCTTGCGCAACGGTGGCTAGGTCGTTTCCGATCTCCCCCGGCGCCGACCCGTTCACGTTCGCTAGCACCACGACCGTCAACTTGTCCTCGGGATAATAGGCCAACAGCGTGTTGAAACCTTCGATTCCGCCGTTGTGCTCGATCACTTCGTGCCCGTTCACGGTGTGCACCTCCAAGCCAAACGCGTAGCTGTTCTTGAACGGCGTCGTCATCTCCTTCAGCGACTCGGGCGAAAGCAACTTCCCGCCAAAGAGGCCCTGCTCCCAGCGCAACAAGTCCCCGGTCGTCGAATACAGCGCGCCCGCCGAGAACGGTATCGTCATGCTGATATAGCCCGCGTTCACCAGTCCGTCCGGGCCCGGCGCGTATCCCGACGCGCGGTCCTGGATGATCGCGGAGTTCGAGTCGTAGCCCGAACCTTCCATTCCCAGCGGGTTAAAGATGTTTTCCTGCACGAATCGCGCGTAGCTTTCTCCGCTGATTTTCTCGATCAGGTAACCCAGCAATATGTATCCCGAGTTGCTGTAACTCCATCTCTCGCCTGGCTGGAAATCAAGCGGCTTGTCTTTGAACAACGCCACGAGCTGCTCCGGCGTTTCAGAAAAGGGTTCAAGCGACTGGTAGCTCGGAAAACTCGTGAAGTTCGGGATTCCCGACGTGTGCGTCAGCACGTTGAAAATGGTGATCTTGTCCCACGCCGCCGGCGCGTCCGGCATATATTTCTTCACGGGATCGTGCACACTTAGCTTCCCGCGCTCTTGGAGCAGCAGGATCGACGCGGCGGTGAACTGTTTCGTGATCGACCCCAGTCGAAACTTCGTCTTCGGCGAGTCCGGAACGTTCCACTCCAGGTCGGCAAAGCCGTAGCCCTTGTCGAGCAAGATGTCGTTTCCACGGGCCACCAGCACCGTCCCCATGAACCGTTTGTCCGCTACAAACGATTGAATAATCTGCTCCATGCGAGGAAGATTCGTAGCCGCAGGCATCGCGTCCGATGGCCCGGACCGAGCGGCCGCGTGTCCGGTCGCCTCTCCTGATGCTCCCGCAATAATGAGGAATGCCGCTGCGGCGAATGCGAGTGCCAGAACCGTCCGTCTCATACTGCACCCCCTTTTAATCTCCGGAAACTGAACTTCGTCACCTCAATTCGGGCGCTCGCTTTTCCCGCTTGTGTCCGGGTCGCTGTTTGCCTGTATCAGCACCAAAGGATCTTGCGGGGTGGTTTTTCGGTTGGCGACAGCCACTTCAATTTGCCGCAGCAGTGTCACGATCTACTCCGCCAAGATAATAGTCGAAGCGCTCGGAGTTTCCGAGCCTTACGCTACCGAGATTGCTGATCGTGAGCGGATGACGGGCCACTCGGAAGTAATGTACGATGATTGCATCGTGCGCCAGGTCCAAGCCGGCGAAGGGCTCGTTACCTGTAGTTGTTGACCCTCAGCCGCCTTGCCAACTGCCCAATAACCCTCTTCCAATTCGGCCCGTAAGTGATTGATTTAGCGCGCCTGAAATTTGCTTGCGTCCCTGCCCACAAACACATGTTTCTGATCGCACACTCCCTCTGGCGCGTCCGCCAAGGTTTCCAAGACGCGTGGGGCGCCAATCCAATCCGGTAGCACGCATTGTGCTTCATGCACTCGTTCGCTTTCTCGGGAAACCATGATCGAAGCGGCGAAGTTGGGGCGCGTCGGGACGCACAGCCCGGAGGCCGAAGCGCTCCGTTCCGAGACGATGCGTCGGCAAAGGGCGGCCAGCCGCGCGTGGAAGCCCTCTGATTTGCCCGAGTGGTTGACCGAAAAAGTTTTATCGCGAAAAGATTCAGCCAAGCGACGTTCACAGTTTCGGCTATCGCGTCGGCGCTCGAAATCTCGAAGCCTTACGCCACGGATATTCGCGCGGGGAAGCGGGTGCCGCATCCGAGACATTGGTTAACCTTGAGCCGATTGACATCTCTTTCGTCGGATGCCTAGGTGTGAAACAGAGTTTCGACCCGCCTCGACTGACCTCCCGGGGGTTTGTTTCGACATGCAGCTTCGCGTGTCGCGTCATGGTGACATGGGTACTATCGCGTTCCTAACCACCGTGTTGTCTGGTGATTGAGGTGGTTTTCCACGCGGTGCTTGACGCGATGTCGCGACTTGTCGTTTGATGCCGCTTGCGCCACGGCTTCCGCGCCTGTTAAGAGTCCCATGCGAAACTTGCAGCGGAAAATCCCTGTGCGTGCTCCGTACCTAACAAAACCAGCCGCCATAACGCCCTCTAGTCTCGAACTAAAGCGTGAATTGGTGAGGCTATACAAGAGCTGGCTCTACACGTTGAAGTATTGCAAGGCTATAATCCAGAAGTATCCGAGGGTTGCTGGCGAGTTTTGCAACTTTCTAAGAAACCGTCAAATCGACGAAACGACAAGTTGGGATATCCGAAGTTTTCTCATTGACAGCGCAAAGCGAAAAAGCTTTCAGTACGGAACGATTCAGATCACTTTGGCTGCCCTTCGCAGTTTCTTTGAATTTCTCAGTCTGGGCGGGATTGTATCGGCAACACCGATCCGCGCTGTGCGGATGAGACGATGCTTGCGCAATCCCCCCGCAGTAGTGAGCCCAGAAACGGTCTTGCGGCTTATTGCTTCTGCCAAGCGACCCCGGGATATCGCCGCCGTCGAATTGTTGTACGCCACTGGTTGCCGGGCCGGAGAACTCGTTGGAATCAGGGTTGAAGATGTCGATTTTGAATCTCGAACAATCCGCGTTACTGGCAAATTTGGCAAGTCCCGCTATGTCGTTTTTGGACGCCATGCGGAACGGGCGCTACGGGCCTACCTTTGTGGTCGGAATTCCGGCTATGTATTTCAATCGGCAACACTGCAACCTGGGCGCGTCTACAAACAGGCAGGCCCAGACACTTGGGTCGGTAAGGTCTCTGTCTACACGGACGATAAGCCTCCTGTTCAGCAACGAACTTTGTTAACGCTTGGCCCGACATCGAAAATGTCACGCGGCGAGGCTTGGAGAGCATTGAAACAGAAAATCTGCGGACTCGATACCGTTCGGCCAGCGGACGGGCCGATGGCGACGAACACGCTTAGAAAAATAGTCGATGCACTGGCGTGTCGAGCGGGACTTCAGAAACTAACTCCCCATCAGTTTCGCCATGCCTTCGCAACGCACATGCTGAACGGCGGTGCTGATATCCGAGAAATTCAGGAATTATTGGGGCATGCCTGTTTATCAACGACGGAGGTCTATACCCATGTCGGGAGAAAACGCCTGCTCGAAAGGTTCGATGCATGCCATCCGAGGGGAGATAAGTACCGTGCCGCGCATCGGGTGCAAGCGTGACTGTCCAGAATCCCCGTGCTCAGAACCTGCGTCCGACGCAGGGCCACGCAGTTGCGGACGCCGCGTTGCTTCAACCCTGGTTTCTGAATAGACAAATCGCGAGCGCTATCATGCGCCTTATCCCGCAACAGTATTTGTCCAGAATGCGCTGGTACTTTGAAGACTACGGCTGCCTTCGTTGCCAGAAGAAAGGGCGACCGTATGGTGGCAGCGGCCTTTGCGAAGCGTGTCGGCACACAACCACAGAGCGAATACTTCGAAGCATGAAGCGCAGGGGGAAGACGTTGGACAGACAACAGGAACCTAGCGCAGATCAGTGGTCTCTGAACCGCGTGAAAGCCGCCGAGGAGCTACTAAGAGGGTTCTCTCGAAAAGGCGATAGAGAGCGAAGCATCTGGTTGGAAATGCCGGGCCCAAAAAAGTGGCCATGATTAAGACTCAAGGTCGATACCGCTTGGCTGGCGGGCCAACTCTCAAAGGAGCTGCCTCCGGCGTCGGAGTTAAGGTTCGAAGGCCTGACTGACGGATGCGACTATGCCAATCTACATCGGCAATAAGAAGGCGTATACAACCTCCGAAGTCGCAAAGCTAGCCGGGATTCACTGGCAGACTCTTCGGCTCTGGCTTTCCCACGGAGCACTGCGGGAACCGAAGCACGGCAAGATCGGAGAAATTGGGCTGAGGCTTTGGAGCGAGAGAGACCTCGAACGCGTTCTTCGCCACAAGGCCCTAGCTTATAAGCGTCGTGGTGACAGGCACCGGCCCGGAAAGATGACGTAAGGCCAGCGGCGTGACGGTGCAAGTAAACATAAACGACTGTTAGCAGAAGTGATCCAAATCGCTGGAATCCGCGAAGATTTTTGCATTTCGCTGTCAGACTACGGCAAAAGTAACTTGACACCAACGCCATGGGAGGATATTTACTGCACCGGAACTATGCAGTCCAATTGCTACCTTCCGAAACACTAAGAGGCGTGATGAAACCGATAAAAAGATTCCTAGTTTGCTTCTTGGCGTGCGCTTTCGTTACACAGGGGCAGGGGAACACTTTCAACAAGGTGCGGTACAACGGCGGGTCCGTCGAGTCGAAAGTAAACCCAAAGGATTGGGACAACAAGCTTACAATCACGCCAAGCATGATCACGTTGGCGTTGAAGGACGGCAAGAAACTCGATATCCCGCCGAAGTCGGTAACATCTCTCAGCTACGGACAGGAGGCACACCGCCGAGTTGGAACCATGATTGCCCTAGCTGTGCTGGTTGCTCCCGTAGCCTTGTTCGGTTTGCTTCACAAGACACGGCTTCACTACATCGGGATTCAGTACGCGACTCCAGACGCCAAAACCGCTGGCATCTTGTTGCAGGGCGACAAGGATAACTACCGCGCAATTTTGGTTGGATTGCAAGGCGTGACTGGGGTGCCGATTTCAGTGGGTGAAAAAGACCGCGAGTTTATTCCGGCAGGAACCACGGTAGATGTGACGAAAGGCGAAGAGACTGCGAAGGAAAAAGCTACTGACAACAAGGCTGCGGCGGAAAGCGCACCCGCCGAACAAGCCACGGGAGCGCTGAACGTTTCTTCCAGTCCGAATGGAGCAGATGTATTCGTGGACGAACAATTCTTGGGAAACTGCCCTGCTGCGCTCAAGCTTACGCCGGGCAAGCACACGATAGATGTGAAAATGACGGGCTATAAAGACTGGTCTCGCGATGTCACGGTGGAGTCGGGGGCACAGGTGCAACTGAACGCCAGTCTGGAAAAGCAGAACCAATAGCAGCGAGCATCGAGCAAAATTCGTATTCACGAGAGGTGCAGGGAGCAAATGAGACGGCCAGCGCTTTTGTTTCTTCTCTTGTTAACGTTTGCCGTCGTCTGGGCACCAAGCTCTGCCTGTCCGCCTGGGCCAAGTTCGACAGCGCGCGCAGGATCTCAAAACGATAAAAAAGAAGTCCAGGTTTGGGTCAACACCAGTAGCGGCGTGTATCACTGTCCCGGTACTCGTTGGTATGGAAAAACGAAACAGGGCAAGTACTTAAGTGAGTGCGAGGCACAAAAAGAGGGTTATCGCCCCGCTTACGGTCACCCATGCGGCTCGGCGTGCGGGGATAAATCTGTACGACCGAAAGCCACTCCACAGAATTCTGCACCGCAAGGTGCGACAGCCCTCTGCCGCGATGGGACTTATAGTTTCAGTCAGCATCGGAGCGGGACATGCTCCCATCACGGCGGCGTAAGTAAATGGCTAAATCCAGGCTAGACGATTTGATTGACCATGCTGCATCCCCATTGATGGATAGTGAGGATACTAGTCGCCACGAGGATTGCATCGTCCTGCTCGACCAAGCCGGGAAACCCGTCACTCCGACGATGAGCAAACAGTGCTATGTAATATTTCGCCGATGCTCTCCGGGGGTCGTGGCCTTCGCCGAGGGTTCTCGCAAAGAATTGCTTCCGTGGAGCTTCCGGAGATTCGGCCCGGCGCGGACAATCAAAACCATCGTGAGGAGACTGTGGGAGGGCAGTTTCGCTCTAGCCTAACCCCTATCCCCTCAAACGCTGGGGGGGTTAGCTTATACTGCTACACCCACCGGGCCCCGTTGGACTTGCCATAGCCTGAGAGAAGGCATGGCCGCCGCTTGGCGGGGGAGAACTCACCGCTTGCGCCTAGCCATCTGGTGAGCCATATGCAGCAGCAAGAAACGGTTCGATTCACTCATCCTCGGAAACAGGTCGCGAAATCGCTGAACGTCGCGCTCTACCTTGAAACGGGGCCCTGGCGTGTTCCATTTTGCAATCGTCCGCAGCTCGCGACGATCAGGTTTCTCCTCGTCGCCGATAAAGAATTGATATACGGGAACCTCCAGAGCCCGTGCAAACTTCTCAATCGTCTCTATGGAAGGAATTGTGCGAGCGCACTCGACACGAGAGATATAACAGCGCAGGAGGCCCGTCCGATCCTCGATGTCGCCCTGCGAGAGATTCTTCGCCAGGCGAAGAAGCCGTATTCGCTCTCCAATCACCTTCCACCTTGCAGTCTGAGAGCAGTCAATTCAATCTTCGAGGACAACCCGCAACAGAGTATTGTGGATTTGCATGCCTCCGTTGTACTTAATGAAACCCATCTTCTTGAATTTGTTCATCAACAAATTGACCTGCGTGCGAGTGCTACCAATGACCCCTGCCAACGTGTCCTGATTGACCTTGGGGATGTTGACCAGAGGCGACCCGCTTTTGCCGAAGTTGGCGAGCTGTAACAATGCCCGGGCAAGCCGTTTTTCCGTGGAATTAAACATTAGATCAACCATATTTTCTTCCGCGGCGCGTTTGCGTCGGAGCGTGTAGTTAATGACAAAGTTGGCGAAAGCCGCGTCTCGATGGATAGCTAAGAGAATTTGATTCTTGTTCGCTTTCATAACTACGCAGTCCGTAACCGCGACGGCGTTTGTTAGTTGACGGATGCGGCCACTCACGGACCATTCGCCAAACAGGTCGCCGGGCCCGAGGAGGGCGACGACGGCCTCTTTGCCTTGTTTAGATAAAACGTGCAGCTTTACAGCCCCACTTCGTATCCAAAACACATGCGTGGCAGGATCCCCCTGGGCGTAGAAGAGGCGATTGCTCGGAACTACTAATTTCTTTTTCGTCCCTCGCAACTTGCTGAAGAAAATCTCGGCTTCAAATTCGTCTGATATCTTCAGCTTCGCGCTTAATGCCATTTCCTCAATCTCTCTACCAGGAGGCCTTTGTTTTCTGTCCAAAATGATACCATAAGGGTAATCCGTACTAGTGTTTTCCGAGCGATTCGAGAACGGCGCGAACGATGTCGTCCACTTGAGCAAATGGGTCAATCCCAACGTTCAGAACAGCCTGACAACTTCGGCACGAATAGATATAACCTTTTAGGGTGCCGCCGTCAGGCTCATATAAGGTAATTGGACTGACACCCGCTGACATCAGGGTTGCTTCGCAGTGCGGACAGGTCCCCATTGTTAGTTGTCCTTTCTAGGTCTACCGCCTTTGTAAGTCTTTCTCATGGCCGCTATTTTACGGAAGTACCTCGGCGGCGAGATTTGAACTCACGTTGCCTGTTTGGAAGACAAGCGTGCTAGACCACTGCACTACAACCCCGCGAGAGTATACGGTCTAGTACGTGATGTTGTAAATATACTTTTAGCCTCAACGACTTAGAGCAAGCCTTGCTGTTTGTCAATGCCTAAGATAGAGAGTTAAATATATATATATAATTCCCGAAACGGAGACTTGACAGCGCCCTCTGTTTTTGTTTACTGTCCGAATATAGACATTAGGAGTATGAAAACGGACAAGACAAAGATACCGTAATTATCTACTGAGTGAATGCTCGTGAGGAGGGGGCAATGGCGCAAGACTATCGCGTCCGGTTTCGCTGTTTGCAGAGCGGCTGTAGTTTCCACCAGTGGACCGTTTTGGAAGATGTACCATTCGATCTGAAAGAAGTCTACGCGGCGGTTTGGGATTTTGATTGTCCCCAGCACGGCCCACAACGAGGAAGACCCTTTCAGGCAGAAATCAAGAAGGTCTTTCCTGCTCGACGCACTTCTCGACGGCAAGCAGAGCGCTCCAAGACGAGAGACGTTACCCAGCCAGTGTGATGCTTGGCTCGGATAAGGCCGTCTCAAAACGCGTTTACGAAGAACGTCCCCTTCGCCGTCTTCGCGCTCGCTCACAGAACCCCAGCTCGATTGGCTCGAATCCCGTGTACCCCTTATGGGCCGCACGATTCTGATGAACTCCTCAGAGCGGGCTGTCCGGCAAATTCCGTTGGCTTCTCGCTACAGGCTACTTGAGCCCGAGCCAGAGGGCCCTTGCGTTTCCTGTGTTTACGATTGACACGAGGGAAGAAATCACCGCACGCGTGAACCGTTGACAACAGGAGAGAGCGCACGCGGGCGCGCCTGGCGTCAAGCTGGCACAGCAAGGTATCAAGATTGTCCCGGTTGAACTGGTACCATCTTGGGGGAATGACTTCGCCCAACTTGCGTAGCGTTGTTCCATCGATCTCCGTCTCTAACGCGTGAAGCCACGTTTCAAATTCTTGGATTCCCCTAACCTGTTCATAGACGTTCCCACGGCGATAGAGACCTTGTAGAGGGGAATCTGGAAAATTCCACTCCCCGCCATTGAAGCAATACCCTTGGTCGATCATCATCGCACGGTAACTCCGATAGCCGTTGGTTCGCACGAAGATGCACTGGCGTCTGTCTGTGTTGCAGGTCCACTTGTCAAATACCAGCATTCCCCAGAAATCGCGCTCGTTCTCGACAACATCCCACGAGAAACCCACCGGCAACGAATCTCGCAAGACCCGTAGCGCTGCGAAACGCGTCGGATTTGGGCCCCTTGGGTAAAGAGAACCAAGACATATACCGGCTGGGCATGTTTCCTTGCCGTGCCTTAGCAAGATAACCATCGCTGGGTTGCGGCGAATGATCTCCTCGCTCACGTAAATCAACGCCACTCGCGGTACGGGAAGGCCCAGTCGCTCGGCAAGAAGGCTGCCAAGTAATTCGTTGGCCAAGATTCTTGAGCCCTGGGGATTGTTCTGGAATTTGACGACGTAATCGCTACGGTCGGAACATCGCATCAGGTGGGATTGACTGGAGCCTGGCATCTTGCATACATGCTCGACTGCAAACAGTTGCGTGATCATTCGGCAGCCTCACTTTGCGCTAGGTGCAAATTAGGTGCTGAAGACTGTGCAGCAACGGTTCTGTCGATTCGACATATTACTTATCGTCCAATTATTGTCAACAGTATTTTTAGAATATTGTTGCGGCCTCTGCTTTGGTTGCCAAGCAACATTGAGTTTATCGAGTGGTTTACTGGTTTAGTTGCTATCTTCGCCGCCAAATGAAAGAGGAAAACAGAGAGTTGTGGCGGGAACTCTGCGAGCAGGCGGCGGCTGAACTAGACCCCAAGAAGCTGCTGACATTGATGAAAGAAATCAATCGCTTACTGACCGAGAAACAGGAACGGCTCAAGGCCTAAGTACCCTTGAGAAGTCCGGGTGCAGGTCACTCATCCACAATGCAAAATGCACGTGTTCCGATTAAGGGTCGCCTATACTATTTTGAGGCTGGCCGGACAAACAGTCGCACCGTTGACCTGGCCTGTTGGTAGTCCGTGAACTGCCCACGGCACCAGTCGATGTGGGGTCCGTCCTCGGTCTGCATCGATACCGTGACCGGGACAAGGAGCCGCTCGCCCTCAATGTCCGTCCATCCGAACGTGACCATTAACCTCATGTTTGTCCGCGACCCAAGCATGTAGAAGTTCTCCGAGACGCGCATGATGTTTTCGTCCTGGTCAGTCCAGACTTCCCCGGAGCAGTCGTATGAGTCTATGTGGTGGAGAACCATGAAGACGAGATCCGTCTGGTCGTCGAAGCTGCAAACCTTGTCCTCCTTCGCGCCGTGGTACTGGAAAACGCGGAGCGTCCGCCCCTTCCACACGATGTCTGGAGCCCGGCGAATCCGCAGGTCATATTCTTTCGCGACTAGCTTGGGCATGTACGACCACGCCTCGCCGGGCGTGACGGCGACGTTCATCGGAGGCCAAGGTACCGCGTCCATTTCCTTCTTGCCGTCAGGGTACTCGCGGAAATGCTGGTACCCATCGAACGTCCTGACTTGGTAATACCCGATCACCTGCGGGTCGTTCGCGGCGCTACCGCCGCCCCACTCGAACGACTCTACGGAGATGAGGGTGCGCATACTGTGGACCACGTCCTGCGCCTTCAATCGCAGCAACTGGACATCCGGCGGCTCGACAGGACGACGCTCTAAGCGCCCGTCCGGGCGAGGGGGAACCCATTCCGGGTAGCGATCCGGCTCCACTGGCGGAATAAACACAGTTTTGGGGAACAGCCCAGCCGCCAAATACGGCTGGATCTTGCTCACGAAGGCAGACAGCACGTCCACAGGGACGCCGAGGACAACGTTCTTCTGGGCGACACCGGCGTCAGCCAGGACGGCCATCACGCGCCCTTTCCCGTCAAGGATCAGACCGCCGCTTGCGCCGCCATGCACACTCTGCGGGTTGGGCTCGTAGGAGAAAACAAGCAGACCGTCCTGATTCACGCCGATGTACTCGCCGTGGAAGTGTTGAAGCTTGCGCTTGGGGTTGAGTTCTAGCGGAAACGAGTAGATGTCAACGTTTTGGCCGATGGCGAGATTCTGCACATCCTCCATGTTGTACGGCACGCCGCGGAATCCCTTGCGGGAGAGGCTCCGCCTCAGTTCCACGACCGCCAGGTCGTGGAGCGGGTTATAGCCCTCCTCAGTAGCCCCCTCGTCATTCGGACCCGAGTCGAGCCATCGCTCGACGACAGCCTCGTGTTGAATGGAAAAACGCTTTCCCATAGCCCTAGCGACATGGTAGTTAGTCACGATGAAGCGACACTCTGGATCGAGGCAGAGCCCAGAGCCGAACTTGATGGTCAAGTACGGCCCGTAGATTCGGAGCTTCGTGATGGGAACGACCGCCTGCTGCGCAGGGGTAACCGGCAATGCGCGCTCGATTCCTGCGTTCTGTGGACTTTCTCGCCCCAAGGCGGCGATTGGAATCAACGCCAGCACACACACACACCACTTCATGGCAGTCCCCTCCCACAACCTGACGCTCGGCTTTGGAAAGGGCGAGATCAGGAACGGGGACTACGACAGCAAGTGACAGACCACAGCCACCACAACACACTAAGGTGCCAACTCCATTAGAAATCGACTCTTAGAAAAAAAGCTAACTCAGAACCGACCCGTCATCAAGTAAACCGTCCCACTTTGGAATACCGGGGTAGGAATCGCTCGCGAAAAACGATGCGCAGATCACGTTCGTAGCGAGCGGACAGCCGCCGGGCAGTAAGCCCCACTGCAATTCTTCAGTTGGGTTTACTTCCTAGTTCAATATGTGAAGTTTTATCGCGTATCTTCTCGTTTCTTGGATATCTTGATATTCGATTAACTCTGTGACGAGCCTGGGCCAATGCTGCTTGGAGACCGACTAAGACTTCTTCGTGAAGCGAAACATCTCTCGCAGGCAGATATCGAGGAGCGTACGGGCCTGCGTCGCTGTTACATCTCTCGCATTGAGTGTGGTCACACCGTCCCCTCCCTGGAAACGATTGAGAAATTCGCACGGGGCCTGGAGATCCACGTGTATCAGTTTTTTATTGGCAATGAGGAAAAACCTGACCGTCGCGAGATACGCACGATTGCAGGGCGAGATTCAGCCGGCCGCCATTTGAAAACAGAGCGCGACGTTCAGCGATTTCGCGACCTGTTTCCGAGGATGAGTGAATCGAACCGTTTCTTGCTGCTGCATATGGCTCATCGGATGGCAAGACGCAAGCGGTGAGTTCTCCCCCGCCAAGCGGCGGCCATGCCTTCTCTCAGGCTAACGCTAGAGAGATCGCGGATCGCACGGAAGGGAGGCCGCGTCAGGCTATCGACTTTGAAGACAAGACGATCTCCCAAGCGTTCGAGCGGATGACGAATGAGGAATTGGAAGCTTACGCTCGAGACGGG
>JBAPRL010000044.1:0-14841 GCA_049281095.1 Candidatus Acidiferrales bacterium
CTGCAGATTCCTCGTCGGATGCTGGTCGCATCCTCGCTCGGAATGACAAGTTGAGGTTGTCGGGACGCGATGGTGGATGGGGCGTGAGCTGGGAACGCCGAAGCGAGATCCTTCGCTACGCTCAGGATGACAAGGAAAAAACGAACTGCAGATTCCTCGTCCCGCAGGATCGACCGGGACAGGTCGGATGCGAGTCGCATCCTCGCTCGGAATGATAAGTTGAGGTTGTCAGATCGTGACGGCGGATAAGGCGTCAGCTGGGAACGCCGAAGCGAGATCCTTCGCTACGCTCAGGATGACAAGGAAAAAACGAACTGCAGATTCCTCGTCGGATGCTGGTCGCATCCTCGCTCGGAATGACAAGTTGAGGTTGTCGGGACGCGATGGTGGATGGGGCGGCTGCGAAAGCAAAGGCGCGGCCGGTCGGGGCTAGCGGCTGACCCTAGAAAAGTAAAACCTGCCGCGCTGCGCGCGGGGGCCGATGAGGCCGATCGGCCGCTACAACTTGCCAGCCCGCCACACGCCACACGCCACGGCGTGCAGGCGGCGTGCGGGTGGCGGGCAAGCGGTAGGCAGGCCGCCGCGCCTACAAAAACCACAGCGAAGGGCCACAGACCGAGGCATGAAATGCGCAAAGGCCAGTTGTTTTCTCAGGGCCGCAATTCTTGCTGCCGCGCTGCGCGCGGGGGCCGATGAGGCCGATCGGCCCCTACAACTTGCTGCCACACGCCACGGCGGGTCGGCGGCGGGCAAGCGTCAGGGCAGGCATGAGCTACAGAAGCAAAAGGGCCGATGGAAAGGGGCGTCGAGGCGAGGACGGTGAAAGCGCAGAGCCGCAGGATCAAAAATCGTGCGAAAAGTGAAGGTCAGCCAACCGAACCCGCGCCAAGGAGGTTAGCGGTGTAATATGGTGACCCGATGAAAGCGGCGTCAATTGCAGGGTTCATTTTGATGTTCGTGGGGATTTTGTCGCTTGCCTACTATATGTCACCTGAACGACTGATGTTTCGGGGCTTCGAGCCGCCGCATAGGAGCGATCCCGTGCCCATAATTCTCGGGGGGCTCGCGCTGGCTGGCGGGATCGCTCTTTTATTTGCTAGCCGACCGCGCCGCTAAGTAAAACCTGCCGCGGTTCGCGCGGGGGCCGATGAAGCGATCGGCCCCTACAACCTGCTGCGGTTCGCGCGGGGGCCGATGAAGTCGACCGGCCCTTACAACTTGCTCGACGTGGCGCTACTGTTTGTCGTAGACCCCGATGCTGGTCGTCCTCATTCCTTTGGCGTCCCTGCCGTGGATGGTGACGGTACGGGTCTTGCCATCGGCTGACACAACAATGCGAGCAGTGAGGATGACTTTGCCGCCCATCTTGTCGCTCGCCGAAAGAGTGTGAGAGTTGATCATTCTGTAGGAGCGCATGTCGCTGGTGGGGTCGCCGGTGACGGCGTAGTCCTTACCGTCGAATTTTCCGGTCCACACGCTGTGCAGCGGCTGGCCGCTGGCGTCCGTTCCGTCGATGGTGCAGGTTATGTCGTCGCCGGACATGGTATAGGCGACGGTGGAATTCTTGGTTGAACCGGCAGCCATTTTGGACTTGGCTTCATTTAGCTGCCAAGTGCCCATGAATGCGTCGCCCATGGCCGCGTAGGATAATCCGACGGCCACAAACAAAACGGCGGCCGCGCACAGAAGCATGTTCCCGAGCATTTTCCTGTTCATGTGATCTCCGATCTTGAGGTGAAGTTCCGACTACGGGGTTGGCACAAAATAGATACCAGAAGCCTCCCCTGAGGCGCAAGCGAATCCTTTTGCAAGTAGTGGGTCAGTTTGAATTTTGACTCCTTGTGTCACGATCAAGAAAATTCAAACTGACCCACCACCCTTTTGCAAGGCGATGGCGTGCGCGTTGGGCTTCGACTGTATTGGCCGGGAGCGGGGAAACTGTTGCAGCTTGCACAACGTCTAGTTGGTTAGTACGGTCGCAGTGTTCAACGCAGCGAAGAGCCGGGGAGATAGTCCCGGAGGAGGCGAGTCGACTCATGTTTAGCGGCGGACGTCTCGGCGGTTTTCTGGTGGTGACGCTGTTATGCGCCGCGGCGGCTTCGGCGCAGCAGGGAAGTCCCTCGACGCAGGCGGGTGCGGCAGCAAAAGCGGGCAACGGGAAGATGTCCCTCGACGTTGAAGTGGCGGAGAAGTCCGGGCAGCCGGTGGGGGACCTTCAGCAGCAGGACTTCACTGTGCTTGATAATGACGTTCCGCAGACGATCACGTCGTTCCAGGCGGTCAACGGCCGCGAAGCTCCGATTGAGGTGATTCTGGTCATCGATGCGGTGAACGCGCCTTTCCAGAACGTCGGCTACGAGCGGGTGCAGATCGACAAATTCCTTCGCGACGAAGAAGGGAACCTCGCGTACCCGATGGCCATTACCGTGTTCACAGATCAAGGCGTACAGGTTGTGGGCGGCTTCATACGCGATGGAAACGCGCTGAGCGCTGCGCTGGACAAGACCAACATAGGTCTCCGCGATATGGGCGCCGCGGCGGGGTACTACGGCGCTTCCGAACGCTTGCAGCGTTCGGTGGCGGCGATGGATCAGCTTGTTACGAGCGCGGCAAAGCGGCCGGGGCGCAAGCTGATCATCTGGGTTTCTCCTGGCTGGCCGCTCCTGTCTGGTCCGAACACGATGCTCGACGGGAAGCAGCAGCAAAAGATCTTCGGGAATATTGTGAGCCTGTCGACGAAGCTCTTGCAGGGCCGTATCACGATCTACAGCATCGATCCTGTGGGTCCCAATGGGTCGGTGAATGCCGACTGGGATTACGGGTACTACGTCAAAGGCGTGACCAAACCCGGGCAAGTCAAGTTTGGCGATCTGGGGCTGCCGGTGCTCGCGGTGCAGAGCGGCGGTGTCGCTTACAGCTTCACGAACGGAATCGCCGATAAGCTGCACCAATGCCTGACGGATGCGGCGCCGTACTACGAAATTTCTTTTGATCCACCTGCGGCCAAGAGTCAAGATGAATACCATCACCTGGAGATCAAAGTCGCAAAATCCGGCCTGATCGCGCGGACGCGTCAAGGCTATTACGGGCAACCGTAAAGGCAGTGACGAGTGACAAGTGACGAGTGACGAGAAACAACGCCACCACGCGAGCGCTCGCGGGGTTGCGAGCGAGGTGACCCGTCGTTCGTGACTCGTGATCCGTGAAAACGAACTGCAGATTCCTCGTCGGGCGTTGAGACAGTGACGAGTGACAAGTGACAAGTGACGAGTGACGAGAAGCAAAGCCACACGTGGTTGCGAGCGAGGTGACCCGTCGTTCGTGACCCGTGATCCCTGATCCGTGAAAAACCAACTGCAGATTCCTGGTCGGATGCTGGTCGCATCCTCGCCCGCTTGCCCGCCACACGCCCGGCGTGCAGGCGGCGTGCAGGCGGCGTGCAGGCGGCGGGCAAGCGGCGGGCAAGCTCGGAATGACGGAAGAGGCCGGAGGGGCATTCGCAGAAGGGCGCCGGCGGCAGCCTGTGGCACAACCACGGCGGGACTCGGGGAGTCGCGACGGGCGACCCAAGGGTCGCCCCTACGAAAGAATTAGCCCTCCAGAGGGAGAGAGATAAAGCGGCGTCGAGCCGGCTCGCAGACGCATCCGGGGCGCAAAATCGCGCCACACTCCCCAAAAGGCGCGCAGGCTGAAGGCTGCGCTTACAGAAGCAAGAACCCAAGGGCAAAGCGCCGAGCACCGTGCTCCAAGGGAGTCGTTATGTGATTGGGCAACGGGCGCGGCGGTCATGCTCACCGCGCGGGGCGATTCTGCTAGAGTCGAAAATGAAGCGCCAGATCCGCTCCCATGCCGGAAACGACCACGTCATCGGCTGCCCGACCGGCTCGCCTGAAGCTCGAGCCATACCGGGCCGAAGTGCGCCTGGGCTCGCTCACACCTGGCATCGATAACATCCACTACGATGTGTATTTGAGTCCGCGATTCCTGGAAATGGCGCGGCAGTATCTGTCGGTGGCGGTGCGCAACGCCGCGAACCTGCAGAAATTTTTCGGGCGCGACTCGCGGCACTCGCGGCCGCCAGATTCAGCGCAATTCCGCAAACTGCTGACGGACCTGCTGCAATCGGGAATTACGCGGGCGCAGTTCGAAAAAAATATCGAATACGACCTGCTTTTCCGCCTGGCGCTCTTGAAATTTTTCATTCAGGAAATCGGCAGCGAATTCGCGAGCTTGATCGTGGAATGCAAAGAGGATATTCGCGCGCGCGGAGCGGTTTTCGAGCACAGCGAACAGGCGCACGTGAAACGGGCGCAGATCGCCGAGCTGCAATCGAATCGGAAGGCCATCGGAAGGCGCGTGGGGCAGTCGCTGTTTCACATGCTGAAGGAGCTGGATGAAACGGTGCTGGCGAAATCGCGGAGGGCGCTCTTCGGCGAGGACTTCACGGAGCTTTACGATCTGTTGACGAACCGGCTGCTGTTTGTGGAGAACGGCAGCGACGATTATTTGTTTCTGGAACATTACGTTCTGCTGGGGAATTTCTTGCAGGACCCGGACCGCTTCGAGAATTTCGACACGCTGCTGATCGATTTTCTGCGCGACTTCGTCATCACGGATGCAAATTCGCAGGAGCTGCGCCAGGCGCAGGAAGCATACGGCCGGCTGGTGGAGCAGGCGCTGGGGAAACGTTCGGAGATGGCGAAGCTGGAGGAAGAACAGGAAGAAGTGCTGCGAAAAGTCGGGGGAAGCGACAGTTTTTTGCCGGGAATTTTCAAGCGGCGCGGCGGCGCGGAATCGGAGATGAATTTAGCGGTGCTGCGGCGGCGGCAAGCGGACCTGGAATTCAAGCTGGCGGAAATCAGTCCGGAGCTGGAAGCGGCGAAACAGAAAGTGGACTTCCTGACCGACGAATTCCGCAACCGGCTGGGCGAGTACCTGAACGAGCCGCAGAATGCGCGTAGGCTCTTCGATCCGTCGGCGACGGGCGGGCACAGCGGCGACGCGGAAGTGCGCGAGCGGCTGCTGGAAGAGTGGCATCACCGGCTGGAAGAGAAGGATTTGCTCGGATACGTGCTGGCGAGCTATGAAGTGTGCAATTTGTCGAATGATTTTTGTCCGCCAGTGCACTTGCAGCAACTGAGGCGCGCGCTGCTTTCGCGCGACGAACTGAAGCGCGTGGAGAAGGTACTGAGCACGTTTCCGGCGCGGAATTTTTCACTGAAGCGCATCGAAGAGGCGGCCAAGGCGCTGAAGCGCTATTCGCATGAAGATTCGCGCGCGGCGGCGCTGCGGTTCGCGCAGGACTTGATGCGGCTGCGGCGCGACCGGCGGAATTATCATCACGTGGCGGCGCTGCTGGAAAAAATCAACCTGGTGCGTTCGGACCGGCAGAGAGAGCTTTCGCGAGCCAACAATAGCCTGTATGAATTTGTGTTTCCGGATGAGCGGGGCGAAACGGAAGATCCGGTGGTTTCGCACACGGTGATCAAAGCGGACGTGCGCGGGTCGACGGAAATTACCAAGGATTTGCTGGCGCGCGGGCTGAACCCGGCGTCGCACTTCAGCCTGACGCTGCATGAGCCGGTGAAGCGATTGCTGGAGCGGCACGGAGCGGCGAAAGTGTTTTTGGAAGGCGACGCCATCATTCTGGCGATCTATGAAACGGAATCGAACCGCACCAGCCAACGCGCGGTGGCCAAGGCTTGCGTGCTGGCGCGGGAGATTATCGAAGTGACGCAGGCGTACAACGCCAAGGCGGAGGCAAGCAATTTGCCGCGGCTGGAGTTGGGCGTGGGCGTGGCGTTCCAGAATTCGGCGCCGTCGGTGTGGTCGGACGGCGACTCGAAAATCATGATTTCGAAGGCGCTCAATTTGTCGGACCGGCTTTCGAGCTGCTCGAAAGTGGCGCGGAGGCTGATGGAAAAAAATCCTTCGCCCTTCCGCGTGTTCCTGCTGCAGACGCTGATCGTGGAAGGAGCGGCGGAAGAAGAAGGCGATGAGCTGCTGATGCGTTTCAATATGAACGGCATCGAGCTGAATGAAGAGGGTTTTCAGAAATTGACGAGCGAGATTTCGCTTTTTCCGTTGGAGGGAAGTTTTCCAATGCCGTGGGGGAAGGATCGCGCGCAGTTGTACTACGGCGAATTGCCGCTGGGCGATACGCTGGAGCCGATGGTGGTGCGGCGGGGAATGACGCGCGAGCTGCTGGCGGGAGGGAAGATCGGCGAGCCGACCAGCCGACCGTATTTTGAAGTTTGCGTGAATCCGAAATTGCTGGAGCTGGCGAGGAAGAAGGTTGCCGCGGCGAAGCGGTGAGTTGGGCCCACCCTGACGTTCGATCCCCTTTTCACTGCAACGTGGCTTTGCTTCAGGAATTCACCGTATAATTCGGGCGGAGGCGAAAATGGTCCGGTGACTGTCCCGGCCTTCAAAGCCGGCGATTCGGCTCTTCGCGAGTCGAATGGTGGGTTCGACTCCCACACGCTTCCGCCAGAAAAGCAGTGATGAGCGAGCAGTGATGAGTGAACAGTGACCTTCATGCCTCCCCTTGCAAGTTCCCCCAGGACAAGGCAAACGAGTGAGCAGTGAGCTTCGCGCCCCAAAGCGAGCGAGTGGTGAGTGAAAATCGCCGGCCACAAGCGTGGGCTTCGAACCATGCCGCAGATATGCTGCGCTCGGCGATGAATTATCTAGCGGAAGCTTTCCCAAATTTCGATACAATTTAGCTCTTGCAGGCTGCGAACAGTTCCCCCTCGACTGACGGGGAGGTAGTTCGGCGTCGCGTTCTATAATTATTTCGCTGGATGCGCTTCGGCAGCAAAATGGAGAAAGAGCGATGATGGCGGTTTTGTGCGCACCGTTGAGGGGGAACCGCTTCGCTTTTTCGTTCGCGCTGGGCGCGCTGGGCGGGCGTTCGGTGGCGCGGCGGCTTTCGCCGCTTGCCGGTATGCTGGTGTTCGTGGTCTTTTCCCTGTTTGCGCCGTCAGGAGCGCGGGCGCAAGGCGGTCCTCCCCTGATCACCAATGATCCCGGAACTCCCGGCCCCAATCAGTGGGAGATTAATCTGGCGGTGATGCCAACGCTGGTGCAGGGCGAGCAGAATTATCAGGTTCCGCAGATCGACATCAACTACGGCGTCGGGCCTCGCATTCAGCTGACTTTCGAAGTCCCTTATGTTCTTCAGACCGCTGCGGGGCAGGGCCTCCAGACGGGGTGGGGCAACGCCTTTCCCGGCGTGAAGTGGCGGTTCATCGATAACAAGCATGGCTGGAACGTCTCGGTGTTCCCACAAGTGGAACCGCCCGGCCGTGCGAGCTCGGTGCGGGAGGGGATCGCCGACTCCGGCACGCGGTTCCTGCTGCCTCTCGAAATCCAGAGGAATGTGGGTCCGATGGAGCTGAACTTCGAGGCCGGTTACTACGTTCCGGTCCATGGACGCGAAGAACGCATCCTCGGATTTGCCGCCGGGCATCAGGTGGACAAGAAGCTGGAACTTATCGGCGAGGTTTACAACGATTCCGCCATGGGCGCTCCGCCGCACAATACGACATGGGATTTGGGCGACCGTTACGAGTTCCATAAGGGTCTTATCCAGTTGTTTATGGCGGGACGCAGTTTCAGCGGCGCCGCAGGCGAGCCGACTTTCTTTACTTACATCGGCATCCAGATTCTCCTGGAAGGCAACGGCCGGCACCTCCATGCCGACGAGTGACGCTTGGGGTGAGTTCGGTGGAGGCGTTGAAATAATCGTTCCAGCGGAGAAACGCTAGACGGCACGGTGAGATTTGTCACCGAATCCTGAACCGAGGGGTCTGGATCTTCGCCTAGCTTAGGCCGTATCTGATAGGGTAGATTACATTCAAAATGAAGCGAGCGCTCGGGCGAGGCTTGGTGTTTTTGCTGGCGTCGCTGGCGATTCTGTACGCCGGTGATTGGGGAGTGTTGCAGGTGCGGATGGCGCATCAGACGGGGTTTTCCACCGTGCAGGTGCATCAGTTCCTGGCGACGCAGCTAAAAAACCATACGGACGAATACGATTACATGGGAGTATTCGCGCAGCCTTGCGTGAGATCGATTTTTCCGCATGCTTCGGATCTGCCGTGCTGGTGGCTGAAGCGGCATACCACGCAGTGGGAATAACCCGACGCGGATGCGCGGATCGCACTTTGCGGCAAATGGCGTGAGGGATTACCGATGAATGCAGCAGTTGTCCATGCTTTTGATGCGCCGCCGCGCTATGGGTCTTTTGCCGAGGCTGTCGCCGGCGACGGAGAAGTGATCGTAACGGTGAGCGCAGCAGGGCTTCATCAAATCGTGAAATCGCTGGCCAGCGGGAAACATTACGGCAGCACGGGAATGCTACCGTTCGTTCCGGGAATCGATGGCGTGGGGCGGCTGGAAGATGGGACGCGAGTTTATTTTGGGAGTTCGCGGAGCCCGTTTGGAACATTTGCGGAGCGGGGTGTCACGACGCGCTCGATGTGCTTCCCAGTGCCGGAGGCGCTGGATGATGTGACCATCGCGGCGATGATGAATCCGGCGATGTCGTCATGGGCGGCGCTGACAGCGCGCGTGGAGTTTGCGGCGGGAGAAAGTGTCCTGATCCTTGGCGCGACGGGAGTTGCCGGGCGACTGGCGGTGCAAATCGCGAGACGCTTGGGCGCGAGACGAGTTGTGGCGGCTGGGCGCAATGCGAAGGCGCTCGAAGAGGCAAGAACTTTGGGCGCGGACGCTGTGATTTCATTGGAGCAGGGCAGGGAAAATCTGGTCGCTGCGTTTCGCCGAGAATTTTCCGAAAACAAGATCGATGTCGTGCTGGATTACTTGTGGGGCAATCCGGCGGAGAGATTGCTGGAGGCGATTTCGCAAAAGGGCTTGCAGCATGCGGCATCGCGGATCCGCTACCTGCAAATCGGATCCGTCGCGGGCCCGACGATTTCGCTGCCAGGAGAGACGCTGCGAAGTTCGGGTCTGGAGTTGTACGGCAGCGGCTTCGGCAGCGTGTCGATGGAGAAGATCTTCGAGTCGCTGAGGAATTTCCTTAAGGAAGCTGCCAAAAAGCCGTTTCAGATAAAGACGAAGGCTGTTGCGCTGCGGGACGTGGAGACGACATGGAATGCGGCTGAGCCGGGCGCGCGGCTGGTGTTTCGACCGTGATCCGGCGCCACGCTGAATAAAGCGCTTAGCGGTAGGCGATGAGGAAGATGCGGAGGAAGGGGAAGAGGATGCGGCCGTCGGGGCGGGGGCGGTAGGCGGCGCGGATTTTTTCCGTGTATTCGGCGAGAAATTTATCGCGGTCAGGATCCTCGCCAATGGCGGTGAGATAGGGACGCATGCCCGTGCCTTTGTACCATTCCACGACAGCTTCGGCATTGGGCATGACGTGGAAATATTCGGTTTGCCACAAATCGATGCGCGACGCCAAGGGCGCGAGCAGGTCGTAGTAGAATTCCGAGTCCCGCGCATGCCAGTTGCGAACGCGGCCGGTGGGAAACCATTTGCGCCAAGCGAGCGAGGCGGCCATTTCGCGCAACAGTCGATGAGCGGGACGGTCAAAGCTGCTGGGAATCTGAATGGCGAGCGCGCCGCCGGGCGCGACGTGAGAAAAAAGCTGCGGATAAAGAGTGGCATGATCAGGAAGCCACTGCAGGGCAGCGTTGGAGAAGACGACATCATACTGCTCGTTTTCGGGAGCCCCTACCGGGGCACTTTCCGAAGCCGCTGCCGGGGCAGGTTCCGAAGATATCGGTGAAGCGTTTTCGAGAGAGGCTTCCGGGGTGGGTTGCGGAGCTGCTTCAGCGGATTTTTGCGCTGGCGTGCCAGCTGTTTTTCCCGCGGCCGATTCCACAGGTTTTTCCGCGGATGCTCCGGGCTTTTCGGCGGCCCATTTAGCGATGTCGCCAGTGATCCAGCGGCCGCGACCGTTAGACTCGATGGCGGCGTTAATCATGGCGGCGTCGCTATCGAGCGCGGTGATTTGCGCGTCGGGCCAGCGCTCGGCGAGCACTTGCGTGCTGTTGCCGGGGCCGCAGCCGAGGTCGATTGCGGTGCGAACTTGCAGAAGGGCAATGCGCGAAGCCAAATCACGGCAAGGCTGAGTGCGCTCGTCGGAGAACTTCAGATACTGATCGGGATTCCAGCCTGCCATCGCAGGACGATACTACTCCATTTTCGGGGCAACCTTCAAAGGCCGCGCCAGGCGCATCCAGGTGAGAACTTTGAGCACGGGCCACGAAGGATCGAATTCGCCGCGGCGGACGCTGAAGCGCGCGGACGTGGGATACGCGTGATGGTTGTTGTGCCAGCCTTCCCCGGCGGTGAGCCATGCGACAAGGCCCAGATTGGTGGCGGTATTGTCGAAGTTGCGTCTGCCGAGGGCGTGGTTGGCGCCGTTGATGACGGCATTCAAGAAGATGTAGAGGCCGGCCTGAACGACAAAGGCGATGCCTCCCCAGAGCGGGCCGAGAAGCAGCATGAAAATGGCGATGCCAACGAGGACTCCGGCGATGCCGAAGCGCAAAATGTGGCGGTCGAGCCAATCGTTGCCGATGTCCGGGGCGAACGTGGCGAGAGTCTCGGGGTCTTTGGCTTCGCGATTGTAGTAGTAAAGATTGCCGAGGAGAATGCGCCACAGGCCCTCGAGCACGGGGCTGTGCGGATCGCCCTCGACGTCGGTGTGACGATGGTGCTTGCGATGCACGGCGACCCATTCCTTGGTGTTGATTCCGGTCCACAGCCAAAGCTGCACCCTCATCGGGAAAGCGACGACGGGGTTGAGATAAACACCGCGATGAGCCAAAGTGCGATGCAGATAAATGCTGGTGGCGAATGCGGAGAGCTGAACGACCACAACTACAGCAATGACGGCATATAAGAGGTGTATCAAAAGGCCCTCATTCCGTGCGCTTCTTCATTTGAAAGCGGACAAAAGGAGAATAAACCGGGAGGAGAACGCAGTCAAATACTTAGGTGGAACAATTTTCCAGAATTTTCACTCAGGCCGCGGCCAAATTGACCCGTTCAGGGCGATGATGACTCTTTGTTCGCAGAGGTTCGGGAGCGCGTGCAAGAGGGGAGATTCTTTACGGTAAGATTTGTCGCGGGAAAAAGCCCTGGCCGGTAGCGGTCAAATCGACTTCAAACAGGAGAAAGCTTCGATGAAAATCGTGAAGAGAATCACCACTGTTTTGGCTCTTGTAGCGTTTGCGGCGGCTTTGTCGTTCCCGGTAGCCACTTCGGCCGAGCCGGGTCCAGCGCCGGCGAAGGCTGCGGCAGTAACGTCTCCGGTTCCCCCGATGCCACACCCGGAAATTGACGATGCGATCGGGCTGCTCAACCGAGCGCAAGATCGCTTGCATCATGCGGCGCACGATTTCGGCGGACACCGCGACAAGGCCATGGATCACATCAGCAAGGCGCTGGACGAACTGCACGAGGCGCTGGCGTACGCGAACAGCCACTAGGGGCTGGTTGCGGCCGCACTAAGCTGCAAGGAGTACCGGTAAAGAAGCGGCGCACAGAAGGATTGTGCGCCGTTTCGTTTTTTAGGAAAGCTTGGTTTGTGGGGGAACCGCGCAGCACTAGGGAGTTGCGCCGGGCTTAGGGCTGGCGGCTGAAGTGGCGGCATTCGGATGCGCGATGCTGCGAACGATTTTCATGGCGATGGATCCGCTGATGGGACACGCGGTGTCGTTGATGCGGCACTCGGCGAGGGTCAAACCACAGCCGCAGGTGCACGTTTCGGCGTTCAAGCGGTGCAGCGCAATTTTCTTTTGCTCGGGCGTCAGCCCGGCGAAGCTCACGCCAGGCAATTCCGAGGCGCGCTGGGCGTTCTTCAAGAAAATCTGGCCGGTATCTTTGAAAGTTTCAATGTGCGCATTCACGGGAAGGCCCAGCAGAGAGCGTATTTGCAGGCTGTAATAATCCAGCGGATAGACTCCAACATCCTTTTGCACGACGCGGCCGTCTTTGTTCACCAGGAACGATGTGGGCAGCGCCGGAATACCGCCATATTCTTTCTCGAGGGCGTCGTTGGCCATAACGACGGGATAGTTGATGCCAGCCTTCTGCGCGAATTTGGCGACCTGTTCGGGAGGGGCTTCGTCTTCGGAGACGCCGATGATTTGCAGGGTGTCTTTGAATTGCGACTGCAAGGCGATTAGCTCAGGGATTTCTTCGCGGCACGGACCGCACCAAGTGGCCCAGAAATTAATGATTACAACTTTGCCTTTGAGCGCGGCGGTGGAAACGACTCCGCCGGAAATGTCGCGGACAAGGAAGGGAGGAACGACCTCGGGATCTTCGGCAAAGTAAAGAGAGACCATTTTCGCAGGGGCGTTCGCCGCGTCCGAGTGTTGCGGGGGCGCAGAGCCTTGGGCGACGCGCGGTGGCGCGGACGCTGCTACGCGAGAGCTGGCGCGGGCTGCGTGATGAATGGCGAAGAGGCCCGCCACCAAGACCAGAATGACTGCGGTGAGCACAGCGAGAATGGAACCAATGCGCATGGTCGAGTCTGTCCCTCATTTCATTATGAGGCCGGACTAGAATGAGTACAAGCGGAAGAGGGCAATTGGATGCTTGGTATCGAACGAATTGGCGGTGAGGAGAGGAACTGATTCAAAGCGAGATTAGGATTCCCGAATCGGGGCATAACTGGCCGGAGGGATGGAGCACCAAAAGCAGAAGGAATGGGTTTTCAGCGGCTTAGCGTAAATCAAGTTTTGGCAAGGTGGTTGCAGATAGGGGAGCGGGTCGCGTTCCAAAACGTGGCTCATAGCACCGTGGCAGAGGAGGAAGGGGCTCGGTCACGGAGCGACGAGCAACGTTCCCACCTGCCTCTGAGAGGGAAGCTAGGATGGATGACCCCAATGACTCGGTCTCGCCTAGGCCGGGTCACGGAACGCGGCTTAAGGGGCTGCCGATCCCAAGCGGTGGCCCCACCCTTTTTTTTATGGCTGATTTTTGATCTGGGATGTCCTTGTTTGCGGGTCAGAAGTGTTTCGATGTATCCGCGGGCCTTAAGGCGCTGCTCGTCCTGCCGTTCTTGATTTCTAATTCGTGTTGACGCGACCCACCACGGGGATTTTGGCCATGCGCAAGACGTGTTCGACCTCTGTTTCCTTGAGCCGCGAGGCGTCGTAGTCGAAATGCAGCCAGTTCTTTTTTTCGTCGAGACGGAATTTCTGGAGGCCGTACGTGTTGGCGAAGAATGCGAGCGCGCGCAACTGATCCCGGCGAAGCGGCGCTTGAAGTTCGTAAGTCATGGTCATGAATGTCATGCGGGAATTATAGCAGAGATGAAAAGCCCGGACGATTGCGTCTAGATGGCGGAGTGGCGGAGGCGGAGGGCGTTGGCGATGACAGAGACGGAACTGAAGGTCATGGCGGCGCTGGCGATGATGGGGCTCAGAAGCAGGCCAAAAAACGGGTAGAGCACTCCGGCGGCGATGGGAATGCCGAGGGCGTTGTAGGCGAAGGCGAAAAAGAGATTTTGGCGAATGTTGCGCATGGTGCTGCGGCTGAGCCGGCGGGCGCGCACGATGCCGCGCAGGTCGCCTTTCACGAGAGTGATTCCCGCTGATTCGATGGCCACGTCGGTTCCCGCGCCCATGGCGATGCCAACGTCGGCGGCGGCAAGCGCGGGAGCGTCGTTGATGCCGTCGCCAGCCATGGCGACGCGCTTGCCCTGCGATTTCAATTCTTTTACGATTTCCGCTTTGTGCTCGGGGAGGACTTCGGCGACGACTTCGTCGATGCCCAGAGTGTGCGCGACGGATTCGGCTGCGGCGCGGCTGTCGCCGGTCAGCATGACGAGGCGCAGGCCTTCTCCGCGAAGCTGCGCGATGGCTTCAGGCGTCGATTGCTTTATTGGGTCGGCAATGGAAATGATCCCGGCCTCGCGGCCGTCGACGGCGATGTAAACAACCGTTTGGCCTTCGTGGCGGCGAGCAGTGGCGGGGTTTTCCAGCGCGATCCCTATTTCTTGGAAGAGCGCAGCGTTTCCGAGCACGACTTCGTGATTGTCGATGCGGCCGGTGATTCCTTTTCCGGTGAGAGAGCGAAATTCAGTCGCGCTTTGCGGGCGCAGATTTTGCCGCGCGGCTTCGGCGAGGATGGCAGCCGCCAAAGGATGCTCGCTGGGCTGCTCGAGGGCGGCCGCGAATCGCAAAACGTCATTTGCGTTCCATCCTTGCGCCGGCTCGATGGCGACGACGCGCGGCTTTCCCTCGGTGAGAGTGCCGGTCTTGTCGAAGACGAGCGTGTCGACGTTCTCCAGGATTTCGAGGGCCTCGGCGTTTTTGATGAGCACGCCGGCGGAGGCACCGCGTCCGGCGCCGACCGTGATGGCCATGGGCGTGGCGAGTCCAAGAGCGCAGGGGCACGCAATGATGAGAACCGCGACGGCGTTGAGCAAAGCGTGGGCGAGGCGCGGCGACGGGCCGAACGATGCCCAGCAAATAAACGTGATTGCCGCGGCGAGGATCACCGCCGGAACGAAGTACGCGGAGATTTTGTCGGCGAGTTGCTGAATGGGCGCGCGGGTGCGCTGCGCGTCGCTGACCATTTGCACGATGCGCGCGAGGAGCGTGTCGCTGCCGACGCGCTCGGCGCGCATGATGAATGTTCCGGTGGTGTTCACCGTGCCGCCGGTGACGCTGCTGCCGGGCGTTTTTTCCACGGGAATTGGCTCGCCGGTGACCATGGATTCGTCGACGGAGCTGGCGCCGCCGAGGACGATGCCATCGACAGGGATTTTTTCGCCGGGGCGGACGCGCAAACGATCGCCGCGCTGCACGGCGTCGAGCGGAATGTCTTTTTCCGTGCTGTCCGGCTGCACGAGGC
>JBAPRL010000045.1:0-51992 GCA_049281095.1 Candidatus Acidiferrales bacterium
GATTCTGAACGTTGGGGGCGGGCCGACCCCGGACAAGCCCACGGTAACGCTCAGCGTGCCCGACCCGAATCACATCAACAGCTTTATGAATTTCCGCGTGGCGGATATTCAAGCTTGCTACGAGTTGTGGAAAAGCCGGGGAGCCGAGTTCCTCACGCCGCCGATTCCGAAGTACGGCGAGATTCGCTGCTACATCCGGGATCCTGACGGTTACATTATCGAGGTCGGACAGAGTACGTCTCTGAAGTATGGTTAACGCTTGGCGCGGACAGGGTGTTGGCGAACGGCCAAGGCTCTTCGGCGAAGCGGTCGGCATCGATCCCATGAGGTCGACTTTAATCTTCAGCGAGTACGACGCGGTGCTGGTAGACGCAATGATGAGGGTGGCTGAGGGTAAGGCTCTCGCGGGTTGGGTTAGTCGGTGCAAGCTGAGATTTCGGGAAACGGATTCAAATTCAGAGAGGAGAACAAAATGACAACAAAAGGAAAAGTCTTGGTGCTGGTATCGAGCGGTCGCGGCTTGCCATTGAAAGATGGCAAGGTTTATAAGGGCGCTGGCTACTATCTCAACGAGCTGACGGTTCCGGTTCGCGCCCTGATGAAGGAGGGCTACGAAATCACTTTCGCCAACCCCAAAGGCAACACGCCGCAAGTGGATGTGCATTCAGAGGTCGCCGATTTCTTCGGCGGGGACGCGGCCAAGCTTGAGGACTATATGCTATTCCGCGACGGCCTGACTGGGCTCCGAGATCCAATGCGCATCGCGGATGTCATCGCATCGGGCCTGGATCAATATGACGCAGTTTTCGTCCCCGGCGGTCACGGCCCGATGATAGATCTTCTCGATGATCCTGACGCTGGCACCGTTATGAGGCACTTTCATGAGACATCCAAGCCTACGGCAGTGCTTTGCCATGGCCCGATTTCACTTCTTTCGGCTCTTCCCAATTCTTGGGAGGTGGTCGCTGCGCTGGCGGCGGGCGATGTCGCCGGAGCGCACGCCAAGGCTAAAGGCTGGATCTATGCTGGATATAAGATGACTATCTTTTCGACGGCGGAAGAGCAGCAGCGGGAACCGCAGGAGATTGGCGGCAAGGTGCTGTTCTACCCGGACTTCGCCTCGCGTACGGCGGGCGGCGATGTAAGTGTGCTCGCTCCGTGGTCGAGCTACGTTCTGCAAGATCGCGAGTTGATCACAGGTCAGAACCCGTTCTCGGACGAAGCGCTTCTGAAACTTCTTCTACCGGCACTCGCGGGGAGAAGAAGTCAGGGAGCTGGCGCATCCTAGGCTCGATCGAGTCTTCGCTACTGACGCAGCCATAACCTACATCAACCGCTGATGCGAATGTTTCCTCGCGCATGATGGAGGGTTGCACCTAGTAGGAAAGGGGCCGGAAATCGCAATGACGAAGTATCGCTTCGATACCTTGTCCAATTATTCCCTTTCCTCGGCATGCTTAGTCGGCAGCAGGTATGAACGCGGAACAACCAGAATCAGCAGATGAGCACTGTTTATCGGAATTGGAGCCGTCAATGAGCAGCGTACAAATCGAACAAAAGAGCTATGAGATGCCCCCGCGCGATGGGTTCACCGTCACACATTTCATCACCGTCGCCGACATTGACCGATCGGCTGATTTTTATGAAAAGGTCTTCGGCGGCCGCATTCTGAGCAGAGGCGACAGCAAGGGTGCGTCTGGGCACATTCAGGTCGCGAATACTTGGTTGATTGTCAACGTCGGGGGCGGGCCCACCCCGGACAAGCCGTCGGTAACGCTCAGCGTCCCCACCGACCCGGATAAGGTCAGCAGCTTCTTGAATATCCGCGTTGCGGATATTCAAGCGTGCTATGAATTGTGGAAAAGTCGAGGGGCCGAGTTCATCACGGAGCCGAAGGAAAAGTACGGCGAGATTCGCTGCTACATCCGCGATCCTGACGGTTACATTATCGAGGTCGGACAGAGCACCGACCTCACGCAAGGCTGACGCTCGGCCAAAATTGGACGCGGATTTAGGCGCTGACGGGTGCGGATCGGAGCTCTAAGTTACTAGGACTGTCGCCGGCCATGTGGACATGCTGCGACGAAAGAACTACAGACGGCCGACAGATACTGTCGGCTTTAATCAACCAGACAGCCGCTACGTCCTGATTGACGCGGCTGCCAGAGAAGTCGAACTGTATGATTTTGGGAATCGTTACAGCACATCCTCCGATGGAGGGACAAGAGATGGATTGGAAACGGTTGGTTCAGTTTGCGCTGTTGGGTAGCGGTGATTTGGAACAATATGCCATCCTGCTGGTACGCATTTCGATCGGGCTATTCTTCGCCATCTCCGGGGCAAACAAATTGTTTGTCGCCGGCGGCACGAAACCTGTTTACGAAACGCTCGTTAAGGCCAAAGTCCCGTTTCCCCACCAGATGGCTTATTTCGTCTCGAGTGTCGAGTTCGTTTGCGGATCCTTGGTGACCGTGGGGTTTCTTTCGAGCCCGGCCTGCGTGGCTTTATTGATCGATATGACTGTCGCCACCCTGACCAACGCGCTTTCCACCATGCCTAAAGGACTGTCGCCTCTCAAGTGGCTCGACGATTTCCTCTACCTTCCGGAAGTCCTGTACGTGCTCTTCTTTACCTGGCTGATCTGCTCCGGCCCGGGAAAGTTCAGTGTCGATTACTGGCTCGCCGGCAAGTTACTGAGGTGATCGATCGACGAAGCAGCTTGTGCATCGAACGCTACGGACACATTTGTTTGGGTCACTGAGGCAAAGCGATTCCGCTCTCTTTGCCGGACTGGAGTTTGTCATACCTGCATGACTGGTCTGATTGGCGGGTCGATTATTTATAGCCCTGAGCCGCTGGAGAGGCCCGCTCCCGGGAACGTGCTTGTATGCTGCTCCCAGCCAAACGCGGGTGTCTTTTTGGATCTTTGAGAGAAACGGGATCGAGACGCCCGCATTGGCCGGGTTCACGACGTCGGAGTTGCTAGGGTCAGCACTGCTACGTCATCGAGTTTCGTTTGAGGATTCACTAAAAGACGGAGGAAGCAATTTCCATGGAACACTCGACCTTTTATCGGACGATAGAAATTGATGGGCTGACGATCTTTTACAGGGAGGCCGGCCCGAAGGACGCGCCGACGCTTCTCTTGCTGCACGGACTTCCGTCTTCGTCGCGGATGTTCGAGCCACTCTTCGCGCGGCTCTCCGATCCCTATCACCTCGTCGCGCCGGATTACCCGGGCTTTGGACACAGCGATTGGCCAGACCCGAAACAATTTGCATATACATTCGATCATTACGCAAAGATCATGAATCACTTCACCGAAACGTTGGGACTTTCCCATTACACACTGTACATGCAGGATTACGGCGGCCCCGTGGGTTTTCGGATGGCCCTGGCCCATCCGGACCGGATCGAGGCCCTCATCATTCAGGATGCTGTGGCGCACGACGAAGGCCTTGGCGCGAACTGGAAGACACGTCGTGCCTTTTGGGCGGATCGCGCGGCCAATGAAGGCGCGCTTCGCACAAATCTTCTCTCGTTGGAGACGACTCGGACGCGTCACGTGGGAAACGATCCTCGCGTGGAACGCCATAACCCGGATCTGTGGACAGATGAATTTTACTTTCTCAACCAACCCGGCCAGGGCGACGTTCAAAGCGATCTCTTCTACGACTACCGCACGAACGTTGATGCCTACCCTAAATGGCAGGCATGGTTGCGCGAGAAGCAGCCGCGCCTTCTAGTGATCTGGGGTAAGTATGAACTCTCGTTCGACTCCTCGGAGCCGGAAGCTTATCGCCGGGATGTGCCGAAGGCCGAAGTGCACATCGTGGATGGTGGTCATTTCGCGCTGGATACCGCGGCGGATCAGATTGCGCAGCTCGTCGGTAGCTTCATGAGTCGCGGGCGGGCTGTTGGAGCATGACTGTTGAAGCGAGAGTCGATCGCCCGTAACGGCACAGAATGGAGGTCACGACCATGGGACGACATTCCATTACTTCACATTCAGCCCGTCGCGCACTTGGTGTGGCCGGCATCGTGGGATTTGTCGCGCTTGCCTTGTGTTGCGACGCGAATGTGCTCACGAGTTTGCACATCATGAATAAGGTCAAAGCGGAAGAGAGTTTGGTCGGCGGCTTGCGGGGGAAATCCCATCCTTCACTTGGCGGCGAAGGAGCCCCGACTCTATCAGGTCGTCAGGCAAAGAGGTCCAATCGTAGACCGAACCTTCGAAATCGAGTTTCTCGATCCTGACGTACACGCTCTTACGCTTGCGCGCGGCCACTATTGCCCAAAGGAGCACCAGCAGCATTTGGAACTCGCTGCGTTCTACCCGAAGATCGCGGTGGCGCACACTCAGATCGCCACGATCGCCACCGACGATCACCATACTCTTCAGGAATTCCGTGCGTCAGTCGGAGCCGAATGGACATTCCTTTCGGACCCCGACCGAACGATTCGGAAGGATTCGGATTCGAATGAGCCCGGGAGCATCAACTAATGCAGTTGCTGTCAGTTACGGAGAAAAAGTGGTGAGCCGCGCAGGACTTGAACCTGCAACCCGCTGATTAAGAGTCAGCTGCTCTACCAATTGAGCTAGCGGCCCGCAGAGAACGCCCGGCAGGATGCCGCGCGTGCGCATGCAACCTCAAAACGAAAATTCTATCATGGATCTCGCGCTTTGCCTGCCGACGGCCCGCGCGCCCGTTGTGAGAAAGTCGATTCAGTCGCCCGAATGCCCGCCTTCGCGGATACGCCTGCGCAGGGTTTCCGCAATTCCTTCCGCGGCTTGCCGCGCTCGCATTAAGTCATCCGGCGCAAACGAAATCGCGGCCACTCTCGCGTGTCCTCCGCCGCCATACTTCTCGCACAACGATGCCAGATTCACATCAGCCGGCGCTTCTTTCCACGGATTTGTTCCCACGGACACCTTCGCGCGCGTCGGCGAAGCGCTCAGCCCCACGGTATAAAGAAAATCCGGATACAAATAATACGGAATGAACTTGTTGTACCCTTCCATCTCCAAGTCGCTCACGTCGAAATAAATCACACCTTCGCGCGCCTGCGCTCGCTCCTTCAAGATGCCGATCGATTTGCGGTGCCGTTCGAGCAACAGCCCCAGATGCTTCTCGACGATCGGCAGCTTCACCATTTCCGCCATCGAACGCCTCGCCATTTCCGGAATCAACCTCGGAACTAGATCCGGCTCCGGCGCCGCCTCAATCACCAACGCGAGTTGCATCGCGGGCTCGTCGAGGCTTACCGCAATCTCGGAAGACGCGAATTGCGCGCCATCGATGATGTCACCCCACCGGATCAACTCAGCAAGCGGCCGCGCATCGAACCCAAATTTCCCGCTCGCCACTGTCGCCAAGAATTTTGTGCAGGATTTATACGTGGGATCGTAGAACTTTTTCCCGGAATGGTCCCCGCGAAAGTGCGCGGCGTCGGCGGGCGTAAGAAATGCGCTTTGATGATGGTCGAACCACCAGGTCAGCTTCGGCGAGCTCGAATACTTGAAATCGACGATTGCATTTTCATCGCCGTCAAAAATATCCGATTCGAACGGCTGCGATGCTTTGTGGATCATCCCAGTGTAACAGAATTCCGCGCCTGCGCCGATTCGCTCCCGATAAAAACGCGAAAAAATCGCCGCCGAAGCCGCGCCGTCAAAGCACTTGTCGTGAAAACAAACTCGAACTCTCACTTCTTAGCCTTCTATACAGTCCAAAATCTACCAAAAGGTAAAGCCAATAAAGATGGCCGCACCGCTGTGGAAAGTCAAGACTTTCCATTAAGGCTGCACAAACCTGCAGCTAGCGCCGCTTCAAGGGTGGCAGTTGCGATTGCCCTGCTAAAGGCTGGAGAACGGAAAGAAGAAAAACCCCTCACGCTTCTACAATCTGGTTGCGGATCGCGTACCGAACCAATTCGCTCACGGAATGCACTTGCAATTTCCGCATCACATTCGCGCGATGAGTCTCAACCGTCTTGACGCTCATGTCCAACACCGCGCCAACATCTTTGCTGCTCTTGCCCTCCGCGATCAGGCGCACCACTTCTCGCTCGCGCGACGTCAGGCGGTCTTTCATCTCATTCGGCTCGCCGCTTCGACGGTTAAACAAGCCGTGCCCAATCACGTCGATCGCCGCCGCGGTGAAATATGGCTGATGATTCGCCAGCGCGTCCACCGCAGTCAGCAGTTCCTTGTCCGCATCCGATTTGATCATGTAGCCGCGAATTCCTGAATCGACAATGTCACGAACGAGTTGGTCGGAATAATGCACGGAGAGCACCAGCATCTCCGTTTTAGGCGATACCGCCCGGATCTGCTTCGCGGCCTCCAAACCGCTCAGTTCCGGCATGCTGATATCCAGAATCGCTATGTCAGGTTTCAACGCCTTGGCCTTCGCCACCGCCTGTGTTCCGGTGTGCGCTTCTCCACACACCGTCCACCCGGGATGCGCGGTCAATATGTCGCGCAGACCGCGGCGCATCAAGTCGTGATCGTCAGCAACCAGAATTTTTAGCACGCCCATCGATTGGCACCTTTTATGCTGAGATCGCCCAGCGAACCGTTAGCCAAGCTCCCAAGCCTGCGGAACTCCTGAATGCAACCTGCACCACTAAGATGATTAATCTTAATGCCCGCCAGTCGCTCCCGTCAACCCGTCCTGCCACGCACGCCTTACTTGCTCGCGAGATCGGCATCCACGCCGCGTGGAATCAAAAAGTACGCAGCGCGTGCCGCAATTCGCTGTCGTTGGGCAGACTCTTGAACGCGGGCAGCGCAATTCCTAAAATCAGCAGCGTAATCGCGAACGCGAACACGCCATCCGAAAACGCCTCAAACGCGTCTTATTCATCCATCGCGCACCGTTGGCGCCCACTTACAACCGCATCGCCCGGACATCCTACTCCTTGCATTGCCTTTCAAGAAGGAGTAGAGATAGCCTCAATGGGAGGTGCCTATGCTTGCTGACCGCGTTGATGTTTCTTGGAATGCCGAAAAATCACAGTGGACCGTTCAAATCACCGTGGGAGAAGAAGTCGTCCGCCGGCATTGCGACCTGCCGAAGAACGCCGACGATCAGGCTCTTCGCGCCGCCGCACAGAAGACCGTCGCGGACGAAGGCTACCAGGCCGACCCGTCAGTTTTTTCGATTCACCGCGCCCAAGCGGCATCGTAAACGACTCCCTGTATCGACGGAAATCTAGTCTGTCGATCTCCGTCGAACGGCGTCTCTTGCGGCCACCGCGTCTCCGCTCTTACTGTGTTCAGCCATTTCATGGGATCTCAAACACCTCTAACTCGGAGTGCCGAATTAACGCGAGCTTATGACCGTCGGGCGAAAGCGCAGGAGACGGGAGAATCCGCGAAGGGCGGGGGTCCCAGTGCAACTCGAACAGTTGTTTGCCAGAATCCGTCTCAAAGATCCGCACACGCGAAAAGTTGTACGGCCTTCCCTGATCGATGTCCAGAAAATTCACGATCGAATTCATCGTCGTATAGCCCTGGTCTTCAACGCAGAATCGCCTTCCTGAACTATCGGAAAGGATTGCCGTTTGATAGGCCCCCGTAACAGGTACTTGATAAACAGCTGTTCCATCGAGGTTCCGGATCACGATTTTGACCGCCTCGCCATCCGCTCTCGTCGCCAGCGTTTTCTGGTTTAGTTTGCACATGACGATCGTATCGGCAGGCGCCTTGGGCAAAGTACCGGTCGAAGCCGGAATCAGAGGAAAAAGCGGCCGAGTGTAGTTTGGACCAATGGCCAAGGTTTTCAACTCCTGAGACGAAGGCGTTTCGATGACGTGTAGCGTCGAGGAATCAACGAGAAATTCCTTGGTTCTGCCATTCCCGCCCACAATCAGTTCTTTTCCGTTTGCAACCACGATCACCGGACCCTTGGTCGGAAACGGCGGCCCGCAAGACAAATCCGCCGAGCACACATGCACCCCCTCTTGATTCAAAACTACGAAACGATTGTTTCCGATGGCTTGCACCGCGTTTTTACTCTTTTCAATCGCGTAGCTCGCGGTTTTGACAAGCTTCGGCTCATCCAAATTGAAAAGCAGTAGTTCCGAAGCGCCTTGATCCGAAAACAACGGCTCTTCAGGTTTTTCAAAAACACGCTCGTTAACACTAACGAGCAAGAGATCGTCCGACAGAAACTGCACCTCCGCGTAGTCCGAGACGTTGCGATCTTTTTTGAAATCTGGGTATCCGTGGGGACGAAGATCCTGTTCGAAGATGGGGTTCTGGGAATTCTGGCCGACAGCATATGGGCACATCGCAGCAAGAACCACGACGATAACGAAAAAAGTTGCAGGGCGGGCAGTCATGCGAGGTTAATCTGCAGAGGTTGCCGGCACGCAGGCTTCTCTCCCCGCGCCGCGCTTCTTACGGTTTTCAGCGGAAGCACCAATGAACGCCGCAAACAGTGGATGCGGCGCGAGCGGTTTCGATTTGAACTCCGGATGAAACTGGCAGCCGAGGAACCAGGGATGGTCCGGCGCCTCGATAATCTCGACGTAAACTCCGTCCGGCGTCTTGCCCGTAATCTTGAATCCCGCCGCGGTCAGCGCCGGTTCGTAATCGCGATTGAACTCGTACCGATGCCGGTGCCGCTCGGAAATTTCCGTCGCCCCGTACGCACGCGCCGCGAACGAACCTTCTTCCAGCTTGCAGGGCCACGCGCCGAGCCGCATCGTCCCGCCCATTTCGTCGACGCCCAACAATTCCCGCAATTTGTAAATCACGCGATACGGTGTCTGCGCGTCGAACTCCGTCGAATTCGCCTTCGCCAGCCCCGCCACGTGCCTCGCGTATTCAATCGTCGCGCACTGCATGCCCAGACAAATCCCGAAGAACGGCACTTTCCTCTCGCGCGCATATTGAATCGCGTAAATCATTCCTTCAATTCCACGCTTCCCGAACCCTCCGGGCACCAGAATCCCATCCACGTGCCGCAACCGCTGCTCCGCCATCTCGAGCGATTCAATCTCGCCCGACTCGACCCACTCGATCACCACGCGTGTGCGGTGCGGCAAGCCGCCATGCACCAGCGCCTCGCGCAGGCTCTTGTACGCATCTTCGAGCTGCACATATTTTCCGACCACGCCAATCCGCACTTCGCCTTCCGGATGCTCCAGCCGCTCCAGCATCCCGACCCAGCGCGACATGTCGCGCGGCGCCGCCTCCAAATGCAGCAGCCGCAAAATCTGCTCGTCGAATCCCTCCGGCGCCAGCGACATCGGCACTTCGTAAATATTTTTCACGTCCGGAGCGGAAATCACGCTCGACGCGGGCACGTTGCAGAAAAGCGCGATCTTTGCCTTCAGCTCCGGCGCAATCGGATGATCGCTGCGGCACAGCAAAATGTCCGGCTGAATTCCAATGCTCAGCAGTTCCTTCACGCTGTGCTGCGTCGGCTTCGTTTTGTGCTCGCCCGCGGTGGGAATATACGGCACCAGCGTCAAATGCACGTAAATTGCATTCTCCGGCCCAAGCTCCAGCCGCATCTGCCGGATCGCTTCCAAAAAGGGCAGCGATTCGATGTCGCCCACCGTCCCGCCAATTTCCACGATCACCACGTCCACGTCGTCCGCCACTTTGCGAAACGCCGCCTTGATTTCATCCGTGACGTGCGGAATCACCTGCACCGTTTTGCCGAGATAATCCCCGCGCCGCTCCTTCGCCAGGATCGACTCGTAGATTCTCCCCGTCGTCCAATTGTGATCGCGCGTCAGCTTCGCATTGGTGAAGCGCTCGTAGTGTCCCAGGTCGAGGTCCGTCTCCGCGCCATCATCGGTCACATACACTTCACCGTGCTGATAGGGCGACATCGTTCCGGGATCAACGTTCAGGTAGGGATCGCACTTCTGGAGGGTGACTTTCAGGCCCCGCGATTCCAGCAGGCAGCCCATCGAGGCCGCTGCCACTCCTTTGCCGAGAGAGGAAACCACGCCACCCGTCACAAACACATACTTCGGGCGCGTCACCAAGGCCTCCGCGATTCCTCCTAGCTAAGGTAGGCGCAACTCGTACAAATCATTATCGCCGCTCCGCCTGTCTCTGTCAATTCCCAGTTTTTCACACGCAGACGCCCGTTCACACGAGCATCAACGCTCGCCCTCCATCGGGCGTCGACTTCATCTTACGGGCCTAGCGCCCACCAAAATTTTCGTGACACTCGCCCCGCGCCGCGTAACAATGCCGCGGTCATAATTCATTCCAGGAGCTTTGCATGAACCGCGATCCCCGCGTCTCGCGCCGTTTCTTCCTTCGCACCTCCGCCTTCGCCGGAGCCGCTGCCGCTATCGCTGGTGGCTTCGCCCCTCTGCGCGATTTAGAGGCTGCTACTGCTTCGTCCCTCGCGCCGCGTACGCGCCCTCCGCAATCTGCAGCGTCTTCGTCCGTTCCCGGCTCGCTTGACGAATGGATCGAACGCATCTTCTCTGGCGAATTTTCCGCCAGGCGCTTTGGCCCGATTCGCTGGGAAGAAGGCGGCAAATCCTACACCGTGCTCGAACGTTCCCACGGTGACGACGAAAAGCAGGAACTTGCCAGCTATGGCGCAGCCTCCGGCGCGCGCACCGTGCTTTTCTCGTCCGCCGAATTGATCCCCGCAGGTTCCAAAGAACCGCTCTCCATCGACGACTTCGACTGGTCGCCGGACCGCACGCAAATCCTCGTATTCACGAATTCCGAACGCATCTGGCGCGAAAACACACGCGGCGATTATTGGGTTCTCGACCGCGCCTCGAAAAAACTCGACAAACTCGGCGGCAACGCCGCTCCTTCCTCGCTCATGTTCGCGAAATTCTCGCCGGATGGCCGCCGCGTCGCCTATGTCCGCGAAAACAACCTCTACGTCGAAGACTTGCGCACGCACACGATCACTCTGCTCACTACTGACGGATCCGCCACCACCATCAACGGCACCTCCGACTGGGTTTACGAAGAGGAATTCGACGTGCGCGACGGCTTTCGCTGGAGCCCGGACGGCCGCAGCATCGCCTACTTTCAATTCGACTCCAGTCCCGTGCGCGAATTCTCCATGATCAATAATCTCGGCGGCGGCTTTCGCGAACCCATCACCCAGGTTCCCTACCCCGAATATGGCGTCTATCCGAAAGTGTGGACGTACCGCATTCCATCGGCAGGCACTCCCAATTCCAACGTTCGCATCGGCGTCGTCAACATCAGCAACCCGCAAACCACCTGGCTCGAAATCACCGGCGACTCCGAAAAATCTTACATTCCCCGCATCCAATGGGTCGAGGACTCCAATGAAATTCTCTTTCAGCACATAAATCGCGCGCAAAACATCAACGACCTTTTTCTTGCCGACGCTTCCACTGGCCATGCGCGCCGCATTTTCCGTGACGAAGACAAAGCCTGGGTCGACGTGAACGACGACACTCACTTCCTCCCGCATCACAATGGCTTTCTTTGGATCAGCGAACGTGACGGCTGGCATCACGTTTACATTATTCCGCGCAGCGGCGGCAAACCCTCGCTCATCACGCTGGGACATTTTGACGTCATCGAAGTTCTTGCTGTCGACCCGGCCGAGGAATTCCTTTATTTCATCGCCTCGCCCGAAAACGCCACGCAACAATATTTGTATCGCTCGCGCATCGACGGCTCGTCTGCGCCTGAGCGTGTCACTCCCGCGGACTCTTCCGGCGTTCACACCTACGAACTCTCGCCGGATTGCCGCTGGGCGCTGCACATCTTTTCGACGTTTGACACCCCGTCCATCACCGAGCTCGTCAGCTTGCCGGAACATCGCAGCGTGCGCGTCCTCGCCGACAATTCCGAGTTGCGCGAGAAAATAAAATCACTCGCCACGCAGCCTGTGGAATTTTTCCAGGTCGATGTTGGCGACGGAGTGAAGCTCGACGCTTATATGGTCAAGCCCGCGAACTTCGATTCTTCGCGCAAGTATCCAATTCTGTTCAACGTCTACGGCGAACCTGCGGCGCAAACCGTCATGGACAGATGGGGCGGAGCGGAAGCGCTTTTCCATCGCGCCATCGCCAACGAAGGCTATCTCATCGCCAGCGTCGACAACCAAGGCACGCCCGCGCCCAAGGGCCGCGTGTGGCGAAAATGCATCTACGGCGCCGTCGGCGTGCTTTCTTCGAAACAACAAGCCGCTGCTGTGCGCGCCATCGCGCGCGAACGCAGTTACGTCGACGCCGATCGCGTCGCCGTCTGGGGCTGGAGCGGCGGCGGCACCAACACTCTCAATTTGATGTTTCGCTCGCCGGAGATTTACAAAGTTGGCATGTCTGTCGCGCCCGTCCCCGACCAGCGCATCTACGACACGATTTATCAGGAACGTTACATGGGCTTGCCGCAGGAAAACGTGGAAGGCTACAAGGCCGGCTCCGCTGTCAATTACGCCGAGGGTCTACAGGGAAAACTTCTGCTCGTTCACGGTACCGGCGACGATAACGTCCACTTCGCGGGCTCCGAGCTTCTCGTCGATCGCATGATCGAGCTCGGAAAATCTTTCGACTTCATGGCCTTTCCCAATCGCACGCATGCCATCTCCGAAGGCCCAGGCACCACCCTTTTTCTCTTCAAACGCCTTGCGCGCCATCTCACCACTCATCTTCCCGCCGGCCCCGCGTCGCGCACCATGACGCTCTTCCTCGGCGATCGCTCCCGTGCGCGGCCCGCCCGCTGAGCGCCCGGTTCCAGTTTCCGGTGTAGAATGCCGCCCGCCAGGAGGCTCATCATGAAATTCGCTGCTCGCGAGAGCGCGTTGAATGGCGGCTTGTTTCTTTTGTTGTGCGTTTGCCTGAGCGGTTATAGCGCTCCCATTGCCTTCGCACAAACTGCTACGGCTCCTGCTCTCGCCTCAGAACCCTACGCGGAAGCGCGCGCTCACGCACACGCAATCGGCAACGAACTCCTCGCGCGCGGAATTCCTGGTCTCGCCGTCGCGGTCGCTGTCGACGGCCACCTTGTTTATGCCGAGGGTTTCGGCTACGCTGATCTCGAAGAGCGCGTTCCCGCTTGGCCCACTACGAAGTTCCGCATCGGCAGCATCTCCAAAACTCTCACCGCCGCGGCTCTCATGCAGCTCGTCGAGCAAGGCAAAGTCGATCTCGACGCTCCGGTGCAGAAATACGTCCCGTCATTTCCGGACAAGGGCGCGAAAATCACGCCGCGTCTTCTGGCCGGCCATCTCGCCGGCATTCGCCACTACAAAGGCGATGAATTCCTCATCGCCAACCACTACGACTCGGTCCTCGAAGGATTGAAAATTTTCGAAAACGATCCTCTCGTTGCGCCACCCGGCACAAAGTTCAGTTATTCCAGCTACGGCTTCGATCTGTTGAGCGCGGTCATCGAATCCGCATCGGGCGAAAATTTTCTCGATTACATGCAGGCGCACGTCGTCACGGCTCTCGGCCTCATCGACACTACTCCTGACGAAAATCGCCCCCTCATCGAGCAGCGCTCCCGTTTTTATGAACGCGAAAAGGACGGCCCCACCGAAAATGCTCCCTACGTCGACAACAGCTACAAATGGGCCGGCGGGGGCTTCCTCTCCACGCCGGAAGACCTCGTGCGTTTCGGCTCCGCCTTGCTTCGTCCCGGATTTTTGACGGAAAACTCGCTGCACCAGCTTTTCACTTCGCAGAAAACAAACTCAGGCCAGGAAACCGGCTACGGCATCGGCTGGTTCATCCACAGATCGCAAACCGGCCAGCGCATTTATGAACACAGCGGCGGCTCTGTCGGAGGAACATCCCAGTTAATTATCTATCCAGATTCGCGCGTCGTCGTCGCGCTGACTACCAACCTCAGCGACGCGCCGTGGAAACTCGCCGACGTCGAACCCATCGCCGAACCCTTCGCCCATAAATAATCGGCGCTACACTTCACTCACTGTCGCCTGTCTCGCTCATCTGGTCGAGCTGCCGCCGCCAATCGAGCTGCTTCACCATCGCCCGATTCTGCCGCCAATTCGGCTGCACCTTCACATGCAGCTCCAGAAAAATCTTCGCGTCGAGCATTTCTTCCAATTCTTTTCGCGCCGCCGTGCCGATTTCCTTCATTTTCGCACCGCCGCGCCCAATCATGATTCCCTTCTGCCCATCCCGCTCCACGTAAATCGTCGCGCGTATCTTCAGCAGCTTTTCGCCTTCCTCGAAGTCATCCACCAGCACCGCAACGGCATGCGGTACTTCTTCGCGCGTCAGCACAATCGCCTTTTCGCGAATCACTTCCGCCGCCAAAAATCGCTCCGGTTGATCCGTGTATTGATCCACGGGGAAATACGGCGGATTTTCCGGCAACCTTGCGATCCAGCTCTCCAGAAGCTCCTTCGTGCCTTCCTGTTTTAGCGCCGACACCGGAAAAATCTCTTCGAATTCGTGCTCGCGCCTCCATCGATCGATCAGCGGCAGCAGCTTATCTTTCCGCACGCGATCGATTTTGTTCAGCAGCAAATACGCCGGCCCCGAAAATTTCTTCACCCATTCCACCGAATATCGGTCCCCGCCCTGGAAATCCTCCGTCGCGTCCACGATCAGCGCCACAATGTCCACTCCTTCAAGCGCTTCGCTCAGCTCCTGCATCATCTGCCGGTCGAGCGCCTTCGTCGCGCGATGAATCCCCGGCGTATCCACCAGCACCACCTGCCCGTCATCGCGATTCACAATTCCTTGAATGCGTGTCCGCGTCGTCTGCGGCTGTGGCGACACAATTGCCACCTTGCGTCCCACCAGCGCATTCACGAGTGTCGACTTGCCCGCATTCGCCCGCCCGATGATCGTCACAAAGCCCGCTCGAAATCCCATCGCTCGTAGCCCGCCGCTGTTTTTCTCACTCATACCTCAACGCTTCCATCGGCTCAATCCGCATCGCCCGCCGCGGCGGTATCCAACACGCCGCCAGCGCCACTCGTCACTACCGTTGAGCCACCCAAATCCGGCTCGTTGCCGGCTTGCCCAGATAAATTTTCGTTGCCGACCCGCCGAGCGTCACTGTCATCGTCTCGTCGTACTCGCGCTTGAGCACGCGCACGCGCGCGCCCGGCAAAATTCCCAGCCCGGCCAGGAAATTCAGGAACTCCCGCTCCTTTTCGTACACGCGCATAACTTCGTATGCATGGCCCGCTGGGGCTTCCGCCAATTTTACCGCGCCGTATTTTTTTCGTAGCTTCGGCAGCCCGCCAAACAACGGCACTCCATGCGGACACCGGCTTTCACGCCCAAATCTTTTCAGCAGCAGCGCAACCACTTCGGCGGACACACCATGTTCGAGGCGCTCGGCCTCCTCGTGCGCGCGCGACCATTCCAGGCCAATCACGTCGGTCAGCAATTTTTCCGCCAGCCGGTGCCGCAGCACCAAGTGTTCTGCAATTTTTCGCCCCTTTGGCGTCAGCGCGATTCGTCCGCTGCGCTCCACGCGCAAAAATCCTCCGCGCGTCATGCGCTTCAGCGCCGCGGTCACCGCCGGAGGCGTCACGCCCAAATCTTCCGCGAGCCTCGCGCTGATCGGCGTCTGCTCTTCTTGCACGATTTCCCAGATCGCCTTCAGGTAATCTTCCTGTGAAACGCTTGTCTTTTCTCTTCTCACTTCTTTTTCTCTTGCTCCAGACTGTCCGCCAGGGTTTTTACCTTGCCTTCGATGTTCCGGCAAATACGGCGGTAGATTTCCAGGTCGCTGCCAAACGGATCGCCAACTTTCCAATCCACGATTTCTTTCGTTGCGAACCAGCCGCTCAATTCCTGCCCGGACATGTTCACCACGATCTGCGGCTCGAAAAACTCCAACACGTCATTGATGCTCTTGGAATAGTGGCCTTCGGCCCGAATTCCGATCTCTTGCAATACGGCGAGGGTCTCCGGCGCGACCCTTCCAAATGGCGCTGTGCCCGCGCTTTCGGCTTCGATCAGCTTGGGGGCGTGATATCGCGCAATCGCTTCCGCCATCTGGCTTCGGCACGAATTCCCGACGCAAACGAAAAGTATTTTGGTGCGCTGCGGACGTTCGCCGGATTGTTTCATGGATTAGATGGTGTGGCCGTCCGCGGCTCCCCTTTGCGCCGATAAAATCCCCGCAAATAAATCAGCAGCGGCATGACCGGCCCGAGAATAAAACCGCAAATGCCCAAAACCAATTGCCACAGAATTCCGTACCCCAGCTCTCGCGTCCACTTCGCCGAGACCACGAAACAAAGCGCCTGCACCATCCAGTATCCGTGAACAATATACGGTGCGAACCTCATCTTGTGTTCCTCCGCTAGCCTCCGCTCGTTGCTTCGTACTTACTACTTTTTGTGATGCGCCTTCTCCGCCAGCTTAACAAAACGCTCGTGAATCGTCGTGTCGCCCGTCAGTTCGGGATGAAACGTCGCCGCCATCACTTGTCCCTGCTGCGCCAGCACCGGCTTTCCCTCGCGCTCCGCCAGCACTCCCACGCCGCTGCCGGTCTTTTCGATTACCGGAGCGCGAATGAAAACCATTTCCATCGGCGCATCGCGCAATTTCGTCGGCAGCATCAGCACCTCGCTCGATAATTGCCGCCCGTACGCATTTCGCACCACGGTCATATCGATAAACCCGAGAGACTGCTGCGCGGGACTTTTCACTTCGCGCGCCAGTAAGATTGCGCCAGCGCAAGTTCCAAAAAACGCACCGTCGTGCGCGGCCAGCTTTCGAATCGCCTCGTCGAGTCCCGTCTCCACAAGCATCTTCATGTGCGTGGTGCTTTCGCCGCCTGGCAAAATCAATCCGCTGGCGCCCTGCAAATCCTCTGGCGCGCGCACGTAAACAAAGGTTACGCCCAGTTTTTCGAGGACGCGCGCGTGCGCCTCAAAATCTCCTTGTATCGCTAGAATTCCGATCTTCATTCTTCCGCTCGTCCCGCGGCAGCGCGTTTCTCGTTACGTACCCTTCCGCTGCCGCGCGGTTCGATTTTCGCGCGCACACGCGATCCAGCCAGCGCCGCACTCTAATATTGTAACGGCCATGCAGCTTTTGTTCCCCGGCGCGTGTGCGGCCGGCAACGGCCAATATGGCTCCCGCCGAATTTGCCGCTCGTCGCGCCGCGTCAATCGCCGCGCTTGCCGCGCGAAGGAAATTTTCCCCACACGAGATGCACGGCCAACGATAGCACCGCAAAAACGAGCAGAAGGTCAATCGGCCCGTGCGGCACATGCTTGACGAACACTCCTACTGCCCACAGGACCACCAGCACCACAAAAAGGACGAGAAAAAACATTTCGTATCCGCCTGGGAATATATCCCTTTCGTTCGCTAAACTGGCTTGAGGAAACATATCATTGCTGGCGGCCGTTCCCCAAGGAGACGAGGTACTCCAGCCTCTACATGCATCGCGGACGCGATAACGAGGGCGGACTCGCGCGAAGCGATTGCGGAGGCAATTCGCGGAAACTTTGCGGGCGAATTTCGCGTCGCACAATGTTGCGGTGACGGTTCCTGTGGCTTTCTTGCAGGTTCGCTTGCAGCGATTTTCGCAATGTTTTTCGGAAGGGGAAGACAGATGAAGATGAAAACGAAACTGTTTGCGGGGCGCCATTTCGTAGGCACGCTCGCGTTGGTTGCGGTAATTTCGTTCGCGGCGCTTCTTGGCTCAACCGCGGCGATGGCGCAGGATCCAGCGGAGCCGCCAAACGGCGCGCCAACACCAAATGTGTTGCCGCGTCCGACGGGAAGGCTTGCCCGTTCTTCAGTCGACGAGAATTCCCTGCGCGCGACGATCGAAGAGCTGGTGTCCTGCGGCACGCGCGACTCGTTTTCGTCGTGGGCGGACCCGAAGCGCGGCATCGGTTGCGGGCGCGATCACGTGGTGGCGCGTTTTCAGGAAATCGCGAAAGAATCGGGCGGCCGGCTGCGAGTGGTGGTGGACAAATTCGAGACGGCGCTACGCACGGGAGAGAAGCTGCATTTGGAAAACGTCTATGCGATTTTGCCGGGCAGCGATCCTGCTCTGGCGAAAACGGTGTTCATGACGAGCGGGCATCTCGATTCGCGGCCCTCGCAAGTGAACGATCCGAGCGCCGACGCACCGGGCGCGGATGATGACGGTTCGGGCGTGGCGGTCGCGCTAGAGTCGGCGCGGCTGCTGGTGAAAGGAACCTATCGCGCGACGCTGATTTTCGCGGCGGTTTCGGGTGAGGAGCAAGGTGTCCTTGGCGCCGCGCAACTGCTGAAATACGTGCAGGACCGCGGATATATCGTCGGAGGGTATTTGGACAATGACATTGTTGGCGCGGATCCGGCGCCGGGCGGGCCGCACCGCGCGCGGCTGTTTTCGGGCGGAGGGCCGGACGGCGTGGATTCACCTTCGCGGGAGCTGGCGCGCGCGACGGAGGAAATCGACGGACGCGACGACATCCGAATGATTTTCCGGCTCGACCGGCTGGGGCGCGGCGGCGACCACATGCCTTTTGTCGCGGCGGGATTGCCGGCGGCGCGCTTCACGGAGCCGCAGGAAAACTACGATCACCAGCACCAGACTCCGCGCACGGAGAACGGACGCGAGTACGGCGACTTCGCGAAATTCCTCGACTATGAATTCATGGGCAACGTCGCATGGGACAACGCGGAAGCACTGCGCGAGTTGGCGCTGGCGCCTGCGCCACCTTCGGAAGTGACGCTCATGCACGTGCCGCAGACCGCGCTGGGCTATGCGTGGATGAGGTGGTCAGCGGCGGAAGATCCAGAGCGCGCGGGATTTGAGATTTTATGGCGCGAGACGACGGAGCCGCGATGGTCGGTGTATGAGTTTGTGCCTTCAGGAAAGGAAGCGGCGCTGGACGGCGTATCGCCGGACAATCACTTTTTCGCGGTGCGCACCGTGGGCAAAAACGGCGCGCGTTCACTGGCTGTGCCGGCGATTGCGCCGATGCGCAGGCCGCCGACAGGAGCGCCTTCTACCCAACCGGGCACGCCGCCGGAGACGAATTAGAGGAACGCCTCACACTCTAAGAAGGACAGCCATTCGCGGCGAGAGGAAATGCAACACATCGCACCGGCTGAACTACCTGCTGCGGGATTTCGACTTGCGCACGGAGTGCGTCAGAGCGTGGCAGATGTAGCCGACGACCCATTGACGGCGAGTCTTCAGGCGAATGTCACCGTCAGCAATCAAGTCTAAGACGGCACGGTCCACACGTTTCCACAGAATCGAACCCCGCAGACCGGTGTAGTAATGAGCTAGTTTACCCATTGGTTTTCCTTGCCACCCGACAAGATGCGGCGGGATTGTAGCACGCAAAGCGTGATTGTCAGGCGCGGGCCACAATAGACGGCGCAGGTTCGCGCTGCGAGGAGTTGTCAGGTGCGGCGCGGAGATATTGCGCCGGCCAGGAAGCTGCTTGCCCCAGTTCGCGCGCGGCGCGCAAAGGCCAGTAAGGATCGCGGAGCATCTCGCGCGCCAGCAGGACAATGTCCGCTTGGCCGGTGCGAATGATGTGGTCGGCTTGCACCGGCTCGGTGATCATGCCCACGGTGCCAGTGAGGATTTCCGCTTCGCGGCGAATTTTTTCCGCGAATTTTGTCTGAAAGCCCGCACCCACGGGAATGGCGACGCCGGGAATCACGCCGCCCGAAGAGCAGTCCATCAAATCGACGCCCAGCTTCTTCACCTCGCGCGCCAGTTCGACGGATTGTTCGGGGTCCCAGCCGCCTTCCTTCCAATCCGTCGCCGAGATACGCATGAAAAGCGGCTGCGTTTCCGGCCACGCCGCGCGAACCGCGGCCACCACGTCGCGCGCCACGCGCGTGCGATTTTCGAGCGAGCCGCCGTAGTCATCGTTGCGATGATTGCTGAAGGGCGACAAAAATTCGTGGATCAAATAGCCGTGGGCGGCGTGAATTTCGATGATGTCGAATCCGGCTTGCTCTGCGCGGCGGGCAGCGGCGCCGAAGGCCTGCGTGACCTTGCGAATTTCGTCGCGAGTGATTTCGCGCGGCTGCGGATAATTGTCCTGAAATTTAATGGCGCTCGGCGCGAGCACATTGCTCCAGCCGCCGTCGCCCACCGGTATTGCGCCCTGTTTTGGCGACCAAGTGCGATACGTGCTGGCCTTGCGTCCCGCATGAGCCAACTGAATTCCCGCCAGGCTGCCCTGTTGGTGAACAAACTTCACGATACGAGCGAGGGCTTCAGCGTGGGGGTCGCTCCAAATACCCAAATCCTGCGGGCTGATGCGCGCTTCGGGCAAAACGGCGGTGGCTTCGCAGAAAACGACGCCGGCACCGCCAACGGCGCGGCTGCCAAGATGCACGAAGTGCCAGTCGTTCGCGAGGCCGTCTTCGCAAGAGTATTGGCACATCGGCGAGACGGCGATGCGGTTCCGCAGCGTCACGCCGCGCAGCTTCAATGGTTCGAAGAGATGCGCCATGTCATGACAATCGTACTAACAGAAAGGCTGGGGCAAAAGGAGATTTGTAGCGATCAGCGACAATGAAGAGGGCGGGTCTCCGATCCCACACGCTCGAAATCAGCGTCTGGAGATCCTGATGAGACCCGCCTCTGTGGAGAGCGTGTGAGGGCGAACCTCCCGCCCAAATGCTCGAGACTAGCGTTTGGGTCCTGATGAAGGCTACCCCTACAACGTCGTGTGGCCGGGAGTCTGCACGGGAAGCGGGAAGGGCAGAGCTAGATTCCTTACCCTGCTTGGGATACTAAGCAAGCCGGAAAACCCCGGAACACGCAGAGCTTGCGCTACACGGCAAGGATAAAGCGGCGTCGAGCTTGCCTGCGGCGGCAGACCGCCGCACTCCAAAAAAATTACCAGCCGCGGGTTTGGAGCAGGTCCTTTTCGTCCATTTGGCGAATGTCGAGGCCCTTCATAGCTTCGCCGAGCTCGTCGGAGGCGGTGAGGACCTTCTTCGCGTCCTGATAATTGGTGGTGGCGTAGACGATAGCTTTGGCGCGCTTCGCCGGATCGCTCGACTTGAAAATTCCGGAGCCAACGAAAACGGCTTCGGCGCCGAGCTGCATCATGAGCGCGGCGTCGGCGGGAGTGGCGATGCCGCCCGCGGAAAAATTCGGCACGGGAAGCTTCCCGGTCTTGGCGACCTGCTGGACAAGATCGATCGGAGCGCCAAGCTCTTTCGCTTCGTGCATGAGCTGCTCTTCGCCCAGCGTGGTGAGCTTTTTCATCTGCCCGACGATGGTGCGCATGTGCCGCACGGCCTCGACAATATTTCCCGAGCCGGCTTCGCCCTTGGTGCGAATCATGGCTGCGCCTTCGCCGATGCGCCGCAGCGCTTCGCCCAAATTGCGCGCGCCGCAAACGAAGGGCACTTTGAAGCTGTGCTTCCACACGTGATTTTCCTCGTCGGCGGGCGTGAGCACTTCGCTCTCGTCGATGTAATCCACTTCGAGCGCTTCCAGCACTTGCGCCTCGGCGAAGTGGCCGATGCGCACTTTGGCCATCACGGGAATCGTCACCGTATCCATGATTTCGCGGATGATGCGCGGCGAGGCCATGCGCGCCACGCCGCCTTCTTTTCGAATGTCGGCGGGAACGCGCTCGAGCGCCATGACCGCGCAAGCGCCGGCGTCTTCGGCGATTTTCGCCTGCTCGGCGGTAGTGACGTCCATGATGACGCCGCCTTTGAGCATTTCAGCGAGGCCGACTTTCACGCGCCAGAGATTTTCGTGTCCATTATTCTTGTTTCCGTTGTCCATTTGAGCTTCCTCTTGGTTCTATTTTGAATGAAAACAGCGTTTAACGCGAATCCGACGGGCGGCCCGGCATCAGGCCATTTTGGTAGGCAGCGAAGGCAGCGGAAAATAATGGGATCAACTAGCTTCGCCAGAAAACACGCTGGCAAAGAGCGCGCGTCCCGCTCATACCTGCGCCGCTTTCGCGAACAGCGGAAGAATGCGGGAGGCGCACTGATCCAGAAATTGCACGTCCGCGTCGCTGAACGCGTCTGCTTTGTCGGCGTCGGCTTCGAGCGTGCCCACAACGTTGCCGACCGCGTCGATCACCGGCGCAATCACTTCCGAGCGGGTGGTCGAAAATGCTACCAGGTAGCGCGAATCTTTCAGAACGTCGTTGACCACGGCCGTTTTCCGCGTTTTCACCACGTCGCGCGTGATTCCGCGGGTCAGCGGAAAACGCATGAACGCAGGAGCCTCCGTCCCGGTCCAGGCAACGGCGCTCGCTTCATTCTCCGCGATTTCAAAAATGCCGACCCAAAAGCATCCGGAAGCCTCACGAATCATTTCCGCGACGCGTTTTGCGCGCACGGCCACATCCGTCCGCGCCAATGCCGCTGCGGCAATTTCGTTGAGGAATCGCGCATCATATTGTTTCTGGCTCATTGGTCCTCGCTTCTCTAGCTACGCGGGCTCACCACCACAAATCTTCCCCGTCCGCGCGCCAGAACTTTTCCTGCGGTATTTCGAATCTCGCCGCGATGCATCAGGTTGCGGCCTTCGCGCGAAACTTCCTGCGCCTCGACGATAATTTCGTCGTCAATGGGCACGGGGCGCAGGTATTCAACATTCAACTCGGCGGTGACGGCGCGCACATCGTGGAAACGGTTCAGCTTGCCCATGGCTTCGTCCAGCAGCACAGCGATGATTCCGCCGTGCAGCACGCGATTGCTGCCCTGATATTCAGGCCCCAAGCGGAAGCGGCCGACGATTTTGCGCGCGCCGTGATCCTGCTCGAACGTGAGCTTCATGCCACGAGCATTGTCCGCGCCGCATCCGAAACACGGATTATCCGCCTTGGGCTCCAGTTTTTCGATGGTCATTCGGGTTTCGCCTGGTGTAGTGAACGGACAAATTTAGCAGGAATTTGGCAAGATGGGTAGAAACGACGAAGACGTGCCGCGAAAAGACAAAAAAGTCACCGAGACGGAGGCGTGGGTGAAATCGACCGGGCGGGTCTGAAAATCCACACTATTCGTACCGCAGTGCCTCGATGGGTTCGACCTTCATCGCCCGCCGCGCTGGTATCCAGCACGCCGCCAGCGCGACAAGCACAAGAAGCGCAACAACGAACGCAAACGTGAGCGGATCTGTCGCGCTGACACCGTAAAGCAGGCTGGCGAGGAAACGCGTCAATGCCGCCGCTAGAGCGACTCCCAAGGCCAGACCGGCGATGGTCAGAAGTATCCCACGCCCGACAACGAGACGCAGAATGTCGCCCCTCTGCGCGCCCAGGGCCGCGCGAATGCCGATCTCGCGCGTGCGGCGCGTCACTTCGTACGAGAGCAACCCGTACAATCCAACGCAGGCCAGCCCCAAAGCGAGCAGGCCGAAGAAACTGGACACGCGCGCTACCAGACGCTCCTGCCAAAGCAGCAGGTCGATTTGCTCGGTCTGGGTGTGCACATCGGACAGCGGCAAATCAGAATTGAGCTTGGCGGCCACGCTGCGCACGGCTGAAATTAGCGCTCTCGGGTCAGCGGCAGTACGCAGCTCGAAATCCCCGCCACCACCGACGAACGGAACGTAAATGGTCGGGTGGATGTTTCTTCGCAAGGTGTCGTATTTCGCGTCGCCAACAACGCCGATGATTTGCCAGCCGCCCGATTCCGAGTCTCCTGTTCCCGCTCCATTGCTGGCGCCGCTGCTCTGCCCTTTTCCGCGGTTGATGCCCACGCCGAGGGGATTTTCATCAGCGAGATATTCGCGGACGAATTCGCGGTTGACGAGAACGGGAAGGGCCGGGATGGCGGCGGGCGGCGCAGTTGCATGGGGCGTTGTCGGTGGAGCGTTCGGCGAACTTGGGCTGCTCGCGGCATTTTGCGGTTCTGTCTCTGCCGCCCTTAGTCGCGCGGCCAAGTCAAAATCTGCCGGCGTGAACGAACGGCCTTGGAGCAGCGGAATGCGCATCGTGCTCAGAAAATCGGGGCCGGTGGCGAGCATGTCCACGTGAACTTCGGATTTCCCTGATCGCTGTTCCAAGCGGGCGGTGCCACTCCAAAGGCCGCCGCTCAGGAGCGCGTCGGACGAATAGCTGACGGAGGTCACCCCTGGGAGGGCCGCAAGCCCGTCTCGCAAGTCGCGATACAGACTCTGAATCTGCGTGTCTTTATAGTGGATGAGCGTAGGATCGATGGAAAACAGCAGGACGTTGTGCGGGTCGAAACCGGGATTCAGGTTGCGAAGATTTTCGAGAGTGCGCACCAGCAAGCCGGCGCCAATGAGCGCGACAACCGAAAGCGCCACCTGCGCGACGACGAGCGCGCCACCTGCGCTGAATTTGTGCGGTCTGCTCCGGAATGCGCCGGCACTATCCTTGAGCGCGGGCGTCAAATCCACGCGCGCGCTGCGCAGCGCCGGGGCCAAGCCGAAGAAGATTCCGGTAAGAATCGATGCGCCGAGTGCAAAGGACAGAACCCGCCAGTCCGGCGCGATGAAAAACGAAAACGGCTGGCTGGAATTGCTGGAAATGAGCGCCACAATGACATGGACGCCCCAGTAGGCGAATAGAACGCCCAACATACCGCCGGCGAACGAGAGCATGACGCTCTCGGCGAGAAGCTGCCGCCAAATTCTTGCTCGACCTGCGCCGAGCGCGAGGCGCACGGCCATTTCGCGTTGCCGCGCAGCGCCGCCCGAGAGCAGCAGCCCCGCGACATTCGCGCAAGCAATCATCAAAATTAGACCGACGGCGACCATCAACACGTACAGTTGTTCGGAGTAGTTACCGCGCTGCCCGCTCAGGCCCTCCTGCGCGGGCAGCAGGGCGATCTTCGGATCGACGGCTTGTTTGGCGTAGGGCTTCACGCCGTGCAGAACTTCGTTGCGGAACACGACGGTCGCCGCGGCTTGCGCCTGGGCCAGATTAGCGCCGGGCTTGAGGCGTCCTAGAACCACCAGCCACCAATTGTTGAGTCCTTGGATATTCTTCCCCCAATCGATATCGAGGCGCGGCGTCGTGGCAATCGGCACGCACAAATCCTGCAACTTGCCGGGAACGAGATTTGTGAAGCTCGGCTCGGCCACGCCGATGATTACGAATGGGAGATTGTTCAGCTCGATCGTTTTTCCGAGAACTGATTTGCTGCCGCCGAATGCGCTTTTCCAATAGGCATAGCTCAACACAGCAACGGGGGATGTGGATGGAGAATCGTCGCTGGGGCTAAGCGTGCGGCCGAGAATCGCATTCACGCCCAACGAGGAAAAATAATCGCCGGAGACAAGTTCCGCACTCGCGTGGCTTACGGGGCCGTTGCCCCTGAGCTCAACGCCCGCTGGACCGGCAAATGCGGTTACGTCGGAAAACGCGTGGACCTCAGAGCGAATCTGCTCTGCAATGGGGAGCGGGAACGAGCAGCCGTAGGAATTCACGCCGCCGTCGTCGTTGGCGCAATCGCTAAACGAGCTGTACTCGCCGTTGATGAAAGAACCGTGCGACTGCCATTGCAACATGACGAGCTGTTCAGGATGGCGCACAGGCATCGAGCGCAGCATGATCGCGTCGACCAAGCTGAAAATGGCGGTGTTGGCGCCGATGCCGAGCGCCAAAGTGAGCACAGCGACGGCGGTGAATCCCGGCGCCTTCGCCAGCATCCTTAGCCCGTACTTGATGTCCTGCCACATCGCTGGCCTCCGTGGAGGAGGTTTAGCCCGTTTGCACAGCCACTCGATGCTCAATTATCGGATGCACGTTTGCTAATCGGCGGCCACCGCTCTGTTGTTCTGCGCAGCCTTTCACATGTTCCTTTTTGCACTATGCCGAGTCCTCACTTATCACCAGCTACGGGCCCGTGTCCACAGGTAGTCAGGTCTTTCCCCCATTACGCAAGCTCGCGAGGCCAGTTACAATTCGTGCAGATTTTGGAATTTCAGGAGGCAGTCATGAGCGCCGCGGAAGAAAACAAAGATAAAGCCGCTGAAGAGTTGCAATCGGATGTGGAAGGACAAGAAGAAAACCGCCGCGAAGCCGAAGTAGACCAACAGACGGACCTAAATCAGGGCATGCAGACCGGAACGCATGACGCCACGCACCCAGGAATAAATTGGGGCTCCTCGTACAAAACTCGACGCAAGACCGGCAAGCGAGGTCGCGCTAAAAACCCGGCGAGCGGCTCGGAATCAAAGCACTGACGCGGACGAGGCATCGAATCGTCGCAGGGCTTTGGCACGCGCCTCTAAATCAGCGCGACGCGGGAAGGCTTTGCGCCGTGTTGCTCCACTTCCCTCTTGGCGCCCCGCTGCTTCTTTTTCATCTCGGTTTCGATCACCTGGCCCAGCGTGAGGATGCCTCGCGCAATGTCCTTGTCCTCCACGCCGGCAAATCCTAGGCGCAGCGTGTTCAGCCGCGGATTTTGCACAAAGAAGTACCGTCCCGGAACGAAAAGCACGCCTCGCTCGCGCGCGTGAATCAGCAGCTCGCCCGCGTCGAGCCCCGGCGGCAGCGTGATCCACACCGACATGCCGCCTTCCGGCCGCGTCCATTCGAGTCCCGCCGGCAGGTGCCGCTCCAGGCATTTCTCCATCGCGTCGAGGCGCCGCGAATACAGCTTAATCATGCGCTTCATATGCTTTTCGAGCAGTCCGGTTTTTGCGAACTCCGCCAGCGTCGCCTGCGACAATTGGTCCGTGTGCAAATCGCTCACCTGCTTCAACTGTCGCAGCCGTTCAATCACTTTCCCGGGACCCACGCACCATCCCACGCGCAATCCGGGAAACGCAATCTTCGAAAAACTGTCGATTTGAATGACGATTCCGTTGCGATCCATCGCTTTGAGCGAAGGCTCCGCGGTCCCGCGCAGACGTAGCCGCGCGTAAATGTGGTCTTCGACAATGGGCACTTGGAAGCGCGTAGCCACGTCCAGCAGCTTCTTGCGTTCCTCCGCCGGCAGCGTGGTTCCCGTGGGATTCTGAAAATCCGGCGTCGCCAGAATCAATTTCACGCGATTCTGCTCCAGCGCCGCCTCGACTCCGTTGATATCCAACCCGGCGTACGCTTGCCTCGCGTGGCTCGTCTCCACGGCAACGGGAAGACACCGCACCCGCGCCCCGGAAAGAATCGATAGCGCGCCGGGGTACGTCGGATTTTCAACCACCACCGCATCGCCCGGACGCAAAAACGCCTTGGCCAACAAATCCAGCGACTGTTGGCAGCCGTCCGTCACCAGCAGGTTCGATTCCTTCGCGCCGATTCCCTCCGCGGCGAGCATTCGGAGCAGAACTTCTCGCAGCGGCTCGTAGCCGTCCGTCGCGCCCAATTGCAGAATGTCGCGCCCTTCGCGCCGCAGCACCTCGTTCGCGCATTTGCGCACATCGTCAATCGGGAAGCATCCCTCCGATGGTTTCGCGCTGATGAATGCGATCGTGTCGTCCGCCACTTGCGGCATCAGCCGGCTGAGCCCGTCGCCGGCGCGCTCGTCGGCGAAGAGCGCCTCCCAGCGCAGCGGCCCGCCTTGCGTTCGCGGCGGCGGAGTGAATTCGCGCGGCGCGTTTCGCCGGCTGATGTATGTCCCGCGGCCAACAAATCCTTCGATCAGCCCCTCGGATTCGAGCTCCGCGTAAGCGGTCGCCACCGTCGTGCGGTGAATTTGGAGTTGGTCCGCAAGCTCGCGGCTCGCCGGGATGCGGTCGCCCGGCTGCAACTCGCCCGCGTACACCAGCGCGCGCATCTGGTCGCGCAGTTGCGCGTACAGCGGAATGTCGCTTTCTGGCTGCAAATGCAATGGCATAAATGGCCTGCTCATACAGGCCAATATAGACCCAAAAAAGGGGGCCAAAAGAGCCAAATTGTCTCTTTGGCCTGTATGCTCAAGTTTGATTTATCTAGCCTGCAATCAGTGACTTGCGTCGCGGAGGAGAAAACGCTGGATTTTCCCAGTGGCTGTTTTTGGCAAATTTTCGACGAATTGGACTGTTTGCGGACATTTGTAGGAAACCATTTTTTTTCGCAGCCAGTCGCGAATCTCGCGCGCGAGTTCGGCGCGAACTTCGATTCCATTTTTCACGACGACGTACGCGGCGGGATGAATCAATCCGTTTTCGTCCGCTTGCGCGACCACGGCGACCTCCGCAATCGCCGGATGCGCGAGCAGCGCATTTTCCACTTCCCCAGGCGAAACCCACATGCCCGCAACTTTCATCATGTCGTCGGCGCGGCCGCAATAATGGAAATATCCGTCCGCGTCGCAAGTGAATTTGTCTCCCGTCAAAACCCACTCCCCTTTTTTGGTGCGCGCGGTCAGCTCGTCCTTGTTCCAGTAGCCCGCAAACGCGCTGCCGCCGCGAACCCACAGATTTCCGATTTCGCCGCGAGGAGTCTCGGCGCCGTCGTCGCCGAGGATTTTCGCGTCGTAGCCGGGGACTTCCGAGCCACAGCTCCCGGCGCGCGCCAGCCCGGGGCGCGAAGACAAAAACATCTGCAGCATTTCCGTCGAGCCGATGCCGTCGAGAATTTCGACGCCGAATTTCTTCTTGAACTGCTCGAAAATTTCGGCCGGCAACGTTTCTCCAGCGGAGACGGCCATGCGCAAGGAAGAACAATCAACGGCCAGGCCGCGATCCGCCTCGCGCAGAAGCGCGGCGAAGAAAGTCGGCACGGAAAATAATATCGTGGGCCGATACTTCTTGAGAACCTCGGCGGTGCGCTCCGGCTTCGGCTTGCCGGGATCAAGAACCGTGCTGGCGCCGGCGGAAAATGGGAAATACATTCCGTTGCCAAGGCCGTAGGCGAAAAACAATTTCGATACGGAATAGGTGATGTCGTCTGGACGCAGCCCGAGAACGCCGTGCGCGTAGCCGCGGCTCGTGTGCATCATGTCTTCATGGCGATGGATGGCGGCTTTGGGCGTGCCACCGCTGCCGGATGTATACAAGAAAAATGCCGGATCGGTTGCAGCCGTTGGATGCGTCGCGCATTCCGTCGAGGCGCTCTCGCACTGCTCTTCCCACGAAACAGCCGTGCGCGCGGAGAGGCTTTCGGCCATGGCCCGTTCTCGATCCTCTGTTTCCGACGCGGATTCACCGGCGATGGCGACCACTTCGAGAGCGGCAGGCCATTGATCGGGCGCCCATTCGCTGAACACCGATTTGTGCACGATGGCGATGCGCGCGCCGGTCTCCGCAAGGTAGTAGGCGTAATCGGCAGCGCGGGCGAGCGAGTTCACCGGGACGGCAATCGCGCCGATTTTCGCCGCGCCAAAAAACGCCGCGATAAATTCGAGCGAATCGGGAAGCGCGATCAGAACGCGGTCGCCGGGTTTGCAGCGCCACTCCCGCAGGACATTTGCGGCGCGATTCACGGCTTGCTCGACTTCGCGATACGTGAATCGCCGCGGCTCGCCGAGAATCGCGATGCGTTGCGGATGCTCGCGCGCCAGCCGCGAGACAAATTCGTCCGCGATGTTCAGTTGCGCTGGAATGTCCATTTGGGCTGACCCATCGTCATGCCCGCGATTCTACCCCGGCGCCACGCTCCCTCCAAGGCCGCAAAGCTTCTAGTCGTTGGAGAAAGCGAAAAATTCCGGCACTCGGGGATTGGGTATGAAATTCATGAATCTCGTGGCGAGGCAACCGTGGAAGAGGGTATGATCCCGACGACTTTACACTATGATTATACGACGCCTTGAGTTTCTGGCTCTGGCAACGAGCGCCTTATTGTTGACCTTCTTGGGATGGCGGGTAGAAGGCCAAACCTCGCTGCATGATCTGCCGGCGCGCGCTGTTGAACGCTCACAAATCACGCTGCCGGGCGGCGCCCCTTTTCACCTGAGGGCGACGGTCTTCGAAGGGACAAACCGGGACAACGACAACTACAACGCAGAGATCGAAGAAGATTGGGCAGCGCCGGACAAGTGGCGGCGCACCGTCAAGACGTCAAAATTCTCCGAGACTCTAACCCTAAACGGCGGCAAAGTGAGCGCTCAGATTGACGGCGATTATTATCCGCTTTGGCTGCGCACACTAGTGGACGCGATTTTCGATCCAGGCGCTCCGCTACAGGGTGTGGATATGACCAAGTCGTCTGATAATCCGATCTTATCTTTGGGTGGGGAAACGCCGACCTGCCGCAGGTTTGGTTATCGCGTCGGCATCCCCCCGGTCGGTAATACGATTTTCGCGTCATATTGCTTCCAAGGTGGCTTGCTGCAATCGATATTCAAACCAGGCTACTCGGCTGAGTACAGCAAATATAAGAAAGTCGGCGAGAAGCAAGTTGCACACAGGATCCAAGAATACATTGAGCCGGGAACCACACTAGAGGCTGATATCGTAGACCTTAACGAACCGGCCACATTGGACAATTCTCTCTTTAATGTTGACCAACCATCTGGCCCTCTGCAAACCATTACACTGAACGAACAAGACTTTCGGGCGCTAGCTTTGTACGCGCCGGATATTCACCAGTGGCCGACAATTGGAGACGGGAAGCCTGTGGGCACGCTGAGCATTTATGTCTGCGTCGACCGACAAGGAACCGTGCGCGAGATTTATGCCTTAAATTCCGACAATCCCTACATGACAGACGCCGCTAGCAAGCAGGTAATGGGCTGGAAATTCAAGCCGGTTTCCAATAACGGAGAGCCCGTCCAGATCGAATCCATCCTGACGTTCGCATACCAGACTGAAATTGACCCAAAACAGAATCGCCAGAGCTCGCATTAGCTCGCGGGAAACTCACCGCGCTTCGCTACCAGATTTGGCAGCGGAGCGCGGCGGGGCGGACCATGGCGTCGCCTTCCTTGCAGCCGAAGGCTTTCGCGAACGCCGGCATATTCGAAGGCGCCGCGATGGAGCGGATGCGATCGAGCGCGTGCTCGTTCAGATTGGCCATCAGGCGCACGTACTCAGGACGGTCGGTTGCGGCCCAGATCTGACTGTACGCCAGAAAGAAGCGCTGCTCCGGCGTATAGCCCGCGATGAGCGGCCGCGGCTTGCCCTGCAGGTCTTTTTCGAGCGCATTGTAGGCGATAGTCAAGCCGCCGAGATCGGCGATGCTCTCGCCGAGTACCAGCTTGCCGTTTTCGTGCACGTCGTCCACAGCCACGTAGTTATTGAACTGATTCACGATGCACTGCGCGCGCTCGTTGAAATTTTTCTCGTCCTGCGGAGTCCACCAGTCGCGCAGGTTGCCATGGGCGTCGAATTTGCGGCCTTCATCGTCGAAACCGTGAGTCATCTCATGTCCGATCACGGCGCCCATGCCGCCATAGTTCGAAGCATCGTCGGCCTTGGCGTCGAAGAAGGGCGGCTGGAGAATTCCAGCGGGAAAGACAATCTCGTTCATCACGCCGTTGTTGTAGGCATCGACGGTCGGCGGAGTCATGCCCCACTCGCTGCGATCCACTGGCTTGCCGATTTTGTTGAGGTCGCGCCGCGTTTCGAATTCGTTGCCACGAAACCTGTCGAGGACGAACGGGCCGCGGTCGACGTGGTAGGCAGAATAGTCGCGCCATTTGTCCGGGTAGCCGATCTTCACAGTGAAGGCGTCCAGCTTGGCCAAAGCTTCCTTGCGCGTGGCCGGCCCCATCCACGGCAAAGTTTGCAAATCGTCGCGCAGCGCGCCGATCAGATCGTTGACCATCTTCAAAGCGCGCGCTTTGGCTTCTGGCGGGAAATATTGCTTCACGTAGAGCTGGCCCAGGGCTTCGCCGAGCTGACTATCCGTCGACGTGACGCAACGCTGCCAGCGCGGCAAGATTTCTTTGGTCCCCTGCAAAATCCTGCTGTTGAAATTGAAGTTTTCGTCGACAAATGGCTGCGAGAGCCACGCGGCAGCAGAATCGACAAGGTGCCAGCGCAGATAGATTTTCCAGTCGCTGAGCGGGACGGATTTGAGCTCTTGATTCACGGCTTCGAAAAACTTCGGCACGGCGACGTCGACGGACTCGATGTTGGGCGCGCCGATCTGGTGGAAATAGTTTTGCCAGGCAAAATTGGGCGTCAGCGCCTGAAGCTGCGACACGCTCATTTTGTGATAGGTCTTATCAGGGTCGCGCCGCTCGACGCGGTCCATGGACCCAGTGGCCAGGTCTGTTTCGATGTCCATCACCGTCTTGGCTTCGGCTGCGGACTTGGCGGAATCATCTCCGAGAAGCTCGAACATCTTGGTGACGTGCGCGACGTACTGCTGCCGGAGCTGCTTGGATTTGTCGTCAGTCTTGAGGTAGTAGTCACGGTCGGGCAGGCCGATGCCACCCTGATCGGCGCCGCCAATCACTTGCGAACTGTTCTTCTCGTCCTGCGTTGACCCGAAATTAAAAATGGCGTCGGCGCCCAGTGCCTGCAGGCGCGCGATCTCGGCCTGCAGGGTTTCTGCGCTATCGATGGCCTCGATGCGGTCAAATTCGGGCTGCAGCGGCTTGGCGCCGGCGGCGTCAATCTGTTGGACATTCATGCAGCTTGCATAGTAATCGCCGATTTTCTGCTCGTTCGAGCCAGCAGCGGCGGCGCGGTCTGCGGAAGCTTTCTCGAGGATTCCGCGCAATTCCCTGCGGTTCCGCACTTGCAGCTCATTGAAGCGGCCCCAGCTTGGATAAGCGGCCGGGATGGGATTTTTCTTCAGCCAGTCTCCATTCGCGTAATGATAAAAATCCTGGCAAGGGTTGCAGGTCTTGTCGAGGGACGAGAGATCCACGCCATGAGATGCAGCCGCTGAAGTGTGACTCTGCGAGCGTGCGCGCAGCGCGATGAGCGCAAAAAGACTGAAAGTCGCGAAGGTTCCTGCCGTGAATGTCAGTACGCGATTTGAAAAGCGAGTGATGCGCATAATTCGTCCCCCAAATTGTTCAGAAAATGATTCGCAGCTCTTCGTCCCGCAGTTTCCAGTGACACGAATAACCTACATGGGAACGCCCGTGAACACAACGTCATCGCACGCCTGCGAGCGCTTCGGCGGATGCGAAAATCTCCTCGCTCGTCAGGGCATGTCGGGCAGCGGAGCGCCGGAAAGGAAAGCGTTCATGATGGCGACGAATTTGTCGGGCTCCTCGAAAAACGGCATGTGGCCGCTTTTGGAAAAGACGACAAATTGCGAGCCGGGAATGGCTTTGTGAATGTTGTAGGCGATGAGCGGCGCGACGTTCATGTCGAAGCGGCCGCAGCCGACGAGCACCGGGAAACGGTATTTCGCGATTTCCGGATTGAGATCGAAGCGGCGCACGTCCTCGTTCACGAGGCGGTTGATGTTGTAATACTCCTTGTCGTTGGCCATTTTCTTGGCGAATTCATCGCGATGCTCGGGCGCGTAGAAGAGCATGGACTCGTAGAGCGCCGTGTTGGTGTCGCGGGCGGCCTGGGAATCCTTTTCGTTCAGATCGGCGGTGAAGGCGTTGGCGTCTTCCGCGGCGGTGACGTCGGGAAAAACGTCATGGAAGAGGAAGAGCGTGTCGCTCCATTTGGGAGCTGCGGAATCGAGAATGATGAGGCGCTCGATGTGTTGCGGGAAGCGCGCCGCGTAGGCCATGACGAGAAAACCGCCCCACGAGTGGCCGAGGAGATCGATTTTGTCGTAGCCGAGACGCGCGCGCAGTGCGTCGAGGTCGTTGATTTGATCGGCGAGGGTGCAAGTTTCGCCGGGCTTGAGCGGGCCGGATTGGCCCGTGCCGCGCTGATCCCACATCACGATTTTGCGATTCTGTCCGAGCGTGTCCCAGGCTTCGGAGACGTGCAGATACTGGTGATCGAAGCCGGGGCCGCCATTGGCTACGAAAAGTGGCGTAGCGTCGCCGGAGCCAAAAACTTCGTAGTAAATCGTGGCGCCGGAGGAGGCGTTGAATGTGGTGCCGTGCTCGTCGTGAGCGAAAGCGCGGGCCGGAGCGAACAAAAGCGCGAACGCCGCGACGACAATAATGGCGCCGGGCATCAGAAAGGCGAAGCGGCGCCGCGAATGGGCGCGATAAATGCTGCGATGAATCGTGCTGCTCATGAATGCCTCCCGTTGTGTACGAATGAGCCTGCGAGGCGGACAGACTAACATAGAGCGGAGGCTGAAAGTTAGAGGTTGGAGACTGGGCGTTGGAGGGCCGGTGAATTGACACGCGGGGCTTGCGGGCGTAGGCTCTCGACCACGCAACACATCTCTCCCTGGAGGAACTCGCATGGTTGCTCCTACGATCGGGACCGAAGCAAGACGCCTGACGGGCTGGTCTATCGCGATCAGCCTTCTGATCATTCTCGCCGGAATTTTGGCCATCGGGCTGCCCGTGCTGGCAGGGATTGCGGTGAACCTGGTGGTGGCTTGGCTGCTTTTGTTCTGCGGGGCGGCGCATCTGGCGTTTGGATGGCGCCTGCGCGGGGCTGGCGGAGCCATTTGGCAGTTTTTGATGGGCGCGCTGTACATCGTCATTGGCGTGTATCTGTTGATTCATCCGGTCGCGGGCCTGGTGACGCTGACATTGGCGCTGGCGATCTATCTGTTTATCGAAGGTGTGCTGGAGCTGATTTTAGCTTTTCAGACGCAAACCGGCCGCGGATGGCTGCTGCTTGATGGCATTGTCTCGCTCATTCTGGCGATCATGATCTGGAGGACCTGGCCCTCAAGCACGGAGTGGGTGCTCGGCACGCTGGTGGGAATCAGCATGATCTTCAGCGGCGCCAGCAGGCTCATGCTTTCGCTCGCTGCGCGGAACGTGGCGACGAAGTTAGCGTAACTTCGCCGTCCTGCGCCAAGACCCAAGGGTCGCCCCTACGAGACCTACGCACTGGAGCTAATCCTCGGACCAGGCGGCGTAGAGGCCGAAAACCAACGGAAGAAGAATCACAAAAAACGCGGCCGTGAGGAGGAGCAGCGAGCCATCTTGCGCGGACGAAGCCGGCGCGTTGCGATGCGCCAGCGATCCCGCGAAGCCCGTAAAGAATGCGCCGATGCTCGACCATCCCATCACGATGGCGGCGACAATTACCGCAGCGCATGCGCCAAACGCAAACCGGCGCGCCCAAAGGATCGGGCGCATGGCTTTTTCAATGGCTTCGGCTTTTGCCGCGACCTGCGCTCTCCACCAGATGCGGCCGGCGTCGGGCAGAGGCGCATCGACGCGGGATGGCTCGGCGGATTCGCAAAGATAGCCGGCGACCAGCGCGACTTCTTCGCAGGCGCGGCAGTCCGCGAGGTGCGCGAGAAGAGCGTCGCTCCACTGGCCGGTGCGGCTGGCCTCCACAATTTTTTCCTCAAAGACGCAATGTGCCTGTTTCATGACGTGCTTTCTCCCTGGGATTGGCGTTTCCAGCCGCGCGCGCGCAAAAGCTCGACCAGCCGCCCACGCGCGCGGAACAGCATCGGCCGAACGCTCGCGGCTCGGCAGCTCATGAATTTCGCGATTTCGTCGTGGCGATAGCCTTCGACGTAGGCGAGCCAAAGCAGTTCGCGTTCGCGCGGTTTCAATTCCGCGAGGAATTGGCCCAAGTCGCTCTGCAGCTCGAAATCGCGCGCCGCGTTCGTGCCGCTCGCAATTTCCGGCAGAGGCGCAAACGAGTGCTTGGCGGCGCGAAAATGATCACGCAAGAGGTTGGTGGCCACGCGGAACAGATAGTGCTTGCGGTGGGCCTCTTCAGTGGGAGCGAGCGGCGTGCGCAGCAGGCGCAAATAGGATTCCTGCAGCAGATCGTCGGCGACGCTGGGATCTCCGGAAACTCGGCGCAGGTAGCCGCGAAGCGCGGGCGCGGTTTTTTCGTAGAAGGCGCGGAACTCCGCTTCGTCCATGCAAGGAGCCCGGAGCGGCTTGCGCACAGCGTCTTCGCCGGGCTCGTCCGAAGCGAAGGAAAGTCCCGCGCAATCGAGCGATTCAGTCTGAGCACGCACCGCGGCAATCCTCCGCAAGCGAACTCCTAACGCTTCGGGCCAAGTTCCCGGTCAAATAATCCCCAGGCCTTCGATAGCCGGTAAGAAGCCGCGGCCGAGGCCAGGAATCCAAGCCCCAGCGCGAGGAGCAGCAGGCTGACGGCCAAAAATCCGTGGGCCGATTGCGCCCGGTCGATTGCGTTAAAGCTGGCCTGCGGCATCGTGGCGCGCACAATCAACATGGCGATGCCAAGGAAAAAAAGGATCAGGCCCGCTTGCACAGATCCGAGAACGCGCCCAAATGGTCTGGCTTGTTCGATGGTGGCGGAGTCCAAGAATTTCGCTCCTGCCTCGCTGTTCAGATACGCGAGCATTTCCTGGCTAGTCGCAAACCTCTCGAACAGCTTGGCCTGCATTTCTTTTTGCACTTCGGCGATTCTCTGACGGCGCTTGTTGTTGGAGATGACCCAAACGATCCAGGCGACGCCAACCGTCATGGAAGCGAAAACTAAGACCGGAGCCAAATCATCTCCTGACATGTTGCCCTCCCAAATCCGCGATCTGCGGTGCGGTGAACGAGGAACGCGCCTGCAATGCTTTGGCTGTTCCTTCGTATTCCAATACGGAATCGGGCACAGCAATGTTAACAGGTATTTTCAGGCGCGGTCTTAGTCAGCCGCAGCGGTCTGGCCCAGGCGAGCCATGCGCTGTCTCTGGCGCTTCTTGCGGCCAAAGCGCAGGCGCCAGATGGAGCCGGCAATGATGATGACGCAGCAAATCTCGACGAAAATCTTGCCGCCGTCGAGATAATCGACGCCGCGGCCAGTGAGGTTCGGGTCCGTCAAAATGCTGTGAATGAAGAGGCCCGCCGCGGCAACGTAGGTGAGGTAATGAAAAAGCTTCCAGAGATGGCGGCCCAGCTCGATGCGATAAAGCGAAGTGACCACGATAAACACCAGCAGATAGAGCGCCACGGCGCCAATGGTGTTCCACAACGGCTGCAGCGGCGACCATACCGGAAACGCGATATCCACAACGCGGAAATGCGGCTTGCCGTTCAAGAGCAGCGGCAGCGGATGCGCCAGCGTGAGGCCCAGCGTGCCGTAGCCGGTCCAGCGATGAATGCTGAAAATGTCGAAGCGCCGATGCGGCCAGTAGCGCACCGGGCTGTAGCGGCCAAAAATCATGAGTCCGATGAGAATGTTCGCGGTGGCAAAGCCAACAGCCGTCAGGCCGATGTACGCAGACAGGTCAAGCACAGTCACGAGAAATGCGGCTCCGTGGCTCTATTCCCCGCGGCTGTGCGGGCGGCTACGTCAAAAGACGCGCGCACGCCGAGCAGGGTTTCAGTTGCCAGAAGTTGAAGATAGCGCAGATGCGCGGACGAAAACACGGCTAAGATGGAGCGCGGCATCGAGAACGCCACGAAAATGCACAGAGCCACAATCACAATAATGATGCTCGCGTCGCTTGCCATGATGCTAGCGGTTGCTCTCGCGGGAAAAGGCGATGCGGCAGAGGCACGCGGCGCAGTTGCACGCGGATCACAACAGCTCGCCACCCCACAAGAAGGGGCGCGTATGTACATTGGATTTGACCGCAACGATTATCCGGGCGACGGCGCGCTCGATGCGCTGCGCAAGGCGTTTGCCTTCTGCGGCTACTGGCTGAACGCGCCGCCGGGCGAAAACTCCAACACATGGAAAGGCAAACGCGAAATTTTGCGTGCGCGCGGATTTGGCTTCCTTGTGCTTTTCGACGGCCGATTGGACAAAACACTGAAAGCCTCCCACGATCCGAAGCAGATCGGAGCAGCCGACGCGGACGCCGCCGTGAAGGCCGCGCAGGCGGAGGGCTTTCCGCGCGGCACGGTGATTTTTGTCGATCAAGAAGAAGGCGGCCGGATGCTGCCGGAGCAGCGCGAATATTTGTACGCGTGGATTGACGGCGTGAATGCTGCGGGGTATCGAGCCGGAGTTTATTGCTCGGGAATCCCCGACAAGCCCGGCGTGGGCGGCGTAATCACCGCAAACGACGTTCGAGAGAAGTCCGGCCTGCCCGCCGCAGCGGGCCGCCGCCAAATTTCGTTTTTTGTCTACAACGATGCGTGTCCGCCGTCCCCGGGCTGCGTTTTCGCCGCCGCGCAGGTGGCGAACCAGCAAAGCGGCGTGCCGTTCGCGGCGGTTTGGCAAATCGCGCAATCGCCGCGCAGAAAAAACATCACGGCGCGCTGCCGCGCGACCTACGCCGCCGATGGAAATTGCTACCCGCCAGGATTGGCGGCGCAGGGAATTTACGTTGACGTGGACGTCGCAGCGTCAGCCGATCCTTCAAACGGACGCTGATTCTTTTCGGTCCGCTATTGCGTGGCGGTTTTTTCGCCCAGTTTGCGCATCCGCTCGCGCAATTTCTGGCGCAGGCCTGTCGGCGCGTTGGGATTGAACGCCACCAGATACCACAGCGGCTGCGTGCGATCTTTGCTGAGAGAAGTGAGCGTCACCGCGTCGGCGTTGGGATGGCGCGCGATGTTTTCGCGAATCGCGGCGTAGGGGTGCTTGGCCAGGCGCCGCAGCGTCTTGGCCGAAACCCGGGGATGCTCGCTGATCAGGCGCAGAAGGTAATAATCCTCGCCCGGCGTGTCGCGATAAAGTTTGTCGAGTATGTCCGGCTTGATTTCGGCGCTCAGGACCAGCCCAACCTTTTCGTCCCACGAGCCGTTGATGCGATTCAGTTCCTGCGTGCGTGCGTGGATCAACTGCTCCACGACGCGCCGTTCCTGTTCCAGCCGTCCGTGCGGCAGCGCGCTGTGCTCCACCGAATCGAGCACGCGCAGCAGATGCTGGCGTTCCCCGAAAACGACCTGCGATGTACGCGGCGCTTTCCCTTTTGCGGCATTGCTGACCAAGTCGGACCGTCTCATGATTCCCCCCGCTAACTTTCACATGCGAACCGCGCCCGAAAACATTTCCTGCGAGGCTGCGTGACTCGCTGTGCAATTGCCCGCCGGGAAGAAACAAACCTGGGGATGTTTCCTCCGTGGAGATGGAGCCGGGACATTATTCCTCGACGTTCCTCGCGCGGCGGCGCCTAAGTCCCTTCCATTATCCGGCGAGAAACGCGGGCAGGCAAACTGTAGTGTACAGAGCGTTCCTTGCGTGCAACACCGTTTGGCACTACAGCGGTACACTACAAAGGGCGCGTGGGCGTTGCTGCGACGTTGAACCAGCCGCCGCGAATGAGTATCGTGGATGCGGATAACAAATCGGCGTGCAGGAGCGAACGGAATGAGCGTTTTTGAGAAGCATCGGGAAGAGCTCGAACATTTTGAAACGATGATGGGTCCGCATCGCGGGCGCCTTGCCGTGTCGCTCGATCTGCTCACCAACGCGATGGTGCTCATCGGTCAGCACGGAGTGTACTGCCGCAGCGCCGCAAATCCGCAGCAGCCCCCCATGGATATTCGCCTCATCAACGACGAACTTCAGAACGCGAAGCAATTGATTCAAAGCGTCATGGAAAATCTGCGCGCCGAGCGCGACGCGCGAGAAGCCAGCAGCAGTTAGCCCGTTCGCGCGCCGCGTATGGCTCGCGCGTTGACTTAATTCAACGCTATCAATACAATTCGCAAGCCGCAGCGGCCGCACAGCCGCAAACCCAGCATGACCGAACAAGACTCCTTCATCGGAAAAACAGTTTCGCACTACCGCATCCTCGAAAAGCTCGGCGGAGGCGGCATGGGCGTCGTCTACAAAGCCGAGGACCTGAACCTCGGCCGGATGGTCGCCCTGAAATTCCTTCCCACGGAGATGGCGCGTGATGCGTCCGCGCTCGAACGCCTGCGGCGCGAGGCGCGCGCGGCTTCTTCGCTCGATGACCCGAACATCTGTACGATTTACGAGATCGGCGAAAGCGACGGGCAGCCCTTCCTGGCCATGCAATTCCTTGACGGATCGACGCTGAAGCATCGCATCGAGGGCAAGCCGCTGCCGCTGGATTTGGTTCTTGAGTGGGGCATCGAGATTACCTGCGCGCTCGATGCGGCGCATTCGCACAGCATCGTTCATCGCGACATCAAACCCGCCAACATTTTCGTCACCACGCGCGGCCATGCAAAAGTTCTCGATTTCGGTTTGGCCAAGTTGATGGAAGGCGCGCGCGGGCCATTGCAAGGAATGACCCAAGGGATGACGCAGGCAACGATGGATGACGTCCAGGAGCATCTGACCAGCCCTGGAACAGCGGTCGGAACGGTCGCGTACATGTCCCCGGAGCAGGCGCGCGGCGAAGAACTCGACGCCCGTACGGATCTGTTTTCCTTCGGCGCAGTGCTCTATGAAATGGCGACGGGACAGATGCCATTCAAGGGAACCACCACGGCGATTTTGCACGATGCGATTTTGAACCGCGCTCCCACGCCGCCACTGCGCGTCAACCCAGAAATTCCGCCCGATTTGGAGCGCATCATCAACAAGGCCCTTGAAAAAGACCGCAACGTCCGATGCCAATCGGCGGCCGAGCTGCGTGCCGATCTGAAGCGTCTGAAACGCGACACGGATTCGGGACGTTCGGGCGTAGCTGCGCCTGGCGCTCTGTCTTCCCCAAGCGCGGCGCCTGCTCAGCCGGAGGAACAAAGACTGTCGTCCGCGGGCGCATCAAGCAGCGCCCGCACGATCGCTGTCTCGGGCGCACACGCATCCGGTTCTTCGTCGGTCGCCGCCGTCGCGCGCGAACACAAGTTCGGCTTGACTGCCACACTCATCATTGTCCTGGCTCTCGCCGGCGCCGCCGCGTACGGAATTTATTCGTTTCTGCACCGCAGCGAGCCGGTCCCGTTTCAGAATTTCACGGTCACACAAGTAACCAGCACCGGCCAGGCGCAGCTTGCGGCGATTTCGCCCGACGGGAAATACATTCTCAGTGTGCAGGACGAAAACGGCAAAGCGAGCCTTTGGCTGCGCAATGTGCCGACGAACAGCGACACGCAGATCATGGCTCCATCGTTTGCAAATTATCAAAGTCTGGCCTTCTCGCCGGATGGCGACTACATCTATTTTCGCGAAGCAATCGACAAGACCGGCACGTCCTATAACTTATTTCGCGCGCCGGTGCTGGGAGGTACGCCGCAGCAAATCGTCTCCGACATTGATACCAATATCGCGTTTTCAACGGACGGAAAGCGCATCGCCTATTTCCGCACCAACGATCCGGTCGTCGGTCAATACCGTTTGCTCAGCGCCAATCTGGACGGCAGCGACGAGAAAGTCTTATTCATCGACGCAGGTCTACAGCCTAGCCATTCGCCGGCATGGTCGCCCGATGGGAGAAAAATCGCTTATGTGACGTCACGTTACAACGTGATCGGATTGTTAGACATAGCGAGCGGAAAGACGACCTCCCTGCCCGCGTTCAACGACAAGATAATATTCGAAATGCATTGGCAGCCTGATGGGCGCGGCTTGGTTGTCCTTTATGGCGCCCGTCCGAATTACACCCACGAGCAAATCGGATACATCTCTTATCCTGACGAAGCCTTCCGTGCTATCACACGCGATACCAACAGCTACAATACTCTGACGCTTTCCTCTGACGGCAAAATGATCGCCACGGTGCAGGAGAAAACGACGCGCACACTCAATCTGCTTCCTGCCGGCGGGACCAAGGACGCGTCTCCCCCCGAAGCACCACTGCAAATACCCGATATCGAAGCGGCCGGGTGGGCCGCTGCCGGCGAACTTCTTGTCAGCAATGGCGCGAATCTCTTCCGCGTGCAGCCCGACGGCGCCAACCGCACGACTCTGGTGAGTGATGCCGCCGGCTTCGTAATTGCAGCCAGCCGTTGCGGGGATCGCTATCTCGCGCTCAGTTGGGAATTCCACAACAATACAAACGGCGACGGCATCTGGCGCGTCAACTCCGACGGTTCGAACCCTCTGCTACTCACGAGCGCAGGCCTCGTCGTTAGTCTCACTTGCTCGCCCGATGGGAAATTCGTGTATTACCTCGACCGAGGCACTGACCGCGCCATGGAGGTATCTACGGATGGCGGAAAACCGGAAATTGTGCCGGGGACGGTTATTTCCAGCGAGTTCGTCGCTCGTCCGGTGGCCGGTCTTTCCCCGGATGGAAAGCAATTGCCGTTTTTATCCGAAGGTGCCCCCGGACACATGAACCTGGACATTGTAAGTCTCGAAGCAGGACCGAATCCGCCGCTCCGCACGCTTAAACCTGACCCGCGCGTTTCCGGCGATGTCGTATTTACGCCCGACGGAAAAGCGCTCGCTTATCTCATCACCGAGAATGGAGTTTCGAACGTTTGGATTCAGCCGCTCGACGGCTCGCCTGGACGTCAGATCACCAACTTCAAGTCCGGAATGATTCAAGGGTTAGGCTGGTCACCGGACGGCAAGGCGCTCGGAATCGCTCGCGCCAACACGCAATCCGATATTGTCCTCCTCCGCGAATCCGCTCCACAGTAGACGGATGTCTACAGTTTCGTCCAAGACCGTCATTCCGAGGCTCGTCCTTTGCCGGACCGAGCAATCTGCAGTGGCATTTGGCATGCTCTTGGTAAAAGGGAGACGGGCCACTCTACGTTTTTTGCCGTTTGCTTTCCTAGCGGCGGCTTTACGCCGTCAGCTTTTATAGCTGGCCGGATTTTCATCCTGAAATGAGAAATGGATTGGATTTGCGCTCGATAGCGAGTGTGGTGGCGGGTCCGATCTTTTCTTCGGCAGAGGCGTGTGCACGACAATTGGCTTCCCTGCAGCGACGCTCTACGCGGACACAAAGACAAATACCAGAACAGTTCTTGCCATTTCATAAAGAGCTTCTAGGAGGTCGGAACTTCAGATCCGGCATAAGAATGCCTTCATTATTTCTCCCTTTCGCGCGCTTCACCCGCGCGATGTAGTCCAACTGCTTTGACGATAGCGGATTCATTTTGGACCGCCATGCTGTCTAGCGAGTACTTACGAGAAACGGATTTGACTCGCGCTCCTCGGCGAGCGTGGTGGATGGGCCGTGGCCGGGAAAAACAAGAGTGTCTTCCGGCAGCGCGAGGAGCTTCGAGCGAATCGAGCGAATAATTTCCGGATACGAGCCGCCCCACAAATCCGTGCGCCCAATCGACCCCGCGAAAAGCGTGTCGCCCGCAAAGAGCCAGGGAGTCTGCGCGTTTGCATATCTTTGATGCGCGGCGGAAGACGATTTTTCCGCGGCGGCGTTCGGCAGCACGATGCGATTCCCTTCCCCGGCCTGCGCGCCCGTGTCCATCGAAAAAGGCAAATACAAACTGATGCTGCCCGGAGAATGTCCCGGCGTGTGCAGAACGCGCGCTTCGTAATTTCCCCAGCGAATCGCGTCGCCTTCGGCGAGCAAACTATCGACGTGCGCGAGAGGCGGAGGAGGAACGCCAAGAAATTGCGCTTGCACATCGAGCTGGCGATAGAGTTCCAGATCTCCTTCGTTCATCAGCACGGGCGCGCCCGTGACGTCGTGCAGTTTTTTCAATCCGCCCACGTGATCGATGTGCGCATGCGTGCTCAGGATCGCTTTCACCGTGAGGCGATGCTTCGCGAGCACCGCGAGAATGCGGTCCACTTCTTCTCCGGGATCGATGACGATCGCTTCGCGCGTGACGGGATCGCCGACGATCGAGCAGTTGCACAGCAGCATGCCCACCGGAAGAATTTCGTGAATCAGCGCGTTTTCACTTGTCTGAGCGTTGGCCATTTCCTGCCAGTATAGCAACACCGCGCAGCCGCATGGCATGCCGCGCATCTGATAAGATGAGTCGAGCGGCATTCCAAGTATGTCTATCGAGACGCCACTGAGAACTGAGCACCGGAAGCTTGGCGCTAACTTTGCCGAGTACTTCGGCTGCGTACTGCCCGCAAATTACGGCGACGCGCGGCGCGAATACAAATTCGCGCGCGAATCGGTTGGCCTGATCGACAAGAATTATCGCGCCGTGCTCGCGTTCACGGGAAAAGATCGCGCGCGCTACTTGAACGCCATGCTGACGAACAACATTCGCGATCTTGCGCCGGGACAAGGAAATATTTCGCTGCTGCTCAGCCCGCAGGGAAGAATTCTGGCGGAAGTGGAAACGCTGGCGCTCGAAGATCGCTTGCTTGCGATTTCGTACGCGATAATTCGCGAGCGGCTCGTCGAGACGTTCGAGAAATTCATCATCATGGACGACGTCACGATGGAGGATTTGACGGACAAATTTGGCGCGCTCGCCCTTGAAGGGCCGAAGGCCGCGGAAATTGTGCGCGAATTATGCGCCGTGGATTTAAATGCGCTCGACGAATTCGGCCACGTCGAAAAAAGCGCCGCGGGAATTCCCTGCCGCATCATTCGCACTTCGCCGGGGAAAATTCCGGGCGCGGAATTTCTGACGGCGCGCGAAAATCTCGCCGTGCTGTGGAATTTGCTGCTCGCAGCAGCGCGGAAGCGCGGCGGCGGGCCGGTCGGCTACGAAGCGCTGAATGTTTTGCGCCTCGAAGAAGGCGTGGCGTGGTATGGAGTGGATTTCGACGAGAATCAGATTCCGCATCAGGCCGCACTCGAGGCGACGCACATCAATTTCTCGAAGGGCTGCTACACGGGGCAGGAAATTGTCGAGCGCGTGCGGTCGCGCGGACAAATTCAACGCCGCCGCGTGATGCTGCGATTTTCCGGCGATGCGATTCCGCGCGCCGGCGAGCCGCTGTTTGCGCCAGGCGCGGAAAATAGCGCGGAAATTGGATTTGTGACGCGCGCGGCGAAGTCGCCGAAGATAGGCGCGGTGATCGGCATGGGCTACGTGCGGCGCGAGCAGATGAACGCGGGCAGCAAAGCGAAATGGAGCGGCGGCGAAGCGGAAGTTTTCGAATTGCCCAACGCTCCGAAGAAAAGCGACGCGTGTAACTGACGATCTTCCCACTTTATTCAAACTCCACAAGAAACTGAATACTTCGCGCGGATGAAACGCGCGATCGGAAGGACTCCTCCGTACCAATTCCCTTTCGATACTTCGCGCGGGTAAAACGCGCGAGAGGAAAAATTCTTCCATACCGTTTTTGTTTTGAGGGCATTCGCAGCAAGAAAAAGCAAACACCCGGCTTGCCAAATTTTATGAGAGCCGGGAAGCGAGACATTTTGAGAATTCAGTTTGGGGCGGCGCCGGGGTTGCGATTTTTTCCGGTGTTGATGGCTTCGAGGAAGCTGCCGCTCTCGCCGTCAATTTTTCGCTGGAGCTGCAGCAGGCTGTAGAGAAGCATTTCGGGACGCGGCGGGCAGCCAGGAACGTAAACGTCGACGGGAATGACCTGGTTGACGCCCTGCACGATGGCGTAATTATTGAAAACGCCACCGGAAGTGGCGCAGACGCCCATGGAAATCACCCATTTCGGCTCAGGCATCTGGTCGTAAAGCTGCTTGATGACCGGCGCCATTTTTTGCGAGACGCGGCCGGCGATGATCATCAGATCGGACTGGCGCGGCGAGCCGCGAAAGACTTCGGCGCCGAAACGGGCCACGTCGAAGCGCGAAGCGGCGAAGCACATCATCTCGATGGCGCAGCAGGCGAGTCCGAAGGACATGGGCCAAATGGAGCTGCGGCGCGCCCAGTTGACCAGGCGGTCGAGTTGCGCGAAGAGGATGCCTTCCTTCTTGAGAAAGTTTGTGGCTTCTTCGGGCGTTTCGAGGGTGACGCCTCTTGCCAGTTGCACGGCCATCAGCAAGTCTCCTGTACGCGAAGGATCATTTTCGCACTTTGCCCTTGCCGTTGCAAATCACGGAATGATGAGTGACCAGTGACGGGCAGACTGGCGGCAAAGCTGTGAGGTTGGAAACGGCCGCCAATGGCGCCAAGTGTCCGGAATCGCAAATTCGGGTGCGAAGATCGACAAAATAAGCGATTAGAAATGACCCCCGTCGTTTGTTTTGTTTAAGTTGCATCGAGTTCTAATTCTTCATATCTTAAGCGATTAGAATCACAAAAAGCGCATAAAAAGCAAAAGGCCGCGTCGCCGCGGCCTTACCTCCGTGTAAGTCCTGCGCAGGTCCGCCATGAGCCCTTCGTCCCTCAGGACAAGCGAGCAAGCTGGAATTTCCAGACTGCATGAGTATATGTACCATAGAGTTAACTAAGAGTCAAGGATAATCGGTAGAAGAAAAACCGTCTCTATTCTCGGCGGGCTGTGGCCTAATCGTTACCTAACACTCCGGCAGGAAGCATCTCTCTAAAGCAACCCGGATTCTTGCGTTCCTCCTCGTGGTTAGCTAATCTATAGGCCAATTATGCGGTTAAGCATCTCCCAGCGGTGTTTTTTGCGATTTGTATTGTGGCTCGTTGCAATTGGAGCGATCGCGGCTTTGCCGCGAACATTGGTCGCTCAACAGCCCGTCGCGACTGTAGCGCCCCCAGATTCACATGCTTTGACGGAGCTAACGCTAAACGGTTTACTTGCCCGAAACATCTCGTGGGCCTACTTAGCGTACCTGGTTCGAAGTCATGGCTTAGCTTTCTCGCCTTCTGCGCAACTCTTAGAGCAGATCGAGGCAGCCGGTGGCGCGGCGGTTATTCCGATAATCAAGGCCGCCCGCGCTACTTTGACTGCTGCAACGAGTGGACTCAACGACGACTTCGTAGAGAATCTTCGGGAATGTGCGATGTTTTTCGATAAAGATGATTATGCTGCCGCTGGCTCGCACTGTTCAGCCGCTGCGACAATCGACCCAACGAGTCCCTGGCCGTCCATGGGACTGTCTGAGATTGCAATCGAACAGAAGAAGTATTCCGACGCGGTTTCGTTTGCTCATCAAGCAGTTAGTCTCGCTCCGATGATGGCCGAGGCACATTTCTCGCTTGGTGAGGCATTCGCCATGAACGGCGAAGGTGATAGCGCTGCGGATGAACTTAAGGAGGCTGTGGAGCTCGATCCAAATGAAGTGGATGCTCTTGTGATGCTTGGCGATCTTTACGCCCCGAATGATGCTTCCGAGGGCAACGATGCTGGAGTCGCTCTTACGTATTACGAGAGCGCGGTCATCCTTGTTCCAGATGATCCGGATGTTCACCAGCGACTGGCATCGCTTTACTCTAAAAAGAACGAGCCTTACGCTGCCGTCCAAGAGTACGAAACACTTGAGAGGTTGGAACCCAAGAATGACGCCTGGCCGCGAACCGAAGGAAAGCTCCTGATCGAGACCAAGAACTACCCCGACGCAATTGCGGCTTACGGACGAGTGTTAGCACTCAAGCCGGACGATGCTGATGCGTATTATTGGCGCGGGCATGCGTTGCTTCAGCAAAAGGAATATGCGGCGGCAGTTGCTGACCTGCGTGAAGCTCAACTCGCGGACCCAAAGAATAGGGATTCAAACTTCGATCTTGGTTTGGCTTTGGAAGATGAGGGCGAATATGACCCCGCTGTGGCAAGTTTCGAACAGGCGCTGCAAATCGACCCTAAGGATTGCGCGGCCTTTGTGGATATCAGCTGGGCCCGGGACCGCCAGAAGCGCGAGGCGGAAGCTTTGGATGCGGATGACCGCGCCATACAGTGCGCAGGAGACGATACTGTTGCGCTCGACAATTTGGCGATCGATTTGACTAACACTGGGCAGCCGGAAAAAGCAGTGCCAATCCTCAAACAGTCGCTTGCAATCAACGCATCCGACGCAGGTACACACCTTGACCTTGGCTTTGCATTTGAAAGATTGAGAGAGCTTAAGCTTGCGGAGGCCGAGTACCAAAAGGCGGCTGATCTGGCGCCGCAAAACCCCCTAGCATTCGAGAATCTTTGTAAGGCCATCGACCACAATGGTGAAGGCGTAAAGGCAATTCCTGTGTGCCAACGGGCAGTCACGCTCGATCCTCGGAGCGTCGAGAACTGGTGGTCCTTTGCCGCTGTGCTGACGTATGAAAAGAATTTCGAACCTCTTATCGAGAACGCGCGCGCGGCTACGTCTCGCGACGCGCAATCTGCGGTCGCGTGGGACACCCAAGCTCTCGTGCTCTACAAAGCCGGCCAACTGACTCAAGCGCTTGACGCTGCCCATGCTGCACTTGCCCTCGATCCGCAGAACCCGGCTCTTCACATTGAACTGGGCGCCGTTTACGAGAGCCTAGGTGACGGTACGCGTGCGATTACCGAAGAACGCACTGCTCTGCGAATCGAACCTAACAACCTTAGTTCTATGTTTGTGCTCGCTGTGGATCTTTGGAATAACCACGACGATGCAGGCGCCGAAGCACTCTTTCAAAAGACCGCGGTAGACGGAAGCCACATTGGGGACTCTCTGATGTATTTGGGCCTGATCGCCGACCTGCATCGAGATTCCAAAACGGCGGTTGAGTACGACAAGAAGTGTCTTGCTCACGAGCCTGATAACCCCACAGCGCTTTCCAATTTCGCTGTTCATCTAGCGGAAATTGGAGACGTTCAGGGCGGACTCGTTTACGCGCAGCGTGTGGTCGCACAGCACCCTGACTTCCCATTTGGGCACAAAGCGCTCGGATATGTGAGCTGGACCGAAAAAAATTGGCCGGTGACGATCGCACAATACCGTGAAGCTGCAAATCTTGATCCAGGTAATCTGCAGCGGCAAGTCGACCTGGCTCAGATGCTCGGACTGTCTGGTGATTTGGAGGGTGCGAAGAAGACTTACCTAGCGGTTCTGAAAAAGCAGCCAGGGAACCTAGACCGATGGATTGATTTCGGCAATCTCCTTATGAACATGCACGATGATACGGGAGCACTCGACGCCTATAAAAGGGCCATTGCCCTCGACTCCAAGAATGCGGTCGCACTCAATGACCTCGCTTGGTTCTATGTAACTTGTTTTCGACCTCAATTCCGTAATGCGTCCCAAGCGCTTCTTCTTGCGAGAAAGGCAAACGACCTGAGCGACTGGAAGAATCCGAACATTATCGACACATATGCTGCCGCCCTTGATATGAACGGACAGCCAGCTAATGCAGCGATTACCGAACGTCAGGCAGTTTACCTCGCCCCTTCGCGAACCGATCTTCAAGCTGCTCTCAACAAGTATGAAGCGGAAGCAGCGAAGAAACCCATACAATAAGACGGCCGCGCTGGCTGAACATTAATAAGGCAAACGCAGATTCCTCACACCGTTCGCGAGAAGCGCGAACGGGTTCGGAATGACAATCTCAAATCTTGAGCGCGATTTTGCCGAGTTGGGAGCGGGATTCGAGGCGCGCGTGGGCGGCGCGCGAAGACGCGACTCGGAGAGTCGCGCCGGGCGCAGCAAGCAGCGCCCGTGCGAAGACAACGGCAAAGGCTGGCGGCGTAAAGCTTGCCTGCGACAGGCAGGCCGCCGCTACGAAAAACCGTGACGAGTGGCGAGTGGCGAGGACGAACAGCAGGTTCCTCGTCGGGTGCTGGTCGCATCGTCGCTCGGAATGACAACGCTAAACTTTGAGGACGATTTTGCCGCATTGCGAACGGGATGCGAGGCGTTCGCGGGCGGCGCGCGAAGACGCGACTCGGAGAGTCGCGCGGGCAGGGCAAGCCCTGCCCCTACGAAATGCAACGGCAAATGCGTCGAGGCGAGATCCTTCGCTGCGCCCGCCTGCGGCAGGCAGGCTCAGGATGACAACCTAAGGCAGGCCGCGGCAGGCGTGAAAGGCAGTGACGAGTGGCGAGTGACAAGTGACGAGCATGCAAAAACGTTCCCACCAGCAAAGGCCCTTTCTTCTCAGGCGAAGAAATAGCGAAACTATGATATCCTGCCCCGGCGATGGCGTCCGGCCCTATGTCCGAGGCAGAGTTGCAGCAATTAACGCGCGAGCTCGCGCGGCTGAGCCCCTATTCCGTGAAGGAATTCTATCGAGCGAGGCATGCGGCTTGTGCGTTGCAGTCCGACAAAATCCCTGAGCCGCGTCGAATGCAGGAACTCGTGACAGCGTGGAAGTTACTGAGAAAGTGGCGAGCGTGATCGCGCGGGTTTGAAGGCGGCGTTGCGCGGCGGAATTGCGTTTTGTTGCGCGAGGAGTTGGGTCAGGAGGCTGCGCCTGAGGAAGAGTCCGTCTTTGCGTTTTTCTTGGGCACGGTGTCCTCGGGGTCGGCTTCGACGGTCACGTGAACTTCAGCGCCTTCCTTCACTTTCACTTCCTCGCCTTTGCCGTCAACCAGAGTGTTTTCGATGCGAATTTCACGATAGAGATGGTCGGCACCTTCGACGGCGATTTGAGCTTTCTCCGGGAGGCCGGGCACAATGGGCTTGATGATTTTTTCAACCACGCCGGGCTTGGTGGTCCTGGGCTTTTTGGCCATAGATTCCTTCTCCTGATTAGGCTGAAGCGCCTTTCCGCCGCAGTAATGCGTTTTCAACGTGCCGCATCAGGCTTTGCACACCTTCAAATTTGTCGAGCATGATGTCAATGCCTATGGCGGATGTGAGAGCGTCCAGAGCACTGCCATGCAGGGTGAAGAGGATAATCGGGACTTCCGGCATCTCATGCTTGATAATCGATGCGGCCTGCGCCCCGTCGAGGTTCGGCATGGCTAAATCGAGGACGACCAAATCCGGTCGAAGCTGTTTCGCCTTCTCGATGGCTTCGACGCCATCAACGGCCTCGGATACGCTCAGCCCTTCTCTCGCCGCCAGGTAACCCCGAAGGGCGCTGCGAACGAATCCGTTGTCGTCTGCTACCAGCACCCGTTTCATGCGACTCCGAATATAGTCCAAGCGGCTCGAAGATTGGTGTCGGGCGAATACCTGACAAGGGCTAAGGTAGGCGCGCTCAGCGAATCTCAGAAAGCGCGACTGTTCGACCAGCTCAAAGCCCATGACGTTCTTTGGCGGCGAGACGCCGGCGACGGGCGCGGCTTGCGCAAAATTCTTGCTTGGGACTGTGCTAAAGATGACAGCCAAAGAGCCGGAAATCGTCGCACGCTGGTTGGTAGCTGGCCCTCTTGAAAAGGAGTACAACGATGCTAACTGGCTTTCCCCGCTCTGAGAATCGAGTCAATTCCACGAGGTGCCGCGAAATCCTCGAGTCACATCTTCCCGCAAGGTTGTTGGTGCGACCATTCCGTTACGAGAATCGTGATCGTCGCTTTTTGCGGTGGTCTTTCGCCGGCAAGGCATTTCCGTGGTATCAAGCAATCTTGCGAATTCTAAACAGGATCGAACCCGTGCTTCTCCGAACAAAAAACGTGTTGGCATCTCTGTCCTCGCGGTCGCAAGCGATGGCGAGAAAGATCGCGAGAAGGATCGTGAGAGTTCAAATGCCGGACATCAACAGGACGAGAATCATTTTGATCAAGGAGGATACACCGCTGCCAGCAACGGTTTCGATGGAGAATGAAGCTTTCTTGCCTGGCTGGCGGATGGTCAAGAATCCCGATTGGCAAGCGCTAACCCGGGAAGTTGTGGCGGCGAATTGGAAGCTTTCTTATTTGGCAGGAGAGATCCGAGCAACCATCTTCTGGCGCAAGGGTCTAAGATCTCTGCGCAAGGCAGCAGAGCGTGTTTTGGCCAGGCAAGAGGAGCAACACTTCAAGTTCAATTCTCTGGAATTCACGAAAGTGGTTTCGAAACGCTTTCTGGGCATTCCCGTTACGAGTGTTACGGTTCATTCCCGGTGTATTCAACAGGGGATGGGTCTCGCTGCCCCACAGATCTTGTCTTGAGAATGATTGTTCTCACATTCCATGCAGTACTTCGCGAATCGATTGGTAAAGCCAAGGGAGGCGAAATGTTCAACGTAGATGCGCTCACCGAATCTCAGAAGGCGCGACTGTTCGACCAACTCAAAGCCCATGACGTTCTTCGGTGGCGAGACGCACCACGCGAGGAGCGCGGCAAGATGGTTAGGAGAATCTTCATCGAGCACGGCGCGACCAAGGACATGCTTATCGAAGAAGACTAAGGTGTTTGAGGCAGTTTAAGGTTGGTACCCGTCCGCGATCCATTTAGCGAAGAGTTCAATGCGAGATGAGGGCCAGGGGCCTTCTCCTCTTGGCGGTGGGGGCGGCATTACCGCGCCGCCGATTCCCCGAATGCGGTCGTAGATGGCCGCCGCGTGCGACTTAACATCGTCATAACTCGCTAAGTTGAAGGCCTTACTCATGGCGTGAATGTCTCGGTCCGTAAAAAGCGGGCGGATGTCGGCTTGAAAACTCGTCGGTTTCGTCATTGCCTTCATTCCCTTTGCGAGAAGACCTAATTTTGTCGCCAATCTGTTGCCACTAAAGCGGACTTATCGTCGAAAACTGCTCCCAGTTGGTCCGGACTGTTGAAAAC
>JBAPRL010000046.1:0-7507 GCA_049281095.1 Candidatus Acidiferrales bacterium
AACAGCAACTTCGCTCCGACAATCGGTACTCGTTTCGTCTTCTGATCCTTTTCGCGGCGGGATTGACGCAGCTATACGACTGGAGTTCGCCAATGAGATCGAACTACCTCCGAATATCTCTTGCAGCGATTCTCGCGGCTTCACTAGCGGTACTCTCCGGCTACGCCGCTCCTCGTGCCACACCGCAGCCCAAGGTGGAGCTCACGGTTTCAGCGGCGATCAGCCTGAAAGACGCGCTGGATGAAATCGCGCAACTGTTTTATGCCGAGGCGCCCGGCACCGTGATTCACTTCAATCTGGGAGGTTCCGGGACGCTGCAACACCAGATCGAACAGGGCGCTCCGGTTGACGTTTTCATTTCCGCGTCGGAAGATCAGATGAACGCTCTCGAGTCGGAGGGGCTACTGTCGCCCGGCACGCGGAAGGATCTGGTCAAGAACGCCGTCGTGTTAATCGTTCCGAAGGGCAAGACCGGGATTTCGAGTTTTCAGGATCTCGCGCGACCAGAAGTGAAAGTCATTGCGATCGGCGACCCGCAAACGGTCCCTGCCGGAAAATATGCTCAGGAAGTGCTCACCCACTTCCACCTCTACGAGGAATTGAAACCCAAGTTTGTGCTTACGAAGGATGTGCGCCAGGTGCTCACGTACGTCATCACCGGCAACGTGGATGCCGGCATCGTCTACGCCACGGACGCGAAGATCTCGGCGGCGGTCAGCGTCGTCGCAACTGCGCCCGAGGATTCGCATTCGCCTACCATCTACCCTGTCGCTGCTTTGAAGGCTTCAAAACAATCCGCCGAGGCGAAACGCTTCCTGGATTTTCTTATGGGTGCGAAAGCGCAGGGAGTTTTCGAGAAGTACGGATTCAAGCCAGCCAGAGAATAAAAGCCCCGCTTCGGTGTTCGGACTAGCGCAGGGAAGCCGCCGCGAGGATCTTCTTGTACATGCTGTTGAGTTGCGATTCAGAACGCAGGTTTAGCGCGGAAGTATCGAAGCTCAAGACCTGGAATCTTCCGGTGGAGTTGTGATGGCGGGCGTATGCGTCGCGCAGCGCGTCCAGGTATTCCGCGTCAATCGACGCCTCGTAAGGCCGATTGCGCCGCCGGATTCGATCCAGAAGGATGTCATTGCTGGCGTCGACGTAAACTGTGAGGTCGGGACGGGAAACGCTGGCGTCAAGTCCGATGCTAAGCCTTTCGTATAACTCCACCTCGCGATCATGCAGAAGCGCCCGCGCAAAAATGGGGTCTTTGGCTTGCGTGTAGTCCGAAACCACCGGTCTGCTTCGAGACGGCGGAATGGTTCTCAATTGCTCGTAACGGGAAATCAAGAATGCCAATTGCGTGCCAAACGCCCAGCGCTCCCTATCTTTGTAGAAATCGGGGAGAAACGCGTTGCCATCGACATCTTCCAGAATGAGCGTTGCGCCGAGATGGAGGGCCAGCAACTGCGCGAGGGTCGTTTTCCCGGCTCCTATCGGCCCCTCGAATCCAATGTATGGTTGGTTGACGACCGGCAAGTTGTTTCGGCTCCCAGGGCGGGTGGGTCACCCTCCGCGGCGCGCCCGTTCGCTTCCACGTTGACGCAGCGTGATGATACCACTCCGCGAATTCAAGTCGCAGTTCCGTTGCGCCGCGCGGAGGATGGTTGCCCATTACCGGGCGCATCGCGAAGGGTGTAACTTCACCGTAACATTCATGCAGTAGGCTCACGCCTTTCTCAGAGGTATTCGCGTGCGCCGCTCCACGTCAGAACATCCGCGCCTCTTCTTTAACCGCCACCTCTCCTGGCTGCAATTCAATCGCCGCGTCTTGGAGGAAGCTCTCGATACCAGCAATCCGCTCCTCGAAAGAGTCAAGTTTCTCGCGATTACCGCGAGCAACCTCGACGAATTTGTGGAAGTTCGCGTAGCGGGTCTTCTGCAACAGGCGGAGCAGGGGCACGGAGAGACCGGACCGGACGGTGTGGCGCCCAGCGAAGTGCTGACCCAGCTCTCCGCGGCCATTCACGAATTTGTGAAGGATCAGTACGATTGCTGGCGCGAAAAGCTCGTGCCCGCGCTTGCCGAGAAGTCGGTCAGAGTCCGCAGCTTCCAGCAGCTAACGCCGGAAGCGCGAAAGGCGGTGCAACGGTTCTACCTGGGGAACGTCGAGCCGCTGATGACGCCCGTCACAGTAGACCCCGCGCATCCTTTTCCCCGCGTCTTGAACAAGGCCCTGTGCGTGGCATGCCTTCTCCAGCGAAAGCGCAAGGACTCGCAAATCTTCCTGGGAGTGGTGACCGTTCCGCGCGCCCTTCCGCGAGTTTTTCGCGTTCCGTCCGGCGAAGGCGCCATCGAGTACATTTTCCTCCACGATATCGTGGAGGCTTACATTGAGCGCCTGTATCACGGATACAAGATTCTGTCGTCCGCAGCTTTTCGTGTTACGCGCAACAGCAATCTTTATCTCCGCGAAGAAGAGTCGCGAAGCATCCTCGATTCCGTCGACTCGCAGCTCCACCGCCGCCGCAAGGGCGCGGCCGTGCGCCTGGAAATCGAGGCGGGAGCCGATCCTGAGATCGTCACGCGCCTCCGATCGAATTTCCATCTGGCGGACTGGCAGATCTTTCAAGCGAATGGCCCCGTTAACCTGTCGCGCCTTTTCAATTTCTATGACCAGACACCGCGACCCGACCTGAAATTTGCGCCCTTCGTCCCGAGAGAGCTGCGCATTTCGCACGAGCCGCGCGCGCTCTTCAATCTTCTCCGCGAGCGAGACGTGCTCCTGCATCATCCTTATGATTCCTATTCCACAGTGGTCCACTTCATCGAAAGCGCCGCACACGATCCGGATGTCCTCTCCATCAAACAGACTCTTTATCGCACCAGCGAAGATTCGCCCATCGTTCGAGCGCTGATGGAAGCAGCGGCCAAAAAAGAAGTCACGGTTGTCGTGGAGCTTAAGGCCCGCTTCGACGAAGCGTCCAACATCCGCTGGGCGCGCAGCCTCCAGGAAGCGGGCGTGCAGGTGTACCACGGATTGGTCGGACTGAAGACACATTGCAAGCTCGCTCTGTTGGTGCGCCGCGCCGCTGGCGGCAAAGTCCGCCGCTACGCTCATCTCGGCACCGGCAATTACAATCCGTCGACAGCGCGTCTCTACACCGATTTGAGCCTGCTCACGTGCAACCGGCAAATCACCGAAGCCGTCCACTATGTCTTCAATTTCCTTACCGCCTATTCGGAGCAGGCGCACTACGGCCCGTTGTCTGTGGCGCCTCTGAACCTCGGGAAAAATTGCGTGAGCCTGATCGATCGCGAAGCTACGCACGCCAAGGCTGGCCGGCCGTCGCTGATCGTCGCAAAAGTGAACTCCCTGCTCGACAAAGGCATCATCGAGGCGCTGTATCGCGCCTCACGAGCCGGCGTCCACATTGAACTGATCGTGCGCGGAGCCTGCGCGCTGCGTCCCGGCGTCAGGAACGTCAGCAGCCGCATCCGCGTGCGCAGCGTGGTGGGGCGTTTTCTCGAACACAGCCGGATTTTCGTCTTCGGCAACGGCGGCAATACGGAAGTCTACTTGGGCAGCGCCGACTGGATGCCGCGCAACCTGTACGAGCGCGTTGAAGTCATCTTCCGGCTCAAGGATCGCGCGCTTTGCCAGAAAGTCTGTTCGGAGATCCTGCTGCCCTATTTCGCGGACACGCAGAAGGCTCGCTTTCTTTTGCCCAGTGGGCGATACGCGGGACTGCCGCAGCGTGGGTTGGGCTCGCTAACAAACGGAACGCGGTTCAATGTGCAGGAATTCTTTATGGATGTCGCCGAGGACCAGGAGGGCCTGAACGGGTCTCTGCCGCAAGCGCTCCTCGAGAAGTTGAAAACCTCTCCGGTCTACGAGATATTGTCGGCAAAATGGGACGCGGCGGCAGAGCCTGAGTTAACGTCAGGCCGCAGCGCTCCGCTTGAAACAAATGGTGGGCCCGCAAGGATTTGAACCTTGAACCAACGGATCACTCCAGAAACTTTATGTAGTTGGCTTTTCTTGCATTTCCTTGCGTGCAGTACAACGGTTTTTCACGGTGTTTGGCAGGGTTTTGTTCCTAAACTTGTTCTCAAGTAATGGAATCAAAACTCCACGCGAACCCATAGGCTCTCTTAGTGTGAACTTCGTCCGCCAAAGACGAACTCGAACACTCGCCCGCGTAGACTGTACGGAAATGAACCAAATCGTTCGAACACTTCGTCGCGTGTGTCGAAGAATCCTTCGTCGCCCAAAACGTACTTCGATAGGTTGTGTCCTGGTTTCGCACATGCCAACCCGCAGGACTTACCCAAGAAATCTACCGGTGTTTTCTGCACCGCCTCGAAGAGTGATTCCCCGTCGTTGCTAAATGCGGGCGCATCTTCTACCAATCTCCCCATCGGCGAATGCAGTTCATCGAAGTCCACCCACATGTCCCCAAGGAAAAACTGTGGCCAAACAAGCAAGATGCTGGCAGGGATGAATGGGCGCGAAAGTCGAAAACGCGGATACCAAAAACTCCCTTTCACATGCAAAGCGCGCACTCTCGTTGGAATTCCGGCAGTCCGGGTGACAGCCTCAAGACAAGCCATCCGCTGGCTACAAGAACCACTCCTGTTACGCACCGTCCTCGAAGCAGGTTGCCGTTCGTTGACGCTATATACAGGTCGGAGCATCCGGCACAAATGAAGATGAGCTTTCTGTGCGAACGAAAGGTCAGACTGGCCTGGCTGACCGAGGCTCTGGGTAAGCGCTCGAATCTCTTCGCTATCGACGTCAAGGATCGCTGTAGCCTTGAGATTCGCGCCAAGATGTGTGATGTTTGCCCCGGTCCTCATACGGTAGTTGAGTTTAGATCAAGACGAATAAGTTCGCCGCGAAATGTCCCGGAGCGGAATGCGAAGTATAAAATTGGCTACGCAAAATCCAACTACAAGTGCGATTGGATGGTTGCCATTGGTGGTTTTGCCTTTGTGCGCATTCGTCCTCTACGACGCCGTCGAATCTTGGGTATTCATGTGGACTTTAGCAATTTCCATCTACCTTGGACTCAAATGGTTGAGCTGGTGGAAAGCGCGAAGTCGAATTCCACACGCTGCCTGGCGCTCGGCGGCCTACCTCCTGGCTTGGCCCGGAATGGATGCGCACGCCTTCTTGGACGAAAACAAGCGCGTCACGCCACCCCAATTGCGAAACTGGTGTTGGGCACTCGTTGAAACGAGCACCGGCGTAACCCTGCTATGGGTTGTCGCTCGAATCCTGCCCAAACAGCAACCGCTGCTTCGCGGCTGGACCGGAATGGTCGGGCTGATTCTTTTGCTCCACTTCGGCATTTTTCAAGTCGTAGCATTATTTTGGCGGAGTGTTGGAGTTGACGCTCCTCCTATCATGTCCGCGCCCCTCCGCTCGAGATCGCTCAGCGAGTTCTGGGGCAAACGGTGGAATCTCGGATTTCGTCAGCTCGCATACGACTTGGTTTTTGGTCCGCTGCACAAGAATTTGGGAGTGGGAATGGCGGGCTTCTTGGTATTCATATTCTCCGGACTGATCCATGATTTGGTCATTTCTGTACCGGCGCACGGTGGCTATGGGCTTCCCACTGCCTATTTCGCCGTCCAAGGCCTCGGTGTGATGGTTGAACGCTCAAACGTGGGCAGACCGCTTGGCCTCCGTAAAGGCATCTCCGGCAGGCTATTTATGGCGCTGCTTACTGCCGGGCCTGTGTTTTGGCTTTTTCACCCCCCATTTGTCTCGCATGTGATAATTCCATTCATGAACGCAATCCACGCATTATGACCAACTCGCTCCTGAGCAGTTTTTTCGACATTGATCTCTGGCTTGCAGGCGCCGCTCATTTCGTGATCCTGATTGCCAGCCTTCAAGTTCCATATCGGTTGCATTGGAAACAGGATTTGCAATCACTGATGCCTTTCAATCGGAAACTCCTGTGGGTGCAGGGCGGCTTTACGGGACTGACGATCTTTGCATTCGGGACTCTTACGCTTGTCTTGCACAGGGAGTTGCTTCGAGGCGGCCGAGTTGCACTCGGTCTGGTCGCTTTCATTGGCATATACTGGACCGCTCGCGTGTTGGTTGACGCATTTTACTTTTCTCATGCGGACTGGCCCAAAGGAACACAATTTGTCGTCGGGCACATTCTCCTGACGTTTCTGTTCAGTGCACTCGCCGCCAGTTACTTGGCACTGTTTATATGGCAAATTGGATTCAGCGGTCCGATTTGATGCGTAGCGCCTTAGGTCGCTCACTCTATGAGGATAACTCTTCCTCAATGCGACTTGAAGATTTGGTAGTACTTAGCCCGATTTATCGCTTTGAGACGGCGATGCTGGATTCCAGGGCTGGAAGAAGCTCATGGCTGGGACCTAATCTGTCGAACAACCTGCTGAGCTATTTCGTCCCTAAAGATGCGATAGTACTGTCCTCTGCTGACTCGATGCGGTCGTTCATCCAGATGCCAGATCCTTTCAGGCGGCTGACCTGGACGTATGAGATCTATATAAGCGTCGTGACTGATGAAGCCGCTGTTCATGACAAACGTTAAGGGTTTCCCGGCAATTTCGACTGTTACCTTGGAATCTTCCTCGACAAAAACCTTCGACGATTTCCTGATAATCTGGCCCACTACGGTTCTTTTGGACCATCCCTGAACATTGTCATAGCTCGGACCCATCGGAGGTCCTTGCGGCAGGCTGATCGCATATTCGTGAACTCTTTTATCTTCCTCGGGAGTCGTTGGCTTAAAGCTATTTCCAAGCCATTTTATAGCGCCTCCACCGGGTAGATCGTTTGTCAGATAAAGCGTTCCCTCAAAGGGCTCAGGGCCCTCAGCAAGTAAAAAGTCATCTATCGAATATTGCTGAATCGAATTGGAAGTTATATGCAACACAAGCAAGGAGCAGTGAGTGTAATTTGATGGAGAGGCCCCGAGCGGGTAAATTTCTCTGACCTGTTCGATGACATCTCCCAGATAGCTGAAGTCGTAGCCCCGATCCACCATTCCGATGAAAAAGTACGCCTCGTCTGCGTTCCAAAATAGAGTTCCCCCCGCATCGATGCGAACGTCATAGACCCTCAGAAACAACAAAAGAACTACGATGATCGCTACTACGAGCGCGACTCGAAACTTCCTCTTTTGAAATAATTCCTTCTCGGTCAATGACACGTTGAAGCCTGACAAACCTGATACAAAATATCGCTTTGAGATGGTGACGCTGGATTCCAGATTCCGTATACTGGATAGGCAGGATTTATGATCTCAGTGGCGTTTGGGTCCAAATGCTGAGGTTTGACTATGTCGCTCAGTATAAACTCCAAATATTCTTGCCATAACTTCTTTTGCAACCCACGAAACGTCCAATAACCAGCATAATTTAGAGGGCCAGGGGCTGAAGTATCAACAGCGCCCGTTTCGATCACAACCTCTCCGATTCCAACGGAATACGCGCGCCAGTACCGCCAGCCTGCTAACGGGTGCCCTTGCAG
>JBAPRL010000047.1:0-16197 GCA_049281095.1 Candidatus Acidiferrales bacterium
AATCAGGCTAGCGTCTGCACCTCGACCGACAGCACCGCCGGCAAGTCGCGCACGATCGGTGCCCATGAATCCCCCGCGTCCGCCGACGCGTACACTTGGCCGCCGGTGGTCCCGAAATACACGCCGCATTTATCCAGCGAATCGACGGCCATCGCATCGCGCAGCACGTCCACGTAGCAATCGCGGTCCGGCAAACCCTTGCCCAACTCCTGCCATTCGTTTCCGCCGGTGCGGCTGCGATAAACGCGCAGCTTCCCGCCCATCGGATAATGCTCGGAGTCACTCTTGATGGGCACAACGTAGATCGTTTCCGGCTCGTGCGCGTGCACGTCGATCACAAACCCAAAATCCGTCGGCAAATTGCCGCTCACTTCGCGCCATAGATCTCCGGCGTTGTCGCTGCGCATCACGTCCCAGTGCTTCTGCATGAACAGCACATTGGGGCGCGAGCGATGCAGCGCGATGCGATGCACGCAGTGGCCAATCTCGGCCTTCGGATCGGGAATGTAGTTGGACCTCAGCCCCTGATTGATCGGCCTCCACGTTTTTCCGCCGTCGTCGGTGCGGAACGCGCCCGCCGCGGAAATCGCGATGTACATGCGATTCGCATTGCTCGGATCGAGAAGGATCGTGTGCAAACACATTCCGCCGGCCCCCGGCTGCCATTGCGGGCCGGTGCCGTGCCCGCGCAAACCGGAAAGCTCCTGCCAGTTTTGCCCACCATCGGTCGAGCGGAACAGCGCGGCATCCTCAATTCCTGCGTAAACCGTATCCGGATCGGTCAGCGACGGCTCCAGGTGCCACACGCGCTTGAACTCCCACGGATGTTGCGTCCCGTCGTACCACTGATGCGTGGTCAGCGGCTTGCCCGTTTCTTTCGACGTGTCATAGACGAACTTGTTGCTCGCCGGTTTCGGCATTCCGCCCTCGGGCTCAGCAGCCGGTTCGCCCGGCGGCGTGCCGGGCTGTATCCACGTTTTCCCGCCGTCGTCGGAGCGCTCGATGATCTGGCCAAACCAGTCGCTCACCTGCGAAACGTAAATGCGATTCGGGTCCGCCGGCGATCCTTTCATGTGATACACAGGCCAGCCCGCGAAGTGCGGGCCGCTAATGTCCCACTTTTCGCGCTTCCCGTCCGACGTCATCACGAACGCGCCCTTGCGCGTGCCCACCAGAACTCGTACTTTGCTCACACGCCGCTCCTCCGCAGTTTGTCTTTTCTCACTGTGCCTGTTGCCTCAGTGCGCTGCGACTGCAAGTGTTCCATCCGACCACCGGCGCACCGGAATCATGTACATGCTTGTGGGGCTCGGAGCGCCCGGAATCTGTTGGTCAAGCACCATAACCGGGGATCCAGGCAGATCTTGCCCCCAAGCCGTGCCTTCCGGAACGTAAAACATCAGGTGCGCCACGTTGTGGCCGTCGTCATCGGTAAGGTACGCTTCCTTGGACATCATGTAGCACATGGCTCCTGGCTGCAGAGGGGGTACTCCCTTCCTGCCGAATGCCTTGACGCCCTCGACGATCTGAGTCTTTGACTGCCCCGCCAATGCCAGCTCGGCTCTCTTGAGAATCAATGGCAAGATGGTTCGAGCGGCCGGCGGGTTGTAGCAGTCCGCACCCCGGATTTTCGGATTCCAAAATCCCGGGGAATCGGCGGGGGAATTCCACCCTCGTTCTACGATACACACAAAACCGTTCTTGCCTTTGACCGCGGTTTCGTAGCCGTGGCGTCCGAGGACCAAAACCTCGGCGTCGCGGGAGATGGACTCCGGAGCCGCGCTCCGCGCCAAGCCGATCTCGGCATTGCGATCCGCCATCATGTATTGGCTAATCGGAGCCATGCGCGGATACGGCGCTCTAGAGTCCTGTGCTTGCGCCGGCCACGTCCCGCTCAACACGATGACCAGCACGGCCGCCAGCACGAAGCTTCCGAATCCGATCGTCCTGATCATCCTTTGCATCGCTATCCTCCTGCCTCTTCACAAAGTCGTCGAGCGGTGGTCAGTTTGAATTTTCCTGCTCTTCACACAAGGAACCAAAACTCAAACTGACCCGTTACCGTTGGTCGTGCCGGCTTGGCGCCCGCCGATCGCGGCGGCGAGCGTCGCACCTTCTGATTCGTTCTTTAACTCTTGGGTTTGCTTTTTTCTAGTCACTCGCCACTAGACACTCGCCACTGTCTTTGTCAGGCCTTTGCCGCTGTGGCTTGCTGCCCCGCGCGCATCTGCTTCATCATCTGGCGCATCGCCGCCATCTGCCCCGGCGACCGTTTCTCGCTCCATTTCTCGAAGCGGTTCGCCGCTTTCTCAAGATTCGCGGCAAATTCCTTGTTCACGAAGCGCTTGCGAGCCTCCGGTATGGAGGCCTTGACGCGCTCCCACACACCGACAAATTCGCCGCTCGCTTCGAAGAAAAGATCTTCGTGCAGCAATCCATAATTCAGCATCGCGCACGCTTGGTCCCAATAACTGAGCACCATCATGAAGAATGCGCCCTGCTCTGTCCCCATCGGCGCGATTTTCATGGCTTCATCCAGAGTTTCTGCGAAGTAGTTCTTGAAAAACCAATCGCGTGCCTGGCGCATGCGCGCCTCGCGCCGCAAATCGTAAAGTTGCAGTTGAAGCTGGGCTTGTTCGTGCGTCGGTTTCGTTGCCATGATTTGTTTCTCCTTTTTCGTTTTATGGCCTGCCGAATTCACTATCCTAATTCCACACTCGCTCTGCGAGTCAAGCCGTCGGCTCGTAGCAAAGGAACACCCTCCCGTTGCGGAAAGCGCGCGTCTTTGTTAGCTTCAGGTTTAGTCTGTTCTTGACGTCGGTAAACATCGTTGTTCCGGCGCCAATCACGACGGGAGTCAGTGCGATTTGGTACTCGTCAATCAGGCCTTCTGCCGCCAATTTTGACACAATGCTGGCACTTCCCAAAATGACGATCGACTCGCCCGGCTCCTGCTTCATTCTTCGTACTTCCGTTGCCAAATCGCCTTTCACCAGCTTCGTATTGCTCCACGATACTTTGTCCAGCTTCCTCGAAAACACGGTCTTCGGCTTTCGATTCATCGCTTCGGCAACGATCGGATCGTTCTTCATTGCCTCGGGCGTCGTCCAATAATTGAACATCAGTTCATAGGTGACCCGGCCAAACAATAATTCTCCCGCGCTGCTTGCGTTTTTCGCCGTAAACGCGTGGAACTCCGGGTCGTCGTAGCCGCTGTGCAACCAACTGAAGTCTCCGTTCACACCGGCAACGTAGCCGTCCAGCGTCACGTTGTTGAAAACCGCTAATTTACGCATGCCGCGCTTCCCTTTCCGATTTTCGAGCAGCCAGTGTGCGCAACTTACTTGCATAATGCAAGTGAAAAGTGTTACGGTAACAATATGCCCGCGAACAAGTCGCACCCCAAGAGACGCTCGGCCTGCCCGCTCAACGCCTCCGTGGAGATGCTCGGCGACCGCTGGTCGCTCTTGATCTTGCGTGACATGATGATATGGGGATTCCATACTTACAAGGAATTCCTCGCCTCCCACGAAAAAATCGCGACCAACGTCCTCGCGGACCGCCTCCGAAGATTGGAAGAGTACGGAATCATTTCTTCGGAGCCCGATCCTTCCGATGGGCGGAAGCTGATTTACGTGCTCACCGCAAAGGGCATCGACCTGGCGCCCGTGCTCGCGGAAATGGTCCTCTGGGCCGCGCGCCACGAAAGAACCGGCAATCAGGCGCTCATTCGCCAATTGAAGCACAATAAGCAGCAAGTCCTCGCGCACGTCCGGCAACGCTGGGCCGAAACCCAAAACTCCTCAAACAAAACGTAGTGGGTCAGTTTCAATTTTCTTGATCGTGACACAAGGAGTCAGCCTGTCTACGCCCAAACCTCGTCACCTCGCAAACCTCTCCCTGTCATTCCGCCTGCCCTGAGGAACGAAGGAAACCCAGTCGCCCGCCTTCCAGGCGAATGGCGGTGAGGAATCTGCTGTTGCTTGGTTGGGCCGGGGTAACTACCCCGCACCTCGTGCAGCTTTTGCCGCGGCAATCCGCTTCTCAAACTCCGCGTTCCGTGCCTTTAAATCCCTTCGGACCGCATCTAGAAGATGCCTGTAGTCCTTGATTGGTAAGCTCGTGTGGACAGTAGCCCCAAAGAGACTGCTATAAAGGTTGACGATGCGGAGTCCATTATCGATCAGCGCCTTGATCTCTGAGAAGAGAATAGGATTTTGTTCGGTGAAACCCCCGGGGTCTAACGCGTTTGAGCGGCTACGGTGTGCAAAATGCTCGTTCCGCCAGATCATAAGCTTCCTGACTAAGGGGTTGGCTTTGCTCACCGATTCCAAATCTTGTTGTAGTTGCACAGGATCTGGCTCCCGAGGGTCAGCCGCAAGCGAATCGACGAACGGATTATCTTTCAGCCGTTCGCGGAAGTTTGGCTCCTCGAAGAAATGTACGTTGGCTTGGATAGTCTCAAGGAAGTTCCTGAGATTCAGGTTCGGTTTGCCTTGGTACAGATCATAGGCCCTGCAGAGTCGCAGTAGTGTGGCGTCCATATGAGCATTCAAGGTAAACCTCCAGAACGCCGGAGACTGGTTGAACTCCGCATGGTAATCTTCGATAGCGGCATCAAGATCCTGATGAAGTCGGAAATGGTCGCGCGCGTCGATGAGTTCGTCGACCAATGCCTCCAGCAAACGCTTAAACTGAGCCGAATCGGTAACGTCGATCTTCATTTATTTTTCCTTGGAAGGTGCTGTCAGCTACTTTAGCAGAATCCTCGACTCAACTAGCGCCGTGATCACACAGTGACGTGCCCCCGTCGTCCGCCGAAAGACGCTTGCCATAACCCTTTTTCCTTTTCGCGCACGTCTTGCGCGCGATGTAATCAATTTTCCGCTTGACAACTTGTTTATAAAGTGGTACACAGGGGGATGTTCGGGCATTTTGTCCGGCAGGCCACCTTCGGGTGGCTATTCGTTTTTATGGAGGGGCGAAAAGACGGTGAATCTAATCGCTTAAGCTATGAAGAATTAGAACCGCCCGCAACTCGCTGAAAACGCACGGACGGAGCTCTTTCTAATCGCTGAAAATGTCGCTCTTTCGAATCAAATTTGCATTTTCGGACACCAGAAAAGCTATGATGCACCAAGCAGGCAGATGGATCCGTTTTTGGAGAACATGTGCAAGAACTGAAGTGGCCGGGAAATAAGATTCGCGAGACGTTCCTGCGGTTTTTCGAGGAGCGCGGGCACAAGCGCGTGCGCAGCTCCTCGCTCGTCCCGGCGAACGATCCCACACTGCTTTTCACCAACGCGGGCATGAACCAGTTCAAGGACGTTTTCCTCGGCCTCGAGCAGCGCGACTACAAACGCGCCACCACCTGCCAGAAATGCGTGCGCGCCGGCGGAAAGCACAACGACCTCGAAAATGTCGGCTTCACCAATCGCCATCACACTTTTTTCGAGATGCTCGGCAACTTTTCCTTCGGCGACTATTTCAAGAAAGACGCGATTGCCTTTGCCTGGGAACTGATCACCTCGCCGCAATGGTTCGGCATCCCGGTCGGAAAATTATATTTCACCGTGTTCGGTGGCCACGAAAATCTGCCGCCCGACGATGATGCCGCCGAGCTCTGGCTTCATACCGGCGCGCCTACCGACCGCGTGATTGCAATTCCCGGCCTGAAAGAAAATTTCTGGGCCATGGGCGACACCGGCCCGTGCGGCCCGTGCAGCGAAATCCATTACGACATGGGGCCAGCGGCATCCGATCAAGGCCACGCCGACTGCAAATTCCCCTGCGACTGCGGCCGCTACGTCGAAATCTGGAATTTGGTTTTCATGCAGTTCAATCGACTCTGTCAAGTTGAGAAGACGGGCGGGCGACACTCCGAAAAAGAAATTTCTGACGCTGCGGAAAAGGGACGCTCGGTACACGCGTCCTGCCTTACATTAGAACCGTTGCCCAAGCCTTCCGTCGATACAGGCATGGGACTCGAACGTGTCGCCGCCGTCCTGCAAAACAAAATCAGCAACTTCGACACCGATTTATTTGTACCCTTAATCGAAAAAGCTGCATGGATTCTAGGCGCTCCAGACGAGCATGCTGCGCTCCAACCTTCGTACCGCATACTTGCCGACCATTCGAGGGCGGCAACTTTTCTTATAGCCGATGGTGTAACCCCATCAAATGAGGGCCGCGGGTATGTTCTTCGCAAAATCATTCGCCGCGCTCTCGATCATGCGCGTGCGCTATACGCCAGAAGGCTCGGCGAAAAGTCAACCGTGCTTTCGCAAATGGCTAGTAGCGTCCGTCAACTCATGGAGGACGCTTACCCGGAACTTGAGGATCACGCAGCGCGGATGGACGCCGTGCTCAATGTTGAAGAAGGGCAGTTCACGCGAATCGTTGAGACTGGGCTAGAGGAACTAAAAACGTCCATCTTCAATGACGCCGCTACCGCCCAGTCGAAGTATAGGATAGAGCTACAAAAGACCGACCTGACCCGATCGAAGCACGTCGATAAGGTCATGGGCAAAACAACGCGAGACAACCTCGAAGGTGTCCCCGTACTGCGAGATGCCTTGCGCGATGTGCTGGGCGTGAACTTCCTGTTTTCAGGAAGAGAAGCCTTCAAGTTCTACGACACCTATGGTCTACCGCGCGACTTCATCGAAGACGTCGTACATGACGCTGGCCTACAGGTTGAATGGGATGACTTCGATAAGGCCATGGCCGAGCAGCAGCAGCGCTCCAAAGCCTCCTGGAAAGGCGCGCACAAAGAAACCGCCAGCCCCGTCTACAGAAAGCTCGCCGACACGTTCAAGACCGAGCCCGATTTTTATTTCGGCACCACGGCGCGCGACTGCCACATCCAGGCCATCGTCACCAAGAACGGCGAAGCCAAGGAACTGAAAGCCGGCCAAGAAGCGGAAATCGTCCTCGACCGCACCACGATTTACTCCGAATCCGGCGGCCAAGTCGCCGACACCGGCGCGCTCTTCGACAACAACGTCTCGCTGCAAGTCGCCGACGTGCGCGGCGCGTATTATCCCGTCGCCGGACTCATCGCGCATCGCATCATCGCGAAAGAAGATTTGGCCGTCGGCGAGCGCGTCGCCACCGTCGCCGACGCCGCGCGTCGCGCGCGCGTGATGCGCAATCACAGCGGCACGCATCTGGTTCACGCCGCGCTGCGCAATATTTTGGGCACGCACGTCAAACAAGCCGGTTCCCTCAACGCGCCCGATCATTTGCGCTTCGACTTCAGCCATTTCGCGCAACTCGCGCCGGAAGAGCTGCAGGAAATCGAAAACCAGGTGAACGAAGAAATCCTCCGCGACTTGCCGCTGCAAACGGACATCATGACCATCGACGACGCGCTGGCCTCCGGCGCCCTCGCCTTTTTCGGCGACAAATATCCCGAGCAAAATGTCCGCGTGGTCACCATCGGCGACGCCGCCTACCCGCGCGGCTTCTATAGCAAGGAGCTTTGCGGCGGAACGCACGTCGCGCGCACCGGCGAAATCGGCGTCTTCAAAATCTCCGTCGAACAATCCGTCGCGGCCGGCGTGCGCCGCATTGAAGCGCTCACCGGCGACGCCGCGCTCGAACAGTATCGCAATGCGCAGTCAACTTTGCGCGCTCTTGCAGGGATGCTGAACACCGGCGAAGATCGCGTCTTCGAAGCCGTGGAAAAACTGGAGCAGGACCGCAAGCAGCTCGAAAAGCAGCTCGAAGGCCTGAAGCGCAAAACGGCGGTTTCCATGGCCGATTCCCTGCTGGCCGAGTCCCGAACCGTAAAAGGCATAAAAATCGTCGCCGCAAAGGTCGAAAACGTCGACCGCGAGGCCCTCCGCCAGCTCGCCGACGGCCTACGTCAGAAAATGGGCTCCGGAGTGGTCGTTTTGGCCACCGGCTCCGACGGTAAGGTGTCTCTCATTACTGCTGTGACGAAAGACTTGACGAACCGGCTCCACGCCGGGAAGATGGTCCAGGAACTCGCCAACTACCTGGGGGGCTCCGGGGGCGGCCGGCCTGATCTGGCCGAAGCCGGTGGCAAGGATGTTGCTGGTATCGAAACAGCTCTCGCGCAAGTCAGCGCGCTCATCGAGCGGCTGGTATAATTCCTTACAAGCGCTAGAAACGAAGCCTGCTTACGCAGGCAAGCCGGGTATCCCTATAAACCCGGTCGCGGATGCACTGTCGTTTGTGAGGAAGTGGGAATGTTCTGCCTTTTCCGTAAAAATGTGCCAAGCCCGCCCCAGCGGGCAAACCGGGCAGTTTTGCGTACCCGTGCGATGGCGAGTCTCGCGGCAGTTTTGGGATTGTGTCTGGGCCTCTTTCTGGTCAGGCCGGCGCAGGCCCAAATTGCATCCTATGTAGATGCCCATGGACGGACCGTCTACATTAACGCGAACCCGCCCGCCAAGGCGGCCCGGCAACACGGCACGAACGGGAACGCCGTGGTGCCTTCAGCAATGCTGCAAAGCGTTGTGAATGCCGCGGCGGAGCGAAATAACCTGGATCCTGCGCTGGTGCAGGCGGTGATCCAAGCGGAGTCGAACTGGAATCCGTACGCGGTATCCTCCAAAGGAGCTTTTGGATTGATGCAACTGATTCCATCGACGGCAGAACGTTACGGAGTGGGCGACGTCTTCGATCCTGTCCAGAACATCAATGGCGGGACGCGATATTTGCGGGATCTGCTCGACCGGTATCACGGCGATTTGAAGAAATCGCTTGCCGCATACAATGCGGGCGAGCAAGCCGTGCAGCGGTTCGGCGGCGTGCCCGCATATCCCGAGACACGAGCCTACGTGCAAAAAGTGACCCACACCTACTTCCAATCCGGCTCGCCGAGAACGCCCGAATTCAGCGTGTCTCGGCAATCCTCGATCCATGGAGTCACGGGTCCTGGCGGCCGGACGATTTTCACAAATGAATGAAGCTGCGAAGCGAACATAAGACTTCCAAAACGGTTTGGTGGCCTGCTCGCCTGAGCGTGATCGCGCTGATCCTCGCAGCGCCTGCGGCGTTTTTGTGCGCTCCGGCGGCGAAAGCGCAGGGGTCGGCAAGCGTACAGGCGGAAGCGCAGTACCAAAAAGCCGAGCAGATGCGCCAGGCGCTCGAAGCCCAGCCGCAAAACAGCCGCTCCCTCGAAGATTATAAAACCCTCGTAACCGCGTACCGCCGCGTGTATCTGCTTTCCGCTTCGGCCGGAGCCGTGACGCCCGCGCTGATGGAAGTGGCGCAGCTTTATGGCGACATGGGCGATCAATTCGATCAGACGTACTACCAGAATTCGCTGGTCACTTACGAATTCCTCATCGCGCAGTATCCCGGAAGCAAATTCCGCACCGACGCGCTTTTTGAGTTGGGCAAGATCGAGAAAGACGATTTGGCCGAAGGTCCCGAGGCGAAGGATGCGTTTACCCAGTTCGTCCAGAAATATCCGCATTCGCCTCGCGCCGCGGAAGCGCGAGAAGCGTTGAAGGAAATCGCGGAAGGAAAGGTCAGCGCGCGGAAACCGGCCACGCAAGCTGCGGCGAAAACCGATGCGTCGGATGCGGACGATTCCTCCGCCAACGCAAACGATTCCGCTAATGATGCGCGGCAAAGTGCCGATTCGCCACCAACCAAATCCGCCGAAACCGCCGCGCAACCAAGCCCCGACGGCTCGCAGAGCGGCCCTGCAAGAGTCACCGCGATTCGCACCTGGAATGCGGACGATTACACGCGCGTGGTGGTCGATCTCGACGGCGCGGTGAAGTACGAATCGGCCCGCATCAAGGATCCCGACAGAATTTATTTCGATTTGTACGCCGCGCATCTCGGAAAGTCGCTCACCGAAAAAGAAATGCCCGTGCAGAACGGGTTCTTGAAGGCCGTGCGCGTCGCGCAGAACAAAGACGGTGTGGTGCGGCTCGTCCTCGACGTTCAGAGCGTCGAAGGATACTCGGCATTTCTCCTGCCCGATCCTTTCCGCCTGGTCATTGACGTTCACGGCGCGCTCAGCAGCGCCAGCAACAAGAAGCCCGGCACGGATGAAGGAATCGGCAAACTGGCCGGCGATTCGCCCGCAACAACACCCGCAACAACAGTCGTTCCGCCGATGGCGTCAGAAAAAGTGATCGTGCCGGCCACCACCGCCGCCGGAGACAGCACGGCGGACGCATCCGCGGAACTTTCGCCGCCGCCCGGCCGCAACAGCCGCACCCTGCCCGTCCCGGCTATTCCCGCAATCGCGGCGCAACCAACTCGCGATGGCGAGCGTTCCCTGACGCGTACCCTGGGACTGAAAATCAGCCGCATTGTCATCGACCCCGGCCATGGCGGCCACGATACCGGAACGATCGGACCGCACGGCGTGATGGAAAAAAATGTTTGTCTTGACGTGGCCCTGCGGCTTGGAAAACTGATCCAGAAAAAACTGCCGGGCGCGGAAGTGATTTACACGCGCAAGACCGACGTCTTCGTTCCACTGGAAGAACGCACCGCCATCGCCAACCAGGCCAAGGCGGATTTGTTCATCTCCATTCACGCGAATTCCAGCCACAACGACACCGCGCGCGGGATTGAGACTTATTACTTGAATTTCACCACTTCGCAAGAGGCGCTCGAAACAGCGTCTCGCGAAAACGCGCTTTCCGACTCGTCCATCCACGAATTGCAGGACTTGATCAAGAAAATCGCCGACAACGACAAGATCGAGGAATCGCGCGAGCTGGCCTCCGACATTCAGAATTCCCTCACCGGCCAGTTGCGGCAAGTCAGCACCGCGGAGCGCAACCGGGGCGTGAAGAAAGCCCCGTTTGTGGTGCTGATCGGCGCGGACATGCCGTCGGTGCTCGCCGAGATTTCTTTCCTGAGCAACCCCACGGACGAAAAAATGCTCCAACGACCCATGCAGCGGCAACGAATCGCGCAGGGGATTTTCCGGGGCGTCGAGAGCTATCTGTCGAGCCTGAACAGCCTGGCGCTGGATCGGCAAAAGCAGAAATTGATGACCGTTCAGCAGCCCGTGACTTCCGGTTCCTCCCGTGAGCAGCGATAACGTTTCCGTCGTATAATTGAGCCAGTTAATATGCGCCGCCTTTTTCTACTTTCTTTGCCGCTATTGCTCCTGACTGCGCCGCGGTCGTTTGCGCAGGGTATTTTGCCTGCTTCGGTGGCCGGCTGGAATTCCAGCGCGGCGCCGGCGAGCCAGTCCGCGGCCGGGGATGTGCAGCAAATCGCCGGCGCAGCCAGCGCCGCGTTAAAAGAATACCGGGCACAGTCAGCCGAGACTCGCACCTACACCCACGGCGCGGATTCGCTGACGGCAACCATCTACAGCTTTACAAATACGGCCGGCGCATACGGCGCGTATTCTTTTCTGCGCACACCGGATATGGCCCAGGGAAATCTCACTCAGCATTCGTCGATTTCGCGCGACCGTGCGCTGGCCCTGACCGGCAATCTGGTCGTCGTATTTACCGGCAAGAATTTGCGCAAAGACAGTGACGCCGTCGAGCTGCTTGTCGCGCAAGCCGGAGGGCACGCGAAATGGGGAGCTTACCCGGCGCTGCCGCAACGTTTGCCAACCGACGGCCTGGTTCCGCGCACAGACCACTACATTTGGGGGCCGGTAGCGCTCGCACAGGTTTTCCCCTTTGCTCCCGGCGACTGGCTTGGCTTTTCCATGGGCGCTGAGGCGGAGCTTGCACATTACCGGCTCGCCGGGCACGATTCCACGCTGGTCGTGGTGGATTATCCCACTCCGCAAATCGCGGAAGCCCAACTCAAACAACTGGAGACGCAGTTCGGCGCCGTCACCATGGACAACTCAGCAGCCAACGCGAACACGGCGGGCCTAAAATCCAGCGCTCCGCACTTGTACGCGCGTCGTGACAGCACCATGGTCGCTCTGGTTGCAAACGCTCCCTCCGCTGCAGCCGCCAATTCCCTTCTGGATCAATTCAATTCCGGCATGGTGCTGACCTGGAATACGGAGGTGCTGGAAACAAATCAGCCGTCCATGGTCACCATCGTCATCGGAACGTTCGTTGGGGCGGGTGAAATTTGCGCCTTCGCACTCTTGGGCGGCGTAGTGTTCGCGGGGCTTCGCCTGTTGATCAAACGGCTATGGCCAGGCAGAGTTTTTGACCGAGCGTTCGACCTCGAAATCATCGAATTGGGCCTGAGTAGTCGCCCCGTCAAAGGCAGTGATTTGTATTAGATGACGCTCCAAAACCGGAGCGTTGGGTCAATTGGTGACCGGATGTGCATCCGCCTGCGCCTGTATCTAGCACATTATAAATAGCTTATTCTCCATCCGTTTCAACGGTTTTCGCCCTTGACTCAATCAACGAGGTCTCTTAGACTCCGATTTGTGGAAGAGTTTCGAGGGCCATCCGCGCATTGGCCCAGAAGCTTTTCTCCCTAGAAGGCCCACTTCGCGGTGGGCCTTCTGCTTTTTTGTACGATTTCCGGCGCAAACTCCCAATCGTGCCGCTTGAGAACAAGGCGCAAGCGGATTTGCCAATTCCCCGCGCATCTCGGTTTTCTTCCATTCGAAAAAAGTATCGGCGCGAATGGCGCGCCCATCCGCGCAAGATTCCGTAACGCTAAGGTCCTCCAAGCCGTCTGTGACTGTGCTGCCCGCTCAAAATTGCGCTTTGCGACAGTCCGCATTTGTATTATAGAAAACCGTGCGCCGAACCATTTGCCGCGACCATAGAGCCAAAAGGGGTGTGAGATGAACGCGAAGAAATTGAATTGTGCCTCTGATCGGAATAATTCCTGCAGAAATTTTCGAGCGTGCGCGGCCGCGCGCGCTCGTTTGCTGATTCGCGCCAGCGCATTTTGCTTGGGCGCTGCATTCATCCTGGCGCTCGGCGCGCCGACCTTTGCGCAGACGAAGCGCCCGCTCAATTTGGACGACCTGGCGCGCATGCGCGACGTCCGCGATCCGCAGTGCTCCCCCGACGGTAAATGGGTGGCCTACACCGTCGGCACCATTGACGCGAAAGCCGACAAGCACAGCTCGCACATTTGGATGGTGAGCATCGACGGGTCGATTGACAGGCAGGTCACTGAGAGCCAGGAATCGGAAGGCAGCCCGCAGTGGTCTCCGGATGGGAAATATCTGTCATTCACTTCCGGACGCCCCGGTGAGGCCAAGGGAAATCAGGTCTGGATTCTCAATCGCGAAGGCGGCGAGGCCATGCAGCTCACCAACGTGAAGGGACACCTGCAAAACTACGAATGGTCGCCCGATTCGAAGCGCCTGGCGATGGTGGTTGGCGATCCGGATCCCGATGAAGCGCAGGGCGACGACACCGAAGGCGCCGGAGGCAAACCGAAACCGCCCAAGCCCATCGTCATCGACCGCTATCATTTCCGGCAGGACGTTGTGGGCTATCTGCTCAGCGGCCGCCACAGCTACGTCTACATTTTCGATATCGCCACGAAAAAATCCGAGCGCCTAACCACGGACACCGGGCACGACGAATCGGGGCCGGTGTGGTCGCCAGACGGAACGCGCATCGCGTTCTTAAGCAATCACGAGCCCGACCCGGACCGCGAGCCATCGCCGCAAGTTTTTGTGGCCGATGCGCAGCCGGGCTCGCCGGAAAAACAGATCACCAATTACGAAACGCGCGGCACGCGAGGACGCCTGGCGTGGAGTCCTGATGGAAAGTGGATTGCGTTTTTGCTCGGCGACGAAAAGAAATGGGACGCCTACGGCATGAGCCATCTGGCGGTGGTGCCGTCGGACGGCTCGGCTGCGCCGACCATTTTGACGGAAAGCCTGGACCGCTCGGTGTCCGGCCCTTACTTCAGCGACGATGGAAAATCGATCATTGTCGACGAGGAAGATGACCGCTCGGAATATCCGATCTCCATCAGCGTCGCGGATCAAAGCGTGCAGAAATTGCTCCAGCCTCCCATCGTCATCGGCGGCATCTCGCATTCGAGTGGATGCCTGGTCGGGCTTACCGGCGGCGATGACAAAGCCACGGAAATTTATTCCTGGGACGGCGGAACGCTGCGCCAACTGACGCATCAGAATGACGCGCTTTTCGCCCAGCTCGATCTCGGAAAAACCGAAGACGTCAGCTGGAAGTCTCCCGACGGAACCGAAGTCCACGGAATCCTGACTTATCCCGTGGGCTACAGCGCCGGCACCAAAGTGCCGTTCCTGCTGCGCATCCACGGCGGGCCGAACGGCCAAGACGCGCACGCGTTCAGCTTTGAGCGCCAGATTTTTGCGGCCAACGGCTACGCTGTGCTCAACGTGAATTATCGCGGCAGCTCCGGGCGCGGCCAGAAATTCCAGCGCGCGATTTTCGCGGACTGGGGCGACCATGAAGTGATGGACCTGAAAGCCGGCATCGACCACGTCATTCAAATGGGCGTTGCCGATCCCAACCGGCTCGGCGTGGGCGGCTGGAGCTACGGCTGCATCCTCACCGACTACATGATCGCCAGCGATCCGCGCCTGAAGGCTGCGACGTGCGGCGCGGGCACCGGATTCACCGTGGCGCTTTACGGCGTCGATCAGTACATCATCCAGTACGACAACGAAATCGGCCCGCCGTGGAATGCGGACGCCTGGAAGACGTACCAGAAACTTTCGTATCCGTTCCTGCACGCCGATCGCATCAAGACGCCGACGCTCTATTTCAGCGGCGACAAAGACGCCAATGTGCCGATGATCGGCAACATGGAGATGTATCAGGCGCTGCGGAGCCTGGGCGTCCCCACGGAATTCATTGTGTATCCGAATGAATTCCACGGGATTCAGCGGCCCAGCTTCGTGCGCGACCGCTACGAGCGCTACCTGGCGTGGTACGCCAAGTACTTGAAGAACGGCAACGCCGGCAGCAGCGTCGCGGGCAAATGAGCCAGCCGGGGTGAGGCGGCGGCTGCGTCGCGCCGCCTCGCAAAGGCGCACTCGGTAATCTGTAAAAAGCGCATTTTTGAGGTCCTCGGTGCCGCAGAAACGTCAGGGACGAGAAAGGCAGCCCCCACGAAGACAGCATCAGCAAATCGGAGGCGGGCAGGGGTTGCGATGATCCGAAAAGCGTTGGAGCCGAGGGGCGGATTTGAACCGTCGACCTGCCGATTACGAATCGGCTGCTCTACCAACTGAGCTACCTCGGCTGTGAATTGAATTTAGCATTGAGGGCGGAAGGCGTCAATTTTCGCGTGGCCGCCTGTGTCACAGCGGCGCGTGAGATTCATCGCGGCGCGCGACGGCGCAGGGGAAGGAATCGCGCGCGGGATTGCGGCGCCGTGAAAAGGCTCCTTGTTTTTCCGGATGTTTTCTGATTCGCCACTTGCCGGAATTCTTGGCTGGAATGCCGGCGAGGCTGTCGGGAGAATAGATGCAGGAGAAAATCATGGTCTCATTTGATGAGGCAAAGGACATTCTCTGGCAGCAACTGAAATCCAGGCCCATCCTGCCGCGCCGGAATATTCGCGGGCACCTGATCCTGGCGCTGATTCTCGCCATCGTGGTTCTGGTCAAACTCATCCTCGCGCAACACACCGGCGCGCCGGTTCGGTGAAATAGCGGCAGCGCCGCGGAACAGGCTCACCTCGTTCGCGCAGGACCCCCAAGGAAACTCTCGATAGGCCGCCCCACGCCGCGACACGGAAGCGGTGCTAGTGGGAGAGGAGATACATGAGCCAGGCGAGAGCGACGGAGAGAACCACGAGAAAAACGAAGTAGCGGAGGGCGGCGAGGAAGCGCTCTTTGGCGGTGGGTTGAAAGACGCAGGCGAAGACCACGGAAACGAGCAGGGCGCAGAGAAGCAGGGCGGGAAATTGGCCGAGATGCAATTCGTTTGTCCTCCTTCCAACGATCACCGACGGTCGAAGAGCCTGCAAATCAGGCCCAGAAGAGAATACTTCGCGCGGGTAAAGCGCGCGACAGGAACATTCCACTTTATGAAGCAAAACGCGGCGGCATGGAACCGACTGGCCCGGCAAGCTGCCTCTACAAAGGCAAGAGGTAAGAATACTTCGCGCGGATGAAACGCGCCGGCGAAAAGACCGGGGCAGGCGCAATAGGAAGGCGTCCTATGTGAAGTGTTTTTCGGTACGGCTGAAGCCGTGCCCTGGCGAAGGGCGCGACTCGGGGAGTCGCGACGGGCGCCCAAGGGTCGCCCCTACGGGAAGCACAGGGACCAGCAGATTCCTCGTCGGATGCTGGCC
>JBAPRL010000048.1:0-19159 GCA_049281095.1 Candidatus Acidiferrales bacterium
GGCAGCAGCGTTTCATACGCGCGTTCGTAGCAGGCCAGGCCCTCTTCAAATCGGTCTTGGCGGTGATAAATATTCCCGACGTTGATTTCCAGATGGCCGAGCCGCTGTTTGTCTCCGAGGTGCTCGAGAATCTTCTTGGCCTGCTCCGCTGCGGTGAAGGCACGGCCATATTCCCCGAGCAAGATGAACGGCTGAATCGAAGGAATCAGAGTGCGAGCTTCTTCTTGGGCATTGCCGAGTTTCCGGAATATTTCAATGGCTTCGGCATGAAACTCCAGCGCCTTCTGGTTATCGCCGATCATGTAGAGCGCGTTCGCCTTGGAACGCAGCGTCCGCCCCAAAATCTCACGGTCGCGCGATTTGCGTGCAATCGCAACGGCAATTTCGGCCAAGGAGAGCGCTTCTCGCGTGTCCGCCCGCAGCTTCGTTCGGACGATTTCATTCAGCTTCTGAGCGAAACCCGCGCTGCACAGCTTCGGGTGGCGTGTGAGATAGCGCGCGCGGCTCGCGTCATCCGCAAGCTTCGCCAACTCCGAAACTAATTTTGCAGGAAGCGACTCTTTCTTTTTTGGTTGAGCCACTAGAAGCCTGCTTCGTTGAGACGCTTGCGCAAGCGTTCCAGGCAACGCTGGCGAATGAAGCCGATCGACCCGGTGGAAAGCCCCAGCTCCGCGGCAAGCTGCTGGTAAGGACGAGGCGGTTCTTCGAAAAAAAGCATCTGAATCAGGCGCCGGCAGCGTGGAGGGAGATCGCGAACGGCCTGCCTCAGCGTTTGTTCTTCTTCTGCCTGACGCAAGATTCCCTCGGCGCGTGCCGGAACGCTCGTTTCGAATGATTCATCATCGGGTTCGCGCGCCTCCGTTCTTTGCAGTTGTCGCTTGTGGTGGAAGCACTTGTGCACAGCCACTTGCATGATCCACTTCGGCAGAGCCTTCGGTTTTCGCAGTTTTGGGAGCTCGGAAAGAAGCTCCACGCAAACTGCCTGGAAAATGTCCGTGGCGTCATCAGTGGAAAAGCCGTACTTTATGGGAATCGAGAAGATCAGGTTCTTGTACATATCAATCAGAGCCGACCAGGCCTCTTCGCTTCCACGCAGACACTCCTTCACGAGCTGCGTGTCCGTCCAAGTAGAATGGCGTTCAGTCGTCACTTGGGCTTTCTGAGGCACGCCTTACCCTCACCCCATGATCTAATGAACATAAAGCTGATCGACGTTCCACAGAGCATATGGTGCGAGGATCGCCGGGTGAAAATTTCCGATGCGATTCTTTGCCCCGATCAGAATATGCGGGCTTGCTAAGCAGATTACCGGAAGATCTTGCGCCACAATTTGCTGCACTTGATCGTAGAGAGCCTTGCGCCGCGCATAATTCAACGTGACGAGCTGCTGGTTCATGAGCTGGTCCATCTCCGCTTCCCAGGGCGTCGCCGGCTTCGATTCGGTCAAGTCCCACAGGTGCGTGCCGCCGCTCGAGAGCCAAACGTTCATCTCCGATGTCGGGTCGGCATCCCCGCTCGCCAAGCCCATCATCGCCGCTTCATAATCGAAACTGTTGAGCAGCCTATCCACCATCGCGCCGAAATCCAGCGACACCACGTGCACGTTCATCCCTAGCTGTGCGAGATCGGCTTGAATGAGTGTTGCCATCTTCATCCGTTCAGCATTGGACGAGCTGGTAAGGATGGAAAACTCTACGGGTTGGCTGTACGGATCAATCAGGCTCCCGGCGCTGTTCCATGAGAAATCCGCGCTCTTAAGCAGTTCGCGCGCCCGATCCAGCGATTGCGGCGGATGCGCGAGCGACGCATCTACCCACATTTTGTTTCCGGGCGTCACCTGGCTCCAGAGCGGCGTTGCGCGGCCGTTGTACACAAGGCCAACAATTCCATCACGATCAATCGCGTCCGAAACTGCCTGCCGAAACCGCACGTCTTGAAACCACGCCTGTTTCTGCGCAATCTGCGGGAGATTTTTTCCAGCCAGATTGTTGAGGTTGAAAAAGAGAAAATTGTATTCGAGTCCCGGCCCCAAATCTTCCAGCTCGTATCCCTTGGCCGCTTGCCCTCTTTGCAGCACAGCGAAGTTCTGGGCGCTGAAGCGGCTCAGCAGATCTGTGTCTCCCGCCTGGAAGCGAATCACCTGCGCGTCTTCGCTGGGAACAAACAGAAAAGCGAGCTCGTCAACATAGGGCAGCCGGCGCCCTTCGCGGTCTGCCTTCCAATAATACGGGTTCCGCTCGAGAACAATGCGCTGACCTGGCACGTATTCCTTCAAGCGAAATGGCCCGAGTCCCGCGAACTGGCTCGCCGGCATGGAAACACTCCATGATTGTGCGAGCGTGCCGCTCTTGTAGGCGCTATCGAGAAGATGCTTCGGAAGAATGGCGAGCCCGTCGAAAATCCGTTCCGCTGCGGCGTAGGGCTGGGCCAGCTGAAACCGCACCATGTAATCGTCGACCTTTTCCACGGAAATCGGCTTGCCACCAATAATTAGCAAATCCCGCTGCGACGAATGGATCTTTTCATCCAAGTACAGTTGAAAACTGAACACGACATCGTCGGCCGTGAACGGCTGCCCGTCTGAAAATCGCAGACCGCGCCGAAGTTGCAGCGTATAGGTCCTGCCATCGTGCGAGACGCTCCAGGATTTGGCCAGCGCCGGCTCCGTTTGCTGCGTTTCGCGATTGATATGAATCAGGTCCGCATTCATGCAGTCAATAATTTCTCGCGTAGCCTCATCCACGGCGAGAACAGGATTCAAAGTCTTAGGGTCTGAGCGCACCGCAACGGTGATGCTCCCGCCGAACCGTCCGGGCGCATTGTTCGTGACCATCAAGTCTTCTTTGTTCTGTGCTGCACCCCCGCTCCCCACGTCGAAAGCGCACATACATGCAGCAAATAGGCAGACGGCGACGGACTTCCTCAGGATGGCTTCGCTCATGTCAGAATTCTTAACAGAGATTCGTCAGCTTTTACAGCGCAACGGACTTCACACGTTCCTGCAGAGCATCGGCGGCGGCGTAGTACGCGAGAAACACGGGAATCAGCAGCAGCGCCGGCAAAAACATCCACCAATACGAGGCCAGTACATAGTATTGCTGGAGAGACGACAGCAAACTGCCCCAACTCGGCATTGGCTCGCCCACACCCAAGCCAAGAAAAGTCAGCGTAACCTCGGCGAGAATATACTGCGGAACCAGAAGCGTCATCTGCGTCAGCATCACGCCATAGGCCTGCGGAAGAATATGCCGGCGCAATAGATACGCGTCCGAGGCACCGAAAGCCCGCGCCGCCGTGACAAAATTGCGTTCTTTCGCGCTCAGCACAATCCCGCGGATCAAGCGCGCCGGTCGAGCCCATCCGATAAGTCCGATCACCACGACGAGCAGCAGAAAAACTTGCCACTGCGCGACTTGCAATGGCAGCGCCGCTCGCACCGCAAACAGCAGATACAGCCACGGCAACGCCAGAAAGAGCTCTCCTCCCCGCATTAGAACGTCATCGAGCCAGCCACCATAAAACCCTGCGAGACTGCCAATAATGACTCCGAGCAGAATCGAGAATGCAGCCGCGATCCAGCCTGCCGCGAGCGAAATTTGCCCGCCATAAAGCAACCGCGAGAATTGGTCGCGCCCATATCCGTCCGTGCCCATCAAAAAAACACGGCCCGGCGCATCAGCCCCAAAAAGATGCGTGCGTGACGCAAACAGGCCCGCTAACTTGTATGGCGCTCCCTTGACGAAAAATCGTAGCGGATAAATTTCCTGAATATCCGCTTGGTACGAATCGTAATTGTGTGGATCACCCTTCAATCCATACACAAACGGACGAACATGAAATCTTCCATGCGAATCCACAAAATGAATCCGCGAAGGCGGCGCGAAAGGAACATCGCGATCCTGCGCCGAAAAACTGTACGGAGCGAAGAATCCTGCGAATAAAATGGCGCCGTGAAATCCGGCCAGCGCGGCCAGGGTCACCCAGAGCTTGTATCTTCGCTTCACGAGTTCACTCCACGCGAATCCGCGGGTCGCTCATAAATAGCAGCACGTCCGCCACGAAATTGCCCGCGACAAGAAAAACGGAAGACAACATCACCACGCCGATGACCACGTAGACGTCGCGCGCCAGAATGGCTTGAACCATCAGCGGGCCGAGGCCCGGCCAGCTCAACACCACTTCAACAATCACCGAGGCACTCAGCATCGTGGCAATCGAGAACCCGAAAAGCGAAATCAGCGGATTCGAGGCAGCAGGGAGCGCGTAACGAAAGAGCAGCCGTGCGCGCGGAATGCCGTGTCCCCGCGCCGCTCGAATAAACGGCGATTCGAGCGCGTCGATCATCGCCGAGCGAATATGACGCACCAAAATCGGCAACGTGGCCGATGCCAAACCCAAGGCAGGCAAGATCAAATGGCGCCCGATGTCCGTTACGTTGCCCCAAAAATCCGCATGTTCGACGCTCGCCGAAACCATTCCTCCCGTGGGAAACCAACCTGTGCGCACGGCAAGCAGAAGCAAGATCAGCGAGAGTAGGAGATCGGGAATCGTCAGCAGCGTGGACATCGCAACTCCGCAAGCCCGATCGCCCCATGTCCCTTTACTTCTAGCGCTCCAAATTCCGATCGGAACCGCAAGCAGCCACGCGAGCAACGTCGCGGAGCCGGTCAACAAGAGCGTGTTTCGTGCGCGCGCCCAAATCAACGGGCCGACGGAAGTGCCATAAGCAAACGAGAAGCCCATCTCGCCCTTGAGCACCGAACCCATCCATCGCGTGTAACGCACGACGAACGGGCGGTCTACCCCGTATTCGGAACGCATCCCGCTTACTGTCTGTGAAGAAATCCGCGGATTCAGGCGCATGGAGTCAAAAAAATTTCCAGGTGCCCACTCCAGCAACGCAAAAGAAAAAACCGAGATTGCCACCAACAGCAGTATGGCGTGGGCGAAGCGTCGCGCAAGGTATCTCATAGACAGTCCCAAGCGGGCCGCGCCGCAACGATGGATTCAAGCGACGGCGCCGCGGCCAAGAGTTCCTGCGTATAAGGGTGCTCGGCCCGCGTAAAGATCTCCGATGAGTATTTCTGCTCAACAATTCGCCCTTCGTACATCACGGCCACTTCGTCAGCCAGATCCTCAGCCATATGCAGATCGTGCGCCACATGAATGTAGGTGAGTGCATGCGCTGCCTGCAGGTCACTCAAGAGGCGCAAGATCGTTTCCTGGTTCGCGAGATCCAGGTTCGATAATGCTTCGTCCAAAATGAGCAACTGGGGCTCCAACGCAAGGACCCGGGCGATTGCCAATCGCTGTCGCTGGCCGCCGCTGAATTCGAGTGGCAACTTGTCGGCCCACCTCGCTGGCAGGCCAACTTGCCCCATCAAGTCCAAAACGCGCCGGCGTCGCTCGCTTTTTGTTCCGACGCGCTGAATCGCCAGCGGCTCTTCGATGATTTCCTCGGCAGTCATGCCAGGATTCAAGGCGGAAGTGGGGTCCTGGAAGATAACTTGGACTTGACGTCGCTTCGAGAAGAGCGCCTTCTTTCTCAGCGTGAGCAGATTCACATCGTTCCACCATATCTCGCCTGCAGTTGGCCTTTCGATAAGCGACAAACAGCGAACCAGAGTCGACTTCCCTGCTCCTGATTCGCCGACTATTGCGAGTGTTGTTCCACGACGAATCGTTAGATTCACGTTGTTGAGCGCATGGATGGTGAACTTCGCTCGCGTGAACGCGCGCCGCTGAACGTACTCCTTGCTCAAGTTGCGTATGCGCACCAGGGCGCCGCTGTCCAATTCATTCATCAGCGAATTGCCCCTGAAGCACGATATCTGACTCCATACGGCTCGCCTTTTCACCGCGAGTATTGCGCCGCAACATCAACCGCGTGTAATTGTGCGCCGGATTCTCATACAGTCCTTCGAAGTTCCCTTCCTCGATGATGCGGCCTTCCTTCATGACCATAAGCCGGTCCGCGAGGCTCGCTTGCAGTTCTGGACTGTGACTGATGAGAAGGATCGAAATACTCGATTCATGCCTTAGACTGCGCAACAAAGCAAGAAAGTCGGCCTGGCTCCGCGCGTCCAACGATGCCGTCGGTTCGTCCGCAACGAGAAGCGCCGGTTCACAACACAGTGCTTGCGCCAGCACCACTCGTTGTCCCTGTCCGCCGCTCAACTGATGCGGATATGCGGAAAAAATTCGTGCGCTTTGCCCCAAGCCGACTCGCGCAAGGATCGCTTCCGCCTCTGCGCGGCACCGTTTCCACTTCCACCGACGATGCGCATGAATGACTTCCGCAACCTGATCTCCGACGCGCATCACCGGCGACAACGCGATTCCCGGCTCCTGAAAAACAACTGAGATCTTTGACCCGCGGATCTTCTGCAGCTCGCTTTCGTTCATTCCAAGCAGTTGCTGGCCGCACAGTACAACCGAGCCTGCGACCTCGGTGTACTGCTTTGCCAGCAGTCCCAGCAAAACCAATGCAATGCTAGACTTACCGCATCCGGATTCGCCCATCAACCCCACGACTTCGCCTGGCGCTATGTCAAAAGACACGCCGTCCACGGCTTGGTGCAGCTCCGAGCCGTCGGTCTTGTAACGAACCGTCAGATTTCGAACTTGAACGAGGCTGCCCATGCAATTCTTCGCGGTTTCACGCTCCGGCAATCAGCCACAAGGCGCGAACCGCGCAGGCCCTTCCCGTAATCCCCTATTTTTCGAGTTCGCGTCTTACTGTAGGCGGGACTTCGTCTGGGACCGATAGGCGAAGGGGTTCATCTGGCAGGGCGCAAAGTACTAGCCTGAAAGTCCTACAACGCACTTGCCAATCGAGCGAATTCGCGTAGACAGCAGATTGACTGCAAACCTCTTATGTGTGCAGGGACTGAGAAATATCTGGTGGAAATCGCCGGAGTGGTCCACACTGGGGGAACCATGTGGATTGCTTGGAATTCATCGCGGCGTCTTCGCGAAGCGAATTCCGCTTCCCCGCGAAGCGCAAAATGAGCGATTCTATTCTTATGCAGTACCTGGGCTTTGAATCCAGAGGTCAAGGGCGTGAATATGCCTTCCAGGTGCGTTACAACGCGGGAGACGTGCGTGACTTCACGCTGACTATCTTGAACGAGGCTTTCACTTCTCACCGTGTTCGTTATCAGGATGCGCCGGACGTGTGCTCCTCGAAGCTGCGGCGGGAGCTGATCGCTAATGCGAATCATCCTACCAATACCCATTTCGCGATCAGCAACAGCGAACTGGACGATTACAGGGTAGGGCACGCCGGCAAGTCCTCGAATCGCCTCCACGGACTCAAGCCAAGGGCCGACTAGCGACCCAAGGCGGATTCTCCCGCGCCCGCTTATAAGAGGCACAAATAGCTGTGGTTGATAAGGTTCCAGATTCTCAGGAAAGTGGGAGCCGCGCTGAAGCCCGTGCAACAGGTTGGGGTAAAGCAGGGCTCGGCGCCACAGCTCCCGGATCAGGTTTGGGGATCGGATTCAGGGATCCCGGTCAAATTTGCGGCCACCGAATCATTCTCCGAAAACTCTATGCTTCCGCCCGAATCGTCATTTCCCGTCTGTTTGGCAAGCTTCTTCTGCAAGCGGCGCTCGGCCTTCGCGCGCTGTTTTTCTTGTCTCTTCATTTCCTTCTGGCGCTTCAGGAACGTGGTGGCCATCGGCCCTCCTAGCGTTTCAAATGTTCGCCCGGCAACGAGACCAGCCCCTTATGGGACGCTACCAGCGAGGCTCGCGCGGCTGGCGTGAGCTTTCGCGATAGTCTTCGTTTGAGAATCCACTTTTGCCTCGACCGCCGCCGCTGCTGCCGCGCGGTGCGCTTCGGGGCGCGCCGCTGCTGCGCTCCTTGGGGCGTGCTTCATTCACTTTGAGATTGCGTCCGCCGACATCTTTTCCGTCAAGGCCCGCGATAGCCTTCGCGGCTTCGTCGTCGTTGGGCATTTCTACAAAGGCAAAACCTCGCGCTCGGCCGGTCTCTCGATCCATAGCGATGTGAACGCGCGTAACCTGGCCGAAGGCTTTGAAGAGCTCGCTCAATTCGCTCTCGGTCATCTGGAAGCTCATATTGCCGACAAATAGATTCTTCATTTTCTTCTCCTGAAACGTCCTGCACCGCTAAACACAAACGAAATGAGGCTTTGGACTCGCTGGTCCTTGTTCGTGAATTACGAAAGAAGAATATCTCTTCGGAGAGAGACGGCCCGAAGCTAGCCGTCATACCCTCATCATCATACCATCTCGGACGAAATTCCGTACCAGAAACCTCGCCGCGGCTAGGCTGGCATCTGCGCCTGGAGGAATTCCCCCGGGAGCCGGACCAACTGGCTCGTGAGCCTCGACGGCAGCCGGCTCACGCGGCCCTTGCGATCGCTCTCCTGCTTTTCGAGAGAACTCGCATCGACTGGCATCCTTTCGATCCGGATGCCCAGGGTCCGCTCCAACTGAAACAGCTCCGTCCGCTGCTCTCTTAAGACCAGAGTGGAAGCAACGCCGCGCTCGCCGGCTCTTCCCGTGCGTCCCACGCGGTGAATAAAACTCTCCGCCAACTCCGGCAAGTCGTAATTGATGACGTGAGCGATGTTCTGGACGTGAATCCCGCGCGAAGCCACGTCCGTTGCCACCAGCACGCGGTATCGCCCTTGTTGGAAGCCGGCAAGAGCGGCTATCCGCTGGGATTGCGAGCGGTCACCATGAATCATGGCGGCGTCGATACCGCGCCGGTTCAGGAGCCTGGCAATTCGATCCGTTCCGCGCTTGGTGCGTGAGAATACCAGACAGCGGCCCTTTTCCTCGGACAGCAAGCGGCACAGCATTTCCTGCTTTCCTTCTGCGGAAACCTCAAACGCCTGAAGGCGCACATTCTCCGAAGGCTTGAGCGTGGACCCGCATGCGAGGCGCAGCGGGTTTCTCATATAGTCGTTCACAAGGTGCTTCACGGATTCTTCGAGCGTCGCGGAAAAAAACAACGTCTGCCGCTCTTTCGGCAGAATGGCAACGATTCGGCGAATCGCGGGGAGAAATCCCATATCCAACATGCGGTCTGCCTCGTCGAGCACGAGCGTCTGCAAGGTTCCGAATTGGACGAGCCGACGATCGAGAAAATCCTCTAATCGGCCCGGAGTCGCGACAACGATGCGAGCGCCGTTGCGGATTGCGCTCAGTTGCGGACCTTCAGGCAATCCGCCAACCACCAGGGCCGCCGGCGCAAGCTGCTTTCCTCGCAGGGCGTCGAATTGCTCGGCCACCTGCATGGCCAGCTCGCGCGTAGGAACGAGCACGAGCGCTCCGATTCCCGCCGTGTTTCTGCGCGTAAGTTTTTCAATCACTGGAATCAGAAACGCGAGGGTCTTGCCGGTTCCGGTTTGAGCGGTCGCGAGCACGTCTTTGCCTTCCATTGCATAGGGGATGGTCGCGGCTTGCACGCTCGTCGGAACAGAGAAGTGCGCCGCTGCCAGTCTCTCCTTCAGCGAAGGGGAGATGGGTAATTCTGAGAAATTTTGCATTTTGCTTTCTTGCTGGCGAAGGAGCTAGGCGGCCCAGCGCAAGCTTCCGCGCGGGCACGACCGGCTCTCGGCCAGTCTTAATTTTGGATTACGCTGAAAACGGACGGTGGAAACTGATGGCGGGTATTCTCAGATCAGGGTTCGAACAGAGGGACCGCACAACACAGCCGAAAGTAATAAGCGCAGGAGTAACTGTACCACGTCCACGGCAGGAATCAACCGCGAAATGCTGTTAGTTAGGAGGCTTAGCGCAAGAATTCAAGGCAACGAACGGCCGAGTATGGTACGATAGTTTATGAGCTTAGCCTATAGAATCATTTTCGAATGCCCTAAGGGCCATCACAACATCAACTTACAGAGAAAATGCACTAATGCATCGCTTTCTGAGACCGAGGCTATGAAGATGTTCGGAAATGAGGACCTTGCCTGCACCAACCCTAATTGCGGCTGGCACGGCAAAGCCTCCAAGACAAAACTCCTGCGGATTCTGCGGTTTAACTGGATACTGTCTCCGGCAACCTGACGCACGATGGGGCAAGACCGCTGCACCCGCGAATGTTGTTGACACTCTACAGCAAAACGCGCCCTGCGGCCCAACTCGGATATTTGTGTCTCCGCTTTGATCCGAAGGAGATTGAATGTTGAGCGCGATGCCTGGGCGCACATGACGGCGGCAATCAGTCGCGTGATGGACATGGCCCGGCATGAATTGGAACGACATCCGGTTACGGTTACGAGGAGACTTCTTCCGTCGAATTGCGACCCCATTTGGAGCTTCAGGCCCTGAAATACCACAAAAGCGGAATGCGCCCCGAAGAGGCCCGTCTTGCCGCGCGTCGCGCGTTCGGCAACGTGACCCTAGTGAGAGAAGGCTGAACGCAGATGACTACAACTGCGGCAAAAGAAAACCCAGGCTCAGCTTCGCAGACTGTACGACGCTTAAGTTGCGAGGCCACCCGCGATCGCTTCCTTCGGAATTCCCTAAGCGCTTGGAAAAGAGTGGTGAGGCGCGCAGGACTTCAACCTGCAACCCGCTGATTACTCCAGAAAAGCTATGTAGCTGTATCGTCAAGCTTCTTTCTGCGTCATGTATCACCGTATAGCACGGTATTCGGGACATTCTGTTCTCAGATTGTTCTCAAGTTATGGCATGAAGCCCTAGTTGTCGACGTTCAGGGAAATTCATCGATGCAGCTAGCTATGGACACTGACATGAAGACTCTCCAGAAGGGCTCGCATCCAGTGAGCGGGCGGAAGCCTGCGCAGGAATCTCGCGCAACAGAGTTCCGTCGGAGGCTCATAGCATGGAAACAAACTCCTGAGGCGTCGCGACCATCGTTGCGGGCGCTTGCTCGCGAGTTCGGCACTTCACACCAACTCCTCACCTTCTACCTCAAAGGCTTGGGCAAATGGCAAGGCGAGGAATCCTTGCGCCGGGCGAAAGAGATTCGAGCACGGGTTGAGAACCGCGTTTTGACTCCGTGGGAAGTGCAGCAAGCCCAGGACTGCGACAGCTCGTGGTACATTCCATGTTGCTCGACGATATCAAGCGCATGAAGAACGGGTCCGAACGCCGCCCGTTGTGCTGGCAGGAAATCAAAGCGCTGAAGCTCTATGCCCGCCACTTTCCGGAGGCACAGGAACTCTTGCAGAGATTACAGAGATGTCTGCAAAGTAGTGTGACAAATCAGAAGAATAATTTGCCACCGATTCCCTCGCACAGCTAAGTCCTTTAGACGAGCATAGAGGAGCCTGGCAACTCCGCTAAACGTAGGGGGAGGGAGGGACGCATGCCCTCGTACGAAACTTCGATGCGAAACCTCGCCAAAGCGCGGGCGAAGTGGCGTCCGCCTCGGCCCTGGCGCAGTAGCGACGAAGCGCGAATGATTCGGCGATACGCATTCCTGTGGTACACCGGTCGCGGGCAAAAGCCGTCCGGTCGTGCTTGGGCTAGGAAGCTGGGCATCAGCCACACATGGCTTCAGAAGCTGCTGCGGCAATTTCGGGCGGACCCGAGCAAAATGTATCGCGAAGCGCGGCGTTGCGGTGATCCCACATACGCGCAACTCACCCGAGCTCGGGAGTACAGTCGACAGATGGGTGAGTGTGGAGAGTTGCGTGGAGGGTTGCATCTTTCGCGTCGGGCAAGACTGGCGAGGCTCTTTGAGCGTTACCCTCGCGTTCCCTGAACTCCTGCGGAACCGGGGCCTGTGCCATGGGCGAGACGCACCTTTCATCGGAACCGCCAGCGAACTATTGCGGATTCGAATCGATTCGAGGCAAGCCTAACGCCTTCTTATCTCGTTCAGGGGGCCGCTAACGAACGGGCTGCCGGCTTCAAAGAAACGCAGCCGCCGGCCCACCTCACGCGTGATGCCGATGCGCACAGTGTTGTTAACTTGCGCAGTCTCTCGAACCGCAGTCCCAAGCCAAAGCGGACCGTTGGCGCACAGGTCAACTCCGTCCAACCGCCGGTCGATTTGCAATGCAGCCGCAAGCCGTCCCGGCCCTCTCGCCAAATCTATGAGTTTGTCGGTTTTGCGGAGCCGTTTCATTCGGTTGATTCCTTCCAGAGGCTCAATGGCGCGCAACAGCACTCCTGCGCCAACCCCCGGCTCTTCCGCCGTCACGTTGAGCATGTACGACGTCCCATAGACGAAGTACACATAAGCAAATCCCCTGCCCAGGAATAGGGATTGGTTTCTGGCCGTTCGTCCGTGATAGGCGTGCCCACTCCGATCGCCCGGCGGGTAAGCCTCTGTCTCGACAATACGACCGCTCATCCTGTTTCGCCCGGTCTTGCGCACAATGGTTTTCCCGATGAGATATCTGGCCAGTTCAGTCGTATCACTTGGCAAGCTCGCCCGTGACAGGCGCCGGACTTCGTGGGTAAGATGAGACGTGGTCTGCAACGAAGTACCCTCATTCTGTCTGCCAGGCCATTTCATCCAGAATGACCTGCCCGAGATCTCCGCCTCACTTCATGTTACTCGTCGTTGATGTTTCTCGCTGGGATCATTCTCGCGTGCGACCAGGTAAAGCAGAATCCCAAGAAAGGCTGGCCCACACGCCTTAAAATTGAACGTCCACGTTCTGAATTCATTTGTTCGGTATTAGTTACATCGAATGTTTCGTTCCGAGCCACCGGATCCTGCCGAAGATAAAAAATATTGCGTTGGAACCCCTCGGGGCGTATGGTTTGCACTGACGTAGGCGAAGAGGTAGGTCCCCATTTTAAGCTAGTCTTTCGACCGCGCTGCGGGGTCGCCGCAGGGTAGTTCTTTGATGCGAGCGAACCTGGTCAATTACGACCAGTTCCACGTTCACCAAGACCTGAAAACTTGCAATGACCGCACGAGCTTAGTGTCCGGCCTCTGAGAACGCGACGGTAACAATTCCACTTTCGGAAGCATTCCCGCAAGAACGAACGGCTTCCCATCACTCCAAGCTGGAAACGGGAGTGGCGATGCGATGACCACACAGCCCAAAAGCCGACAGCACCTCGAAAGGACCATGCCATGAAACAACCAGACGTCAAATCACGCCGTGGCTTTCTGCAGGCGAGTTCGATGTTGGGTCTGGCAGTGGCGTTCGGCTCGGCAACGATCGGCGAGGCATTCGCAGATTCGAAATCCAAGACTACGGAGGGCACGATGAGCGAAGGCAGTGCTACACAACGAAGCAGCGAGCAGTCAGCTGACGGAATCGCGGATTCGCCGATCGGTCTCGCGGCGTGGATCATTGATCACGACGTGCGCAGCTATGAGCTCATCACACGCGTCTTCAGCGGTCAGTCCGAGGGCCTCACGCGCGACGACATCCTCGACAACATCACACTCTACTGGTTGACAAACACAGCGATCTCCTCGGCTCGTCTCTATTGGGAATATAAGGGTGGCTTTTTCGACGTCAGGGGCATCACCATTCCGGTTGCCGTCAGCGCCTTTCCAGACGAGATCTACCAAGCGCCGAAGAGCTGGTCAGAGAAAGCCTATCCCAAACTGATTTACTACAATCGGCCCCCCAAAGGCGGCCACTTCGCGGCCTGGGAACAGCCGCAGGTGTTCTCCGAAGAGCTCCGACTGTCATTCAAATCGTTGCGCTCATAGCAGAAAGGCGGGCGGCGTGCCGGCTGTGCGCGCCGCCTGCCCAAGCTAAGCCGAAGTATTAAGCGAAACTCAAGAGGAGATGGAAAAATGGAAGAAGAAATCAACAATAATCGCCGTCATTTTTTGGGGACAGCCGTCATCGCCGCTGCCGCCACCCAGCTCGGCATTTTCGGCTCTAAAGACGCATATGCCAATGAGTTGAAGTCGCTGGGTGCAACAGCGAATAAGCCGGGCGCGGACACGTCTTTTGCCCCGCTGAAGCAGATCAATGCCGGTCTCCTAAATGTTGGATATGCTGAAGCCGGCCCCGCCACTGGTCCTGCCGTAATTCTTCTCCACGGCTGGCCCTACGACATTTACAGCTTTGTCGATGTCGCCCCTATCTTGGCATCGGCGAGCTACAGAGTGATCATCCCGTACCTGCGTGGCTATGGCACCACCAGCTTTCTCTCCAGCGCAACCATGCCCAACGCCCAGCAGTCGGCCGTCGGCCTCGACATTATCGCTCTCATGGATGCTCTCAATATCCAGAAGGCGATCATCGGCGGTTTTGATTGGGGCGCGCGCACAGCGGACGTCATGGCAGTGCTATGGCCGGAACGGTGCAAGGCAATCGTTTCCGTCAGCGGCTATCTGATTAGCAGCCCTGCGGGCAACCAGACACCGTTTCCGCCCCAGGCTGCATTCGCATTTTGGTACCAATACTATTTCTCCACTGAAGTCGGCAAGGCCGGCTATGCGAAATACCTCGACGAGTTCAATAAGTTCATCTGGCACCAGGCTTCGCCGAAGTGGAATTTCGATGATGCCACGTACAACCGCACAGCAGCTTCCTTCAACAACCCGGACCATGTTGACATCGTGATGCACGATTATCGCTGGCGGCTCGGCCTAGCGGATGGTGAGCGGAAATATGACGACCTCGAAAAGCGGCTGGCCGCGCTTCCTGTCGTCACCGTGCCGGCCATCACCATGGAAGGCGACTCCAACGGGGCAATCCACGCGCCCAGCACAGCCTATCGCAACAAGTTCTCCGGCAAGTATGACTACCGGCTCATCACCGGCGGCGTCGGGCACAATCTGCCTCAGGAGGCCCCGCAGGCCTTTGCCAAAGCTATCGTCGATGTCGACCAGTTCTGATCGGAACTAGCCTGCGGATGCGTCGCCGCATGGAATATGGAGTCGCAAGCCTTCCGCTTGCAGCTCATCCCGGCGCCCGACGAGATTCTCGACTCCGGGACGTTGAGGATGGGAGGCGTTCGAAGCCAATCTTGGCGGACATAAAGTCTGTGGTGGTGTTTTACATTTTCTGCACGAAGGAGGTTTCTATGTCTCAGAAAGCCAGCGCCGTAAAGCGTGCTCAGCAAACCGAAGTCCAGACTCACCAACCCGGGCAGGGAGTTTTCAAAGCTATTTTGTCCGAAGATGTCGATTGGAAGCCCTTCCCGGCGTTCCCACCTTCCGTCCGGCTGGCCGTCGTCGTGGGTCAGCCCTCGGAACCCGGCCCTTACACGATCAGGGTCAAAGCGCCCCACGGTGCGAAGCTGATGCCTCACAAACACCCAGAGGATCGAGTCTATACCGTGATATCCGGCGTCTTTTATATCGGACTGGGTGATGAATTCGATGCGAGTAAATTGGAAGCCTATCCGCCCGGTGCCGTGATCATTCTCCCTGGCAACACGCACCATTTCCACTGGGCGAAATCCGGCGAGTACATCACGCAAGTAACCGCGATGGGGCCGCTTGGAATGGAATACCTCAGCGCGAAAGACGATCCGCGAAACGCCAAATCTTAGGAGGAGTCTGACAGATTTTCGTAGGCCCAAAGGAATGAGGTTTTTAATCTTGAATTTGGACCATCCCTGTCAAGGTGGCCCGGAACAGTTCTTTTTGAGGCGAAGCCCTAGTGAATGCTTAAGAGTATCGCGAAGAGCTGTCCCCTATGCGTGCCAAACGAAATTAGAGAGGCAACATCAATCTCAACTGAAAGAAGCAGTCCGATGAGTCAATCGAAGGCCAAGAATGAGAGCGGCACGAAGGTGACTTGGAAACCGCCGCACCCGGCGGAACACGGCCAGCTCGATGCTGCGCAAGTCAATCATTTGTCGGAAACCGCCTTCGCGTTCCCGCGTTTGCGCAAAGAGCCGATGACGGATGCGTCGCATGTTCGCAACGCCATCGGGAGATTCGATCAGGTAGAGGGCGCGAGCGATGCAGAACGCGATCTGGCGTTCGCCAACATCAAGGCAGCTGCCGAACGTTTCGGTATCAGAATGAAGGAAACGAGTTGGCGCCAACTCGACTCCCCGTCCCGCAGGGCGGACCAGACGTCCGGGGAAGAGTGAGATAGTGTGGATTTCTAGCCAACCCGCAAAAACAAGAGAGTCTCACAGCGCGGCGAAAGGAGAAACGACAATGGCGACGACAAAACACGCGGCAGTGCCCAGTCTGATCAAGGCGGTTCGGATCGCGCAGTACGGCGGCTCCGATCAACTGAAATACGAGGAAGCACCGCTACCGGAGATCGGCCCGGGCCAAGTTCTCGCGAAAGTGCGCTACGCGGGCGTGAACCCGATCGATTGGAAAATCCGCGAAGGTTACATGAAGAAGCTCCGCCCGGCGAGTTTCCCGCTGACGCTGGGGCAGGATTTCGCGGGAGAGATCGTGACGGCTGGCGGCGACTCGGGCGGTTTCCGGACGGGCGAGCGGGTGTTCGGGTTCGGCGAAGGGACCTATGCGGAATTCACGGCGGCGGCGACTACCTACATCGCGGCGATTCCGGAGAAAATGGAGTTCGCGGTGGCCGCGGCGCTGCCGACGGGGGGACTGACGGCCCTGCAGGCAATTCGCGACTATGTGCAGCCGAAGCCGGGAACGCGAATTCTGATCCACGGCGCGGCGGGGGGCGTAGGCTCGTTTGCGACCCAGATCGCCAAGCTCTGGGGCGCGCAAGTGATCGGGACGGCTTCGGGCGAAGACATCGTGTACCTGCGCTCCCTGGGTCACGTACAGGTAGTGGACTATAAGCACGAGCGGTTTGAAACCGTGGGCCAGGTGGACGCGGTGCTGGACCTGATCGGCGGCGAGACGGCGACGCGCTCCTTCGCGCTAGTGAAGAAGGGCGGCGTGATGGTTTCGACGGTGGGCGGGGCGAACGCGGAGTTGGCGGCCCGGGCGGGGATTCGCGGCGTGAACATGGTGTCGAAGGGAAACCCGGCGGACCTATCGGAGATGGCGGGCTTGGTCGTACGCGGCGACGTGAAGCCCCGGATGGGCGAGGTGTTTCGGCTGGAGCAGGCGCGTGAGGCACAGGATCTGAGCCAGGAAGGCCGGGGCAAGGGCAGAATCCTGCTAAAGGTCGCGTAAGCATCGACTGTCACAAGCGCGCGAACCTCGCGCCACGAATCCCGTGAGGCAACGACCGGTTGTCGGGGCACCACGGGATGGCGGGAATTACTCAGCTGTAAAGCTGGTGACATTATTTTGCAAACAGAGGACACGAAAGGAAAATCGGAAATGAAAAAGGGTTCGCGCGGAATCGACCCCGCTTCGAAGCCGAGTGGCGATGGGTGTGTCGAATGCCTAGCGTCACCGAAAGGCTGGTGGTTTCATCTCCGTCGGTGTGCGAAGTGTGGGCACATCGGTTGCTGCGACAGTTCTCCGAGCCAGCATGCGTCCAAGCATGCGGCGACAACAGGGCATCCGATCATTGCCAGCTTCGAGCCGGGTGAGGATTGGTTCTACGATTACGAGAAGCGGGGGATGATCAAGGGTGTGGAGTTGCTTCCGCCACATTCGCATCCGGAGGATCAACCATCACCTGGGCCGGCAGGAAGAGTTCCAGCCAATTGGGAATCCCTGCTGCACTAGCTGGCGTCGATCGTTTTTTTTGAATGGGAGCGGACTCGGGACACCGTATTTGTAATGAGCACAGCATCGAAAGGAGCCATCAATGAACGCGGTACAAGTCGAACAGAAGAGCTATGAGATGCCCCCGCGTGAGGGGTTCACCGTCGCACATTTTCTCACCGTCGCCGACCTCGAGCGATCGGCTCGCTACTACGAAAAGGTTTTCGGCGCTCGCATTCTGACGATGGGTGACGGCAATGCGCCTCCGTACCTTCAGCTCGCGAATATCTGGATGATTCTGAACGTGGGGGGCGGACCCACCCCGGACAAGCCGACGGTAACGCTCAGCGTCCCCGACCCGAATCACATCAACAGCTTTATGAATTTCCGCGTTGCGGATATTCAAGCGTGCTATGAATTGTGGAAAAGTCGAGGAGCCGAGTTCATCACGGCGCCGATACCCAAGTACGGCGAGATTCGCTGCTACATCCGCGATCCTGACGGTTACATTATCGAGGTCGGACAGAGCACCGAGCTCAAGTACGGTTAGCGCTCGGCTTTGACCCGATCACGTCGACTTTGATCTTCGGTGAGTACGGCGCGGTGCTGGTGGACGCAATGACGAGGTGGCTGAGGCTGAGGCTCTCGCAAATTGGGTTGCTCTGCACAAGCTAAGATCTCGGGAAACAGATTCAATTTCAGAGAGGAGAACAAAATGACAACAAAAGGAAAAGTCTTGGTGCTGGTATCGAGCGGTCGCGGTTTGCCCTTGAAAGATGGCAAGGTTTATAAAGGCGCTGGCTACTATCTCAACGAGCTGACGGTTCCGGTTCGCGCCCTGATGAAGGAGGGCTACGAAATCACCTTCGCCAACCCCAAAGGCAACGCGCCCCAGGTGGATGTGAATTCAGAGGTGGCCGGTTTTTTCGGCGGGGACGCGGCCAAGCTTCAGGACTATATGCTATTCCGCGACGGCCTGGCTGGGCTCAGAGATCCAAGCCGCATCGCGGATGTCATCGCATCGGGGCTGGATCAATATGACGCTGTTTTCGTCCCCGGCGGCCACGGCCCGATGGAGGATCTGCTCGATGATCCCGACGCTGGCACCGTGATGAGGCACTTTCATAAAACATCGAAGCCTACGGCAGTGCTCTGCCACGGCCCGATTTCACTGCTCTCGGCTCTTCCGAATTCGAAGGAGTTTGTCGCCGCGCTGGCGGCGGGCGATTCCACCGGAGCGCACGCAAAGGCTAAAGGTTGGATCTATGCTGGATATAAGATGACGATCTTTTCGACAGCGGAAGAGCAGCAGCGGGAGCCGCTTGAGATTGGTGGCAAGGTTCTCTTCTACCCGGACTTCGCCCTGCAAACGGCGGGCGGTGACGTAAGCGTGCTCGCTCCATGGAGCAGCTACGTCCTTCAGGATCGCGAGCTGATCTCAGGCCAGAACCCGTTCTCCGATCAAGCGCTTCTGAACCTTCTTCTACCGGCACTCGAAGAGAAGAAGAAGCGGGTCGCTTAGAGGAATAAGGGGACAGGCGGGACGTTTCCCATTTTTTCGACAATGGAAATTAGTGAACGTCCCGCCTGTACCCGGTTTCAGTCCGGTAGGGAAACAGTCACTGACAAAACTTAGATGAACGACGCTAAGAATTAGTCGCCAACGCCATGCACT
>JBAPRL010000049.1:0-6899 GCA_049281095.1 Candidatus Acidiferrales bacterium
GAGCTCATCGGTAATCGTCGTGTAGCGGTTTACAAAAAACGGCCCCAGGCCAAAAAGCTTCAGTTCTTTGATACTTTCCTTGCTGCCCCCGACAATTCGCAAGTAATCCATCTCGCGCCGCGCGCGCGTCTGGCTGAAATTCAGCGAATAGCCCAAAAAAGAAAAATGCGTCTCGCCCAAAAACGCCGGCAGCACCGCGATAAACAGAATCGCCAGAATCCACGGCGCATAGAACGCCACCTGGATCGCCAACGTAATCGTCGTAATCACCTGCTGGAGCAATTGCCCCATCGCTCGAATCATGGCCACGCGATCCGTGCCTTGCACCCGCGCCCGATCCATCTTGTCGTACACAATCGAATCTTCGTACGACGTCAAATCCAATCGCGAGGCGTGCTCCATGATCCGCTTGCCGATATATCGCGTGAACAGATCTGCGACCACCGTCTCGCAAAAATCCGCGACACGCGAAAAAATCATCGCCAGGCACGCCAGCGCAAATTCCGCTCCGACCAGCCACCAGAAATAATGCGGAACGGGCGTGCCGTGATCATGGTGCGCAACCAGCGCATCGATGATGTATTTCGTTACGAACAGCACGGCCGCGGGGATCACTGCGATCAGCACGCGAAACAGCACCCCGCAGAAAACCGAGCGCGGCGCCGCCTCCCAAATCATGTGCAGCACCGGAGGCACGTTGTGCAACGCCTTCAGCCGCTCGCGCAGCGTGGGGGCAGGTGCGGACTCCACCGTTGCCTGCTTCGTTTTTTTGTTCGAACTATCCATATGCTGGTCTCCGTTTGCCGGAGCCGTATGCGGTCACATACAAGTATAAATCTTCCTCGGGAGGTACGTGAGCAATGCTTGCGGCGCTCGGGAGGACTCTCACAAACCGGCGAGAGCGCGGTGTAACTGAGGCTACGATGGCTAAGACAATGTCGGAAGAGCTCGACCGAATATCTGGACGAATGCCTGAACGATTTTCCGAACAGCGGCCAACGCTTCTCTGCTCGCTTTTTTCAAACCCGTTCCGAAATGGGCCTGCGGGACGTTCGGAAACCTGCTTCTGCCCCTGGCTCTGCCACGGATGAATGTTCGCTGACCTCCGCCGCTCTGCATGATTGCGCTCCCATACTTCCCCCGCAATCCCCTCTTGCACGTATTTTGCCGCTTCCTTAACAGCCTAAACCCTCTACAGTCTATCCTTTACGAAACGGCGCGCGCCGCCAACCGCGGCACTCCATGGCGTTTTTTCTTTGCCTCGGCAACTTCTACGACCCCGCCGCTATGGCTTTGTCCTGTCTTGCGTTGTCATCCTGAGGAGGCGCTTTCCGCCGACGAAGGATCTCGCCGTGGCTTTGTTCTTGGCAGAGCCTCCGCGAGGTTCTGCGGCTTATTCGGGTGCTGTGCCTTCTTAGGGGCGACCCTTGGGTCGCCCGTCGCGACTCTCCGAGTCGCGCGGCATTCGCACTTGAGCCAAGAATCGTGCCACCACCTCAATTTGTCATTCCGAGTGAGGATGCGACCAGCATCCGACGAGGAATCTGCAGTTCGCTTTGCGATTGCCCTGGCAGTCCTCGCAAAAAACTACTCCTCGAAACCCAAAAGTTGCATAATCCGTCTCTGCAAAAGGAAAGAGGGGGTCCACGATGGTCGTAAAGCATGACTTTCTGGGTGTGGCTGGCCGCAAATGGATTTTTATCGTTGCTCTTATTTTGGCGGCCCCTGCAAGCCGCGCGCAAACTTCGCAGCATTCGAAAAAGTCCAGCTCTACCGCCAAGGCGTCCGCTCAGCCGCTCGACGCGGACTACACCGCGAAAATCCGCGAATACACCACCGAGCCGTATCTCTCCACTCCGCTCGTTGATCACCTTCCGGCGTCGAAGACCGTTCCTTCGCCCGACAAAATCCTCGGCTACGCCATCGGCACGCCAAACAAGCTGACGCATGTCGCCGACATCTATCGTTATTACCGCGCTCTCGAAAAATCCTCTCCGCGCGTCCGCACCTTCATCACCGGAAAGAGCGAAGAGGGCCGCGACTTCATGGTCGTGGCCGTAAGCGACGAGCAAAACATCGCGCAGCTCGACCATTACAAAGACATCACCGCGAAACTCTCCGACCCGCGCAAACTCTCTCCCGACGAAGCCGCGGACCTCGAGAAAACCGGCAAACCCTTCTACTGGCTCTCTGGCTCGATTCATTCCCCCGAAACAGGTTCGCCGGAAATGCTGATGGAGCTTGCCTATCGCCTCGCCGTGGAAGATTCGCCGATGATCGACCAGATCCGCAAAAACGTCATCGTGCTGATCACTCCCGTGCTCGAAGTCGACGGCCGCGACCGCGAAGTCGATCTGTACAATTGGGAAAAAGCCAATCCCGGCAAAGCCGCTCCCAGCCTCATTTATTGGGGACACTACGTCGCGCACGACAACAATCGCGACGGCATCGCCATGGCCCTCGCGCTTTCCAAAATTCAAATGAAAACCTTTCTGACCTGGCATCCGCAGGTCCTGCACGATCTGCATGAATCGATTCCCTTCCTCTATATCTCCACCGGCACGGGCCCGTACAACGCGTGGCTCGATCCCATCGTGGAAAGCGAATGGCAGGAGCTTGCCTTCAACGAAGTGCAGCAAATGACCGCGTACGGTGTGCCCGGCGTGTGGACGCACGGCTTTTACGACGGCTGGGCGCCGAACTACATGATGTTTGCCGAAGCCGGACACAACGGCATCGGCCGCTTCTACGAAACATTTGGCGGCCGCGGCGCGGATACCGCGGAGCAAACCGTTCCCGCGGAAGACACCACGCGTGAATGGTTCCGGCCCAATCCGCCATTCCCCAAGATTTACTGGTCCATTCGCGACAACGTCAACCTGCAGCAAAGCGCACTCTTGGTCGGCTTGAGCTACATGGCGCAGCGCCCCGAGCAATTTCTCGCGCGCTTCTGCGACATGAGCCGCCGCTCAGTTGCCAAGGCCACCACCGAAGGTCCGGCTGCGTGGGCGATTTTGAACGACGGCAAGCGCCCCGGCCTCGACGCGCATCTTGCGCGCCTCTTGCAAGACCAAGGAGTTGAAGTGGCTCGTTTGGATCAAGCCATCGACGTGACTTCATCGGCTCCCGCTGCGGCTCCCAATGAAAAATCGGACGGGACCAAAGCGGCGGACAAACTTCCGGCGAAGACGACCATTCCCGCGGGCAGCTACATCATTCGCATGGATCAGCCCTACAGCCGCGAAGCCGACATGCTCCTCGACACGCAGTATTATTCCATTCACGATCCCACGCCTTACGACGACACCGGCTGGACGCTCGGCCCCTTGATGGACGTCGCCACTCTGCGCGTCACCGATCCGTCAATTTTGAAAGCCTCTATGACGCTGATCGATGGTCCTGCTCACGCCGCGGGAAAAATCGAAGGCGGCGGAGCCTTCTTCATCATCAACGCCAACGCCGAACCCGCCCTCGCGACGCTTCGCTTTCAACTGCATGACATAAAAATGTATGCAGCGGAAGATTCCTTCAAAGCCGATGGTCAGGATTTTCACGCTGGTTCGTTCATCATCCCAGCGGACGGCAATCCGTCCAATCTTCGCGACACGCTTTCTTCCGCCGCCCAAGACCTCGGCCTCGAAATTCACGCGACCTCCGCCGACGTTTCCGTCGCGCGCCATCCGTTGGAAGCGTCGCGCATCGCGCTCGTTCACAACTGGATGAACACGCAGCCGGAAGGCTGGGATCGCCTCGCCCTCGAAGAATGCAAGGTGCCGTATTCCTACATTTCCGACGCGGTGGTCCGTGAGACGCCGGACCTGCGCGCGAAGTACGACGTGATCATTCTTCCACCATCCACGCCAGACCTCGCGCGCCTGATTAACGGTGTGCCCAAAAGAATTTTGCCGGACGGAAGCGAAGCCGGCAGCGCGATTCCGTGGGAAAAATCCGACCTCACGCCGAGTTTCGCCGACGGCGCGGACCAAACCAGCGACATTCGCGACGGATTCGATTTCTCCGGCCTCGAAAATCTGAAGAAATTTGCCGAAGACGGTGGATTACTCATTACGATAGGCAGCAGTGCGGTAATTCCCACCCAAACGGGAATCACGGATACGGTTTCCATCGTTCCCACTCCCCAATTGCATGCGCGCGGCGCCATCTTCAACGCAACCGTCGAAGATTCGCGCAGTCCCGTAGTGTATGGATATGACACTACAGTTCCCGTTTATTTCAATCAGGCGCCGGTATTCCGCGTCTCGCTCACCGGCGGCGGTGGCGGATTCGGCGGCGGCGGGGCGGATGGCGGAATGGCTGGCCGGCCCAGCGGCCGCGGCTCGCTGACGGATCCGGATATTCCGCAAGGCCGCACGTGGAACCCTCCGCCGCCGCCAGTGCATCGCACGCGCGCGGAGCAGGAACTTTACATTCCGCCGGGAGAAGAAGAATTTCTGAGCGCCTATCTTCCTCCGAAGGCGCTGTGGCCGCACGTGGTGTTGCGCTTCGCAGACGAAAAAGATTTGTGGGTCAGCGGAATGCTCGACGGCGGAGCGGCGCTGGCACAATCGCCGGCCATCGTCGACGTTCCCGTCGGGCGCGGCCACGTGGTGCTGTTCGCGATTAACCCGATGTGGCGGCAAATCACGCAGGGGAGTTTCATGTTCCTGCTGAATGCAGCCATGAACTACGACCACCTGAGCGATGCGCCTGTGACCACGGCAAGCGCTCCGACGCCCTGAGCGAAGAATAGGCGAAATTCACCTAGTTCTAGGACAGGCCAAATTGTCTCTTTGGAGGCGTGTTTTTGGCCAAAATTGGCCTGGTAGAGCAGTCCATTGATTTTTGCGTTTTTCAGTGTTTTTTGAGAAGCGCATTTTCACTTTTTTGCGAAAAAGCCAACAAAAACGCGTTTTTTGGTACATAACCCCTAGGACGAGCGGAGTGGCGGCGCACAGAGGCGACCAGGCCAATTTTCAAAAAATGGGCAAAAATCAGGTTATAGTACCAGGCCATTTATATAGAATCTCTATAGGAAGAATTGAAGGCAGTGGGCAGTGACTGATCAGCGATCAGCGGCGTGCAGATCACTCTCGCTGTTTCCAGATTCGGCCAGGACGAGCGAATGTTAATCCAAGCGAAGACGGATGGGCAGCGAAATCCAAAAAGACGGAGCCCCATGAAAACAAGAAAAGTGAAACGCCGAACTGAGACTGCGGCGGCAAAGATGCTCGTTGGCGGGCTCCTTCTGTTTGGTTCCGCTGCGGGGTTGGCGCAGGAGAAAAAACCGCAGGGGAATTCGCCGGCAGGAGCACAGCAGGCAGCAACAAAAGGGTTCACGAGGGACGACGCACGCGCGGCGATCGCGGCGGCGCAAGCAATTGCGCCAGGGGGATTCAACGAACTGAAAACGGTAGAAATCGGCGGCATCCCGCAATGGATCAGCGTTCGCGGAAATAATCCGGCGAATCCGATATTGCTTTTCATTCATGGGGGGCCGGGCTCGCCGATGATGCCGGAGAGCTGGACGTTCCAGCGGCCGTGGGAGGATTTCTTTACGGTGGTGCAATGGGACCAGCGAGGCGCGGGGAAAACATTTTCGGCGGCGAAGCGGCAGCCGGACAAATCGATGACCATTGACGAGATGCAAGCGGATGCGGAGCAGTTGATCGAGCTGCTGCGGCGGACGTACGGCAAGAAGAAGATTTTCCTGATGGGACACTCCTGGGGAAGCATTCTGGGGGTGAAAGTGGCGCAGCACCGGCCGGATTTGCTTTACGCATATATTGGCGTGGGCCAAGTGGTGAACGGAGAGCGGAATGAAGTGGTTGGCTACCAGCAAACGCTGGCACAGGCGCAGGCGGTTGGCAATCAAACAGCGATTCGAGAGTTGAAGGCGCTGGCGCCGTACCCGAATCCGAAGGGCTTCACTCCGATGCAGAAGGTGCTCGCGGAACGAAAGTGGGATGTGGCGTTAGGCGGCATGATTTACGGGCAGACCAATGCCGACACGTCGCAGATCTGGGCGTTGAGTCCGGACTACACGGACTACGACGATGCATCGGCGCGGCTCGGCGAAATAACTTCGGTGCGGATTTTATTGCCGCAAATGGAAGCTGTGAATTTCGATCATGTGACGACGTTCAAATGCCCGGTGTTTATTTTTGCGGGCGCGCATGACCGCACGACACCGGAGAGTGTAGCCGAGGAGTATTACAATCGCATTCAGGCGCCGGAAAAGAAATTCTTCAAGATCGAGCGCGCGGCACATTACGTGGTGACAGAGGCTCCGGGAGAAGTACTGATGGATTTGGTGCAATATGTGCGGCCGCTGGGGGAAGAAAAGCAGTGACGAGTGGTCAGTCGTTAGAAAAGGCGAACAGCGAATACCTCGCGCGGAGGATGCGCCCCGCAGAAACATCCGGGGCAGGCGCAAAAGGAAGTTCAACTGAGGGTGACGGAATTTATTCGTAGCGCAGAGCGACCATGGGATCGACGCGCATCGCGCGACGGGCGGGAATGTAGCAAGCGAGTAAGGCGATGCTGATCAGGGCAATCGCTACCGCCGAGAACGTCAGCGGATCGCTTGCGCTGACGCCGAAAAGGAGGCTCGCCATTAAAGGCGTCAGCGCCAACGCTGCCAGGACGCCAATACCGACGCCAAACAGAGCGAGCCGTGTTCCTTGTCTCATGACAAGCCGCATGACATCTCCTCGTTGCGCTCCCAGCGCCATGCGAATACCGAATTCATGCGTGCGCTGGCTGACCGAGTAGGAGGTCACGCCATAAAGCCCCAGCGCCGCTAACAGCACAGCGAAAACCGCGAAGAGGGCACCCAAGAAACTCTCATAGCGGCGCGCAGCTTCTGCAGTTGAGACGACAGCTTTCAGCGTGCGCTCGCT
>JBAPRL010000050.1:0-61410 GCA_049281095.1 Candidatus Acidiferrales bacterium
CTGTTCGCCTATTAAAGCGGTACGTGAGCTGGGTTCAGAACGTCGCGAGACAGTTCGGTCCCTATCTGGTGTGGGCGCAGGAAACTTGAGAGGAGCTGTCCCTAGTACGAGAGGACCGGGATGGACGAACCTCTTGTGATCGAGCTGTCACGCCAGTGGCATCGCTCGGTAGCGAAGTTCGGAAGAGATAATCGCTGAAAGCATCTAAGCGAGAAGCTCGCCTCGAGATAAGGTTTCCCAACCCCGATGCGTCGGGGTAAGAAGGCCGGTCGTAGACTACGACCTTGATAGGCGGGAGGTGGAAGCGCAGCAATGCGTGCAGCTTACCCGTACTAATCGGCCGTTCGGCTTGACCATAAAACTTTCCTAACGCGCGGTTAACGCTCGCGCAGCGGGAAAGCCGTCTTTTCACTTGCGCTACTTCAGCAGAATTCGTGGATTCGCCGCTTCCTTCAATTGCAAAGCTCACGTCGGCGTTTCGTTGCCGATGCTGAACTTTCACAAATTTCCTGGTGGTCTAACCGCGGGGGTCACACCCGTTCCCATCCCGAACACGGAAGTTAAGCTCCGCAGGGCCGATGATACTGCACGGGTAACTGTGCGGGAACGTAGGTCGCCGCCAGGATTTAATTCCTAAGCAAGGCTCCGGACATTTCCGTTCGGAGCCTTTTTGTTTTCGCTCTGATAGACTGCTCCAAATGGCTCGAAAGCGTGAAATCGGAATTTGTGATCACTGCCGCAAAGAGTTCGGCTACTACTTGGTTCACAATGGATTTAACGATTCGGCGTATGCTTACTGCGATAGCTGCAGCTACAGCGTGCACTTGAGCGTTTTGTCGAAGAACCCTTCTAATATTAGCCTGCCCATTGGCAAGAAAATGCCGGAAAGCGTCGAGCCGTTCTTGAAATCTTGCCCCTGTGGAGGGTCATTTCGAGCAAGCGCAACTCCTCGTTGCCCGCATTGTCTTCGTCATATTTCGCCAATTTTCGCTGCGACATACATTGAAAAAAATGCTTCCGGCACAGCAAAAGGCGAACCCCGTCCTGATTGCGTAGGCAAGCCCTTGGGGAGTTGAATCCAAGGAGTTCGAGGAAATGACAGACGCGAAAAACCAGCACCGCTTTGTTGCGACGCTGTACAAGCTGGGGATCAATCGCTGCGTGGATGTGCCGGAGGAAGTGAGTCGCGCTCTCGGCTCGAAGGGCTACATTCCCGTCATCGCTAGCGCGCAAGGATTGGTGATACGCACAACGCTTGTGCCCGCAGGCAACGGGCAGCACAGGCTGTTTTTGAGCGGCAAAATTCGCAAGAAGCTGGGCATCGATGCGGGCGACTTCGTGGGCATCGCTTTGCGAGTCGATAAGAAGCCACACGAGATCGCAGTTCCCGATGACGTTGCTACCGCGCTGAGAAAAGCTCCCGGAGCACAAAGCGCCTTCAAGACCATCACGCCGGCGCTTCGCCGCGAGTTCCTTCGCTGGGTGCTGAACGCGAAACGCCCTGAGACTCGCGCAAAACGCATCGACAGAGCAATCCCGATTCTGATCGAGCGGGCGCAGGCACGAATCCGCCGCGGCAAAGCTTCCAGAAAATCGCGCTAAGACGACGGCTGCTTGACGATGGCGGCCATGGCGAGGCCGGCGAAGTACCAATCCAGGACGCCGTTCGCGATATACGCACACGTGTAGTTCGTCGGAAAGTTGTACCAGTTCCAATATTCGAGGCCCAAGAAGACCGACGCGAAAAGTCCGGCGAGGGTGACGGCAAAGACGCGCTTCCAGTAGGAACTGACGCCCCCTGCGCCCATGGCGAGAATGCACGCAAGGAAAAACGCGCTGACCACGTCGATCGCGAACTCGCCACCGAGCAGCTTGCCGTAATTCAACGCTGTGCCGCCGGGGTTGTAGATTAGAATGCCCGTCGGCCCTTGCTGATATTTCGCCGCGTAAGCGGCGTTATCCGATTGCGTCTGTTCCTTGCTGCGGCCGGGCGTCATATTCGGCACAGGAAAATAGTAAAAGCCCGGCTCGTGAATCGCCGCGCGCAGAGCGGAAAGAACAGTATCTTCCTGTGGCACGGCTTTGATACCGACCTCTCCCAATCCCAACACCGTGTGCAAAAGGGACCCAACAATGAAGACAGTGATGCCGCCGACGAGAGCAGCCAGAAGAACTTTCTTCGTCATGAGAGGCAACCTCCGATTGGCGCGGGACTATAGACTTCACGCGGCGCAAAAGCAAGGGCCGGGTTGCTGGGGAACAAATCTGCGATTGGCGCGTCGGCGGGACTTTTGTTAGCCTCGCACGTCGCGCCGTGTTCGCCCGGTCCAGGAGGCATCATGAAACTTCGCAGTTTGCTTCTCACCTTCATCGTTTTCTTGCTTATTGCCGGCTCCGCTGCGGCCACGCTGTTTGCTCAACAGACGCAGGATGCGCACAAGCTGGTGTATGACATTTACAAGCAGCTCATCGAAACGAATACCACGGAATCGGTGGGCAACATGACCACGGCGGCAAACGACGTAGCTGCTCGGCTGCGCGCGGCAGGATTTCCGGCGAATGACGTGATTGTCCTGGGACCGGATGCGCGCCACGGCAATATCGTGGCGAGAATACATGGGAGTGGAGCGCGTAAGCCCATTCTCTTTATCGCGCACCTCGACGTGGTGGAGGCGAACCGCGCGGATTGGTCAATCGATCCTTTCAAGCTCACCGAAAAAGACGGATTCTTCTACGGGCGCGGGACCAGCGACGTGAAGGATGGCGACGCGCTCCTCGCCGCGAATTTCATCCGACTGAAGCAAGAAAACTACAAGCCCGATCGCGATTTGATTCTGGCGCTCACTTCCGATGAAGAGGGCGGCGACTTCAATGGCATCTCCTGGCTGCTCGCAAAACATCGCGAACTGATCGACGCGGAATACTGCATCAACACCGATGGCGGCGATTTTCAGCTCAAAAACGGAAAGCCGCTGCTGACCTCGATTCAGACCGGCGAAAAGCTCTACGCCGATTACGAACTGCAGGTATTCAATAAAGGGGGGCACAGCTCATTGCCCTCGCCCGACAACGCCATTTATCACCTTGCAGGCGGCCTGACACGGCTTTCGCATTATCAATTTCCGGTGCAGTTCAACGAGACCACTCGCGCATTTTTCCAGCGCATGTCGAAAATCGAGCACGGAGCGCTTGCGGTCGATTTGGCGGGTGCAGCAAAGAACCCGCCGGATGGCGCGAGCATCGAAAGGCTTTCCGCGTCGCCCTATTACAACGCGTTGCTGCGAACCACGTGCGTTGCCACGCGACTGAGCGGCGGCCACGCGAACAATGCGCTGCCGCAGGACGCTTCAGCCATCGTCAATTGCCGCATTTTCCCCGGCGGCACGCAGGAAGCTACCGAAAAGACGTTGGTGAAAGTGCTGGACGATCCGCAAATCAAGACTTCAGCGGTTGCTCCGCCCCACACAAGTCCCGCATCGCCCCTTCGAAAGGACGTGCTGGAAGCCGACGAGAAAGTTGTGGGGGAAATGTGGCCCGGCACGCCGGTGATCCCGACGATGGAAACAGGCGCTACTGACGGTTATCGCCTGCGCGACGCCGGAATTCCCACGTACGGGATATCAGGAGTTTTCATCGACATGAACGACGTTCGCGCGCACGGCCGCGACGAACGCATTTTGCAGAGTTCGCTGTACCAGGGCGTGGACTTCTTCTACAGCTACATCAAGGCGCTGTCTTCGGGGAATTAGCAGGGCGGCTCATTTTGTTTAACGATGCGGAGGCGCGATGACTGCTTTCTTCACTCGCGCATACGTGGTCTCGAGGGTGGAAGTCGCGTCGCCGGGGCCTTCGCCGAGGAGCCGCACGACGAAATGATCGGCGTCCTGTTGCGTGATGGTGACACGTAAGTTTTGCCGAGCTCCGCCCGGCCCGAGAAAAGCGCCCGAGTATCGAACGGTCTTCCCGTTGTCGTCGCTGGCGCCATCGAGAACCAGAAAAGCCGTCGAGCCGTTGTAAATCCATATTGCCTCATATTGCCTGGTGCCGTTGTTGTAGCCGTAGAGGCGCAAGCCGGAATAGGGTTCGCCAAAAGAGTCGCCGGAATTCTCTTCTTGCAGAAATCGTCCGCCGAGAATGCTTTTGAGCTTCGCGGTGCCGGTGGATTGTTGAGGCTCGGCGCCTGGAGCATAAAACGTCGCGGTGGTGGTGTAATCTCCGGCGCGCTTCATCAATTCGGCGTGAATGGGGCCGGGAGTCGCAGCTTCGGCGAGCGCCTGCATGGCTTGGTCTTGAGCATCGGACGTCGATGGCGGATTCTGCGACGCTTGTCCTTGCGCCGAAGCGCAGCCGGCAAACAAAATGAGAATTGCCACGCCTCCGAGCAATCGATATATCGGTTTCATCGGATTCCTCTTCGACAGCTCAAATTCGCGAGCATTCGAGAATAAACTGGAGTCGCAATCGCGCGCTGGGGCTGCTCGATGAACGCCGATTGCAAAAGGCGGAGGCGAGCAGAATTGCTATTTCGATTTTAGGTGCTCGTCTTTTTCGATTTTGCCGTCGCGGAGGCGGATGATGCGATCGGCGCGCTGCGCGATGTCCGGCTCATGGGTAACGAGAATGATGGTGTTGCCCTCCCGGTGCAAACGGGCGAAAAGAGCCATGATTTCCTCGCCGGTCTGCGAATCCAGGTTTCCGGTCGGCTCATCGGCGAGCAGAATCGACGGATTGTTGACGAGGGCGCGGGCGACGGCGACGCGCTGGCGCTGGCCTCCGGATAATTCGTTGGGCCGGTGCATCATTCGTTCACCCAACTCAACCTGCTGAAGCGCCTTGCGCGCGCGTTCCTGGCGCTCTTCTGAGGGAGTGCCGTTGTAGATCATCGGCAATTCCACATTATGGAGGGCCGTCGCGCGGGGCAGCAGATTGAAAGTTTGGAAGACGAAGCCGATTTCCTTGTTGCGAATGTAGGCCAGTTCGTCGTCGTCGAGATCGCTGACGAGGCGGCCAGCCAGCCAGTAAGACCCCTTCGTCGGCGAATCGAGGCAGCCGATCAGATTCATCAGCGTCGATTTGCCGGAGCCGGAAGGGCCCATGATGGCAGTATATTCGCCCTTGCGGATCTCCAGCGACACACCGCGCAAAGCGTGCACCTGCTCCGATCCCATCTCGTAGGTCTTCCACAGGTCTTCGGCGCAGATGACAACGCCGGAGTCGAGCAGGTCCTGCCGGAACGTCTGAGATGTGACTTCTTCAACCGCCATCAGGTTCTCGACTCCTCGAAATTCTCTGGTCTCAGATGAGTGGGGCTACTGAGAGGTGGTCTGGTCGTTGGTGACCGGAACGGAGTTATCGATCTTCACGGTAGCGCCGGAGTGCAAAGAGCGCAGCGCTTCGTAGCTGCCGGTGATGACGATGTCGCCGGCCTGGAGCCCGCTGGTCACCTCGATGTCCGTGACGCCGCTGATTCCGGTTTGCACCGGAACAAAGATCGCTTTGCCGTTGCGAACCACGAATACGCCTTGGACATCGTCACTTGCCACGGTTCCATCCGGGTTCATAGTTGGTTTTGCGGCAGCAAGAGTAACCCCCGAGCCGCCGCCACCTTTTTCCCTGTCCAGATCGGCCTGGAGCTCCTGCTTGGTGCGAATGGCGATGGCCTGAATGGGGATGGTCACAACCCCAGCGCGGCGGGCGGTCTGAATCTTCGCGGTAGAAGAGAGGCCCGGCCGAATGCCCTTGGGCGGTTGATCGAACCGAATATGAACCCTGAAATCACGCGCTTCCTGGCTGTTCGCGGAGGTCTGCTGAGTCGTTGCTAGTCCCGATGTGCGCAGAATGGCCTCTTCGCCGACATCGGCGACGTGTCCCTTGAATACTTGACCGGGGTAAGCGTCAACTGTGACCGTGGCTTCCTGGCCGACTTTCACGGTTGGAATGTCGGCCTCATCGACCATTACTTCGGCGTTGACCTTCGACATATCTGCAATCGTAAGCAGGTAGCTGCCTTCCGCATTTTGAATCCCGGGAACGACATATTCGCCTACTTTTACTGGGATGTAAGTAACCAAGCCATCGATCGGAGCGTTATAAACCGTCTTGTCCAGAACGTCGCGCAAGTGCACTTCGGTCGCCGAGGCCTGCGCCTGGTTGAACTGCGCGGCTGCTAATTGATCGTGTGCCTGCTTGGCGCGAGCCTGGTTGCCCGCGAGAGTGGCGACGGCGGCGCCGTAAGCGGATTTGTAAGTGTCGTAGTCCGATTTGGCAATTAACCCCTCTTTGTAAAGTCCCTGCCCGCGCTTCCAATCATTTAAAGCCTTTTCGAGATTCGCTTCGGATTGCTGCACGTCGGCCTGCGCGGCGGTATCGGCCGCCTGCGCCGACTGTACGCCGGCTTCCATCGAATCGATCGTCGCTTGTTGCGCTTTCACGTCCGCCGCCGGTTGAATCCTTTCGACGCGCAACAGCACAGCGCCTTTTTTGACCACGTCTCCTTCATTTACATCGATGTCGGTGATCTTGCCGATTCCTTGGCCCAGCACGTTTGTATAGTTTTGCGGGCGGATTTCGCCCGAGGCGGTCACAAGGGCCGTGATGTCGCCTTTCACCGCGTAACTCGTCTGTACGGTGACGGTGTCCTTATTCGAACGCACACTGACAACGACAATGGCGGTAAGCGCTAAGATGGAGCCTATGATGAGAGCTGGCTTTTTCCACGTTTTCATCGATGTTTTTTCCGGCGACCTAAGCACTCATTTAGATGCAATTCCCTACCCTTCAGTTAATACGCTAAGAGGGGGCAAAAAGTTTCGGCGGCAGCTCCGCGGTTGTCGGGTTCCTTTTTCACCTCCTATGATAATCGACATTGGAGCAGAATTAAAGGCATCCTGGCCGCTGACTCCTATCGCTAAACACAAGAGTGAGTGGCGCGCGGGCTTCGTATGAGCCGAAAATTCGTCGCGGGGGTAACTGGCCATTGATCGCAAATTGGACGGGGCAACCCCTAGCCTGATAGGTGAATCCGATTCGGTAAGACTTGGTAGGTGAGCAGGTTAGCTTGACGAGTGTCCAGATGGGGAATAGAATCTCACTGTCCGGGGGAATCCAGAGATGAATCGCCGCGCGGTATTGCCTATCCTTGCCATTTTGAGTCTGGCTTTTTTGCTTTCACCGCTCGCGCGCTCTCAGGACACGGATGACCAACAGGAGCAGGACGCCCAGGCCCAGGCAAAAGCGAAGCAGAAAAAACAAAAAGACCTTGAGAAGGAATTGCTGCCTGTTTACCGCGAATGGCTGAACGGACCGGTGTCCTACATCATCACTCCGGAGGAGCGTTCCGCCTTCCTTCACCTGGAAACAAACGAAGAACGCGAGAACTTCATCGAGAATTTCTGGGAGCGGCGCAATCCGGACCCCGGATCCGCCGACAATACTTACAAGGAAGATTATTATGAGCGCATCGCCTACGCCAACGAGCATTATTCTTCGGGAATACCGGGCTGGAAGACCGACCGCGGCCGCATTTCCCTGATGTGGGGCAAGCCGGATGACGTGGAGACGCACCCGTCCGGCGGTCCTTATACCCGGCCCGCGGACGAGGGCGGCGGCGAGACCTCGACTTATCCTTTCGAGGATTGGACTTACAGGTATCTTCCCGGGATCGGCGAAAATGTTGTCATCGAATTCGTGGATCCAACGGGCAGCGGGGAGTACCACCTGACCATGGATCCCAGCGAAAAGGACGCGCTGACCTATGTTCCAGGAGCAGGCCTTACGGACATGGAAGCTATGGGCATGTCCTCGAAGACGCAGCGCTTTGAGAATACCGACGGTACCCACGACCCCCAGGCGTTAGGAATGCAACCCGAGAGCATGAATGAATTCAGCCGGTTGGATCTGTACGCCAAGATTCAACAAGCTCCGGCTGTGAAATTCAAGGACCTGGAAGCGGTGGTCGATTCGCGCGTGACCGCCAATCAGATCCACTTCGATTGCCAATCCGATTTTCTGCGCATTACGGCAGACACGGACCTTGTGCCGATCACCGTGCAGATTCCAAACCGCCAAATGAGTTTTCAAGAGAAGAATGGCGTGCAAACGGCGACGCTGCACGTGTTCGCGCGTATCACGAGCTTGAGCGGACGCGTGGTGAATACGTTTGAGGATTCCATCGCCGCAGACACTCCGGATTCTCTGCTCCAACAGTATCTAAAGGGATACAGCATTTATCAAAAGGCGGTCCCGCTGAGCCCGGGACTTTATCGCTTGGATGTGGTTGTAAAGGACATCAACAGCAGCAACCTGGGCGTCCTGAATACGCGCTTGGCCGTTCCGCGCTTCGAGGATGATCAGCTGGGTACCAGCACGCTGATTTTGGCGGACCAAATTTCGAAGGTGTCATCCACAAACATAGGGCAGGGCGAGTTTGTACTTGGAGATCTGAAAGTCCGCCCCAAGATGGATGCGACTTTCGACCAAGGAACGCAAATGGGAATTTTCCTGCAGGTTTACAACTTGAAAGTCGATCCCAAGACGCATCAGGGCAACGCTACGATTGAATATCAGGTGCTCCGAGTGGATGACCCAAACCCCGTGGTGAAATTCACGGAAAATTCGCAGCAGTACAATCAGCACGGCGAAGAAATCTGGATTGAAAAGGCGTTGAATCTCAAGTCGATAGCTCCGGGGCGCTACAAAATCCAAATCCAGATTACCGACAACGACGACAAACAAGTAATCACTCCAACGGCCGACTTTACGGTTCAGGCTCCCGGGGCGGCTCAGGCTCCTTCGAAATGAAGAGGGAGGTGACAGCAAGGTGAACTCTCGAGTGATGCGCATGCTCATTCCCGTGCTGGGGCTGTTGGCGATTTCCGCTTCACCCTTGGTGGCGGAATCGCGGATAGGCCGGATTTCCGGAGTGGTGGTGGATGAGAGTGGCGTGCCGCAAATGGGTGCCACGGTTGTGATTGCCAGCCATTCGCTGATTGCTTCTGCGGCGCTGCAACTGTTCACGAATGAGCGCGGCCGCTTTGTCTCGGGCACGCTGCCAGCAGGAGCGTACACGGTGCGCGTGACTCTTGCCGGATTCCTACCCACGCTTCGGCCGGATGTTCAGGTAAACAGCCAACAAACCACCGACGTTCAAATTGAGATGGGTTCGATTTTTACCGGCCTTGCTGATCTGCATCGCCACGCGAACCAGCGGGCCGATGACGGAGAGTGGAGTTGGGTGCTTCGCGCAGCGGCAGCCACGCGTCCGGTTCTGCGCTGGCAAGATGAAAACAGCAGTTCTCCGTCTGAATCCACGACAGACGCGATCACGGAAACGGGACTCCCTGACAGCAAGTGGCATAGCCTCATTGATGTTAGTTCCGGCACGCGTCCCGGCGCGGCCACCAGTTTCTCCGATTCGCCCGCAACCGCGGTCGCTTACCAAGAGGACGTCGGGGCAACTGGTCGGCTTCTGCTTGCCGGGCAAGTCAGCTACGAGAGCGAAACCTCCAATGGGGGCTTCGCAGCGATCTGGCTGCCTGCGGGCAATAGCAAAGACGGCCCGGTGATGAGCGCGGTAATTCGCCAATCACGTCTCGGCCCTGACGGACCACTTTTCCGCGGCGCGCGTTTCGATCAGGAGGGCGTGCTGCCTCTCAGCGACAACGTTACAATTCGTTATGGTGCGGAATACCTTCTGACTGGCCTCAACACAGCAACGACGAATGGCGTTCGCCCACGCGCAGAGTTGGCGATCCAGCTGGCGCCCAATTGGCAGGCCTCCTTGCTTCTTGCCTCGCGACCTTGGCCCGAAGGAAGCCCGGAAGCCGCCGCGCCACTTGAATCAGCGGTGGATTCGCTCGATGCCTTCCCTACCATGCTGTTCCGCGATGGGCGGCCCGTCCTTGAAAGCGGCTGGCATGAAGAACTCGCCGTGGAGCGGCTATTCCAAAACAGCAACGGCCGCGTCATGGTTGCCGCCTTCCATGATCGCTCCAGCAACATGGCCGTTTATGGGCAGGGCAGCGCAGTAGCCAACAACTCCGATTTCCTGCAGGACTTTTTCTCGAATGGGTTCGCGTACGACTCTGGAAATTCGGATTCCTTCGGCGCCCGCGCTGGCTATCAGCAGAAGATCTCGAGCAACCTCTCCGCAACGGTAGTTTATGCCTGGGCCGGCGCCCTTGCGCCGCTTACTCAAGACGATCCTGACGCCGATCTGCGCGAAGCGCTGGCCATGCGTCAGCGGCACAGCATTGCTGGTTCGGTTTCGTCCCAATTGCCACTTGTCAAAACACAGATAACGGCGGGATATAAGTGGCTCAGCGGGATGGCGGTTTCACGGCAAGATGAATTCGGCGAGGCATTTTTTGGCCTGGATCCTTATTTCAATCTGGTGATTCATCAGCCCATCCCGTGCCTGCGCCACATGCAAGCAGTGGCCGACTTCGGCAACCTGCTAGCGCAAGGGTATGTTCCGATAACCACGCAAGACGGCCACGTCGTGCTAGTCTCGGCATACCGGACGTTCCGAGGTGGCATAAGCGTCCAGTTCTAATAGTATTTGGTATATTCAGTTATACTGAAATTGGAATTCGCCTTCCGAAATACGGAAGTTGTGTTCTTCGGGGTGATGGGCATCATTTAACCAGAAGATAATGAATAGTTTATGTGCGAGCCAGCCTCCATCTTCTGGAAAGCAACGTGCAGTGACTCACCGGGACGTAGTGTGGGCGATGGACGGGGCACGCCGAACCACGTAAATGAACGATAGTCTTCGAACTCGACTGACGGCCGTCTTGCTGGCGCTTTTGACGCTGGTCGCGGTCGTCTTTGGGGTGCTTAACTTCCGGCAACGGTCGCAGTTTGAGCTGCCGGACGACGGGGTCACCTGGCTCGACACAGCCCGTGGAGTGCGAGCTTGGCACATCCAGGCGGGCTCACCAGCGGCGAATGCCGGAGTGAAGACGGGCGACATCGTCACGGCGGTCGCCGGCGTTTCCGTTTCGCGGGCTACACAAGTCACGCAGCAATTGTGGCGAGCCGGGGTTTGGTCGCGCGTGCCCTACCAGTTCGTGCGCGACGGCGTTTCGTTCCAAGCAGACATCGTGAGCGCGCCCGCGGTAAGACCCAGCCTGATCTGGAACTGTTTCGGCATTGTCTCCATGCTATATCTCTTCATTGGCGCGTTCATTTTCGCTCGCCGGTGGACCGCGCCGCGCGCCATTCATTTTTATCTCTTCTGCCTCGTGTCGATCATTTTTTACGCGTTCCACTACAGTGGAAAATTGAATTCGTTCGACTGGACGATTTACTGGTCGAACGTGGTCGCCTTGCTGCTGCAGGCGGCTTTGCTGGTCCACTTCGCGCTGGTTTTCCCGACGCGGCGCGTTCGCAATTTGAAGGTTTGGCTCAGCTTGGTCTATGCCGTGCCGGCTGGGCTGCTCCTGCTGCACATCAGCGTGGCTACGGCGGCGCTCGACTTGATGCCCTCGATCGAGAGCCGCTTTCGCCTGGACCAGCTCGAGCTCGCGTATTCCGGCGTGTATTTTCTGATCGCCGCTTTCATTTTTCTCTTCAGCTGCCTCCGGGCGCCTAGCGGTCTGCTGCGCCAGCAACTCAAGTGGGTCACGTTCGGGACATTCGCGGGCATTGTTCCGTTTCTTTTTTGTTACATCATTCCGTTCTCAGCCGGAATCCTACCCTCCGAATGGATGACCGCTTCGGCGTTCTCGCTGGTGCTGATCCCGCTGTGTTTCGGCTACGCCATCATTCGCTATCGCCTGATGGATGTGGACATCATTTTCAAGCGCGGCGTCGCCTACACGCTGGCCACGGCTTCGGTGGTGGCGGTTTATTTCGTCATCGTGGCGGTCATTGGCCTGCTGTTTCATTCGACGGGCTCTGCGGGCTCTCTCGGGACGGTCTTCGCGTTCGTCATCGCCGCGTTCCTTTTTTCTCCCCTACGCGACTGGATGCAGGCGCACCTCGACCGTTTCTTTTATCGCGACCGGCTCAATTATCGCCGCACGCTGATTGAATTTGGCCGTACGCTCACCAATGAAGTAAGGCTCGAGCCGCTGTTCGGTTCGGTGCTTGACCGCATCTCGCAGACCTTGCTGGTCGACCGGCTCGCCGTTTTCCTCGAGGACTCGGAAAAGCCCGGGGCATTCCTACTGTCGCGCTCGCTTGGGGTGCGCACCGAGCTGCCTCTCGATCTGAGTTTTCTCGACATCGCGGAGCGGCCCGCGCTCGCGCAGGCGTGCTTGTTCTTTGAGTCGGCGCGCGGCTCATCGGAAAGCGAATCGGTCCGGCGCACTCTGGAACAATTGGGATTGAACTATTTTATCCCCTGCCGCTTCCGCGACCGCGTCGTTGCGGTCCTCGGATTGGGTAAGACCGTGGATGGCGATTACCTAACGAGCGAGGACATCGAACTTCTCAGCACGATCGCCGGCTACTTCGCCATCGCCATCGAAAACGCGCGTTTGTATCATTCGCTCGAACAAAAGGCGTCACAGATCGAGCGCCTCAAGGAATTCCACGAGAACATCATCGACTCACTGAGCATCGGCGTCCTAACCGTCGACCTGGACGACAGGATCGAGTCCTGGAACCCGCAGATGGAGCGGCTGTTGGGAATCGCGCGCGATGAGGCTGTCGGCCGGTTTCTCGGCGATACGCTTGCGCCGGATCTGGTCGCCGAAATCACGTCGCGGGCACACCATGAGCAGGTAACCAGCATCTATAAGTTCAGGCTGCACGGGCGCAGCGGAGAAGAGTTCGTGGTCAACGCGTCGTTCGCGCCGCTGGTGGGGAAAAGCGGCGAGCACGCAGGGCGTTTGATTCTGCTCGACGACATAACGCAGCGGATTCGCATGGAAGAGCAGATGGTGCAAAACGAAAAACTGACTTCGCTTGGCTTGCTTGCCGCCGGCGTAGCGCACGAAGTGAATACGCCGCTGGCGGTCATCTCGAACTACATTCAAATGCTTTCCAAACAGATTCCTGGAGAAGATCCGCGCCAAAAAACGATCGACAAGATCGTCAAGCAAACCTTCCGCGCCAGCGAAATCGTTAATAACCTGCTGAATTTCTCCCGCACCGCGGCGGCGGAGTTTACCGAAGTCGATCTGAACTCCATCCTCGACGAAACTTTGAGCCTGGTTCAGCATCCCTTCAAGACAGCGCGAGTGAATGTGATCCGTAGTTTTTCAGGCGGGCTGCCAGTTATGCTGGGTTCAACAACGCGCTTACAGCAGGTTTTTCTGAACCTCTTGATGAATGCGCGCGACGCGATGCCCGCAGGAGGTATGCTGGAAGTTCGCACGTATGCGCAAAATGGCTCGGTAGAGGTGGAAATCACCGACACGGGGATCGGCATTCGTCCGGAACACCTGCACCGCATTTTCGATCCGTTCTTCACCACGAAGGCCTCCGGACGCGGCACCGGCTTGGGGTTGTCGGTCAGCTACGGAATCGTCAAGGAGCATGGAGGCAAGGTGGAAGTGCGCTCCACGCCTGAAAAGGGAACTTCCTTCCGGCTGGAGTTTCCGGTAGCGAGAAAGGCCGTCCATGCCTAAGGGATCGATTCTCGTCGTCGACGACGAGCCCGAAATTCGCGAAGGGCTTGCCGCTCTGCTTTCTTCGGAGGGCTATTCCGTCACCGAAGCGGGAACCGGCGAAGAAGGCCTGGCACGGCTCGAAGAGCTTCCCTTTGATCTGTTGCTGCTCGATGTCAGTTTGCCGGACCGCAATGGCATCGACCTGCTGCGCGAGATCCACGGACGCGATCCGCATCTGTCCACGATTTTGATTACTGCTTTCGGTTCCATCGACATGGCGCGCGCGGCGTTCAAGAGCGGCGCGCAGGACTACATCACGAAACCGTGGTCCAATGACGAGCTGCTGGCCCAGGTTTCTATGGCGATCGAGGGTACGCGGCTGCGCGAGGAGAATCGCCAGCTCAAGCGCGCGCTCAAGCAGCGTTATAACTTCCCGAACATCATCGGGAAGAGCGAGAAAATGCTCGCGGTGCTGGACCTGGTCACGCAGATCGGGCCGTCGCGCTCAACCGCGCTGATAAATGGGGAGAGCGGAACGGGTAAAGAGGTCATCGCTAAGGCGATTCACGCAGCGTCAAGGCGCGCTGACAAAGCGTTTGTTCCCGTCAACACTGGGTCGATCCCTGTTGATCTTCTGGAATCGCAGCTTTTTGGCCACGTGAAGGGAGCATTCACGAGCGCGGTGGCCTCGAAGAAAGGCCTATTCGAGGTTGCCGATCAAGGCACGATTTTCTTCGACGAAATCGGCACGATCAGCCCCGAAACGCAGGCCAAGCTGCTGCGCGTGATTCAGGAGCGCGAGTTCATGCGCCTTGGCGGGACAGAGACCATCAAGGTGGACGTCCGCATCATCGCGGCGTCAAACGAGAACTTAGCCGCACTGGTCCGCGAAGGCCGCTTCCGCGAAGATCTGTTCCATCGCCTGAATGTGATTGCGTTTTCCCTGCCTCCGTTGCGCGAGCGCAAGGAAGATATTCCGCTGCTGGTCGAGCATTTCCTGGAACATTTTGCCCAGGACAATGGCAAGCCGCCGCGGCGCTTCTCGCTTCCGGCGATGCGCACTTTGATGGACTACGACTGGCCGGGCAACGTGCGCGAGCTCGAGAACGTGGTCGAGCGGGCCATCGTGCTCTCGGTGCAAGAAATGATGGACGTTGAGTTGCTTCCGGAGAGCGTCCGCAGCCGCGAAGTGGCCAAGGGAGTGCGGCTGCATCTCGCCGAATTTCTGCCGCCGATGCCGGGCGAGGCGGGCGCGCATGCGGGAGCGTCGCGCTCGCTTTTCGAGATCCTCGAGGAAGTCGAGCGGCGCATCATCCTCGACATGCTCGAGCATTCCAATTGGAATCAGACGGAAGCCGCCGAACGCTTCCAGGTGCCGCTCTCCACGCTCAATCAGAAGATCAAGCGCCTGGGAATCGAGACGCGCCGCCGCAACGTCACCGTGCGCGGCTCGTCCGGCGTGAGCTCATTCCTCTCGCCCGGCAGCTTCAGCGCCAACAAGGGCATTTAGGTTTTCCCCGCGAAATCAGGCGGCTACTTCTTCGCTTCGGCAGAAGCCTTCCAACCGCGCGGCATCAGCGTGGTGCTCAAATCGAGGCCGGCAAGATCCACGCCATCCAAATCCGTCTCTCGCAGAACGGTGGTGGTGAGGTCCGCGCCGCGCAAATCCGCGCCACGGATGTTGGTGTAGCGAAAATTCGCAGCGCGCAAATTCGCGCCGCGCAGAATGGCGCCGCTCAAGTCGGCGCGAAAGCACTCCACGCCTCCCAATTGCGCTTCCGTCAAATCCGCGCCGGCAAAATTCGTTTCCGTCAAATCGGCTCGGCGCAAATCGGCGCGCTTCATCTTCGCGGCACTAAAGTCGGCGCCGCCCAGCCGCGCCTCGCCAAGGTCGGCCTTCTCCAGATTCGCTCCACGCAGCAGCGCATAGGCCAGATTCGCTCCGTGCAGATTCGCCCCCGCCAGATTCGCGCCCGAAAGATCGGCGCGCTTCCCGCTGGAATCTCCTTTCGTAAACCTTACGTGCGCTTCCAAGATTTCCGCCAGTTGCTTCGCTCCGTATCGCATATTGTGATGGCGGCCGTGGCCGCCTCTTTCCTCCCGCTCGCTAGAACCCGCCGTGCGAGCGTTTTTTCGCAAAGAAGTGCTGCTCTCAATTTTACTCGATAGCGTAGCCGTTTGGCTCGTCCCTTGTTTGCATTTCGGTTCGGGACGCAATTCCAGCCGGTCGTTTTGTGGTAACCTAAGGACAAGTGCCATGCAGTTCCGCCGCGCATTTCGGTGTTTCGTCCCGCGAGTATCTCCGCACGAACAGGATTGTCAGCGAGGTTTTGTCTCGATACTTGTCTGGCTGTCCCTGCTGCTCTTGGCGCTGGCCTTATTTCCGCTCCGCGCCGCAGCCCAAGATCCGGAGCAGGAAAGCGCCGAGGAAATCGTCGCCAACCTTTGCACGGGCCGCGTGGTCATCGGCGTCGCCAAGGACGGCATTGTGATCGCGACCCTCGAAAATCCCGTCGAGCCGGGAACGCGCCCGCCGATGATCGTGCCGATCTCCGACGATCGCGTAGCCGTGCTCCTGGGCGCCACCGACTGGTGGCTGCCAGATCAGAATCGGGAGCTTGCGCGCCTCGACAAAGAGCTTCCCGATCTTCCGCCCGCGGAAGGCCTCCGCGAGGGCCCGCACTTGCAGACAAGCTCACCGGAAGGCGGCGCGGGCTCGGAAGCGACCGACATCGAGCAAATCGCCGACCGCATGCGCGGGCGCCTCAGCTCCATCGCGGAACATATTCATGGCAATTTGAAACTCGACGACGGCGAACCCTTGCTCCAGATGGTTCTGGCGGATTACGCGCCCGATTATGGCCCAGAAGTTTGGCTCATTCAGTATTCCGTGGAACAGGAACCGGAGCAGGGCGATTATTGGCAGACGCGCATTCTGCAGCCGCAGTACACGCAGCTTTGGCCGCCCGCAAAAGGCCAGCCGCGCGGACTGATTGAGGTCAGCTATCCCGCGTCGCCGGCGCTCGCGAGCCTGATTCGCAGCGGTGACGCTCACGTGGCGCAATCCATTTCGGTAGCGCCTGGCATGCAGCAAACCTCTGCGGCGATTCTCGATGGCGACATCCAGAAACTCGCTGCCGTCGACGTGGCTGCGTTTTTCCGCACCTGCCTCGGGGCGCTCACTGTCCCCAAGGCGCGCATGGTCGAAGCCGAGATCAACGAAAAACTTGGCATAGGCTGGTTTGTTCAGCCGCCTGCCGAAGAAGAGCAGCCGGGCTCTGAGCAAACTCGTCCCGCGGGCGCGCCCAGCTTGCGGCGCCCTCCGAAACCGGACGGACCCGGGCGTTTTTGAGAACCTTCCTGCATGGATTGATCGAGCGGAGCTACTGTTTGGCCGCCAATTCCTGTTTCAGCCGCGCGCTTTTTTCTGCGACCGACGCGTCGAGCTCTTTCTTGTAGTCGGCCAGCTTACGCTCCATCGCCGCGTCCGACGTTCCCAAAATTTGCGCCGCATAGATTCCCGCGTTCATCGCGCCCGGCTTGCCAATCGCCATCGTAGCCACTGAAACACCGCCGGGCATTTGAACCGTGGCGAGCAACGAGTCCATGCCGTTCAGTGAAGTTGCCGCCATCGGCACTCCAATCACCGGCAGAGTTGTGAGCGCCGCAACCACACCAGCCAAATGCGCCGCGCCGCCGGCTCCGACGATAATTGCTTTCAGCCCGCGCTTCAGCGCCGTTTCTGCGTATTCAGCCGCGCGCGCTGGAGAGCGATGCGCCGACACGACCTCTACCTCGTAGCCTATGCCAAACTTCTCCAGCATTCGGCACGCCTCTGCCATTACTGGATAATCGGAGTCCGACCCCATGATTACACCTACTACCGCATTTTCGTGCTTTCCTTCCTTGGGCAACTTGCCTCCTCCTTATCCGAATCCGATCGGCACCGTTTATGTGCGCGCTGCGCTGCCGACGTCGCCACCGATATCTTTTCGATAGTGCATGCCTTCAAAGGAAATCCGGGTGGCCATCTCGTATGCGGCCTGGCGCGCCCTGGCCACGGTTTCACCGCCCGCCGCGACTGTCAGGACCCTACCACTACTTACATAGTACTCGCCGCCTTCTCGCTCCGTAGCCCCGTGAAACACCGCAACGGCCGGCCGCCTGTCATCGGCCTTGATTCCTTCTATTTTCTTCCCTATCTTTGACTTACCTGGATATCCCTCCGCGGCGAGCACAACGCAGGCACTCGCTGCGGGAGACCAGTTCATGCGAAATGCTGCTAGATCCCCTGACAGCGCGGCACTCGCTGCGGCAGCCAGATCGAAGTCCATTCGCATCACGAGCGCTTCAGTTTCGGGATCTCCGAGCCTGCAATTGAATTCCAAGACCTTCGGCCCATTCTCAGTGATCATCAGGCCAAAGTACAGAAACCCTCTATAATTGTGTCCCTCGCGGGCCATTTCGCTGATTGTTGGTCGGACAATTCGCTCCTGGATTTCGGTTTCGAGTTCACGCGACAGCAAATCGTCGCTCGAAATCGCGCCCATCCCTCCTGTGTTAGGCCCAGCGTCACCGTCAAAAGCACGTTTGTAATCACGCGCGGGAGCAAGGGGAACGAAATTCTCGCCGTCGGTCAGGACGATATACGATATTTCTCTTCCGGCGAGGCCCTCTTCGACAATGACGTGCTTGCCCGCCTCGCCGAACTCCCCTTTTTCCATGAGGCGCTCGATGAACGCCGTGGCCTCGTCGGGCGATGAGGTTACCAGAACACCCTTTCCGCCGCAGAGACCGTCGGCCTTTACCACCACTGGCCAATCCACTTCGCACAGTGACGTGTACGCATCCACGGCGTTGTCAAATACTCCATAGGCCGGAGCCGTCGGAATTCTGTGGCGAGCCATGAATTCCTTTGCGAAAACCTTGCTCCCCTCGAGCTGCGCGGCGGCGCGCGATGGCCCCAGCAGGGCGAGCCCTCGCTTATCGAATTCATCGGCTATTCCCAGGACAAGAGGCTGCTCGGGACCAACGATCGTCAGATCCGGCCCCAAGCCTTGTGCGATGGTCGCGATTTGCTCAACTTCGGCCGCACTTCCGTCAAGGCATTCAGCCACGTCGCAGATTCCAGCGTTTCCGGGGAGACACCAGATGTGTTCGACTTGCGGACTCTGGCGAAGTTTCCATACGAGAGCGTGCTCGCGAGCACCGCCGCCAATGACTAGGATCTTCATATGCGAAAGGATGCACGATAAGACCGTCGCTGGCTAGTGTCAACCCTCGCCTTCATTTTTTCCGCGCAAGCCACCTGACGCATGCGGCATAATGCTGCCGCAGACATGCATTGGGACTACGTCGTCATTCTCGCCATCCTAGCGTTCGTTGTCCCTTGGCGTAGCCAAGCGCGCGTCAGGATGCTCTTGCAGTCTTCAGCACTCGGCCCTTCGGAGCGCATTGGTCTCTATCTGTCAACGATTGTCTTTCAGTGGGCGGTGTCGGGCGCCATTGCTTGGCGGTGCCTTGCCCACAGTCTCACCCTCGGGGAACTGGGCATCACCCTTCCCGACGTGCCGCGAGCGATTACTGCGACCGCCGTACTATCCGCGCTGCTCGTGCTCAATCAGATCTTCGGCATCAGACGACTGGCCGGCCTACCTGTCGAGAAGCGTGGACTGGTAGCGCAACTTGCGGAAAAACTGCTGCCGCGAACACGGAAAGAGACGCTCACGGCTGTAGCGTTGGTCTTGACTGTCGCCGCATGCGAAGAGTTCATCTATCGCGGTTTCATCGAGAGCCTGTTTCAACAGGTGCTGTCTTCCGCTTTGGCGGGAGCTTTGATTTCAGCGGGCCTTTTCGCTCTGGCGCACCTCTACCAGGGCCGAAGAGGAATTCTGACGACGTTCATTGTTGGCCTTGCCTTTTCGGCAGTGAGGATATGGACGGGAAGCCTGTGGCCGTCGATGATTATCCACTTTGCGGTCGACTTCGCCGCGGGAGTGGCGTCTTTCCGGATGCTGACCCGAGCATCTCCACCGTAAATCCGGCGAGATCGGTGTAGAGTGGAAGAGAACGCACTGCGAAGACTATGAATCCTAGAGAGATAAGAGCGATTCTCGAGGGCTATTTCGCGCCTCTGCCGGGCGATATGGAGCATAATGTTCAGAAATATATGGACTCGCTGGATACATGGGGCCGCAAGATGCCACTCACGTCGGTCCGGGAGCCTGAGGAAGTCTTGCGCTTCCACTTTGGCGAGAGCATTTTTGCGGCTTCCTTATGTGAAGTCGCAAATGGTCGACTCGCCGACGTTGGCAGCGGGGCAGGATTCCCTGGCTTGGCGCTCAAACTGGCAAAACCAGGCCTACAAGTGACGCTGATCGAATCGAATAAGAAGAAATGCGCCTTCTTGCACGAGGTGGTTCGGTCACTGGATTTGCATGGTACAGAGATTGTGCCTACAGAATTTGAAGCCGCTCCAATCGCTCCGAAGTCTCTGTCGTTTGTCACGTGCAGGGCTCTTGGAAAGCAGGATCGGGTTCTGCATTGGGCAGAAGAGAAGCTAGCCCCGGACGGGGCAGTGATCCTATGGCTCGGAAAAGAGGATTGCGTGATAATTGCGGCCACAGAAGGCTGGCGTTGGAGCGAGCCGGCATTGATTCCAGGGACAAGGGGCCGATTTGCCTTGCGAGGGTCGCCAATTCGCTGACCGGATTGTTCCACGTGGAACAATTTCGCATTTTTCGATGCACAAATGTTCCACGTGGAACATTTTTCGTCTGGCGAGACCGTTTCACGTGAAACATCTTGCACTTCTGTCCCGTGTTTGTTAGATTTCGCGCAAATCATGAGGCGAGCGCTTTGGGAAGGGTAATCTCTGTCGCCAACCAAAAAGGCGGCGTCGGCAAGACCACAACGGCCATAAATCTTGGCGCTTCTCTCGCTGCAGAAGGGAAGCGGACCCTCATCATCGACTGCGACCCCCAAGGCAACACCACTGGCGGCCTAGGATTTCCAAAGGATCCATCACGGCGTACAGTCTATAACGCCATAATCTTGGACGAGCCGCCTGATCGCGTCATCCTTCAGTCGCAGGTGGTAGGCCTCGATGTTCTGCCAGCTGACAAGAACCTCGTCGGGGCGGCGGTGGAGCTGGTCGGCATGGAAAATCGCGAATACAGACTCAAAGCGTTCACAGGGGGTATTCGCCCCAATTACGATTTCGTGCTGATCGATTGCCCGCCGGCTCTCGATCTGCTGACCATCAACGCACTGGCCGCGAGCGACTCCGTGCTCATTCCCATCCAGTGCGAGTATTACGCGATGGAGGGCGTCGCCGAGCTATACGACACGCTGATGCGACTTCGGCGCGCCGTCAACCCCGCGCTCGCCATCGAGGGGATTCTGCTGACGATGTTCGATGACCGCACCACGCTCTCCAAGCAGGTTGCGGCCGACCTTCGCAGCTTCTTCGGCACGCAGGTGTTCAACACTGTGATTCCCAGAAATGTCCGACTCGCCGAAGCGCCGAGCTACGGGAAGCCAATCATCGTCTACGACATACATAGTAAAGGTGCCGAGAGTTACATCCAACTTGCCAAGGAGGTCATAGCCAATGACCAGAAACGCGCTGGGGAAGGGACTGAGTGCCCTGATACGCGAGCCCGAAGCTCTTCAGCCGGGCAGTAGCCCGGTTGCGCCGGCTGGGGCATCAGGTTCGCCGGGCGGCGCCGCCGCTACAGCCCCGGTGCGCGTCGCCGACGCACCCGGTTCGGTGCTCCAATTGGACATCGATCTCATCGACCCGAGCCCGTTTCAGCCGCGAACGCGCTTCGCCCAAGGGGCACTCGACGAGCTCGCGCAGTCCATTCGCCAGACTGGCATCGTGCAGCCCATCGTGGTTCGCCGAAACGGCCCGCAACGCTACCAGCTCCTCGCGGGAGAGCGCCGATGGCGCGCCGCGCAGTTGGCCGCACTGCATCGCGTGCCGGCGATTCTTCAAGATGTTTCCGACGAAAAAGCGATTGAAATCACACTGGTCGAGAATCTGCAACGCGAGGACTTGAACCCTATCGAACAAGCCCAGGCATTCGACCGGCTCATGCAGGAATTCCACTTGACGCAGGAGGAAGCCGCGCTGCGGACAGGGAAGGAGCGCGTGACCGTCGCCAACGCGCTGCGGCTGCTGAGGCTCGACAAACCGATCCGCGAAATGGTCGAGGACGGACGACTGACCGGGGGCCATGCTCGCGCGCTGTTGGCCATTGAGAGCGAACCGTTGCGCCTGGAGACCGCGCGGCGAGCAGCTCGTGGCAGCGTGACGGTCCGGCAGATCGAGCGCTTGGCCACGCGAACTCGCCGCCATCGCGCGCAGGCGCCCGCGCCCACAATAGATGCGAACACCCGCGCGGCAATCGACGAGCTGCAGCGGGTTCTTGGCACGCGTGTCACCATCAATCCGTACTTTCACGGGCGACCGGGCCAAATTATTGTCGAATACTACACCGAAGGCGATCTTGACCGACTGTACCGGCTGATCGTTGAGAGATAATTCCACTTAGCTTCTCTCTTGCAGGAGGCACGGCATGGCTTCCCGGTGGCTGGGCGGAAAGTCCGGCGCTTCGTCGGAATGGGCTGGCTTCATCGACAGCGGTGTGTCCTTTGAAGGGAAAATTACTGTTTCCGGCATGTTTCGGATTGACGGCGAGGTAAAGGGAAACATCATTGCCGAGAACGGTCTTTTGCTCGGCGAAAACGCCAGAGTAGAAGGGCAGATTGACGCGAACGACGTCACCATCGCGGGCCGGTTTGACGGGCAGATTTTTGCCAAGGACCGCGTGGAGATCCAGCCGAAGGGCGTGGTGACCGGCGAGATTCATTCTCCGTGCTTAATCATTCAGCCTGGCGGGATTCTCGACGGACAATGCCACATGCTTTCTTCGGCGAGTGAAGGGCAAGAGCCGATCGCGATTCCGATTCGGCCGGGCGTACACGCCTGACCCACAAGCGTGCTGGCCGTCTGTGACGCGGGCCGCCGAGGCATTCGAGAGGCTACTTAGTTTGTCGCTGCAGGGTTGTGCTGGCTCTCGGTGAGCAGGGAGAAGAAATCGTTCGCGTACGCCTTGTTTCCGATATAGTCCGCTGAGGTCAAATCCTTAGGCACAATGCAGGCGATCCAAAGCTGGTCGTGATTTTTCCAATTGTCAAAAGTCCAGCAGCGACCATCTTTGCCGGCGACTTGGACATTCCTCGCTTCTACCGGTAAATAGCCCATGGCCCGCAGTGTGTCCGCCTGCTCCCTGGCGAAAAGGTCGTACTGGAAGGAATAGGCCTTCGTGAAATGCACGGGCAGAAAAGTAGCCACAGGATTCTTTTGCCAGGGGAGTTCCGACATTCGCTCGACAGACATTCCTTCGCCGCGGCTTATGGCATACCAACCGAACGGCACCGCCACTTTCCAGGAGCGATAGTTCACAGTGCGGCCGTGTGCGAGGTGCCATCCCGCTGAAACCACCTGCGGCAGCAACACCGCACCCAGCAGCAGGATCGCGAGGATCACTATGAGGCTGATACTCGGCTTGCCTGTGAGTTTCATGGAAACTTCATTTTACTTCACCGGGGTGCGCGGCAAATTCTTTCGAGGTTTGAGCGTGTCGGATTTGTACACGCCGCAGCGTATAATCGTGCGGTTCGAGATGTTCGATACTTGAGGAGAGAAGCTTCTTTGGCAGAACCGGTGAGGTTGACAGCCGCGGCCAAAGCCGCTGGTTGAGCGGCCAAGCTGAGTCCAGGTCTTTTGGACTCCGTGCTTCGCCGCTTACCACGGCCGAATGATCCCAATCTGCTCGTTGGCTTCGAAACCAACGACGACGCCGGGGTGTATCGACTCACGGACGAGCTGGCCCTGGTACAGACCGTCGATTTCCTGACGCCGATCGCCGATGATCCGTTTACCTTCGGCCAAGTCGCGGCCGCTAATTCGCTGAGCGACATTTATGCTATGGGTGGCAAACCGGTCTCGGCGCTCTCGATTGTGGGATTCCCACCGAATGGCGACGCGGCGGTGCTGGAGCAAATCCTTCGCGGCGGCCTTTCCAAAATGGACGAGGCGCGCTGCACGGTCCTCGGCGGGCATTCGGTCCGCGACGACGATTTGAAGTTCGGCTATGCCGTCACGGGCGTCATCGACCCAAGAAAAATTTGGCGGAACGTCGGTGCAATTGCCGGCGACGTTCTGATTCTGACCAAGCCAGTTGGTACTGGCATGATTGCCACGGCGCTAAAAGCCGAAAAAGCTCCTGCCGTTGCAGTGGAAGCAGCTATTGCTTCCATGACGCGGCTCAATCGCGAAGCGGCGGAAGTCCTGCATGCATACGAAGAATCAGCGCATGGCAACTCGCCGATTCACGCGGTCACCGACGTTACAGGCTTCGGCCTGCTCGGCCACGCGCGCGAAGTGGCCGCGGGCAGCAATGTTTCGTTGAAGATTGACCACGCCAAGGTTCCGCTTCTACCCGGCGCACGCGAAGCGGCTCGCGGAGGCTTTTTGGCCGGCGGACTCAAGAGCAATCGCGACTTCGTCGAAGCCTGCGTTGGCTTCGCGTCTGCCGTTCCCGACGACATTCGCGCGCTTCTCTTCGACCCGCAAACTTCCGGCGGCCTGCTGGTCGCGGTTGCCAAGGATCAGGCCGCCGCGCTTCGCGCCGAATTCGAGCGGCTCAACATCACCGCCGCGCAAATCGGTGAAGTCACGGCCAAGCGCTCGCCGTTAATCCGCATCGACTGACCTTCATGTAAACTGTGCGCTTCTTATTCTCATGGACCCGGTCACACACGGCATTGCGGGCGCGCTGATTGGCAAGGCATTCTTCGCGAATCGATCTTCGCCTGCGAACCGCCCATCGTTCACAAAGGATTCTTCATCGACGGCGCGTGTGGCCATTTTTGCGGCGACGCTTGGCGCTGTTTTTCCTGATGTCGACGTATTCGCGGACGCGTTCACCCACGATCCGCTCGCCATTGCGCGCTACCATCGCGGCTTCACGCATTCCTTCATCGGCCTGCCAATTTTCGCCGCAGCGCTTGCGTGGCTGACGCGCGCGTTCCTCAGTTGGTACGCAAAACAGCGCGGCCGCAGGGAATGGGAGCCACCGTCTTTCGTATTCCTCTTTGCCATTTACGCGGTGGGCATCGCCAGCCACATCATTCTTGACGGTTTTACGTCCTTCGGCACGCGCATGCTCAATCCGTTTTCAAAGGACCGCGTCGCCTGGGATCTGCTTTTCATTATCGACTTCGTTTTCACCGCGTTGATTCTGGCGCCGCAGCTTGCCGCATGGGTGCACCAACGCCACGAAGCGGCAAAGGCGCGCGCCGCGACGATGTGGGGATTTTTGAGTGTCCTTACGCTCGCTGCATGGGCGCTCGCCCGCGCCGTGGACTTCCCGTTTTCTTTGCGCGCGGTAATTATTGCGTCCGCGATTTTTGCCGCGCTGTTTTTTCTGCCTATTTGGCAAGGCGTTGGCGCGCGTATCTCCCGTGCCCAATGGTGCCGCGCGGGGTTTTACATTTCATGCGCGTATATCGTCGCATGCGGCTTTGCGCATCACACGGCTATGTCTCGCGTGCGTGCATTTGCGTCGCGCCATCACATCGCGGCCGATAAGATCGGCGCGCTTCCTTTGCCGCCTTCGCTGCTCGACTGGAATGGCTTGATCCTCACGAACGGCGGCGTTTACCAGTCCATATTCTCGCTGCGCGATGCCGGCGCTCCCGAATTTGAGTTCTGGCCTGACTCGCCAGCAAACCGTTACACGCGAGAGGCGACAAAATTGGAGCCTGTGCGCACATATCTGTGGTACGCGCGCTTCCCGGTGATGAATTTCGCCGTTGCCGATGAGAAATATCTCGTTTGGTACGCGGATCTGCGTTTCTTCAGCGGCGCCGGACACGCGATGCCGTTTACTTTCTACGTTTCCGTCGATTCTGAAGGTAAAATGCTTGAGTATGGATGGCTTGAACGCGGCCAGCGGTTTCCGCGGAGCGGCGTGCCGTCAAGCAGCGGACCATGAAAATCCAGATCTTCAGTGACATTCACGGCGACCAGAAGGCGCTCGAAAAGCTCCTCAGTGTCCCGGCCGACGTGTACATCTCAGGCGGCGACCTCACGAATTTTGGCAAGGGCCTGGACAGTTGCGGGCCGGTGCTTGCCAAACAGGCCAGCCGCGTTTGGGTGATTCCCGGCAATCACGAAACCATTCAGCAAAACCAGGAGTTCTGCGAGAGCGCCCGATTCGTCGATTTTCATCGGCAGGTGCGCCAGCTCGGCTCCACTTACTGGGCGGGCCTGGGCTACAGCAATCCGACTCCATTCGATACGCCTGGCGAATATACCGAGGATCAACTTGCCGAGGCACTCGATTCGTTTCGCAATCACTCACCACTCTATCTTGTCGTGCATGCGCCGCCGTACGGCAGCAAACTCGATGAGTTCGCGCCGGGCAAGCATGCGGGGAGTCACGCCGTGCGCGAATGGGTGGAGCGCGAGCAGCCCGAAATGCTTTTCTGCGGCCACATCCACGAATGCGGCGGAAAGAGCGACCAAATTGGACGCACGCGCTGCTTCAACGTCGGCAAGCGCGGCTATCTGCTCGACCTTCCTTAGAGGGTTCGGATCACGTCTTCAGTGGCTTGTTCTTGAATGGACTGCGCGAGGGAAGCGGATCGGTGCGGTTCAGATACCACTGCTGTGCAATTCCCACCAAGCTGCTCGTGAAAATATAGAGTACCAGGCCGCTTGAATACAGGAAGAGGAAAAGGCCAAAGGCGAGGGGCATCAGCGTCATCATCTTCTGCTGCGCGGGGTCGGTCATGGTCTGCGGAGTCATTTTCGTCATGTAATACATCGCGATGGTCATGAGAATCGGCAAGATGTAGTAAGGATCGCGCGCCGACAAATCGTGTATCCATCCAATCCAGGGAGCATGGCGCAGCTCAATGGAGTATTCGAGCATGCGGTACAGCGCCCACCAAATCGGAAACTGAATCAACTGCGGCAAGCACCCGCCCACCGGGTTGACGCCGTGCTCTTTGTAAAGCGCGCCGATCTCCTCCTGCATCTGCTTGCGCCGCGGATCGCGCATCGAATATTTCTTGTATTTTTCTTGAATGGCTTTCTGCTTTGGCGCGACGTGCTGCATTTTCTTCATCGAACGCCAGCTCTTGGCTTTGAGCGGGAAAAGCGTCATGTTGATGGCCAAGGTGAGCAAAATAATATCCCAGCCATAATTCGGCACGTACTTGTAAGTCCATTTCAGAATCCACAGCAGAGGCTTGGCGATGACACTCATGTAGCCGAATTGGACGAGCTGGCTGAGATTTGGCTGGAGCTTGCCGAGTTCTGATAGTTCCTTGGGGCCCACGTAGAGTTGAACATCCCAGGGACCCGACGCCTGCGGCCCGGCGGCCATTTCGGAGACAGGCAATTGCGATGTCTTCCCTACCTCCGTCACGCTTTCTTGCTGCATCCAATCCCAAAGAGTGATTCCCGGCCGGTTCGATAGAAACGCCGCGGTGAAAAAAGTGTCCTCAATGCCCGCTGCGTCGAGGTAGCCCGTGACTTGCGCGGGCACGTCCTGATGCCCCTTCACACCTAGTTTTTTGTAGTTAAGCAACTGAATCTTGCCATCTTCGCTGTAAAAAACCTGGGTGAGCGCTGCAGCGCTGGGAACGGATTGATCGCCGAAGCCGCCGGGCCAAGCGATACCCACGGGCAGAGGATTTCCATCGAGCGTCGCTGAAACGCTCAGCTCCGCCTCATAACCGGCCTCGAATCGGAAGTGCTTCACCACGTCCAAATGCCCATCGCTCCATTCGAAATTAACTTCGGCGGGCGCGTGCAAGTCGTTCGACGTAGAAGTCACCACATACAGGCCGTTATTTGCCGCTGCGTCGAGCTTCGGATCGTCGAGCCGGATCGAGAGCGGCCAGGCATTCAATTGCTGCGCTGCCGCAGGGTTCACCAGTTCCAGGGGCTTGGGCGGATTTTCGTTGTTACGGTATTTTTCGAGCTTCCAACTGTGTACTACGCCGCCGTGATTGGAGAGTTCGACGCGATAGAGCGAGCTTTCCACAGTAATGGTCTCTTCGCTCGCCGCTTCTTTAGTAGGCGCGGCAGGTTGTCCCGTCTCCGCCGCGCGCGTAGCTTTGATTTTTTTCGTCGGCGAAGCGGCCACAGAGGCCGCCTGTTGCGGCTGCTGTGACTGCACGTTCGCTGCGGGAGGATTTGTTTCCGGAGGTTTCTGAGGAATTGCTGGCTTGTAAAAATGCGACCATAACATCAACACCAAGACCATCAGCACCAAGGCCAGACCAGCGCGCTGCTCGTCGCTCAACGCAAGACCTCCACGGCCCTGCCGTCATTCGGAGCTGTTACGCTGCGCGGACCTTGTTTTGCATGTTCCCGCTCGGACGATTCTTCCGGCACAGGATCGTATCCGCCTTTTGAAAATGGCCGACAACGCATCAGACGTCCAATGGCCAGCCGCGCGCCTTGGCGTGCGCCGAACCGCTCGATCGCTTCGTAGGCATACGCCGAACACGAAGGCTGAAATTTGCAGCCGCCGCCGAAAAACGGACCCAGAAAAATCTGGTACACGCGCACGCTCGCGAGCGCTAGCCACCGTGATATGCCACGCAGATTCATTCCATCTCTCGCTTTTGTCGTGGAAGCAAGAAAAGCAGTTCCGCCTCGAGCTTCGCAAATTTCAGCGTCGCGACCGCGCGGCTCGGATGTATCACCACGTCCCATCCCAGGGCAATCTCCTGACGATGCAATCGCAATATCTCGCGCACGCGCCTTCGGATTCGGTTTCGCACCACCGCGTTGCCCAGCGCCTTCTTGACGCTTATTCCAAAGCGGTCTCTTGGCAGAGTGTTACGCCGCGCGAAAATCACGAACGCCGCACTCGAACGCCGCCGTCCCTCACGATAGACCGCGTCGTATTCCGCGCGTCTTACCAGCCGCCATTCGCGCGGCAAGTTTCGTTTCGTCAGAGACTTAGCGAAGGGTTTTTCTTCGTCCACGTGGAATGCTAGACGCGTGTCAGCGCGTGCCGCCCCTTGGCGCGCCGCCGCGCCAGCACTTTGCGGCCGTTCTTGGTCTTCATCCGTGCGCGGAAACCGTGCTTCTTATGGCGCCGGCGGACATGCGGTTGAAAGGTGCGCTTCGGCAACGAATCTTCTCCTTAAACGGGCGCAACGCTGGGACTTGAGATACGGCGGCGCCTCGGCCTGCACAAATTCACCCAAGCGAAACAACTAGTGTATGCGACCGCCCGTAACTAATCAAGGAACGGCTGACAACCTCAGCCGCTAGTTTATATCGAGCCTCAGCAAGTTCGCCGCGTTGCCGCCAAGGATTTGGGCGCGGTCCGCATCGGAAATCTGCAAGCTGCGCAGCGATTCGAGCATCGACGGAATACTTCCAATCTGATGCGGATAGTCACTGCCCGCCAAAATGTGCTCGACGCCCGCGAAATCAATCGCCAGTTTCAGCGCCAACGGATCGAAATTCACCGTGTCGTAATAAAATTGCTTCAGGTATACGCTCGGCGGCCTCTCAATCTTCGCGCGGCATTCCTTGAATGCACGAAACCCACGATCCGCACGCTCCGCAATATACGGAATTGCGCCGCCCAAGTGGCTCAGCACCCAACGAATTCGCGGAAAGCGCTCTGCAACACCGCTGAACACGAGCTTTTCCGCCGCTAGGGTCGTGTCGAAAAGAAAACCAACCAGCGGCGTCAGACAATAATCCTCCATCGCCTCCACGCCGACAGGGGTGGTCGGATGAATGTGCAAAACCGCGCCGAGGTCATCGGCGGCTTCGTAGAGCGGCCAGAAACGCTCATCCGCCAGTGCTACTCCGTTGATGTTGCTGAAGAGCATCGCGCCGCGTAATCCAAGCTGCCGGCAGGCGCGCTCGAACTCCTTCACCGACGCGGCCGGATTGTTCAGGGGCAAGGTCGCGAGCGCCACGAATTTTCCCTTCTTGCGCGCCACGACTTCGGCGAATGCATCATTGACCAACGCCGCAAGCTTCGCCGCGTTCGCCGGCGATTCAACGTGCGTTCCCGGCGTCGTCAAGGTAATGACTTGCAAATCCACGCCGTATCTTGCCATCTCAACTTCGCGAAAATCGATATCGCGATGCCCGCGCACGGCCACGTTGTAATCGCCGGGATAATGCAGCCGGGGATTGCCCTCTGCGTCCAAATCAACCTTCACCACGCTCTGTCCGCTTCGCAACGCATCGATATACGCCGGCGGATAGTAGTGATCGTGAAAATCGATAATGGCCATCAGTCGATCTCTCCGGAAGCTTTTGTCTCCGCGCGCAAGCCTTTGCCCGCGAGCAAATCCGGCCGGTTGCGCCGTGTTTTCTCGACGGCAGTACGCGCACGCCAGCGGCGCACTTCCTCATGGTTGCCGCTCACGAGAACTTCCGGAACTTCCCAGCCGCGGAAATTCTGCGGGCGCGTGTAATGCGGATAATCGAGAATGCCGCGATCGGCGGGCGCAAATGAATCGGTGATTTGCTGCGCGGATGAGGAATCCCGAACGCTGCCTGGCGGAGCAGCGGAAAACGACTCATTCTCCGTGGAATCTTCGTTGCCCAGTGCGCCGGGAATCAGCCGCGTTACTGCGTCGAGAACCATCGTTGCTGCGAGTTCTCCGCCGGAAAGAACAAAATCCCCGATCGAAATCTCGTTCGTGGCAAGATGCTCGGCCACGCGCTCGTCTACGCCTTCATATCGGCCGCAAATCAAGATCATCCGCTCAAGTTGCGAAAACCGGCGCACCATCCCCTGACGAAACAGCTTTCCCGAAGCAGAAAGGAGAACAATCGCCGTCTTTGCCGACACGTCCGTCCTCTGCGCATCGGCTACGGGGCCGATCAGCGACTCGACCACCTCGAAAATCGGCTCGGGCTTCATCACCATACCTTCGCCGCCGCCGAATGGCCGGTCGTCGACGGTGCGGTGACGGTCATGCGTGAAGTCGCGGAGGTCGTGCACAGCGATGTCGATGAGCTTCGCCTCGCGCGCACGCCGGACGATGCCGTAATCGAACGGCCCACGAAAAAACTCAGGGAAAATGGTGATCAGATCGAAGCGCATCGGTGGAATCTTACCCCAATCGATGCCACAGTTTGCAGAGGTTACTATTTTGTCGAATTCGAATCGAGGAGGCCTTCGGGCAAGACAACTTCAATGCGCCGGCCTGCCGTATCGATGCGTCTGCAAATTTCCGCAGCGAGGGGGATCAGCAATTCGCCGTTCTGCGCGTCGACAACCAGGTTCGGCGTGCCGCGAACACCCTCCCCGGTGAATTGTACATCGCGCACCACACCAATCTTCTTCGATCCCGCGACATCGCTTTCACCGGCGAAAATTTCGCAACCAATCAAATCCGTCACGTAGTAGCTGCCCTCGGGCAATACCACACGCTCGGCAAGCGGAAGCTGAACCTCAAGGCCGACAAGCTTTTCCGCGTCCGAGATGGAATTGGAGTTTTCGAAATGAAAGATGGCCTGCCCGCCGCGGCTGTGGCTTAGCCAGCATTTGCGGATCGCTGCTTCGCGTGGCGGATTCTTGCCGTCCCAGAGCAGCGCGGAGTTTAGCCGGGTCAGCCGCTCGGGAAAATCGGTGAGAATTTCAGCCGCTACTTCTCCGCGGCGTCCCTGCGGGCGCAGAATGCGAGCGAGCGTGACGCGATTGGCTAGGGAGTTGCCCACGCTATTCGAGTATTTCCAACGTAAACCGTTTCTTCAACTTCATGCCTGCCGCACCCAGGAGAGTGCGAATGGATTTTGCCGTCCGGCCTTGCCGACCGATCACTTTCCCGAGGTCGTCGGGGGCGACCCGCAATTCAAGCACGGTAACCTGTTCACCTTCAATGGATTTCACGGAAACGTGTTCGGGATGATCGACAAGAGCTTTCGCAATCGCTTCAACCAGCTCCTTCATGAGAGACCTCCGGAAGAGTGGAATTGCGCTGGAGCTTGAGTCCGGGCGTCGGAAATCTGCGGGCTAAACGGTACGGCGCTTCAGGCTATCTTCTGATGGCGCAAAAAGCTGCGGACGGTATCGCTGGGCTGGGCACCGCATCCGAGCCAGTACTTGATTCGCTCGGCGTCTAGCTTTACAAGAGCAGGTTTCTTCAAAGGATCGTAAGTCCCTACAATTTCAACGAAGCGGCCGTCGCGAGGGCGGGTCTTCTCAATGACAACGACGCGGTAGGCCGGCTGCTTCTTTTTGCCAATGCGGGACAAGCGAATCATCAACACTCGGTATATTCCTCCAAAAAGACAGTTCTGAGTATAGCTTAACGGTCGACAATTTCAAAAGGCGAATAGACCTGACAGACCTACCCAAAGGATCCTGGACCATTAGGTTTTGACCGGAGAGAACGCTATGCCGGGCGATCTCCCCGGTATTTTGGCTGAGGTGTGCCCTGTAGAGGCTACCTAAATGCTTTGTTTGCCGCTATTGGATGGCGATCTGGCACCGACTCTCACCGCGGAGCCGCACCCTACTCTGCTACTGATTCAGGCCGGAGCGGAGTTTGCCAAGGCCGCGCATCTTGCCACGCATGGTGTTGCCGTACATCTTGATCATGCGGCGCATTTCGCCGTACTGCTTGAGGACTTCATTGACTTCCTGAACGCTTGTGCCGCTGCCGCGGGCAATGCGTTTGCGGCGTTTGCCGTCGATCAGATTGTGATCTCCACGTTCCGCAGCGGTCATGGAATTGATGATTGCCTCCGCGACTTTCAGGCGGCTTTCGTCGAGCTCAGTGTTTTTCGGCAATTTCGCGAATGGGCCGATCTTGGGAAGCATGCCCATCAACTGCTCGATCGAACCCATCTTGCGAATCTGCTTCAATTGGTCGCGAAAATCCTCCAGCGTGAACTCGTCGTGAGTCAACTTGTGCTGCAGCTCGCGGGCCTGCTTTTCGTCAATGGTCTTCTCGGCTTTTTCGATGAGCGTGAGCACGTCGCCCATGCCGAGGATGCGCGAAACGATGCGGTCAGGATGGAATGGCTCAATGGCGTCGTATTTTTCGCCGATGCCTGCGAATTTCACGGGAGCGCCAGTGACTTTGCGGATGGAAAGCGCAGCGCCGCCGCGCGCGTCGCCATCGAGCTTGGTCAGCACCACGCCGGTAATACCCAGGCGCTTGTGAAATTCGCCGGCGGAATGAACCGCGTCCTGGCCAATCATGGCGTCCGCGACAAACAGAATTTCCGCAGGAGAGAGCTCCTTTTTCAGAACGGACAGCTCGTTCATCAGGTCGTCGTCGATGTGCAAACGGCCGGCGGTGTCGACAAGCACTACGTCATACGCAGAAAGTTTTGCCTCGCGCATCGCGCCACGAACGATTTCGAGCGGCTTGTCGGTCTCTTTGCCCGGCCAGTTCGGCGTATGGGTTGCCTTGGCCACTTGTGCGAGCTGTTCGCGGGCAGCGGGGCGATACACGTCCGTCGATACCACGACGGGACGATGGCCATGCTCGCCCAGCCATTTGCCGAGTTTGCCAGTGGTGGTGGTTTTGCCAGAACCTTGCAATCCGACGATGAGCCACACCGTCGGAGGACGCGACGCGAATTGCATGCGAACTTCCTTGCCGAGAAGCTCGGAAAGCTCATCGCGAACAATTTTTACGACCTGCTGATCCGGGGCCAACTGCAGCAATACTTCGGAGCCAAGCGCCTTCTCGCGGATGTGCGCGATGATCTCGTCGACCACGCCGAGATTGACGTCGGCATCGAGAAGCGCCTCACGAATTTGCGCGAGGCCGGTGTCAAGATGCTCCTCGGTTAGCTTTCCTTGGCCGCGAAGATTCTTGAAGGCGCGCTGAAGCTTGTCGGTGAGGTTCTCAAACATAAAGTTAAAAGAATCCTTAACAAAACTAGCATGATGCTGGGCGAAATGCGAGCAGCGCGGGAACCGGACGGCAATTTTGTGGCCAAGAATGCGCGTTTTCGGGTATATTAGGCAATTGCGCACAGTGAGCTGGCCCCACCTGAGCGGGTCTGCACGGGAAAACAGGACATGAATCGCGTGATTGATAAGGTGCAAGAGTCTCAAGTACGCACGGACTTGCCGGCGTTCCGCCCTGGAGATACGGTACGGGTAAACGTGAAGCTGCGCGAAGCAGAAGGCGAAAAAGGGAAGGAAAAGGAGCGCATCCAGCCTTTTGAAGGTGTGGTGATCAAGCGGCGCGGGCACACGGCGGGCGCGAGTTTCACGGTACGGCGGGTGAGTTTTGGGATTGGCGTAGAGAGGATTTTCCCGCTGCATTCGCCGATGATTTCGTCGGTTGAGATTGTACAGCAAGGAAATGTGCGGCGCGCGAAGCTCTATTATTTGCGCGGGCTAAAAGGCAAATCGGCGCGAATCAAGCGCGCCGCGCGAACCGACCAGGCCGCCACTGTTAAGGAATCCGCCGAGTAGTTCCGCCTCCGGCATTTTCCTTTGTCTTCCCCTTAGGGGCTGCACGCTTGGTAGCCCGCGCCCCATCCACTCCAAGACTCGGCGCAAAATCTGCGCCCGGAGATCAAAATGGATGCAAAAGAAGTTTTCCTGCGAATCTGGGACCGTGAAGCGAAAACCACGGTCAAAGTGTTCAGAGCTTTTCCCTTGGAGAGCCTCGATGTGAAGCCGCATGAGCGTTCCCGCTCCATCTGCGATCTGGCGTGGCAATGCGTTATCGACGAGCGCGTGATTGAAAAAATCATCGACGGGTTCAGTGACCTTCGGAATGCTCCGCCGAGCCAGCCTCCGCCGGCAACGATGGGGGAGATTGCCGCCGCTTATGAAGCTGCGCATCGCGAGGCGTCCGAAAAAATGCGGCTCCCGAGCACGGAGTTCAGCAAGACAGTGACCGTGACCATGCGCGGCGGTTCGATTCAATTGGAGCAGGCGGAAACCCTTTGGGGCAACCTGCTCGATCAGGTGCATCATCGCGGCCAATTGACGATTTACCTGCGCCAAGCGGGCGGGAAGGTGCCGTCGATTTACGGGCCTTCCGGCGACGAAGCCGCGATGAGTTTTGGGGCGTAGCAAGCGTTTCGCATGTGTGAAGGGTCCGCGCAAAACCCGACTGCAGATTCCTCGCTTCGGTGGGAATGACAAAGAAAGAATGGAAATGGCAACGAGCGCGGAGTAAGACGAAGCGGCAGGCAGCGGCTGTGATAGAATCCCGCGCGATGGCGCGGCTCTGCTGTACACGCTACGAACTGCTGGCGCGCAAGCAAGGATGGATGCGCATCTGCGGAATCGACGAAGCAGGGCGCGGGTCGTTATTTGGCCCAGTGGTCGCGGCGGCGGTGGTGCTTAACCCTCGAAGACGCATCGTAGGGCTAGACGATTCCAAAAAACTGACGCCGGAGCGGCGCGCGGAACTGGCTCCGCGCATACGCGAGCATGCGCTGGCATGGGCCGTTTCGGAAATCGACGCCAGCCGCATCGACGCGTGGAATATTTATCAGGCCAGCAAGCAGGCGATGCTCGCGGCGGTGGAGAACATCCGGCCGACACCCGATTATCTGCTGATCGATGCGATGGAATTGCCCCTGCCCATCGAACAAAAACCGCTGATTCACGGGGACGCACGCTCCGTGTCGATTGCCGCCGCATCGATTTTGGCCAAGGTCGAACGAGACCATTTGATGGACGATTTCGATCAGATTTATCCGCAGTATGGACTCTGCACGAACCGCGGCTATAGCACGCCGGATCATTTGGAAGCGCTGCGGCGCTACGGGCCGACTCCGCTGCATCGCTTTTCGTATGCGCCGGTCCGGGAATCCAGGTGCTGGGCCGCGCACGCTACTCAGGAACCCCTGCCCTTGGCTGCGGATATGCTCTCCTCGACTCCAAGCGTTGTTCCCCCGGTCGCCGAGCAGTCCTGACGCTCCCCCTGCATGGGCCTAAGTTCAACATCGCGAACGTCGCCGGTACTTAAGTACTAGATACTTTTTCCCTACACCTACGCTGCAAGGCGCCCCGCTACGGCCTGTTTTGGTGTTTATTGTAGACAGGGCAAATATGGACCAAACGACGAAAACCCAGGGTACTCCTGTGCCTGCAAGTGACGTGACGGAGAAGCGTCGAAGCTCGGGTACAGACACGCCCGCTCGGCGTAGCTCGAGCGCCGAGCCTCAAAAAACAGTTCTGCTGAGCGATGTGCCTAGCGCGCCGAGTAAGCCCGGAGGAACTGGAGCGCCCAGGTCCTCGACGGAAAGCTTTGCACTTTCGAATCTCAATCTGACTTCGAGCAGCCTCTCCGCGCTTTCTCAACGCTACGATATTTTGAGCGAAGCCGGCCACGGCAACATGGGCAATGTGTACAAGGCGCGGGACCGCGAGACCGGCGAGACCGTCGCGCTGAAACTGATCAAGCCCGAAATTGCGTCGGACCAGGCCATGACCGAGCGGTTTAAGAATGAGCTGCTCTTCGCCCGCAAGATCACGCACAAGAACGTTTGCCGCGTATACGAATTCAACCGCATCGGCGGAATTGCATACACCTCGATGGAATTCGTCGAGGGCGAGAGCTTGCGGTCCGTGCTGAGCCGCTTCGGCGGATTGCCAGTGCGCAAAGGAGTCGACCTGGCGCTACAGATTTGCTCCGGGCTGAAGGAGGCGCACGCTCAGGGAATCGTGCATCGCGATCTGAAGCCGGAAAACGTGATGATCGACGCGCACGGAAACGTGAAGATCATGGATTTCGGCATTGCGCGCTCCATGGAAGGAGGCACGCGGCTGACCGGCGCGATGATTGGCACGCCGGCGTACATGGCTCCGGAACAAGTATCCGGTAAGCCTGTGGACTACCGCACCGATATTTATGCCCTGGGGCTGGTGCTCTACGAAATATTCACAGGCTCGGAAACGTTCCGCGCCGATACGCCTGTGGCGATTGCGCTCAAGCAAATGCAGGAAGCGCCCGCGCCGCCGCACGACATTGATCCGAACATTCCTGTGTACATCGAACGCGCCATCCTGAAGTGCCTGGAAAAAGATCCGGCGAAGAGATTCCAGTCGATTGCGGAACTGGAACTCGCCTTGCGTGCGACGCGAGTGACCGGAGCGCCGGTGGCGTCCGCGGCCCTGGCTGTGGACGGCGCCTATCCGATGTCGGCGAGCCACGCAGCAGAGCTCGTACACAACCACGCTCCGCTAACAGTGAAGCCGAAGCGCCCGTCGCGCGTGGCACGGGTGGTTATGGTGATCGTTGCGGCTCTCCTGGCTCTCGGCGGATTGAGAGCCATGAAGGTAACGAAGATGGCGGCGCAGATCCAGCCGCCCGCAGGGTCACCGGCGCCGACTCCGCCGCCGGAAGCGTTCGTGGTTCCTCCGTCGGCGCCAGTCGAGACGGCAACAACAACACCGCCTGCGAAGAATGCACCCAATCCAGCCAAGCCAAAGCCTACAGTGCCGGAAGTTTTTCCGCGCATGGAGTGGGGGAATCGAACACCGAAGGCTCATTCAGGGCCGGCAACTCCGAATATTTATCTCTGGGTAGGCCGCTTTGAGCGAGAGGACCGCGCCCAGAATGTCTCCAAGCGAATCGAGGATCAGAATCTTCCCGTAGCGATCAAGCCAAGGCGAGGCCTACAGGGCCAAGAGTTTTTTGTGGTGTTCACGGGCCCCTATCAACAGAGCGAGGCCCAGAAGGTGCTGGAATGGCTTCAGAGCGTAGGCTTTCCGAAAGCTCGCCAGGTCCAGCAAGGGGAGAATCAAAACCAAGCTGGGAAGCAAGGCAATTCGCCAAACTGACCACCACAGTGGGGCATGAATATTGAGGGCGGGATGGAAATCGAATTCGGCGCGCGGAGCGATGTGGGCCGGATGCGCCAAAACAACGAGGATGCCTTCCGCGTCGCGCCAGAAATAGGTCTGTTTGTTCTGTCGGACGGCATGGGCGGCCAGTCATCGGGGGAAGTGGCGAGCCGGCTGGCGTCGGAGACAGTCGTGGCGCACTGCCGCGAAGCGTCGAGAAATCCATCGCTCCCGCTCGTGGGAGAGCGGGCAGAAGGGATTTCCGAAGCGGGGAACCGTCTAGCAAGCGCTATCCGGCTAGCGAACCGTGCGGTGCACCAGGCAGCTCAGGGGAACGCTGCGCAGGCGGGTATGGGCGCCACGCTGGTCGCGGTGGTGCTCACCGAAGAGCGCGTGAACATCGCGCACGTGGGAGACAGCCGCGTCTATCGCCTCCGCAACGGCGAACTCGAGTCATTAACGCGGGACCATTCGTTTATTGCGGAGCAGGTTCGGCAAGGACTGATGACCGAGCAGGAAGCCAATAACAGCAACCTGCAGAATGTGCTGCTGCGCGCCGTGGGGGTCGACGCGGAAGTCGAAGTAGAAGTGAATGAAGAATTACTCGCCGAAGAGGACGCGCTGCTGCTCTGCTCGGACGGGCTGACTAAGGAACTCTCCGACGCTGAGATTGCAAAGGTGCTGGCCGAAATCGACGATCCACAGGCTGCCGCCGACCGGCTGATAAAGCTGGCCAATGACGCCGGAGGCAGCGACAACATCAGCGTAATTGTGCTGCGGAACGCGCCAAGGTTGGTGGGGACGTTTGAAAAACTGGGACGTTGGTTCAAGGGCTGCTGAGATTCGCTGGGGGAGGATGGCAATGCCGAAACTGGTGCTGAAATTCGAGAACTCGATTTTGAGCGAGATGTCCGTAGGAGCCAAAGAAGTAAGCATCGGCCGCTCGCCGGATAATGGGCTGGTCATCGACAATCCCGCGGTGTCGCATTACCACGCGCGGGTGTTCAACGAGGAAGGCCGATTGATGCTGGAGGATTTTGGCAGTTTGAACGGCACGTTTGTGAATGGGCAGCGCGTGAAGATGGTGACGCTCAAGCCCGGCGACTCCGTGGCCATAGGAAAACATACCATCGTTGTGGCGGATTCGCGCGACGCCTCAGATCCGTTCTGGAAGGGCGGGATTCCCAAATCAGCGACGCCGAAAATCAACGAAACGGTAATGCTGGATACAAAGGAGCGCCGCGATTTCCTGCAAAAAGTCGCCGCGGTCGGCGAAAGTGCGCAAGTGGCGCCGGCGCGTGTGAAGGTGGCCACGCTGGTCGTGCGTAAAGGAAAGACCGATAAGCAGGAATACACACTGAGTGACAAACTCACAGTGGTCGGAAAATCGTCGATGGCCACGGTGAAGCTGAAGGGCTGGTTTGCTCCTAAGGCCGCGGCGCAGATTAATCGACGCGAAGACAATTCCTACTACATCGGCGGTGCAGACCGAGTCCCAACGGTCAACGGACGGCCAGTGATCCATCCCGCGAAGCTGTCGCCCGGTGACATCATTGAAGTGGCGGGGATTCAACTGGAATTCCTTTACCGCGACTGAAACTCCGGTTAAGAAGCAGTGCGGGAACCGCCGTCGCTCTTGCTTGCGTGTAATGGGGGGTTATCCACTTCATATACGGCCATCGCGCACTTCGTTGACCCCTGTTTTTCGCGTGTGCTAACGTAGCCAGCGAGCTGTTCCAGCCCGGGCAGGAAGGCTTGTCGCATTTGCTTTTATGCGGCCCGGCGTGATGGGAACCTATTCGCTGCAGAAATCCGCGCTAGACCCTAAAGGGGATGCTCGCGCCAGACAGCACGAGCAAGGGACCGAGAGACACGCATGGCGTTGAATAAAGCAAAAGCCATGGAATCAGCGCTGAAGGCGCTGAACCAGGGCAAAGTGGCGCAGGCGATTCAGGAATACCAGACCATCCTGCGAAGCGACCCGAACGACCAGGTCGTGCTGATGACCGTCGGCGATCTGTTTGTCCGGCAGACGAACATGTCGCAGGCGGTGGAGTATTTCGAGCGCCTCGCGCAGCTCTATCTCAACGACGGCTTCAACAGCAAAGCCATCGCCATTTACAAGAAAATCTCCAAGCTGGCGCCGAATGAGACCCAGCCGCTCGAAAAACTTGCGAATCTTTACGTCCAGCAAGGCATCCTCAGCGAAGCGCGGCCCATTTTCCTGCAGCTCGCCGAAGCACACCTGAAAGCGAATCAAACGGCCAAGGCCGTCGACGTGTTGCGGCGACTTCTCGAAGTGGAGCCGGATAATCCGCGCGTGCAACGAAGGCTCGCTGAGCTTTATTTGGCCATGGGCCAGAAAAAGGAAGCTGCCCAGACATACCTTCACTTTGCGCGTTATCTCCAGGAGCACGGTGATGCTTCCGAAGCGCTAAAAATGATCGATGCGGCGATTGGGGCGCAGCCCGGAGACTCGGCGGCACTGCTCCTCAAGGCGAAGATGCTGGGTGCGACCGGCAATACCGACGCCGCGCTCGATACCCTGGCCAACCTTCCGGACGCAGATTCAAATTCCGAGACAATCGGTTTGCAAGTCGAGCTGTGCCTGAAGGGCGGAAAAAGCGCCCGCGCCGTTGATCTGGTGCGAAATGCGGGTCTGAAAGGTCCGGAAAAATACACGTTGGTTTCGAAAGTGGCCAACTCACTGATCGATGCGGAGCAGCCGGACCAGGCCATCGAGCTCATTGACGGAATCCGCGAGTCCGCGATCTCCTCCGGAAATCAGGATTACCTAGCGAAGGTGCTGATAGCCGTTGGAGAAAAGCTCAAAGACAGGTTGGAGCCCCAGGAATGGCTGGTGGATTTGTACCAACGAACCGCGGACAACAACCTGTCGGAAGCACAGTCGGAGCTTGCAGAAGCCCTGATCAACGCCGGAGATTTACAGCGAGCAGAAGCTACGCTGAACGAGCTGCTGGAGCGCGAGCCTGATAATGAACTCGCGCGGCAGCGCCTGGGACAACTTCAGAAAAAGCTCGGCCGCGCTTCCACGGCACCGGCCGATCTGGACGAAACCGCTTTTCAGCAACAGCAACCCGCTCGCGATCCGCTGATTGGGACGCCCATGTCAGTGTCAGAGTCGGCGTCGATGTCGGCGAATGAAATGGGTCTCGACGATGAAACGCAGCAATTCATCTCCCAAGCGCTCACCGATGTGGACCTGTTTTCGAGTTACGGGCTGTCGCAAAAAGCCATCCAGCTGCTCGAAAACGTTCTGCAACGGGTGCCCCAGCATGCGCCGACGCTTGAGCGTCTGCTGGACTTGACCCTTGGCGCGGGAAATGACCGGCGCACAGCCGAGCTTGCGTCGCAGCTCGAGCAGATCTATACGCAGCGCGGCGACGGGAAGAATGCCGAGCGGTTTGCCGAGCTTCGCCGGCGGTTTCAACGCGCTTCCGGCGCAACGGAAGCGGAACTGGCAGCGGCTTCCAGTCCGGCCGAGTCGGCTCCTCCGCCAGCTGCGTCCGCTCCTCCCGCGCCATCCGGCGCCGCCGCACCGCCAGAATTTTCGGTTCCTGATGCAATAGCGCCGCAGCCCGTGGCGAACACGACGCCCGCAGCAGAACCAGAAATTGACCTGTCTGACGAATGGGAGAACCTCGCCACACAAACGGAGCCGGAACCTGCAGCACCGGTGGGGGCAGCGCCATCGGCCGAGGCAGAGACGGAAATGCCGGAGTTCGATTTGGAGCTTGTGGCAGAACCTGGCCATGGCAATAACGAGGCGGCGAATACCGAGAGCTTGCTGGATCAGCTTGTGGCGGAAGTGGAAGGGCTAGAAGTCTCCGCTCCGGAACAGCCCGCTGCGGCTTCCGTTGTGCAACAAAGTCATGCTCACAGCGAAGAGGCGGCCGAGGCCACCGAAAAGGCTCCCGCCATTCAAATGCGTGTGCCGGCCGCCCGCGAAGCTTCCGGCAACGTTGACCAGCTCAGCGAGGTTTTTCAAGAGTTCCGCGCCGAGCTCGGCGAAATGGAGGAGCAGGAACAGGGCGAAGACTTGGAGACACATTACAATCTCGGTATCGCCTATCGCGAAATGGGTTTGCTCGACGAGGCGATCGGCGAATTCCAGAAAGTGGCCAAGGCGGTGCAGGACGGGCAACCGTTCCGCTACGCCATGCAATGTTGCACGTTGCTGGGCCTAACCTTTACGGACAAGCTGGAACCCAAGATCGCGGCCCTCTGGTATCAGCGCGCGCTGCAATTACCCGGTCTCGAACAGGAAACCATCATCGCTTTGCGGTATGATTTGGCGATGGCCGAAGAGCAAGCGGGCAATCTCAACGCCGCGCTCGATAGTTTCCGGCAGGTCTATGCCATGAACATTGATTATCGCGACGTTTCTGAGCGCATTTCCGCGCTGCAAAAACACTGAAATAAAATTGGCACATCGTCTCCTTCGCGCGCTCCTGCTCCTCTTGTGGCTTGAATTGGGATTGTTGATCATCTTGATCCCTTGGTCGCCATTTTGGGACGCAAACTACTTTCTAAATCGCTATCCCACGCTGATTCCGATTTTGCTGAACCCGTACGTGCGCGGGGCGATTTCGGGCCTAGGCGTGGTGGACGCGGTGCTCGCCGTGGATTCATTCCGTCGGAAGCGGCGCCCAGCCGCAGCGCGCAGTTAACTCCAGGCTAGCTGATGCTCCTCTGTTACGTAACGGATCGTCGCCTACTCAATAAGGCCGCAGCGCTCGATGATCTCTTGCAACGCGTTGAATGCGCCGCGGCGGCAGGAGTCGATTGGATCCAGATTCGCGAAAAGGACGTGAGCGCGCGTGAGTTGGTTGATTTCATCCGGCGCGCAGTGGCCGCCGTTCATCGAGAGGCAGCTCGAAGCAAGACCAGGCCGCCGCAAGTCATTGTGAACGACCGGATCGACGTGGCGCTGGCCGCAGGTGCGGCAGGAGTCCATTTGTCGTCCGCGTCGATACCCGCAACCGAAGTGGTCGATTGGCTGCGGGCCGGCAATGCCCCAGGGACTTTTACTGTCGGCGTCTCTTGCCACAGTCTGGATGAAGCAGTCGCCGCGAAAAGGGCCGGCGTGAGCCACGTTTTCTTCGGCCCGGTCTACGAAACACCGTCGAAGTTGACCTTCGGAGCGCCGCAAGGACTGGAGAAGCTCGCCCACGTGTGCCGCAGTGTGCACATTCCTGTGCTGGCCATCGGCGGCATGACTGAAGCAAATGCGTCCGCGTGCATTCGCGCGGGTGCTTCGGGGATCGCCGCCATCCGCATGTTTCAGCACGCGCCAGATTCAGCCGCTCTGGCGGCGAGTGTCTCGCGCTTGCGAGCGCTCACCTAGAGTCTCGTATCCAAAGCAGCGGTAGCGCGATTTTCTCGATTTTCACGCGCGCTTTTCTTGGAACACCGTTGGGGATACGGTATTCTTTGGCCTCATCGAGCGAATCTGGATGAACCGCTACTCACACGGATGCTAGACTGAAAGTGCCAGCCTGATTTCAAAACAAACAGTTATTTCGGCTCATGCCCAAAGAACTATTCGGAACTGACGGCATCCGTGGCGTGCCGGGCAAATATCCTCTGGATGATGCGACCCTGTTTCGCACCGGCGTCGCTCTCGGCGAATACTTGTCGGAGCATCGCGACGAAACAAAATCTCTGCGCGTGCTCATCGGCATGGACACGCGCGAATCGGGGCCGGAGATCGCCAGCTGCATCGCCCAGGGCTTGCGTGTCGCCGGAGTTCAGCCTGTTTCCGCCGGAATCATCACTACCCCAGGAGTCGCCTGGCTGGTTCACACCGAGGATTTTTCCGGCGGCGTGGTGATTTCCGCGTCGCACAATCCTTACCACGATAATGGAGTGAAACTGGTCTCCGCCCTCGGCACGAAATTTCCCGACGCAGCAGAGGCGCAAATCGAAGCGCGTATTCTTGCCGCTCAGAAGGAAAGGTCACCGGTCCCACAACTGGGCACAGACGGCCTGCCGCCTACGTCGGCGCTGTACAACGACTATCTCTCTGCCCTGCGGCAGAAGGCGTTCCGCGGCGCGGACTTTTCAGGCATGAAGATTGTGCTGGATTGCGCCAACGGCGCTGCGAGCAGACTCGCGCCGGAGCTGTTCCGCTCGCTCGGCGCGGAGGTCATCGCAATCTTCGACAATCCCGACGGGAAGAACATCAACGCGGGCTGCGGCTCGTTGTATCCGGGAAAAATGCAGGAAAAGACTGTCGTTTCCGGAGCGGACTTAGGAGTGGCGTTCGATGGCGATGCGGACCGCGCGGTCTTTTCCACATCAAGCGGCCGCTACGTTGACGGCGATGCCGTGCTTTTCGCCACCGGACGTTACATGAAGAAGATGAAGAAACTCAAAGGCGACACAATCGTGGGCACATCGATGTCGAATCTCGGCCTGGAGCGGGCGCTCGAGCGCGAGGGGCTGCGGCTGGCGCGCGTGCCGGTCGGTGACCGATACGTGCTCGAGAAAATGCTCGAGATCGACGCGAACCTGGGCGGCGAGCAATCCGGGCACATTATCTTTCTCGATGATTCGACCACCGGTGACGGAATGCTCACGGCGGTCAAGATGGCCTCGCTGGTGTCGATCGCCGGAAAACTCGATCTGCTGCTCGATGACTTGAAGGTTTTCCCGCAAAAAATCATGAACGTGCATGTCCGTGCGAAACCCCCTCTTGAATCACTTCCGCTCGTCGTGCACGCCATCAGTGAGGCCGAAAAGAAGCTCGGCGATTCGGGCCGCATCGTTGTGCGCTACTCGGGAACCGAGCCGCTCGCCCGTGTGATGGTGGAAGCAGAGCGGCAGGTTGACGTAGACCGTTGCAGTGCCTCGATCGCTGAAGCGCTTGAATCCTCCGTGGGCTCGGGCTAACTCCCGAGGCACGCCTTCTATTCAATAGCTATTGCCCTTTCATTGCCAACATCGTAAAGTACCGCGCACCGTAACAACTTCAAGATCCTGGCGAGGTGCAGAACCATGAAGCCCAGAATGGTTTTGACGTTCGTTTCGTGCTTGTTCGTCATGGCGGCGCCGCTCATGGCGAGGTCTCTGCTCAAGCCACAGGCCACTGCGCCGTCTTCGTATGCCAATTCCACCGATGGATTGCAGAAACTCGTGTGGGACATGGTGGCAGCGGAGAAAAACGGCGGCCAGAAAGCGCTCGCGCAGTACTTGCAATCGCTGGTTCTTCCCGACAGCGCGGCGTGGTTTCCCGTTGTTTTTGGTGAAGATAACGGACAGCAGCTCGCCGTTTTTTACGATGCGTGGGCGGGCGCGCGGAATTTTCAGATCGCCGGAGACGTTGCGCGCGCGGTCGCGTCGCAAATGAGCGATGTGGCTGCCCTGGGGCTTCGACCACCCGGGCGATCCCGGCGCAACGGATAAGGACGATTATTTTCTGGGGCTGGTCAAACAGCAACTAACTTTTTACGTCGTGAATTTCAAATCAGAAGACGGGGCGACGATGCGCTGGGCGTATTTTGTGTATGACGCAGGCGCGTTCCGTTACCTAGGACCCCTGGCGGATTTGCGACTGGTCCCGGCTTCTGCGCCTGCCACATCCCCGGCCACATCGGAGATGCCGAAGAGGATCCGAATAGGCGGAAACGTAGCCGAGGCGCACATCGCGCATCGCGTTCCCCCGGTCTATCCGCAGGAGGCGCTCACCCAGCGGTTGGAAGGCGCCGTAGAGCTACACACGCTTATCGCTCCGGATGGAACGGTGCAATCCGTGGACGCGACAAGCGGCAACCCCGTGCTGGTCGAGGCAGCGGAAGCGGCGGTGCGCCAGTGGCGATTTGAGCCCGTGTTGCTGAATGGACAGGCGGTGACGGTAGATACGACGATCACCGTTCAATTTCATTTGCCGCAATCACTGGCCGCTGCTGCCGGACAGCCGGGCGCTTCACGCGCGTACGCGCCAATTCCTTCCTATCCGGAGTCTCCAAGCGGCTTGACGAAAATGATGAAGCAGATGCTGGACATGGCCCAGCACGGGAAATTAGAGGATTTGCAACCATACTTTCATGCTTTGCTGCTTCCGAATCCGGATTCTTGGTTCTCAGCGCAATTTGGCGCCAGCCAGGGAACGCGCTTTGCACAAAACTATCAGAGCATGGAGCAAAACTTACCCACGCTGTTCGCGAATACATTGCAGTCAAATTCAGGACTGAAGTTCACCTCGGTCGAAGTGCAACGCTTTCGAAGCGCGTGCACTGTAGAAGCGAATGAATCCGAATACCCGGTGCTCGCGGCACGCGAAGACCAGTCCATGTCGTTATACGAAGTTCGCTTCGTCAAGGACACCGCCTATCGGTGGTTGTTTCCGTTCGCCTATGTGGACGGCGGTTTCCGCTATCTCGGCGATCTACAAGTCAAGCAACCCGACAACCGCGTCTATGGCGATAATATCCAATGGCCGAAGCTAATCCATGACGTCGCGCCCACATATCCCAGCGGATTCAACCGGCCCAACAACAGCGGCATGGTGAAGCTCTGGGGCACGATCGGAGTCGACGGCACGGTGAGCGATCTGCGCGTCATTGAGGGCACGTGCCCCTACGTGGAGGCCACGATTGAGGCAGTAAAGAAGTGGCGATTCACACCTCTCATGGTCGATGGCAAAGCCCAGGCGACCACCTATCCATTTCAGTACAGTTACGGACCGGGCCGGTGAGCGCTGCGGTCAGCCGATTCGTACCCTGCACGAAGAATTTCAGTGGGCGCCTGGTTGGGGTGTTGTGCGGGATTGCATGCGTGGTTTTGTTGGTTGGCGCGGCACCCGCCATCGCACAGCAGACCGCGGCCAGTTCCGCGGCAGCGGCGCAGCAGGCTCAAGCCGCAGGAGCGCAGCCGCCCAATCAGAGCGCTGCGGCAACGATTCCGTCATATCCGGATTCACCGAAGGGGCTCGAAAAGCTAATCAAGGATATGCTGAAACTGCAGAAAGACGGCGACGCAAAGGATCTCGCGCCTTACGTTCAGTCGCTGGTGCTGCCGAACCCGGCTGCATGGTTCCGCGCGACGTTTGGCGATGAAATTGGAGCAACGCTTGCTGACTCTTATGATCGGACGCGCATCAATCTGCCACTTTTGTTTCCAGACACTCTTAGCCAGTTACTAGCAAAGCATCTTACCAATCCAGAGGCGGTTTCTTTTACGGATTCCTGCAATCCAAAGGCGAGCCCCACGGAGTACCCTGTTCTGATTCTTCGACAGAATTCCCAGCCGCTTTACGACATTCGTTTCCTCAGCGGTACAACAATGACAACGATCGCTTACTTCGCTCACATCGATGGGTCCTTCCGTTATCTCGGCAACTTTCAAGTCAAGGGAGACTGGCCGATGGCCTCGATGCCAAAGGATCATGCTTCTTTGGATAGTCAGCAGGTTCGAGTTCCTGGCAACATTACAGCCGCGAAAATCATCCACCAGGTACTCCCCGTCTACCCACAAAGTGCCAAAGAAAAAGGGATTCAAGGCACAGTCCTCTTTCACGCTGTTATCGCAGAAGACGGCAGTATCCGGGGACTTCAACTCATAAGTGGTCAGTGTTTTCTTGCACAATCCGCTGCGGAGGCTGTGAGCCAGTGGCGCTACTCACCGACATTGCTCAAGGGAGAACCCGTACGCGTGGACACAACGATTACCGTGATTTTCAACCTCGGAGGATGACGGCGAGCTGCAAAGGCGCTCTGGCAGCGGAAGTATGGAATGGCTACAACCCGGAGCCTTCTCAGCCTTCGAGGGCCCAAGCTGTAGGATGGGATTCTTCGCAGGCGATTTCGATTTGTCCGAGGGTTTTCAGAATCTCAGAAATGGCGGGCAGCTCGCCATCGCTCTCAATAATCCACCTCGCATAAAGCTCACCGTAGCGGTCGGCCACGAACACGCCCTGGCGGTGAAGACCGTCCGGACCTAAGGCTTCCGCTCCCAGATAGCGCGCGATGGAATTACCCGTGTCATCCGTTCCAGCGATGATTTCGGGCGGCAGCGCCCCCGGCAAACCCGTAGGTGGCACTTCCTGGAAAACGACGAGCCCTACGGCTTCTTTTTCCTTCCAGTCCGCGGCGTGAGCAACCAATTGATGCACGAAATCCCAGGCGGCCGGTGAATCGGCGCGCAAAAACGCAATCACGCGATTGCGCTTCTGCTTGAAGTCCCAAGCAGAGACGCTGCGTCCGTCGGAGGTTCGCAGGGTGAGTGCAGGAATCTGATACCGGAGTCTGAGGGCCTCTTGCATAGTGTTGGAAACTTCAACTGTACCATTCTGGGACACAGCGCTGTAGATGACCGAAACCCGTGTCTCCTAATGGATAACGGGTATGATCCCGGTGGAGCGGGTTTGGTTGCCTGTAAGCTTCGCGTTTAGCTGCAGCCGGAAGTGCTGCCGCAATTCTCGCACTTGTAGCAGCTACCGTTGGGCGTCATGATCATGCCGCATTCGGAGCAGGACGGCGCGTCGTCAATGGCCGCGCGTGGACGCGCTTTCTCCTCGGCGACGCTGACGCTCGCGGTCACCACCGGCGGCGAGAACGCTGGGACAGCGTGCGCCGGCGCTTCCAAAGAATCGGTGGTTTGCACCACGTAGTCACGCGAGATGAATTTCCCGCCGAGCCACCGGCCGATGTAATCGATGATGGACTTCGCGTAAGGGATTTCCTTGTTTCCGGTATAGCCGGAGGGCTCGAAGCGCGCGTTGACGAATTTGTCGATGAGCGCACGGAGCGGAACGCCGTATTGCAGTGCGATGGACACGGAAAGCGCGAAGCCGTCCATGATTCCGGAAAGCGTCGAGCCTTCCTTGGCCATCTTGATGAAGATCTCGCCGGGCTCGCCATCGTCGTACATCCCAACGGTGAGATAGCCTTCGTGGCCGCCGACGTTGAATTTGTGGGTGATAGAGCGGCGCTCGTTGGGCAGCTTTTTGCGGCCGGCGCGGAAAAGCTCCTGCTGCGCGGAGGCGACGGCTTCTGTCTTTGGCGCGGCGACGGCCGGTGGCGCGGCAGCTTCCGCTGTTTCGGTTTTCTTTCCGCCCGCTGCGGAAAGCGGTTGCGAACGCTTCGAGTTGTCACGATAGATAGCCACGGCTTTCAGCCCTAGTTTCCAGGACTCCGTGTAAGCCTGCATCACGTCTTCGACGGTGGATTCTTCCGGCATGTTGATGGTTTTCGAGATCGCCCCAGACAGGAAGGGCTGCGCTGCGGCCATCATTTGCAAATGGCCGCGCCAGGCGATCGAACGCCCGCCGTTGGTCGCGAGCGAACAATCAAACACCGGCAAATCCTCGGGGCGTAGTCCGGGCGCTCCCTCGATGGTGCCATGCTGATCGATCCAATCGACCATCAGCGAAGCCTGCACATCGGAATAGCCGAGGCGCATCAGCGCCATGGGGACGGTGTTGTTGACAATCTTGATGACGCCGCCGCCGACGAGCCGCTTGTGCTTGACGAGCGCGAGGTCTGGCTCGATGCCGGTGGTGTCGCAATCCATCATGAAACCGATGGTTCCGGTGGGCGCAAGCACGGAAACCTGCGAATTGCGGTATCCGAATCTCTCGCCGAGGTCCACGGCGTTGTCCCATGACTCGCGCGCTGTGCGGAGCAATTGCGGCTGTACGTTTTCCTCTTTGATAGGACGCAGCGCGTCGCGGTGCATGCGCATCACGTCGAGCATCGGTTCGCGATTTTCTCCGTAGCCCGGAAACGCACCGAGGCGCTCCGCAATGCGCGCTGATTGCGCGTAGGCTTCGCCGGTCATCAGCGCGGTTACGGCGCCGCAAATGTCGCGGCCCTGGTCGGAATCATAGGGCACGGCAAGCGAAAGAAGCAGCGCGCCCAGATTGGCGTAGCCCAAGCCCAACGGCCGGAAATCGCGCGAGTTTTGCGTGATCTTCGGCGTCGGATAGCTAGCGTTGTCGACCAGAATTTCCTGCGCAGTGATGGTGACATCCACGGCGTGCCGGAAGCCCTCCACGTCAAACTGCCCATTCGTCCCCAAGAACTTCAGCAAATTGAGGGACGCCAGGTTGCAAGCCGTGTCGTCGAGGAACATATACTCCGAACAAGGATTCGAGGCGTAAATGCGGTCGGTTCCTTTGCAGGTGTGCCAGCGATTTACGGTCGAGTCGTACTGCATGCCGGGGTCGCCGCACTGCCATGCGGATTCCGCCATTTCGTGGAGCAGATCGCGCGCGCGGAATTTTTCATTGGGCTGGCCGTCGGTGACGTTGCGAGTCCACCAATCGCGATCCTCTTCGACGGCTTGCATGTATTCATCGGTGACGCGGACGGAGTGATTGGCGTTCTGGAAAAAGACGGAACTGTAGGCTTCGCCATCGATGGACGGATTGTAGCCCTGCTCGATCAAGACTTGCGCTTTGCGCTCTTCTTTGGTTTTGCAGCCAATGAATTCGGCGATGTCGGGGTGATCGACGTTGAGGATCACCATCTTCGCGGCGCGACGCGTCTTGCCGCCGCTCTTGATGACGCCAGCGAAAGCGTCGAAGCCCTTCATAAAACTCACCGGCCCGGAGGCAATGCCTCCTCCGGAGAGCGTCTCTTTGCTGCCGCGCAGCGTCGAGAAATTTGTGCCGGTACCGGAGCCCCACTTGAAAAGCATGCCCTCGGTTTTCGCCAGGTTCATGATCGAGTCCATGGAGTCCTGGACCGAATTGATGAAGCACGCGGAGCATTGCGGCTTGGGCTGCACGCCGACGTTGAACCACACGGGCGAATTAAAGGCCATCTTCTGCTCGACCAGCAAATGGGTCAGCTCGTCGCGAAAGGCATCCCGTGACTGGGGAGACGCGAAGTAACCTCCCTGCTCGCCCCAGCGCACAATGGTGTCCGCCACGCGTCCAATGAGGTGCCTGACGGAGGTCTCTCGATTCGCGGTGTTGGGTTTGCCGTGGAAGTATTTGGAGGCGACGATATTGGTCGCCGTCTGCGACCACTGTTTGGGAACTTCGACGTTCTCCTGGCGGAAAATGACCTGGCCCTTCTCGTTCCCGATTTGGGCGGTTCGGCGCTCCCACTCGACTGCGTCAAATGGGGCAACCTTTCCATCTGTGAAACGCCGCTGAAACTCCAAGCCGCCTGAAAGGGCCGGCTGATTTTGCTGCTCAACTTCCGTTTTGCCGTTCAATGCCATTCTTGTTTCCGCCATATCCGCCTCCGCGCAGGCAGTCCTGCCGCTCAAGATTTTTGCCGGCGGAGGGACGCGATATATCAATCATACCGCAACTCTCGGGTCCGGCTCGCGGCGTAGAAGGGGGCAGGCAAGCACCGCGCAATTCAAAGGGGCTTAAGTCTAGCTTCGCAACAAAGAGTATGCAATCGGGTCAGCGGCTTGGAATTCTCGTCAGCCGCGAAAAAAACGCCAAAAAGAAAGCTCCGCCCTTTCGCGCATTTACATTGCGATTGCGCTCGGGCGTTCAGCCCTTCCTGTAGGCGATTATGACCCGGTCGGGCGCCGTAATTCGTTTCGGCCTCTTGCTTGCGAGCCTGACCTCGCTCCCCCGGAATCTGGCGAGAGTTTTACTGGGTTGTGGAAAACGTGTCAAGAGAAATTCGCAACTCGACCACAAAATATTTGGGCTAGCGTGTCCAACTTGTCTATGGGTGGTGGTATACGCGCATCTTGAGCTGAGAACCACAAAATGCCTTGGCTCACATACCGTCACGGTTGCAGGGGAATTCAATGAATGCGGGCACAACAAAAAAGAGGGATAACCAAAGCCGCCTTGGTTATCCCTCGCAGACTATTGAAACCTTAGACCGACTCAGGGCGCGCTCCGAATACCACCTCCAACTTGCGCTCCGCGAGAAAGAACAACTTAAGCGATCGCCGCCTTCTTGCCGAACCAAGCCAAGCTCAAAAGCCCTGTGCCCAGCAACAACAAAGCTGCCGGCTCGGGAGTAGGGGAGACGTATGCTGTTCCAGAAACGGGCCCGGATATTGTGGCACCTACTGTTTCGCCAACCTCGAAGGCACTGCAGCTGGAAACGCCCGTACAGCTCGTGCCAGGTCCGAACAATAAACTGTATCCCGGATAATCGAACGTACTCATTGAGCCGCCAATGTCGAAGGTGATCGACACCACCGCGCCGTTGTAGATGAAGTTGTAATAGCTGCTGCCCGGAGAGCTCGAAACGCCGGTCATCGGGGACGTGGATCCTGAGAATGTCTCTGTCAGAGCATAGGTCCCCCCGGTGACCGTCCCATCGAGAGAGCACGCGGTCATTCCGCCGCCGATAGAGGCACATGTGCCGAAAGTGATGTCAACTGTTCCTTCACCAGAACCATTATCACCAGTACCCACAAACGTGAGGTTGTTGCTTGAGAGCCCCAGCGCGATCGATCCCGCATGGGCCGAAAAGCAAGTGATTCCGAGCATTGCTGCCACGGCAATAAGGCTGAGCGCAATCCGCTTCATCAGTTGTTTTCCTCCTTTAGAGGTTTGACCTCGACACCCGCCCGGCCCATGCTCAAGCAACCGTATGGCCATTTTTCAAGACGGATAACCGCTTCTATATCAGCCGGACGGTGAGTGTTCAAAAGTTGCCACTGCAGGTTCTTGCGTACTTTCGGCGATGTGCCGCAAAGTTCTGCATGTTAGGGCTGCGCGGCGCTGGTCCGCACCAAAGCTTGAATGATTGATTAGGATTTTGTTAGACGAAACTAGACGAGCGGAGAACTCTATTCGTAGCGCAGCGCTTCGATGGGATCGAGCCTCGCCGCCTTCACCGCCGGCCACACGCCGAAGACAAGCCCAATTCCCACCGACACCGCAATCCCAACGATAATCGCCCAAGCCGGAACCGACGCCTTCATCGAAGTGATGTGTGGGATTAGCATCGCGAGGCCGCTGAAGAGCGCAACGCCGAGAATCCCGCCGGCGCCTGTCAGGGTCATCGCTTCGAACAGAAATTGCCAAGTAATATCGCGGCTGCGCGCGCCAATGGCTTTTCGTACGCCAATTTCGCGGGTGCGCTCGGTGACGCTGACCAGCATGATGTTCATCACGCCGACTCCGCCGATGAGCAGGCCGATCGAGCTAAGAACAATGAGGACCAACGCCACGCCGCCGATGATTTGGTTAAACTGCTCCTCTTGCTGAACTTGCGTGGTAATCGAGAAGCTGTCGGGCGCGTTGTATGGCACCTTGCGCTCACGCCTTAGTACGCCTCGCGCTTCATCCACCGCTTCGTCGAGTTGACCTGGATAGGCGACGAACCGGTACCCGTTATCGAGAGCCTGCGGGTACATTTCATGCAAGGTATTGTACGGAACGATGGCCCGTTTATCTTCGCTGCCAAAACCAAATCCGCCCTGCGGCTTCTGAAACACGCCGATGACTCGAAAATCGGAGCCGTCCAGACTGAGCGTTTTCCCGACGGCATCCCGAATGCTCGGGAAAAGCGCCTTGGCAGCGTCTTCGCCGAAAACCACCACTTTCGCCCGTTCCATGTTTTCCGCATCGCTGAAAAAGCGGCCCGCTTGCAGGTTGGCGTTGCCGTAGACCTCCATGTAGGAAGGTGAAGTCCCGCTCATATCCAGCGCGTCGACTTGATTCCTTCCGTAGGTCGCCATGTGGTCGTCCTGCCACTGATAGACCGAGATCGCAACGTCTTTAATGGCCGGGCACTGAGAAAGCAGTCCGAGGCCCTGGTCGAGTGTCAGCGGCGGGCGCATGCGCTCGTTTGCCGGCAAGTGCGCTAAGCGCGGGCCCTGATCGTAACGGGCGACCCAGGCGGTGTTAGCGCCGAACCCCGCAATTTCATCGGCAATGGTGGACCTGAATCCCGTGATGAGCGACGCCACCACAATGATCACGCCGACGCCAATCACCACGCCCAAAACTGCAAGGAAGCTGCGGGCCTTGTGCGAGCGTAGGGTGTCGAACGCCAATGCCAAATTTTCTTGGATGTCTTGCTTCACGGCACGCTCCTAGGTCTCGGCTCGCAGCGCTTCAATCGGGTCCAGGCGCGACGCCCGCACCGCGGGATATATTCCAAAGAACAGTCCCACCGCGGACGAAAGCACCAGCGCTATCAGAATCGAGTAAAAGGGTATAGACATCGGCATCGGCGTTGTGGCCCGCACCAAGAGGGTGACTGCTTCCGCAAGGAGGACGCCCATGGCTCCGCCGGCCGCGGCCAGCGTTGAAGATTCCATTAGAAATTGCAGCACAATGTCTCGCCGGCGAGCGCCCAGCGATTTGCGCACTCCGATTTCCCGCGTCCGCTCCGTCACACTGGCAAGCATGATGTTCATAATCACGATCCCGCCGACCACCAGAAACACGCTGGTCAGCCACACGGCGATGCCAAAGATATTGCTCGTTAGTTTCTTCCATAGATCGGTGATGGAGGAGGATTCAATGATTCCAAAGTCGTCTGGATCCTGATAGCGCCGGTGGTGCCGCGACCGTAGCACTACCCGTGCTTCGTCGATGGCAGCGGGTATGGCATTGGTGCTGGTTGCCTGGATAAAAATTGTCACCGTGTCTCCTGTCTCGGCCCAGACCTCGCGGTAGGTGGAGAGCGGGATCATCACGAAATTATCCTGCGACTGTCCAAGCACGGTCCCGAGGGGCTTTGCAACACCGACAATTTGATATTGCTCTTCGCCGACCCGAATTTCCCGGCCAACCGGATCGGTAGCTGGAAAAAGTTGGGCCGCCACGTCATGACCTATGAAGCAAACGGCGGCGCGGTGTGCCTCGTCTTCTTCCGTGAACGCCCGCCCCATGGCAATGTCGAAATTTTCAACTTGCGTGAATTCGGGAGTCGCCCCGAGCAGGTTCACATCTTCGTCGATTTGACGGCCGTTATGAACGTCCGCGCTCGAGCTTTCTTCGCCGGCTACGTGTCGCGCATAGCGCAAATCCTCTTTCAACGCGTAATAGTCCGCCATCTCTAAAGCAGGGCGTTTCTGGGCCTTCAGAAATCCTTCATAGCTGGTAATAATGCCGAACTTGTCCATGATGAACGCATTCGATCCCAGGTTCGCGATCTTGGTGGACACGTAGAGGTTCAGCCCATTGAGCACGCTCATGACTGAAACGAGCGTTGTGACCGCGAGAATTACGCCCAGCAGAGTCAAGAAGGTGCGCAGTTTATGCGTGCGCAGCGTATCCAATGCGAGCCACGTCGCCTCGCGCAGAGTAATAACAGTCTGCCGGAAACCGAGTCTTAGTTTTGGATCTCTGGGCATGTGATTTTCACAGTCATTCCCGCTTCAGAAAAAGTTCTGCGCTTCGTCGAAATCCGCCAGCGCAAGGATGGCATTCTCGCCACCCGACTCGCAATCGGCCAAACACGCGGATAAAAAACCGCTACAATTCTACCGTCATCGAGACTTGGCAACCGGGAGCCGCCCGTCAGAATCCAGATACATAAACAACTGAACCATGAAGAAGCGGATCCAAATCCTTCCTATGTTAATCCTGCTGGTGACGTTGTGCGTCACGCCGGCTTATCTTGGTGCTGCCAAAGAGCGCGCTTTGGCGGCTCAGTCCGCTGCCCCGGATCAGACTCCGCTCACCGCCGAACAGGTCCGCGAACTGATGTCGCGAACCGTTGAGAATCAGCATCGCGACGACGCAGCACTCGATTCCTTTGAGCGCATCGAACGCCACGTGACTCATGCCGGTGGCCTCGATGGGCCCGCCACGGACGAAAAGACCTACCGCGTGGTCCCCACCGGCAGCGGCACGCTGAGACTCCTGATCGGCGAAAATGACGCTCCGATTCCGGCGACTCTTTATCGGCGTCAGTTGCGCGACTGGGAAGGAGTCCTGGAAGTCGCGGTCCACGCCGATGACCCTCGAGAAATTGCCGTAGTCGCCAAACAACAGAAAAGGCGCAAAGAGCGCGCCCGCTTTGTCGACACGGTACTCAGCGCTTACCAGATTACCTGGCTCGGACGCGAGATTCGCGACGGGCGCACCGTCGAGAAGCTCCAGTTAGAGCCAAACCCCAATTATCCTCCTCGCGGCGATACCACCGACTGGCTGACCCATGCCCGCGCCTTCGTCTGGATAGACCCGCAGGCCGCCCAGGTCATCGCTATCGACGCAACAATCATTCACGACATCAGCGTTGGCGGCGGCGTGCTGGGCAAGGTTTACCGTGGCGGCCGCTTCCATATGGAGCAGGCCCCTGCCGCACCAGGCATCTGGGAGCCCACACTCTACCAATACGAAATTTCGGGCAGAAAGTTTCTATTTTCGTTTGCGCTGCACGATGTGACCTCGAGCACGCAGTACACATTCCTGGGCGCGCCGGAAAAAGCGCTTGTGGAAGCGCGCAACGATCTGGCGCACTGCTGCGGCATTTCGGCTGATCCCTAAACGCATCCGGCGGATCTATTTCGCCCAGCGACGCCACATTTCGCTGAACACCGTCTCGAAAAATCCCGGCATTTCCTCGGAGAGTACGCCGCCAGGATCGTAGAGCTCGAGTCCTTTGATGGTTTCGTTCGCGGGAAGTTGCCGCAAAAGGTAGACGTACGGGCGCGGGCCAAATGCGCCGGCACGCTCTTCACCGATTACCTGGAAGAATTCCTCTTGGTAGCGAATCGTCAACGGATACTTCCAGTGCGGCTTTGAGCGGCAGGATGCAATGCGCAAATCCCATTTGCCCTCGCCGCGCGTCACCTCGTCCTGTGCCAGCCTCGGCGTTTCTCTCCATTCGCCGCATTTCGTGTAACGGATAGTCCGGTCGATGAGCCGCAGGGGTAATGTCGCGCGAATGGGCATCCTGGCGCGAGCATTAAGCGTGCGGACAATACCTTCGTATGCGAAATACAGAAGGATCCAGGTGAGAGGATGCAACAGTATTAGGACAAGGACCAGCGATCCGATGGTGCCCTCGCCGATATTCATGTCCGGATGCGCTTTGACAGCGGCCATTACCGCGGTATGCGTCCAGTGACTCGCTGAGTACACGAACCAGACGATGTATAAGGAGAGCGAAATGATGATCTGCGTCAGGCCGGAAGCAACTGCGGCTTCGCGCCGATAAACCGACTCGCCGTCAAGCGACTTTCGACGCCAGTGCGCCGGGACGAGAACAAGAATTGTTTCGTGCAGAAAGTTCTTCAAGGAAAATTGGCCCTGAAACCAACTTAGAGCGATTCCCCTCGCGCCACAACGTGCCTAACGGCTTTGCGCAACCTAAGCGACAACTGGCAGGATACGAGTGCGGCAGAAGGCAGAAGTTAGCGGTTGCACGTTGCCTTGACCATGCTTCCCGCGGCCAGTAAGCTAGACGTTCCCTGAAAGGCCTGCGGGACGCGGGTGTAGTGTAGCTTCTCAGCCGCAAACGAAACGACGATGAGCACCATACAAATCACGCTGCCGGACGGCGCCAAACGCGAAGTGGCGAGCGGTACCACCCCCGCGGAAATCGCGCGGCAAATTTCGCCACGCCTGGAAAAAGAAGCGCTGGTGGCGCGAGTCGACGGTCAATTGTGGGACCTCTCGCGCCCGCTCGAAGAAAGCACATCGCTCGCGATCCTCACCTCGAAAGATCCGGAAGCGATTCAAGTTCTGCGCCATTCGGCCGCGCATCTGCTGGCCGCGGCGGTCATTGAGCTTTTCCCTGGCGTAAAGCTCGGCATCGGCCCGCCCATTGACAATGGCTTTTTCTACGAATTCCTCCGTGACGAACCGTTCACTCCGCAAGACCTCGAGCGCATCGAGGAAAAAATGCACGAGTTGGCCTCGCAGAATATTCCGAACGAGCGGAAGCTGCTGCCGAAACCAGAAGCGTTGCAGCTCTACCGCGAGTCAAAGCAGGAATTCAAATGTGAACTGGTGGAGGAGAAAGCCATCGAACCGATGGTGTCGTTTTACACCACGGGAAAATTCATCGACTTCTGCCGCGGCCCGCACATTCCATCCACCGGGCGCATCCGCGCTTTCAAACTGATGAACGTTGCGGGCGCGTACTGGAAGGGTCAAGAAGGCAATCCGCAGATGCAGCGGATTTACGCGCTGTGCTTTTACACCCAGGCCGAGCTCGACGAGTATCTGCGCAAACTCGAAGAAGCCAAGCGCCGTGATCATCGCAAGCTCGGCACGGAACTGGACCTTTTCAGCATTCAGGAAGAGGCCGGTCCCGGACTGATTTTCTGGCATCCGAAGGGCGGCTTGATTCGCACCATTGTCGAAGATTGGCTGCGCGCGGAATTGTTGCGTCGCGGGTACGATCTGGTTTTCACGCCCCACGTCATGCGCCTGGACCTCTGGAAGACCAGCGGGCACACCGGCTTTTACCGCGACAGCATGTTCAGCCCTATCGAGATCGAAAAGGCCGATTACCAAATCAAGCCGATGAATTGCCCCGGCCACATTTTGATTTACAAGTCGCACTTGCGCAGCTATCGCGACTTGCCGCTGCGCTATGCGGAGCTCGGCACGGTCTATCGTTATGAACGCTCCGGCGTGCTGCATGGGCTGTTGCGCGTGCGCGGTTTCACCCAGGATGATTCGCACATTTTCTGCCGCTCCGACCAGATCGAATCGGAAGTGCAAGGCTGCCTGGATTTCGCCTTTGCCGTGATGAAGACTTTCGGATTCGACCGCTACGAGGTTGAGCTTTCCGAATGGGACGCGGCGCATCCGGAGAACTACGCCGGCAAGGCGGAAGACTGGAATCGCGCGACCGCGGCGCTTTGCGACACGCTGACTCGCATGCAAGTTCCCTTCAAGCGCATTCAGGGCGAAGCCGCGTTCTATGGGCCAAAGATTGACGTCAAGCTCATCGACGCGATTGGCCGCCCGTGGCAGCTCACCACCGTGCAATTCGATTTCAACCTGCCGGCGCGATTCGCGCTCGAATACGTCGGCGAAGACGGTGCGCGCCATCAGCCGCTGATGGTCCACCGGGCGCTGCTTGGTTCCGTCGAGCGCTTTTTTGGCATATTGATCGAGCACTACGCCGGCGCGTTCCCGACTTGGCTCGCGCCTGTGCAAGTGAGCATCCTGCCGCTAAGCGAGAAATTTTTGGCGTACGCGAAGTCGGTGGAAGTGAGGTTGCGAGAGGAGCGTATCCGCGTGCACCTCGACGATCGCAACGAGAAGCTGCAAGCAAAAATCCGCGATGCCCAACTCCAAAAAATTCCCTACATGTTGGTCGTTGGCGCCAAAGAAGCGGAATCAGGCTCGGTTTCCGTGCGGCATCGCTCGAAAGGTGACCTGGGCCCACAACCGCTCGACCAATTTGTTGCAGCCCTTCGCGACGAGATTGAGGCCAAAGTAACCAGCTAAAGCAATCTGCGAATGGGCTTCGGCCACTTGCGAGCCTCTCTGGAACTCGTGCTATACTTCATAGCCCGTCCGCCTAACGGGCCTCTCTGCATGGCTGGACGACGGTAGTTTCTACCTGGAGGTGGGTTTATCGCCGAGCGTAGTCTTGGACCGCGGGTAAATGAACGCATCCGCGCGCGTGAAGTGCGCGTAATTGATGAGCAAGGCAACCAGCTTGGCGTCCTCACGTATTTCGACGCCATGAAGGCGGCGCGCGATGCGGGGCTCGATCTCATCGAAATCTCCCCGAATGCCGTTCCTCCGGTGTGCAAGATCGCCGATTTCGGCAAGTTTCTCTACGAACAAAACAAGAAAGCGCACGAAACGCGCAAGCACCAAAAGGGCACACAGATCAAAGAAGTGAAATTCCGGCCATCGACCGCCGAACACGATTACCAGGTCCGCAAGAATCAGATTATTGATTTTCTCGGTAAAGGCTATAAGGTCAAGGCGATGATTTTCCATCGCGGCCGCGAAATGGCTCATCAGGACGTGGGCCGCGCCAAGATGACGCGCTTGCTGAAGGAAATCGAAGAGCACGCGCTGATTGAATTCGGTCCGCGCATGGAAGCGAATATCCTGCTGGCCTTGCTTGCCCCGAAAAAGGGCGCTGTCGCGCGTCCCGCTCCGGCGGCCGCGAGCAACTGAAGTAACGGACGATTCTGCAGGCATTCTATATCCGATCAAACGAGGAGCTTTGTGCCGAGAAAACCAAGAAAAAAGATCAAACTGAAGACGCATCGCGGCGCAGCCAAGCGATTTAAGATCACCTCAACCGGCAAAGTGATGCGCAGCCATTCCGGAAGGCGCCACCTGCTGGGCACCAAGAAGCCCAAGCGCATGCGCCGTCTGGGAAAACAGATCCAAGTTACACCGGGCGATGCCGCAAAAGTTCGCCTCCAATTGCCTTACGGGCTACCGTAGTAACATTCAGCAGCCGTTTCGCTTGAATTCGTCCCGCTGATGAAATGAGTTGGAACCGCGACGAAGCTCTGCGATAATCGCAGCTCGCGTTTTTAGTTTTTCACGTGCTAGGCAGCGCTTCACGGGTGCCTGCCGGCCGGGTCGCGCCGAAGGTGGCGCAAATTGCAGCAGGCAGTTCCTACGAGACAAACCCGTTGCGTCGGACTTGGGTTGTACCTCCGCGCTCGTTTGTCTCCTAGCAATTTTGTTTTTGAAAACCGACATCAATCGAGGAGCTTTTTCATGCCACGAGTCAAACGCGGTACCAAGCGTCGCGCCAAGCGCAAAAAGATTCTGAAGCACACCAAGGGCTTCTTCCTGACCAAGAGCAAGCTTTACCGCTCAGCGAAGGAAGCCATGAACCGCTCGCTGCGGTATTCCTATCGTGACCGCCGCACGCGCAAGCGCGACTACCGCACGCTCTGGATCCAGCGCATCGGTGCGGCGGCGCGCAACAACGGAATCTCCTACAGCCAGTTCATGCACGGGCTAAAGACTGGCGGCATCGACCTCGACCGCAAAATTCTCGCGGACCTCGCTGTGCGCGAGCCGGAAAGCTTTGCGGCGTTGGTCGCTCAGGCCAAACAGCACCTGAGCGCGGCGGCAAAAGCACCTGCGTCCGCCTGATCTGCGGCGCCCCGGCATGTCAGACGTCCTCGAAAAAACGAATCTGACTTTTGACAAGCTCGGGGTGTCTTCCTCCGATCAGATTTCGACCCTATTTGCGGAGTTGCGTCAAGAGTTCGAAACGCAAAACTCGAACCTTGAAAAGACCGTACCAAACAATCGGAATCGATGGGAAGCCCTGCGTCTCGATTGGTTGGGCCGCAAGAACGGAACTCTGACGCGCATAGGTGACAACTGGCTCAAACCTGTGACACCAACATTAAAGCGTGCTCTCGGAGAAGAGTTCAACACGCTAAAGAAGTACGTAGATGCAACTCTGGAAGCAATTCTCAGGGCCCCGGCCGCCGCGTCCGACGGTCCCGCAGTTGATCTTTCGCTTCCTGGCGTGACGCGGCCGCTCGGCACCCAGCACCTCGTTCGCCAAACGTACGAAGAGCTGTATCGCATTTTCGGCTCGATCGGCTTTTCCGTGGTTGAAGGGCCGGAAATCGAAACCTCCTATTACAACTTCGAGGCCCTCAACATTCCCGAGCATCATCCCGCGCGCGACAACATGGACACGTTTTACATCTCAAATGCTCCCGGCTATTTGCTGCGCACGCACACTTCGCCCATGCAAGCGCGAACTATGGAGAAGCAGCAGCCTCCTGTGCGCATCGTTGTTCCCGGAAAAGTCTATCGCCGCGACAATCCCGACGCGACGCACTCCTTCATGTTTCACCAGTTGGAGGGCTTGGCGGTCGATACGGACATCACGTTTTGCGACTTCAAAGGCACGATCGAATACTTCGCCAAGGAGTTTTTCGGCCCGAAAACCCGCGTGCGCCTGCGCCCGAGCTACTTCCCATTTACCGAACCCTCGGCGGAATTCGACGCTTCGTGCCACGTCTGCGGCGGCGCGGGATGCCGCACCTGCAAGCATTCCGGCTGGATTGAAATGTTCGGCGCGGGCATGGTGAATCCCGCAGTCTATGGTTTCGTCAACTACGACGCCAAGCGCTACAGCGGCTTCGCTTTCGGGTTGGGAGTCGATAGGCTGGCCATGCTGAAA
>JBAPRL010000051.1:0-5986 GCA_049281095.1 Candidatus Acidiferrales bacterium
AGGTGATACCGTGCGGCGACTTCCTCCTTCACTTCTTCCGGGGCGTGTCCCTTGTCGTCCGAAAGGCGGGCGAGGCGGGCATAAAGTTCACGCTTGATTTCGTAGTCGAGCTTGACGCGAAGCACCTTGCCGCCGCGCCCTTTGATCTCATCAGCAACCTTGTGATAGAGCCGGTAGAGTTCCGCGTCGTGAATGGCTTCCTTGGGCTTTTTGAGTCCGTAGTAGGTAACCTGGTCCGGGCGAAGAATCTTCCCGCGAGACAAGAACTGGTGGCCGTCCTTCGTCAGCGTCACTACCTGCATGGGATTGTGCTCGGTATCTGAAATGCTCGTGACTTTGACGAGGCCCTGACGGGCTAGGCTCTCGACATCGCTCTCCATCCGGGAATGGTCGCCGTTGTAAGCCAGTTCGGCCAGGTCCTTCGTGGCTGCGACGCGGAACTTGCCAACTTCCGAAAGCGTATGTATCTCCGAATCCCGAAGGGAATAATCTTTATCCCGGTCCGTGTATTTGGTTCGTGCGCGTTGAGAGAGAATCGCCTGAACGCGTTCCTCGCGGGCCAACGGCGGGCGCTCTGCGCGTAAACGCTGCCGTCCTTGGCGGTCGAGCCGGTCGGCCCTGTCTTCCTCTTGGTGGACGTAGTAAAGACGCGTTTGAGCATTCCAGTTGGAAGATGAGCCTCGGCCCATATCCCGCCCGGATTCAAGTCCAGAATCGCGAAAGTCGTCGATTTCGAATCCGTCAAACCCTCGGGACATGACAGCACTCCTTCGTGCTCACGGCGGCAGGAACAAAACTCGACTGCGGGGAAAATCGGGGAAGTCGGAAATGCGAACTGCTGGACATCGGTGCTTCTTACCTCAAAGAGACCTCAAGAAGAGGGCGAGCCTTGCTCTCCTGGATAGATGAAAACTTCCTCGATGTTCTTGCCGAATACGCGGGCAATCTTGAATGCTAGGTCGAGGCCAGGTTCGTACTTGCCGGTTTCAATCGCATTGATGCATTGACGAGTCACGCCGACAGTTTCGGCGAGTTCGGCCTGAGACCATTCCTTCTCCGCTCTCAACACACGAAGCCGGGTCTTCATTGGTACCGCCAGGAAGAGAGAATTAGGCCGATGCTCCAGAATGCGATCATCAATGCCGGGACCAAGAGAGAGGCACCGGATAGGAATCCGAACCGCTGGAGGAGACCGACGACCAGCGTAAGAAGCAGAGACGCAACAAAGGCAAAACTCGTCGCTTCATGGTTGATGAGTTTCTGATGTGCGTCTGCGGCTCGGAGGAAGCGAACAAAGCTCCAGAGCGCGCCTCCCGCGAGGAGAATCCCCATCGCCGTCATTACGCCTTGCGAATTGCTTGCGCGGGCTCCCAGGGTGAATGAAGCAATTGCAGCGACCACAAAGCCGTAAAACACGCGCAGCGCAGTTCTGCGTCGTTTGCCGAGGGACCGAACCTCCGATTGGTCTGTCATGGCCTGACTCCTCCTGGTTATGATAGTATTCTATTACGGTCTATATGTCCACTATAGATTACCTACAGACCGCTTAAGAGGTCTATGCTAAGCTGTCAGTCGTCTGCCTGCATAGTCGGTTCTCTTGACAAGCATCCAATTACAGTCTAATGTTTAGATGCTAATTGGAGGGGATATGCCAAGGCAGGGACTAAAGTTAAAGCAGGCCAGCGCGGTCCTTCAGATAGAGCCGAAGGAGTTGCAGAATCTTGTCCAATTTGGCGTCGTAAAGCCTCGACGATTGGAGGGAACTTATTTCTTCGACGCGAACGCCCTCATGGTAGCCAAGGTCGCCTCCTACCTAAAGGAGTCCCTGGGCACGCGGACGAGTGTGCTCTCAAAGCTCATGGAGGCATTCTCGGCGTCTGAGGAAGAATTCAAATCAGAGAATCCCAAGTACATCATCTTCAACTGCCGACTCACGGCGGAAGAGGAACCAATCAAACTAGGAGTGCCGTTTCGAGCTTTGGGGGAACAGATTGAGGAAGGAATGAGCAGAGCTGATCTCTATAGGGACCTGCCGCGTGGGAAAAAGCGCCGGGGCTGGAAAAAGGAATTTCTGGAATCGCTAACCGAGGCGGCAAAAGACATCGGAGAGGTATCCGAGGAGGAAATCTTGCGCACGGTCCGCAGCTATCGTAAGGAGAGACGTGCGCCAGAGATTACAGTTGCCGCAGAAAGTTAGGAAGCGCAAGCCACGCGCTGTTATTGACACGAGCGTGCTTGTTGCTGGCATATCAGGCTTCAGAGAGCCGTTCGTTTCCGGCAGAAATCCGAGCGCCGATGTGCTCCACAGGTGGGCAGAGAAGAACCACTTCGTCTGGCTCATAACGGAAGATATTTTGGAAGAATACAAGGAAGTTCTGAAGCGCCTCCGCGTTCGTCCGAATCTCATCGGGAGAGTCGTCAACCTGATCCGCGAGCGGGCCGAAGATGTGAAGGTGCATGCCTCGGCTCAAATTTCTCCCGATCCCAAGGACGACGCGTTTTGCCTCTGCGCTGAATTCGGCAAGGCTGATTTTGTGATTACCCTCAATCCCAAGGATTTTCCGCAGGAACGCCTCAAATCGAAGATCGTTTTTCCAACTGAACTCGTAAGGTGAGGGCAGCGGTCCCGCAATACCCCACGCTTCAACAGTAGCTATCGTTTTTCATGCGTCAATTCATCGGGCCACCGAACGAAAGATGATATGCCAAAGAGACTTTGCGTTTGCTGGCCCCTGACTCCTTCGCTCGTAGGAGCCTCGCCAATTCCAGCAGGTTGATGGGGCGGAGAATGACCTGAGCTTGGAAGGCTCCACCAAGCGGTTCGCGAAGCTGAATTACCTGCTCAGATGCACTCATCGCAAGCGTCGGATAGAGAATCACCGCCTCGCGCTTTCCCTCTCGCCGTCCGAGAGCGTACAGCGCCAGTTGATACAGCATCTCGCGCGGCAGCGGCCTCTCCCAAAGGTCACGGTACTTTGCATCGAGAATTGCCTTGATTTCATGATCGCCACGAATTACGAAATCGGGTTTTTGAACGGGTGCCTGCCGCTTCCGAGGATTGCGATTCGGGTCATAATAGAAAAGACCCTTAACGCGGTACTCGTCCTGAATCTCACAGCCCTCTAAATGGTCGTGCAAAAACCGCGAGATTAGCGCTTGAAAAAAGCGATTCATGTCGAAAAGAAATCCGGGAAGACGTATGCGGTCTGTTTTTCCTTCAAGCGAAACCCCTTCATTCCCCAACAGAAGTTCGATGAGTATGAGAGTCGATCTATAAGCTCTCGTGCGCCGATCCAGGATTAGTTGAGCGTCACTGAGCAGTACCTGGTTGAGTCTTTTAAGAGAGACAGTTTCGGTCAGGCTCTTAACGAGGCGATTCAGGTGCGCCCGCAAATCAACGTTTGTGGTGAGTCGTGCTGCATGTACCAGACCAGCTAATGTGACTTGGTTTAAGAGAGTGTCCTCAGTTCGGGGGTAATGAACGCACGGCAGCACAGCCGAAGAGCGGTGCGGATTGACCGCGAGACGATCGAACTCAATCCGACCACGTGGAACGACCAACTGTGCCTGGAGCCGCTCATAGTCGCGGTGAATCCCTCGTGCGAGCAGTTCGGCGACCTCTGCGGCCAATTGTTGAACGAGTAGGTCCTGAAACGTCCATTTCTCGGAATCATAGTCCAATCGCTCGTACACACTAAGGTGACGAAGACCGTAGGCATAGCGCAGCAGATTGAGAAACGGTGCGCCAGAGAGTTTCGGTCGAATTGTAATAGTCAGTTTGCCAAGGCTCAACCGCCCAACGAAGGAGGTAGCCCTTATTTCAAGACCGCGTGCCAGTTCAAGTATTTCGACACACTTTGCATCGGCCAAACGTTCGGCCAGTTCACGGTTTGCATCATCCTCTAAATTGCGCCCAGCGAGTATGCTGCCATGCTCAGGGCGCAGAGTTTCCCACTCGCTCAGAGAAACATTCACGTCGCTCATCGATTACGCGCTTTCGTGCTCCGATTCTTCTGATTCGTCCGGTTCAGAGCCAGGAGGGACGGCATCTGGCGAGGTCAGGATTTCGGGTGATGGAGAAAGCAATGCCTGTACCAAATCCTCTCGGCGAGACGGGGCGAAGAGCTCCTTGCGGATGCACTGCTTTGATTCGTCAATCAAACCTTTCCCGAGGATCTGGGTCAGGATGCCGTAGTCTTCATAACAATACTCTTCGAGCAGTGGAATGATGTCTTCGGCCAGGATGCGGACGAAACGAGAGAAATCGGTCACCGGCTTGGTCGCTTCCAATAGATAGGCGTGGCCAATTTGTAGGTTTCGGCCATCATTTCCCAGGTGCGCCCGAATTCGATCATTGAGCGCGCTTAGCCAAGGACCAAGAGGGATGCTGCCTTCCACGGAGGCGCTTCCGAAGACACTCGTGTCTGGCATCAATTCGAGGAATCCAAAGCGCCGCCGCAATGCTGTATCGAGAAGCGCGATAGAGCGATCTGCTGTATTCATAGTTCCTATGACAGTCACATTTGTTGGTACAGAAAAACTCTCCTGGGAAACAGGTAGCGTGATGTTGAGGCCGCGTTTATCCATTTCTAGTAAGGTCAGTAACTCACCGAAAATGCGCGGGATGTCTCCGCGATTAATTTCGTCAACAATCAGGACAAATTTTCGGTCCGATCTCTGGCGGGCGTCGGCACAGAGCTTTTTGAATATGCCATCGCGTAATTCGTAGATGAGGTTGCCTGCTTGGTTTGAATGCGGACGAAATCCCTCGAAAAAGTCCTCGTAGCCGTAAGCGGGATGGAAAGTACAGGATCGCACGAGCCCTGGATGAGCCGTGGTCCCTTCGACTTCTGCTTTCTCTTCAGCAGACAATTCATTAAACAAACGACCAAATGTGTGGACGGCTGAAAGGTCGAACGCTGTCTTCCGTGCCCAAAAGGTCTTGCCCGTGCCAGGAGGACCGAAAAGGATCGCTTGTCCCTTTCGTTCCAGAATCGATTGTATCTGGCCCGGAACGCCTTCGAGTCGTTGGAGTCGAGACGCCGCCATCGGAATCGACTTTGGAGTGGACGACGCGTTTCCATCGAGCAACCGCCTCTCGATATCGATCAGGTTGGTGTCATACTTTCTGAGTTGAAAAACAGTCGTGAGCTTTCCTTCGTCTGGCTGTGGCAGCTTCCACTCGGCAGTTGATATCCATTCAACGGACCGCCGGTGCGGAGCACCCTTGGGCGCGTTATCTTCATAACGATATTGACTATCGCCGGGGACCCGGCCTAAGCCAAGGACAGTTTGGCCATCTGCCGCGACCACGATGTCGCCTTCTGCGATTCTCTGCACGAAATTACGGATTTCTCCGGACTTTCGTGAAAGCGTGCCGGCATCGCCTGGGTACTCCATTTCGAGCTTTTTTCGGATTAGTTCTTTGAGATCGTCTGCACTGCCGAGCACCGAAAGATCGCCCAGTTTGGACCATCCGATGGCGGCATACCCACCGTCCCGCATTTTTGGCCAGATGCTCTCCCCGTCGCCTATACGAGTGCCAATACGCCAATAATGTGCGGGCCTCCCGTTGCGCTCATTGAGTGCGCTAGTGAGATGGTTCATCGGCCAGCCAAAGTGGTTCGCGAGCCTCACAAAATGGCCAGCCGCCAAATAAAGCCCGTCCCCATCAGGCGGCAATTGGAGGAGTTTGATGAGGTTGAACCGCTGCCACTCTTGGTTGTGGAAGTCGTCGAGCTTATCTGGGAAGAGAAGGCTCAGATATTTGTGCGCCCAAGCCAAACCGATAATATCCGCCGCTGCTTGAGTAAGCTGCTCTTGCAGTCGCTTATAGTCAGAATCCTCGGCATTGCCGGGAAGTTTTTCAAGCAACGCTACACACGCGAGCAAGTGGTCCCTATGCTCGCGTGCAACGACAACAGCTTCAGCTTGGGTAATATTTACTTCATTCTGTGAACTGCCCTTTACCCACTGGCCGGTATCC
>JBAPRL010000052.1:0-99301 GCA_049281095.1 Candidatus Acidiferrales bacterium
AAGCGATTAGAATTCAAAAAGCGCATAAAAAGCGAAAAGCCGCGTCGCCGCGGCTAGCCTCCGGTTCCGTTGTGCGCAGCCCCCGCCATGGGCCCTTCGTCCCTCAGGACAAGCGGGCAAGCTGGAATTCCAAGTTCCAAGTATCTATGTACCATATAGTTAACTAGAAGTCAAGGAAAATACACCGAGCCCTGTTGTGCAAACGCGGCTTCAAGTTTCTGCGAACCTAGGATTTGTCTCGTCAGATATACAATGTTGCTGTCAGCCGGACACCAAGTGGAGGATGCACGTGAAGGCTTGTCTTCTGATTGCTCTTCTGTCCTTGCTCTTTGGCTTTGCCGCGGTGAATGCACCCAATCGGGACGCTATGGTGGGAATCTTAGAAGACGTCCCTGGTCACTACGCGGGTCAACCTGATGTCCGGGCTGTTCGTCTTGTTTTTCATAAGCACGGCAACGATTGGCAAGCTTTCTCCACTGATTGCCGAGACTCAGATTGTTTGAAGACCCTGCCCTCGGAATTTCCTGGCAGGGTAACGTGGACAATCACGTTTGACGAGAAGACCCTGGGGCAATTGTCGGCCCGCACGCGGAAAGTGTTCGATTTTTATTCAGATGTCGGGCTCCAAGACATCGTAAGTCCCGGTCCAGTTCCAACCGTCGGCAAAAAGTCTGAAAGTTTTGCTGGCTTTCTGGATTCGCCCGTATATCGACCGTTGGTGGCGACTTCGCAGGCGTTTGCGGGAGACCCCGAAAACTGGAAACTCGGCCATCTTCCGGCCGCCCTCACTTCCGGCGTGCGCCGCGCGTTCTGGAGAAAATTTCCTGATCCTACGAATTGTAGGAATCCCGATGAGAACATCGCAAAGCCTTGGACGTACAGCAACGAAAACATAACGCTCCCCCGCGTCTACTCCTCGCGAGACCATTGGTTCCTGGCTCAGACCGAACTGAAGCCATATCGTTGTGACGGCCCGCCGAATGACGCGTTTGTAGATCAGTGGTTTGTGATTGCGCCGGACGAAGAGATCAAATTCCTGGGAAAAGCGATGTGGCTGGTTGACGCAGGGGACTACGGCAACGATGGCAAGTCAGAAGTCGTTTTCTCCATTGCGGGCTACGATACGGGGGGATACGAGTTGTTCTACGACGATTTCAAGAAGCACGCTACATTTGAGTTCAGCTATCACTGAAGCTGCAATCGTAGGCGCAGGAATGTAGCCGCTGACAAGCCGGGTTAGAAGCTGAGCCGCAGGCGTCGAAGGCACACGGGCTGAGAGCCTGCCTGCCCGCCACGGCGGGCAAGGGGCAGGCAGGCCTGTGCCACGCGGATTTGCAGATTTAGAGTGGCGGCTCGTTAGGGAGTTGCGGCGGTGCGTTTGGCGGGCTGGTCCATGCCGGCTTGATGGAGGATGAGTTCGGTGGCACGGCCGTTGCTGTCAGTGACGAAAGTGACCTGGGCGTCAGCGACCTTGAGAAAAAAATCGCGACTGCCCTCCGGAAATATCTGAAACTTCGGCTGCCCGGTTGGCTGCAGGAACAAATGATCGTCCTCACGAGTGACGGTGATAACGAAATCCGGCGCCAGTTGGTAGGTTCCGACGTAGCCGTCGAAGAGCTTCGGATCGACAGCGACCTCCTTGTGCTCCTTGGGAGGAGGCGGCATCAGCGCGGGGTTCATCAGCCCGGCGACGGTGTGAGCGATCTTTTCGGGACGTGCATGCCCCGCGTCAAGATTGGTGAGCACGACGACGGTGAGGCTGTCATCCACGTACCTTGAAATGTCGCAAGTGAATCCCTGCCAAGCGCCGCCGTGTTCGATGACCTTGTGGCCGTTGAGCGTGTTTATTTCCCAGCCGAATCCGTAGTGAGCGGGATTAGGTTTGCCGTCATTGAGCGGATAGATGGTCCAGATGCGGTCGAGGCTGGACTGCTTCAGCAGGGTGGTGCCATAGAGCGCGCCGTCCCATTTGGCCAGATCGAGCACGTTGAAGTAGAGGGCGCCATCGGCGGTGGAGTTGAAAGTCGGCGACACCCAAGCCTGATTTTGAAGTTTGTCGCCGTGGATTTCGTAGCCGGAGGAGCGGTTCGGGATGATGTCGGCGTCGCTGATCAGGCGCGTTGAGGTCATACCGAGCGGTTTGAAAATCCGCTCGGCCAGATAATCGGCGTAGAACTTGCCGGTCACTTTGTGGATCATGATGCCGAGCAAGACGTAGTTCGTATTGCGGTAGTTCCACTTGTCGCCTGGCGCGAACTCAATTGGCAGCGCTTCGATTTTCTGCAGCAACTGATTCTCGGTGAAATCCAGGCGCAGGTAGAAAGGACCGTTGGGCCCAGTGCGGCTGCCGCTTTCGTATTCCGCCAGGCCCGACGTATGCGAGAGAAGATTTTTGATGAGGATCGGTTTCCAGGTGGCGGGCGCATCGGGAAAATATTTTGTGATGCTGTCGTCGAGGCCGACCTTGCCTTCTTCCACCAGCATCATCACTGCGGCGGAAACAAACTGCTTGCCTACGGAGCCGGACTGAAAAAGGGTTTCGGGCTTGACGGGGACGTTCAGCTCGACGTCCGCGAGCCCGTAGCCTTTCGCCAGCAATATTTGGCCGCCGTGATAAATACCGACTTCCGCGCCAGGGATGCGCTCTTTGGCCATTTCGGCGGTGACGTATTGGCCGATGCTGGAGACTTGCTCGGGCGTCAGCGCGGGTGCGGGCGAATTTTGTGCATTGCTGCGCGTGCCGGCAGACAGGCAGGCAAATAGCAAGAGGCAAACGGCGGCAAAGCGATTCCGGGCTAATACGTGAGTCAGAGACATTTTTCCTCCACAGCGGGATGATGGTGATCGTCGCGCACTGCAAGACCTGATGGTGATGTTTGGCCGATGGAGCTTCGGAGATAATACGCGGAAACAGGCAAAAGATTCCACGCACGAGCTTGAGTAAGATTTATTCGCGGAGGAATATCGACAGGGACGGCGAGCTACTTCACGGCAAGCGCCCAAATCAGATATCCGATCAGGGCCGCGGCACCGCTGCCTCCGATTAAAATGGCAGTAAGCTGTATGATTTCGGCCGTCGTGAGCGGCTTTCGCCCGGCAGAGGGAAGGGACTCTCCAGGATCCAGCAGGCCTACTGCGGTGAATCTTCCCGGCGGCCTACGGCCCATTTGCGCCGACGGTTGTGTTTCCGGCTCGTAGGGCCATTCGGTGAATTCATGCGGCATGGAGCAATCCTACGCCGGCCCAGTTCGTCGAGCAAGCGTCTCGGCGTGCGACTCCTGCTCAGGCGTCTTGGTTACGCGTCTTCGCGGAGGAATTCGACGCGGGCGTCGGCGGGCATGAGGCCGGCGGATTTGGCGCGGGAGACGAGTTCGTTGACGGCTTTGCGGCCTTCGTCGCCGAAGTTGAGGGTCCAGCGATTGACGTACATGCCGACGAATTTGTCGGCCGTGGCGGGATCCATGTCGCGCGCGAATTGCAGAGCGTAGTTGAGAGCTTCTTCGCGATGATCGAGGGCGTAGGCGACGCTGCCGCGAATCGCTCCGGCGACCTGGCAAGCGAGTTCCGTGCCGAGCGCGCGGCGAATGGCGTTGGCGCCGAGAGGGAGCGGAAGGGCGGTTTGTTCCTGCCACCAAACGCCGAGGTCGACAACTTTGTGCAGGCCCGCGGCGGCGTAGAGCAACTGGCCTTCGTGAATCAGCAGGCCGGCTTCGACGTCCTTGACGCGGACGGCGTCGAGAATTTTGTCGAAAGGCATGGTCACCGTTTCGACGCCGGGCTCAAAGAGTTTTAGCGCGAGATACGAGGTGGTGCGCGTGCCAGGAATGGCGACCTTGCGGCCTTTCAGGTCGGTCTTCTTGAGAGCGTGCGAGGAAACGACGATGGGGCCGTAGCCTTCGCCGAAGCTGGCGCCGCAATCGAGCAGGATGTATTTGTCGGCGAGGAAGGGATAGGCGTAAACGCTCACGGCGGTGACGTCGTATTTCTCGGACTGCGCGGCCTGATTGAGCGATTCGATGTCGGAAAGAACGTGCGTGAACTTGAGCCCGGGGACGCGCAGCTTGCCGGTGGCCAGGGCGTAAAACATGAAGGCGTCGTCGCTATCGGGCGAATGCGCGATGCGGATTTCCGACGTTTGCGTGGTTGCAGTGCGAGCGGCCATAGCGTTTAGGTCTCCAGCAGCCATTTGCGGACCACCCGGTTTTGCTGCGACAGTTCGGCGGCATTCACAGAGCCGTGGGGCTCGCTGCGGTACACGCGGAGTGAATTCCGGCCGGCTGGGGCGCCGTCTCAGTTCGGGCGATAGAATAACACAGGAGCCGGTCGCATGAAATGGTTTGCCGGGCGGGTAATGGGTCGGTTTGAATTTTGACTCCTCGCGTCACGATCAAGAAAATTCAAACTGACCCACCACCCCCGGGCGGCGTAAATACGAGAAACTTTCGCGCGGCGTTTGCGTTATTGTGGCGAAGATTTTGGGGCGAGGCTGGTTTGCAGGAAGGCGAGGACCTTGGGAATGGCGTCGAGAGAAGATGCGGCGTCGCCCTTGGCGTTTCCGCCGAGATTCATCTCTCTGCCTGACACCGGGTTCTGGACTTCGCCGTGCCAGGCTGGAACGATTTGTGGGTTTCCCGCACGGTGTCCGGCATGCGGGTAATTCAAGCGCTCGACTGCAAAGGGAAAATGAGCGTGTTTAAGGCGGTCAACGACAGCTTCGGTCATCATCGGCGATGGCCAAACGCCGTCGCTATCGCCGGAGATCACGAGTATGGGGCCATGGGTGTTCTCAACCGCGATTGCCGCGCCTATCGCCGTGGTCGGGAACCGCGTAAGCCGCAGCGGCACGTACGATAGAGGTTCTCCGCGCCAGGTCCAGGCGTATGGAACCCGCGTGTTGCCGCAGCATGCGGGAAAACGGGCGTTTGCGGGAACGTAGGCGACGACCGCCTTGATGTTCGGGAACATGGAACCCAATTGCAGGGCGAGTTCGCCGCCGCGAGAAGTTCCGACGACGGCGATGCGGTCGGCGGAGATTTCCCGGCGCATCATCATCCAGGAGAGTGCGTTGCCGAAGTATTCGAGGGGAATTGCTTCCAAATCCGGCGGCAAGCCGTCGTAGCGGAAGTAGGCCAGCGCCAGCGCGGTGAATCCATGCGAGGCGAGCCACGCCGCTTTTTCGAGCGGCAGACCGCCTTCCGACCCGCCGACGACCAGGACTCCCGGATGAGGTCCGCTGCCGCTGGGCACGAAAAGCACTCCGTGAATTTGGCCTTCGACTTGGGTCGAGTGAACGCCGTCGGCCACGCGGAGCTGCTCGAGTTGCGCGCTCACGGCTTGCTGGCCTTTGCGCAGCAACTGAAAGTCAATGACCTGCGGGCTCAGATCGCTGGGCGAGCGGTAGATCCTAACACCGCTTGCCGCTGGCATCATCGACCAGACAAGGCCCATGGAGGAGACTTCTTTATAGGGCCCTTTTTCCGGAGCCTGCTTCGAAGTGTCGATGGTTCCTTGCGCGTCCGCGACGAATTGCGCAGAAGAGGCCCAGGGATGGCCGACGCCGTCGATTAATCTGGCTTGGATGGTGACGCGCTCGCCCGGTTGCAATCCAGTGGCGCGAATTACCGCCGCTTCATCGAGCAACGCGCGATTCGGAATGACCTGGAGGGTTTGCGCGGAAGAAACGGCGATTCCGCTTCCCAGAAGCCAGACAGCGAAAAGCAGGACGGCCTTCCTCCACGTCGGCTTCATGCCGCGCAGGATAACATCGCTCCATGAGAGCAACAACGTTAAGCGTGGTTCTTGCGTGTTAGTGGGAATTGATCCAGGCGGCGAGGTCGGTGACGACGTCCGCGGATACGTGCTGGCCGGCGACGAAATATTCTTCGGGTTTCGATGGTCCGGCGCCGGAAAGCAGAAGATGGTTGAGCGGCGGGTAGAGCTTCAGAGTGGCATTGGAGTGGCCAGCCAGAGCTTTTTGCCAGTTCGCGAAGTCCGTTGCGGTGACTTGGTAATCGCGGCCGCCCTGCGTCACGTAGATGGGAATCTTCAGGCTCGCCGCCACGGCGCAGGGATCGTAGCCGCGCAAATCCAGGAAATAGGACGAAGGAATCTGCGCGCCCAAAAGAGAAACCGTCGTTCCCGGTTTTAGATCAGGGCTCTCAATTGCCTGTGCGTCCTTTTGCGCTTCGGGAATGGCTTTTTCAATTTGCGCTGCGTTCGGGCCACCGAGCTTTGCTTCGTACTGAAGTTGCTCGATCACGAGCTGTTCAATCGGACGGGTGCTGCCTTCGAGAATGATGATGCCCGCGATCTGCGGATCGACCCCAATGATAATTCCGCCGATCTCTGGAACGCCTGCGACGATGCGCGGCGCAAGATATCCGCCCTCGCTGTGGCCGGCGAGGAAAATGCGCTTGGAGTTGATTTCGGGGCGTGAAGCGAGCAAGGCGACGGCGGCGCGCGCGTCGTCGATGTATTCGTCTTTTACGGTGAGATTCTGCGGATCGACGGAGCTTTTCGCGCCGTATTCGTGCGTGCGCTTCGGATAGCGCAACACGGCGATGCCGTCGGTTGCGAGTCCCCACGCGAGGTCTTTGAAAGGCTTGTTCGGGCCGATGGTTTCGTCAGCGTCATTGGGGCCAGAACCGGCGACGAGCACAACCGCTGAAAAGGGCCCTTTGCCATTGGGAATGGAAAGCGTGCCGGGCATTTTCCACGGGCCGTCGGAAACGGTGACGGATTCTTCGTGAAACTTGCTCGGGTCGGCGTAGGGAGGAGCGCTCCACGTGGAAGCGTCCGGCGCGGCTTCTTGGGGGCTTTCGGCCGGCGCGAAATGCAAGCCGGCAATGTGCCCGCTGTCATCAAACGCCAGAACGACAGCGAGCGACGCTTTCTCGAACGCGCAAGCTACCGTAGCCACGTGATACCCGGATTGTTCGATCACTTGCGTCGAGTTGATTTTTTGAAACGCGCCTTCCCGGCTGATTACCTGATCCCAGCCCGGAGCGAGCTTGTCCGCGGGAACCGCGGCGGCCATGGTAGGGTTAAATTGCGCGAAGACCTTGTCGAATTGGCGCGTGGCGAGATCGTTCACAATTTCGGTGGCGCGGGCTGAGTAGTCCGGCGCGGAGGCGGCCGCCTGCTGCGGCGCGGCACCGGCGGACGCGAGTGGCGCGCAGGAGAATGCCAGGAGCAAGAAGATTCGGCGAAACGCTTTTGCATTCATGGCTGCGATTCTAACAGGCTTTAGCATGCGGCGCTTGGTCAGAGGCTAGCGGACAGTGGGAAAAACATGACCCGTGGCCCGCGCTTTGTGACACGCAGTAAGACTAAAGATGTGGCCGTCAGTGAAAACCCAAAAAAAAGGCCAACCCTAGCGCCAACGACAAAATCAGGATATGACCGTTAGCCCGATGACGAAGATACCCATTGCACCACAAAATACTTTGAATCTGAAATCAGCTCGCTGGCAGAGCGTTGCGCATTTTGCCAAGTCCGTTTCCTGTTGAGCTTGCACCTTCAATTTTGCCAGGTCGGCAAAATAGACACATGAGCCCAGGACAAAGGCGAATAGGAGCAGAACCAAAAAACCGGTTATTGTTGGAGTACGGTCCTCCGATCGGATAAAGCGGAACCAAATGATGCCAAGATTGCTTGCACCGATTATAAGCAGCCCAATTTCCGCCCAAAACGCTGCGGATTTGGTTATCGGTCCGAAGACCAGATAACGAATTGAAGGTCGCATTTCGTTGCCAACCATGCATTCGCTCCCAGGTGAAGAATCGGCCTGTGCTCTATGAGATCAGTGTAACAGGTTGCGACGTTAAGCGAAGGTCGAAGCAGCCCGAGGAGATAAATCAGGAACTTTACGTCTACCAAGCGACTAAGGAGAGCCAGAATCGGCGCCGGTGACGATGGGGTCATCGGCCGTGGCAACCGCGCCTTTTTTGTCAGCCCCGTGAACCTTGCCGTCTTTGTCGAGGAGAAATGAACGGTTGCCGCTTTTTCCATATTCTTCAGGAAGCGCGGCAATTTCGAATCCGGGATTCTCCGAGCCGGCGGGCGTGACGACGCGGTAGCGGAACTTGTAGCCATCGTTCGCGCCGGCGGCGAGAGAGGCGTCGAGCAATTTCGCGGCACTCGGTGAAACGCCGCCCCGCAAGGGCGGACCCAGTTGCGCCAGGCTGTCGGGAAGCTTGCCGAAGGCGCTCCGGTAGGTCTCGACGGCTTGGGCAATGCCGAGCAGCGTATCGATGGCGGACTGTTCGCGAGCTTTGAGCGCCTGAACGCCCCACTCTTTTTGCAGCGCAGGAATATCAATCAGCAACAAGCCGAGAGAAAGCAGCTTCCAGCTGCCGTCTTCGCGCACGAAGCCGACGCGAATGGTTTCTCCGGTTGCGACGGTGATGGGAATGTACGCCAGATTGTCGTGGACAAGCGCAGCGCCCACCGTGAATTCCTGTGTGGCATCGGTGGCTTCACAGTGGAGCACCTGGCGGCCTTCGGTGCTGGTGGAAAGCAACGGGCGGCCGGGCGTGTCGAGGAGGACAAAGCGCTCCATGAAGGAGACGCGCTCGTCCGAGGGAAGCTTATCGAAAGCGGCCGAATTTGCGACGGTCAAGTAAACGGAAAACTTGGCTGCATCCTCACGGCAAGCCGCGCTGAGGGCCGCCGTCAGAGCGGGCGTTGGGTCTGATTCCGGCGCAGGCTGCGACTGGGCGACGAGGCGCGGGCACAAGAGAAGGGCCAGCAGGGCAACTTCCAGAATGGGCGCGAGTGAGTTTCTGCTCATGATTTTGCGCGAGAAAAAATGGCGGCGAGGTCTTTGGTGAACTTCGAGCGCGGCATCACTTCGGCGCAACCGGCCTGGCGGGCGCGCTGCGCGAGGTCCGTCTGCACGTGGGAGAAAAAAGCGACGACCGGAAGCTGCGAATCGCGGGAGCGCAAAGAAGCGATGGTCTCGACCGGCGCGTGGCGCGCGTTCAGATCGATCACCACCAGCTTCGGCGCGGCGTGATTGATTTCCGCGAGCAGCGCGTCGCCGGATGCGAAAGACTTCATTTCCACGCCGGCGTGCTTGGCGGTCTCCAGCATTTTCGCCTGAAAAAAAATATCGTCCACCAGGGCCAGGATTTGCGCCACGAATCCTCCGAAGAATCTGCATGGATGTACCACGCGCATGCGCGCCGGACAAGATGCATCTGACGATTTTGCAATTCTGTAGGATGCGCGAGGGCGGCGAAGGGCTTTGCGGGCGCGCGTAGGGGGTCAGCTTCGATTCGGAAACAGGGTTCTGCTATAGTCCCATCCATGTTTTTCATGGTCATCGAAGACTTCAAGGATGGTAATCCCGGCCCGATCCGAGAACGCTTTGTTCGTGATGGCAGGATGTTGCCGGAAGGCGTCATTTATCACGGAAGTTGGGTGGACCCTGTGAATTCCCGGTGTTTTCAGGTGATGGAAGCAAAGGACCGTGACGCTCTTCAGGTATGGGCCAACCGCTGGGCCGACCTGATCGATTTCAAGATCGTACCGGTTTTGCCCTCTCAGGAATATTGGACGAAGCTGAGCCAGGGCACCGGACAGCCCTCTCTCTGATTTCAAATTGACCCACCACCCGGGCGCGAGGGCGTTTCTTCGGCGCGGCGAGTTGCGGTATAAAGGAAGCGACGGGCATCGCCGGAGGGGCGAACGATGAAATCCGCCATGAACCAGGCCACGCTGCCAGGCCTGGAAGTTCTGGAGCAGACGCCGATCATTTTAGAGAAGCTGGTTTCGCTGGCGACCGAAGAGCAACTGCACTGGAAGCCTGCCATGGAGCGCTGGTCGATCAGCGAAGTGCTGGCGCACCTGGCGGACGTGGAAGTAGCCGGGTTTCGCGAGCGCATTGAAATGATGGTGCAGACGGACATGCCGCAACTGGCGGCGTACGATCAGGAAGCGCAGTACAAAGCGGGAAGATACACGAGCGGGAAGGCGCGCGAGCATTTGAAGACGTTTTGCCACGAGCGCGACCGCAGCGTTTCGTGGCTGCGGTATATGCCGGAAAGCATTGTGGCGCGCAAAGGACAGCACGAGAAGTTTGGACAAATCAGCGTGGGGCACTTGTTGAACGAATGGGCGTTTCACGATTTGGGGCACATCCGACAAATCACGGAGCTGTTTCGTTCGCGCGCGTTCTATCCGGCGATGGGGCCATTCCAGAAAATCTACACGATCAAGCCTTAACGGAACTTCATGGACGAGCTTTCCATCAGCATTCTGCAAGTGTTCGACCAACTGGGACGCGATACGCTCGACCTGCATGCCTTGCGGGAATTGGCCGGTGGCAACGATCCGGCGCGTCGCGACGCGGTGGTGAGCGCTGTCGAAATGCTGGAGCGTTCCGGCGATCTTGAGGTGAGCGGGGAAGCCGATTTTTACAAGCGCACGGAGCAGGGACGCCTCGCGGTGGCGAAACCGCTCGACGTGACGCTCTACTCGCGGCCGAAGTGCAAGCTGTGCGATGAAGCGCGCGATGCGATTACGCCGATCGTGCGTGAGTTCGGCAGCGCGCTGCGCGAAGTGAACATCGACGAGGACAAGGAATTGCGCGAGCTTTACACGGATGATGTGCCGGTGATTTTTCTGGGCGCGAAGGAGATTGCGCGGCATAGCGTGGATACGGTGAAGTTTCGCGCGGCGCTGGAAAAAGTTGGGAAGTAGGTAGTAAAGACGCGAAACCGCCTGCGACCGCCTCAGGGCGACCAACGGAAGACGTGGTAGACTTCGACGAATGCGACGCGGCGGGATAATCGTTTGCGCCATCGTCATAGCGTCTACTTACGCGCTGGCCCGAAGGCTTCCTCCCGCAGCTCCGCCGAGTCAATTCGTAGTCGGACGGCATACCTCTCTTGATTTCGGGCCTCCGCACGATTACTACGAGATTTTTGTTGTAAGCGGAGTAGGCGGAGACACTTCGGTTGAGAGGATAACGCTCACGCCGGCAGCCGATGCATGTATTCTGCCGGCGAAGGTCGAAACCTCATCTGCGTCCCTAGGCCAGCCTGTTTCTGAATTGTTCGGAGGGATGAATCCGTGCGCGATCCCGGAGAAGGAGTTGCGCCGCGAATTGAAAAGATGCAAGAAGTGTCTGGTGTTCAGCTATGCCGAAGTTGCGATGCAAGCGCAGTGCGGAGCTCAAACACGAGTCATTCGTTCCGAAATACTTGACAAAGATATGTTCGATCCGAAAGCAGCTAAGACACCCAAGAATACTTCTTGGACGATGCAATTATTGTCGCGATTGGATGGGGCTGTTGGGCCCGGAGTTATGGACAAGCCCATGTTCGCTGTTTGGGACGAGGATCAATCTTCGTCAGGCGAGGCTTCTTCGGCGGCTTTGCGGGACATCAGCACGGGCAAATATGACGGGCTGTTTCCAAGTGCGCCGGACAAGCTGTCGGGCTTGTATCTTGCGGCAGAGAAGCCGGTGTCGCATCCTTCCGTGAGGTTGGTCAGCATCGAGCCCTTTAAGCCACAAGCGGCTGCTCTGCCGCCCTATCCCGGTATTGCAAGGCTGGCGCACGTGGAAGGGGACGTTTCATTCAGTTTCTATATCGGTACAGACGGCAGACCAACTGGCCTCGTCTTCCAAGCCGGCCCTGCGTTACTCCGCGGAGCGGTGACGCAAGCCGTTGCTGACTGGAGCTTTCAGCATGCGGGCTCCGTCCAAGAGCTCCACGCAACGATGGAATTCAAATTGAATTGTCCAATTCAACCGAAGTGAGTACATAAAAACTTATTTGGCCTAATGCTTTGCGAGGAGGCGGTTGGCTTCGACGTAAGGCATGGCGCCGTCGGTCATGATTTCGAGGGTGCCTTTGTCGCGAAGATGCTTGGCGATGCGTTGCGTGAGGCCCATGCAAGCGCGCATGGGGCCGGAGCCGACGCTGACGCGCGCGACGCCGAGCTTTTCGAGTTCGTGAACCGATGGAGCGCCGGCAGTCCCGAGAATATTCAGAGGGCCGCGCACGGAGCGGGTGAGTTGCGCGATGGTCGCGGGGTCTTTCAAGCCAGGAGCGAAGAGCGATTCGGCGCCCGCGTCGCGATAGGCATTGAGACGTTCGATGGTGCGCTCGGCGCGCGTGGCGGGTTCACCGATTCCTTCCAGATAGATGTCCGTGCGGGCGTTTATCACCAAATGCACGCCAAGCTTTTTCGCTGCGTCGACCATGGCGCGGATTTTCCGCTGCTGCAGTTCGATGGGAAAAAGCTCGCCCGAACCTTCCTGGACCAAATCCTCGATGTTGCAGCCGACGGCGCCGGCTTCGATGATCGCAACCGCTGTTTGCGCGAGGTCTTCGGGAGTTTTGCCGTAGCCCGCTTCCATGTCCGCAGTGACCGGCGCGGAAACGGCGCGGGCGATGCGCGCGACGACTTCCAGCATTTCGTCGCGAGAAATGTTCTGGCCGTCGGGATAGCCGAGCGAATTCGCCACGGCTGCGCTGCTGGTGGCGATGGCCGGGAAGCCTGCGTCCTCGAAAATGCGCGCGCTGGCGACATCCCACGCATTGGGCAAGAGGAGAATGTGCGGGCCGTGATGAAGGGCCAAGAGCTTTGCAGCTTTTTCGGCTTGGACTGTGGAGGCCATCTACGTTTGAACTTCCGATTGGTCAAATAGCAGGCCGCCGCAAACAAGCAACAACCCGGCTGCTCCGATCATTTCGTTGCCAATGAAAATTCCCATCATGCTGGCGCCGACTGCCGCTTCCAGCAGCACCGCCAAACCGCAGAACAGAACAAGTATTTTGCGCAATCTCGTTTGGGTGAGGCCGGCCAGCAGCGCGACAACCGCAGTTACGACCCAGTGCCACGCGAGGGAAAGAAAAACGACCCGGAAGGCTACTTGCAGGGAAGGGTCCAGGTTCGAAGCGCTCAATGCCGGGAAACCCTCTTTGTATCCGCCAACGCAATGGAGCGCCACGCTTACGAACAGCACCAAACAGCCCAAGATGACGAATGCGCGTGCAGCCTTGTTGCGGCCGTTCATCGAAACCTCCCAAGGGGTGGAGTTTGAGCGGGCCTGTTTTAAGAAGTTTCTACCAGCGACTCGCTATTCTTCTTCGTCGACGGAGTGCGCGCCTACCGTTTCGTCAGGATCATCACCCGCGCGGCCTTTGAGGCGGTCATAGACAGAATAGTGGCACGTGGAACCGAGCGCTTCGTTGTAATAGGCGGGGACGCCAAGCGCGAAACGCAGCTCCTCGTTGAATTTCCGCAGGTCGCTGAGTTCGCTGACGACGGCCGGGAGCTTGCGCCCGTCGCGGGTGATCAGGAATTTTTGGTAGCCGGCGTCCCAGAGCTGCGTGAACTGGCCGTTCTTCATGTTGGCGGGGAGCTCGGTCATTTGATAATTGCCGTCGGGAGCCTTGCGAAACTCGGAGCCGCAGTTGTATTTCTCGACGCGCGCCACGCCGCCGGAACTTCTGACGGTGAAGCCGAGCTGCGGCAACTGCGCTTCGATTTTCTTTGCGGCGAATTTAGCGTTGACGTACCACATGGAAAGGACAGAGTAAGGATTTCGGGGCGGAGTTGTAAAGCAAAAATTGCGCGGCGAAAGTTCGAATGACGGCGAAGTGTGAGAGCGGCTCCTGCTTGAGAGGCGGCGGGCGGCGTGGTATCGTCTTGCCACCATGAATCCCTACGCTTCGCATTTGGCCGGTAAAGACCCGTTGGAAGTGATCGCCGCGACGCCCGGGCAGCTCGCGTCGTTCGTGCGAACGCTGGGTCCGGAACGCGTGGAACAGAAGCCCGCGCCCGGCAAATGGAGTCCGCGCGAGATCATTTGCCACCTGGCCGATTGCGAAATTGTCTTCGCGTACCGCCTGCGGCAGACGCTCGCCGAAGACCGCCACGTCATCCAGCCCTTCGATCAGGACAAATGGGCTGCGGTCTATGCCGCGTACGACGCGCCCGCCGCGCTGGCGGTCTTTTCCTCGTTGCGGCGATGGAACATCTCTTTCATTCATGCCGTGCCGGCCGAGGCATTTTCGAAGCGCGTGACGCATCCCGAGCGTGGCGAGCAGACCTTCAAGGAATTGGTGGAAATCATGGGCGGGCACGATTTGAATCACGTGAAGCAGCTCGAAGCGATTGCCGCCCGGCACTAAGTTAAGACTCTGCTCATCCTCCCAGACGCTATTCCGCGCAAGTCCGCCTGATTTTTTGTTAAGCTGAGAATACCCGCTGAACACCGTGATTCGACGTGATTCGTGGCGCATCGAATGGGCGTTAAGAAAAGAGGTTTTGCAAGGGTGAGTCTGAGCGGCACAAGGATCGAAGTGGCATCGAAAACTGCAAGCGGCGAAAACGCAGAAGGCCTCGAACCGCCGATGGGCAAGCGCTTGGTGGACCTTATTGGCAATACGCCGCTGCTGCGGCTGGGCTCCGTGGGCGCCAAGTTCGCCAATGTGGAGTTTTGCGCCAAGGCGGAATGGTTCAATCCGGGCGGGTCAGTGAAGGACCGCGCCGCGCTGGCGATGATTCGTGAAGGAGAAAAACGCGGAGCTTTGCGCGCGGGGAAGACCATTCTGGATGCCACGAGCGGAAACACGGGCATTGCGCTGGCGATGATCGGCGCGTCGCTGGGGTATCGCGTGACGCTGTGCGTTCCGTCGTCGGCTTCGCAGGAGCGGCTGCGCACGATTCGAGCGTTGGGCGCGGAATTGATTTTGACGCCGGGGGACGAGGGCTCCGATGGTGCGATCCGGCGCGCGCGGCAGACATTCGAGGAAAATCCTGGGAAATATTTTTATGTAGATCAATACAGCAACGCCGCGAATCCGCGCGCGCACTACGACACGACCGCGCCGGAGATTTGGCGGCAGACGCAGGGCCGCGTGACGCATTTTGTCGCCGGGCTGGGAACGAGCGGAACTTTTATGGGCGTAACGCGTCGGCTCAAGGAATTCAATCCGGCGATTCGCGCGATCAGCGTGCAGCCCGACGAGCCTTTCCACGGGCTCGAGGGAATGAAGCACATGGCCAGCGCGATGGTGCCGGCGATTTATGATGCTTCGCTGGCGGACGCGGATATGGCGGTGCGCACCGAAGATGCGTTTGCGATGGTGCGGCGGCTCGCGCGCGAGGATGGGATTTTGGCCGGCGTCAGTTCGGGAGCGGCCCTGTGCGCGTGCCTGCGAATAGCGGAAAAATTCCAACGCGATCAAAAGGCCGTGGTCGTAACGGTGTTTCCGGATTCCGGCGACCGCTATTTGAGCGAGAGATTCTGGGACGAGGAGAAAACAAGCGGATGATTCGCGTCGGCGAGATCCTCATCGACAAAATCCATGAGCATGGCGCTCGCGATTACCCGAACGAATGCTGCGGCGCGTTGTTAGGCCGTGACGCGGGAGCCGATCGCACGGTTTTGGGACTGGTTCCGTTGGTGAATCAGCGCAACGATTCGCCGCGCAATCGATTTTCGATCACATCGGAGGATGTGCGGCTCGCGGAAAAAGAGGCGGCGGCAAAAGGATGGGAGCTGATCGGTTGGTATCACTCGCATCCCGATTCGCCCGCGCGCCCCAGCGAATTTGACCGCGAGCACGCATGGCCGTGGTACAGCTATATTATTGTTCAGGTGGAACAGGGCGAGCCGCGCGAGATGCGTTCGTGGCGCCTGGATGACGACCGCGCGAAATACCAGGAAGAAAGCATCGAGTTCATTTCGAGCGTGCCGCGATAAAGAAGTCTGATAAAGAAATTGGCGTGCCGCAGTCCGGTTTCGGCGAGACGCATCTAATTTCTTAGGGCCGACGAGGAGAGAAACAGATGGCTGTGAAAGTGATTATTCCCACGCCGCTGCGGCAATTCGCGGGGAAGCGCGAAAGCGTCGATTTGGAAGCGAAGACCGTCGCGGAAGCGCTGAATTCGCTGACGTCGCAGTTTGGCGATCTGAAAAAGCATTTGTATTCCGACGACGGGCGCCTGCGCAGCTTCGTGAACGTCTACGTGAACGACGAGGACATTCGCTACTTGCAAAAGGAAAAAACCGCGCTGCAGCAGGGCGACACGATCAGCATTGTGCCGTCGATCGCCGGCGGGACGGAATAATCGCAGAGGAAAAGGGCATGGCAACGCAAGTGAAAGAATCGGCCGCAAACGGTCCAGCCGTGGCGCTCACCAACGAAGAAGTGTTGCGCTATAGCCGCCATCTGATCATGCCGGAAGTGGGCATGGAGGGACAGCTCAAGCTGAAAAAAGCGAAGGTGCTGCTGGTGGGTTCGGGAGGGTTGGGCGCGCCGCTGGGACTGTATTTGGCGGCGGCGGGCGTGGGCCGGCTGGGTATTGTGGATTTCGACGTTGTGGACTTCACGAATTTGCAGCGCCAGGTGATTTTCGGGACCAGCGACGTTGGGCGCAAGAAGCTCGAAGCGGCGCGCGAGCGCTTGAGCAATCTGAATCCCGAAATACGAATCGACGCCTACGAAACTCGGCTGACGAGCGACAACGCGCTCGATATTCTTCGCGATTACGACATTGTGGCCGACGGAACCGATAATTTCCCGACGCGCTATTTGGTGAACGACGCCTGCGTGTTGCTCGGTAAGCCCAATGTGTACGGCTCGATTTTCCGCTTCGAAGGTCAGGCAAGCATTTTCGGTTATCCCGGCGGCCCGTGCTATCGCTGCCTGTATCCGGAGCCGCCTCCGCCGGGGCTGGTGCCATCGTGCGCGGAAGGCGGAGTGCTGGGCGTACTGCCGGGAATCATCGGCTGCATTCAGGCGATGGAAACGCTGAAGCTGATTCTCGGAAGCGGCGATCCGCTGATTGGGCGTTTGCTGCTTTTCGACGCGCTGAGAATGCGTTTCCGCGAATTGAAGCTGCGCAGGAACCCGGAGTGCCCGGTGTGCGGCGAACATCGCACGATTACAAAACTGATCGACTATGCGGAATTTTGCGGTATTCGCGGTGAAGAAATGGAGACCAAGCCATTGGACATTCCCGAAATTACGCCGAAGGAATTGAAGGCCCGGCTCGACCGCGGCGATGACATTTACATTCTCGACGTGCGCGAGCCGCACGAATACCAGATCTGCAACCTGCGGGGACATTTGATTCCGCTCGGCGACCTGCCCAAGCGCATGAGCGAACTCGACAGCTCTCGCGAAATCGTGGCACACTGCCGCAGCGGCAAACGTTCCGCGGACGCGGTTCAATTCTTGAGCAAAGCGGGCTTCCGCAAGATTTGGAATTTGAAGGGTGGGATACTGGCGTGGTCCGACGAAGTAGACCCTTCGGTGCCGAAATATTAACAGAGCCTCGCCGCGAGCTTCGGCAATCGTGCCGTTTGTGAGTTTGGGAAAGGGATGAAATGGCCGGAACGAAAATAACAATCAGAGACAATGGATCCATCAAAGTCGAAGGCGATTTTGAGATTGTTGACGCGCAGGGAAGGGTATTCGGTCTCGGCGGACGCACACAGGTGGCGCTATGCCGCTGCGGACAGTCGGCGAATAAGCCGTTTTGCGACGGGACCCACAAACAGTGCGCGTTCGAGAGCGTAATCGTGGCCAGAGACCTGCCGCCCCCGCCGCCACCCCCAAGGATGTGAAAAGGATGTTAAGTGGAGAGACTCTTCCTGCGTTTTCCACAATGGAACGCACGGTTCAGTTGGTAACCTTTTGCCCCCGAACCAAATAGGTCGCCGGTCTGGCGGGGTTGCCCGCGCTTCCGCGCCACGATTAAGTTATTCTTTATGAGCAGTTTACGAGCAGATTCGACCATCCTATAAACGGCTAGCCGCTTGCTTAACCTATTCCCGTTGGGGCAGGATTCGTGTGCCTTGGGGGCACTCTTGGGGCTAGGGACAAAGGGCATTAAAGGCGCAATTCGATCCGCGCATTTCCGGTGGGCCTTCGCTTGGACGCTCGTTGCCGGTGTGTTCATGGTGCTGGTGTGGTCTCTCCGGCGTTCTACCTTTTATGCTGACCCGCTGCTCGAAAGATACATTCAGCTTGCCGGAAGCCTCCTGGCGTTCACGTTTGCGGCCAACGCGCTGGTGCGCTTCCGCGGAATGCACGATCGCATTTCGCTGATCCTGGCCTTCGGCTTTGGCCTTGCCGGGCTGATCGAAATGGGCGCCAACCTCACGCCCAACATTGGCGGCGCAGCCCACATCGTTCCGCTCTCGTGGATGGTTAGCCGGACGCTCCTGGCGATGTTGCTGGTGGCCGCCCTGCTCGTCGAAAAGAGCCTGCCGCTTTCCCGCGAGCCCAATCGGGAAATCGCCTGGGCCGTGCTGATCGTAGGATTGATTGCCTATCTGACCAGCGTCGCGTTTTTCGCGGTGCCTGCCGCGCCAAGAATTTATCCCCACAGCGCCATTCCGCGCCCCTGGGATCTGCTGCCCGCGGCAATTTATCTGGTTGCGACCATCGGATTTTGGAAACGCTTGAGGCACGTGGACTCGGCCTTGGACCGCGCCCTGTTCCTTTCGGCGTTTATCAACGTGGCCTGTCACGTGACCATGAGCCAATCGTCGGCACGGTTCGACGCGGCCTCCGCGGCAGCGCAATTTCTCGAGGCCGCCGGCTACGCGGTCGTGCTGGCCGGCGCGCTTCTCGACAATGCCAGACTCTTTGACCAAGTCAGCCGTCTGGCCATCAGCGACCCGCTCACGGGATTGGCGAATTATCGCCGCCTCCTGGAAGTGATGGAGACCGAGCTGCAGCGCGCGCAGCGGACGAATCGTGGATTCGCCGTGGTGTTGCTCGATCTGGATGGGTTGAAAAAAATCAACGACAGTCACGGGCACTTGGTCGGCAGCCAGGCGCTGAAGCGGCTTGCGCACGTGCTGCGCATCCATTGCCGAGGGATGGATACGGCGGCGCGTTACGGCGGAGACGAGTTTGCGCTGGTGCTTCCGGAAGCGGAAGAAGCGGTGGCCGTACAGGTCACCCATCGGATCCGCAAGCGCCTGCTGGAAGACGGACACGAGCCGCGCATCTCTGTCAGCGCGGGCGTCGCGGTCTATCCGCGCGATGGTCTGACGATCGAGAAGCTGTTGAATTCGGCGGACGGGGCGCTTTACGTGATGAAGGCAAATCGGAGTGGGGAACGTGGTGAAGGCGTGCGAGGAAGTACACGCGGAATACAGGGGGCAGGGGAATGGCAAGCGCAAGGGCAAGGAAAGGAAAATCTGAGGCTCTTCAGATAGAACGGTGCGAACCGCGGTTGCCGATGCAAGTCGGCGTGCGCATCTCCGGCAATACGTTCATGCCGGGACTCGAGACGACGTTTACGGAAAACGTCAGTTCGCGCGGCGCGCGCGTACGCAGCGTCAGGCGCTGGCGCCCCGGTGAAAGCGTCTGCGTGATGTCGCTTGCCGAAGGGTTCCGGTCGCTGGCGCGCGTCGCCTATTGCGAGCCCAATCACGACATGGGATTTGCGATAGGCGTCGAATTCCTCGAGCTTGAGGGCCAATGGGTGCTCGCCTCGACACCGTCGCCGAGCGCCGTTTCCTGACCCGGGGCGGGCGGCACTCTCCTCTACGGCGCGAAACTATTGCACGAAACCCACGGTCGGCTCGGGCGTGGGGCCCGGACCTTCCGGAATAGGGCCAAACTGCGCTTCATAGCGCGTGATATTTTCGGTGAGAGCACGCATCAATCGCTTGGCGTGCGCGGGACTCACAATGAGGCTGCTGACCAGTTTTCCCTGCGGCACGCTGGGGAAAATGTAAATAAAGTTCAGCGTAAACTCTTCGGCGTTGTGATGAATCATCACCAGGTTGGAATACTGCCCCACCAGTTCCTTTTCGTCCGCTTTGATTTGCACTTGCTGCGGCTTGGGCGCTTCGGCCATGGATTCCTCCGCGTGTCGTCTGGCTCACTATAGCAGAAGTAGCGCGGGCGCACGCGGCTGGCGCAGGCCTGCGTTTCATCCTGCGAAAGTATGAAAACCGAGTGATTGACGCCATTTCGAGTTAAGTGTAGTTTAGCCGATTAGTTTAGCGCGGTTAACTATGGCGGGCCCGACAAAGAAAACTGACACCTCTGCGTATCAACCTGCTCAGCTCACCACAGAGCCTGCCTCCGCCTCACCGGCCGGCCGGCAATTGATCGGCTTGCTCACCCATGAGGACCTCGATCGGGCGCAGGACCGCTGGCGTGTGGCCCGTGCGCGATGGAGCGGCCGCCGCTCCGCATCCCTCCGAAGCTTGAACCTGCTTTGGCTGCTGGTTGGGCCGGGCGTCCTGGTCTTCCTCGGCGAAAACGACGCGCCGAGCATGCTTTCGTACTCGGCGATCGGGACGCGTTACGGCATCGGTTTCTTTCTCCCGTTCGTGGTGCTGACGTTTCTGATGGGCTTCATCGTGCAGGAAATGACCGTCCGTCTGGGCGCGGTGACGCATCGCGGGCACGCGGAGCTGATTTTCGACCGCTTCGGGAAATTCTGGGGCTTGTTTTCGATGGGCGACCTGATGCTTGGAAATTTTTTGACGCTGGTGACGGAATTCATCGGCGTGCGCGCGGGCCTGAGCTTTTTCGGCGTGCGTCCGGGAGTCGCCGTGGGCGGCGCGCTGCTTCTGGTGCTGGGAGCGATTGCCACGGGCCGCTATTGGACGTGGGAGCGCATCACCCTGGGGCTGGCGATTTTCAACGGTCTATTTGTTCCGGCGGCGTTGCTGGCGCATCCCAACTGGCACGCCGTGGGACACGCATTTCTCACCTGGACGCCGCTGCCGCAAGGCAACCGATCGGAAATCGTGCTGTTGCTGCTGTCCGTGGTTGGCGCGACAGTGACTCCGTGGATGCTGTTTTTTCAGCAAAGCGCGGTGGTTGACAAGGGAATGCAGCCGCGGGACATCTCCGCGGGCCAGCTCGATACGTTGCTGGGAACGGTGCTGGCGGCGATATTCGCCGTCGCGACCGTCCTCGCCACCGCACCGTTGTTTCACCACGGCATCAACGCTGCGGATTTCCAGGGCGCGGAGTTCGCGCAGGCGCTGCAGCCGTGGATTGGCCACGTGGGCGCCATGCTTTTTGCATTGGGCATACTCGAAGCGGGACTTGTGGCGGCGATTGCCATCTCCACTTCTTCGGCCTACGCGTTTGGCGAAGTGTTTGGCACACCGCACAGTTTGAACCGCCCTCTTCGTGAAGCTTGGCCTTTCTATCTGATTCTGGTCGGTTCGGCGTGCGTGGCGGCGGTGCTGGTGCTGATTCCGCACGCTCCGCTGGAATTCATTGTGCTGACCGTGAATGTGATCGCCGTTTTGGCCATGCCGCCGGCGCTGGCGTTCTTGCTTTTGCTCGTCAATGACCGCGACCTGATGGGCGAATATGCAAATGGTTTCTGGCAAAACCTTGCCGGCGTCACGGTGACGATATTGCTGGTATGCGCGGGGCTGGGATTTGGAATCGCCACCGTGTTTCCCGGTATTCTGGGCGGGTGAGCAGGGAAGCGCGCTCGTGGAATTTTGAAGAAAGGAAATTTCGCAGTGGACCCAGATCACGTCAAAGGTAAATTCAAGGCTTCGCAGGAACGAGTTGACGCTGCCGCAGCAATGTCCGCGCACCCCGACCTGAAGGATCCGAACGTAGTGCTGTCGCTGCTGGAAGCCGACCAGGTGGTTGCCGCGAAGCAGCGGACGCGGTTTGGCCGCAGAGCGTTGTCGTTTCCCGTGCGGCTGATGCTGTGGGGTTTGCGCGTGTACGTCATCATCATGCTGGTGATCGTCGCGATTTCAGTTTTTCGCGCGCTGCGCGGCGGCGGCTGAGTTGCGCAGCCCGCACGATCTTCAGACGCCACGCTTTCCAGGAATGTTTTCGAAACGGGGAGTGGCGTTCGCTGTGGGTTTACTTTTTGTGGCGATCGCTTGCGCCGGTTGCGGAGGATGGAACGTGCCGCCGGACGCGAAGACCTGGAAAAATCCAGTGCCGGCGAATGCCACCACGATTGCCGCGGCGCGGGAACTGTACGTCAATAATTGCCAAAAGTGCCACGGCGTGAGCGGCGACGGGAAAGCGCCGCCGGGAGCGACGTATTTCTATTCGACCAAGCCAACGAATTTCACGAATGCGCGGCTGGTCGATTCCATGAGCGACGGCGAGATTTTCTGGAAAATGACCAACGGGCGCAAGCCCATGCCGGCGTTCAAGAATCGCCTCAGTGACGAGCAGCGCTGGGAGTTGGTGAATCTAATCCGCGTGTTCGCGCATCCACCGAGCGCCTCCGCGCAAAAATAATTTTGAGTTTATTTGATTTTCGCGAGCGCGTCGGCGACTTCCTTGACGTCGGGAACCTGCAAAATCTCGTAATTCTTGAACCAGGCCACTTTGCCGCTGCGATCGATGATTGCAATGGCGCGCCCGGTGATTCCTTTCTCCGGCAAATAGACGCCGAATTTTTCCGCCACAGCGCCACGCGGCTGGAAATCCGCAAGCAATGGATAGTGGATGCCCATTTTCTCGGCCCAGGCTTTGTGTGACCACACGCTGTCCACGGAAAGTCCCAGCACCTGCGCGTCGAGCTTTTCGAAATTCTTCATGTCGTTGATGAAGCAGATGTGTTCATTCGTGCAGACGGGGCTCCAATCGAGCGGGTAAAATACGATCACCACATTTTTCTTGCCTTTGAAGTCGCTGATCTTCACGTCCTTCTGATCTTGATCCTTCAGCGTGAATTCGGGCGCGGCAGCGCCTACGGCAATTGGCATGATTCCTCCTTGAGATGTTTTCGATGATAGCTGGCGAATATTTCGCGCTCCCCAAAGCGATTCATCATAACCGATGCCCCTATGCGAGACAAAGCGATGCGAAACACGGCGTGGAGCAAAGCTCATGCGGTACGATAGAGATGCCCGCCGCAGCGCGGCGCTTACCGAAATGTCGCGACTCACCATTCAGCAGGCTTATCCCGAGCTGTCGTTTCGCTGGCGCACCGCGAATTGGCTCTCTCGTCTGATCCGCATGCCCGCCGAATGCGAGCACCTGGAAGGGCATTCTCCTTGGATGGCGACTTTTCTGCCGGACAATCTTTTCCTGCGCGGCAAGAATGTAAAATTGCGTGAGCCGCGCCGTCCGGAAGTCTCCCTGTGCCGCGATTGCTTCGCCAAAGTTTTCGAGAAGGAGGTTTCTCTCTATGCGGGGCGCGTGGTCGCTTTTGAACCCGACCCGGAATCGGTGACGCAATATTTTTTCGTTGCGGGGCCGGATTTCGACGCGGCCGGAGTCGAGCCCGCGCTGTCGCAAGTCGTGGGAGCGCGGCTCGCTCACGATGCGGACAACTCAAAATCCTGCCAGGATTGCGAACGGCCCGCGACTTGGCTCTGGTTTCCGCACGGACGCGTCCCAAACCTCGACGCCGCCGATCAGATCCGCGAGGTCGCCGGCGAGCATTTCTGCGCAGTCCACGGCGCGCAGACGGTTTGTCGTGCGCTCACGTCCATCGAGCATGTGAATCTGTTTTACGTCAACGCGCCCTACGGCGAGGGCGGCGCTTATTTGTGGATTTGATTTTGCTTTTCGGCGCTGCGCGTTGGGCCAATCCTTCGCGCGTCTTTCTTGGCAGTTTTTCCAGCACCATCTGGTAAGAATCGCGCAGCAGCCGTTCGAGCTCGCTCGTCGTGAGCGCCTCGTGTGTTTCGAGCGCGACCCAGTAATAACGCGCCGAATACGGCGCAGGAATGATTCCGGCTCGCTCGGTCAGCTCCGCAAATTCTTCTGGAGTGCATTTGAACGACAACCACACCGGCGCAGGCTTCAGCACGAGCGCCGCGAACATTTTGCCGCCAATTTTGAAAACGAGATCGTCGCCCCATTGCAGAGACTCCGTCGCGTGCGGCATCTGCATGCAATATTTGCGAACCCAATCGACATTCACGCCGTCTCTCGTTTCGCACAGTGCCGCGGGCGGCCGCTGCGCGTCAATTTGTCCAGGAGCAGGGCGACGCGGGTGAGCATAAACGAAAAAGCCGCAGGACGAAACGCCGTCCCGCGGCCCTGAACTCCTAGCTGCTCAGTTTATTTTTGCGCGACGGCGATGCGCTGCAGGCGCTGGCCCAGTTTCTCATGCTCCTGGTGGAGTTCCTCCGGCAACCGGCTGCCGAATTTCTCGAAGAACTTGCCAATCGCGTCGTGCTCGTCGGCCCACGCGCCGGGGTCGACGTTCAGCAATTTCTGCATGGTTTCCGCGGAGATATCGAGGCCCTTCAGGTCCAGCGCCCCCGAAGCGGGCACATTGCCGATCGGAGTTTCCGTGGCCGCGCCGCGCCCCTCAATGCGTTCTAGCATCCATTTCAGCACGCGCACGTTTTCTCCATAGCCCGGCCACATAAATTTTCCGTCATCGCCTTTGCGGAACCAGTTCACGTGAAAAATCTTGGGAGGCTTGGAAACGCGCTTGCCCATTTCCAGCCAGTGCCGGAAATAATCGGCCATGTTGTAGCCACAGAAGGGCAGCATCGCCATGGGATCGCGCCGTGTGACGCCCACGGCGCCCGTGGCCGCCGCGGTTGTTTCCGAGGCCATCGTCGCGCCCACGAACACGCCGTGCTGCCAGTCGCGCGCTTCGAACACCAGCGGCGCCACTTTCGCGCGGCGTCCGCCGAAAATAAAGGCGGAAATCGGCACGCCTTCAGGATCTTCGAAATGCTGGGAAATGCAGGGCGACTGTTTGGCGGCAACGGTATAGCGGGAATTGGGATGCGCCGCATTGCCTTTGCTCGGCGTCCACTTCTCGCCCTTCCAGTCAATCATATTGGCGGGAACCGCGCCGTCCATACCTTCCCACCACGGCTCGCCGTCGTTGGTGATGGCGACGTTGGTGAAGATCGTATCGTGGTGTATCGCGGTCATCACGTTTGGATTGGTTTTGTTGTTCGTTCCGGGCGCAACGCCGAAAAAGCCATTTTCGGGATTGATCGCATACAATATCCCGTCTTTTCCCGGGTGTAGCCACGCGATATCATCGCCGATTGTTTTGACGCGATAGCCCTCATTTTCCAGCGCCGACACCATCATCGCCAGATTCGTCTTGCCGCACGCGCTCGGGAACGCCGCGCACATATATGTTGTTTTCCCGGACGGATCTTCGAGCCCCAGAATCAGCATGTGCTCGGCCATCCAGTTCTGCTGGTGGGCCATCCAGCTCGCGATGCGTAACGCAAAGCACTTTTTCCCGAGCAGCGCATTGCCACCATAGCCCGAGCCGACGCTCCAGATCAGCTTTTCTTCCGGGAAGTGCAATACCAGCCGGTGCTGCGGGTCCATGTCCCCTAATGAATGAAGGCCGGGAACAAAATCGTCGGAATTGCCGAGCCGGTCGAGCGCCGCTTTGCCCATTCGCGACATAATGCGCATGCTCGCGACCACGTAAGGGCTATCGGTAACCTCCACGCCCACTTTGCTATAGGGCGATTTCTCCGGCCCCAGAATGTACGGGATCACATACATGGTGCGATCTTTCATCGCGCCGCGGAAGAACACCTCCGCCTTTTTCTTCGCTTCTTCAGGGGCCATCCAATTGTTGGTGGGACCGGCGTCGGATTTTTGCCGCGTGCAGATGAACGTCACGCCCTCGGTGCGGGCCACGTCGTTCGGATTGCTGCGGTGAAGATAACAGTTAGGATAGCTTCGGGAATTCAGATTCACAAACGAGCCGTCGCCGAGCATGCCCTCAACGATTTCTTGATATTCGCGGGCCGAGCCATCACACCATACGACCTCTTTCGGGGTCGTCAGGCGGGAAACTTCCTCAACCCATTTTTCCAACGGCGTGGGCACTTTGGCCTCCTGGTTCTCGCTGGCGCGGGGAAATCGCCCACAACGTCCGGCAGGGCCCTTGCGCGGCGCATTTTTGCCTTCAAGTAGTGCAAAAGCAAGAAAATAAAAGTTTAGGCTCGTCGCAGCGGAAAAGCAAGAAAACGCCAGCCGGTCGATGTGCTGTCGCAGTTAACAACTGTAAGATGGTTTTCGCGGCGCTCGTTACCCGATGGAGGCGCCGACCACGCGCATCTTCTGCGCGTAGTCTTCGAACGCCGCGCGCCCGCTGGTCGTCAGCCGGCAAATCGTGAGCGGATACTTGCCCTTGAAGGTCTTTTCAATCTTGACGTAGCCGGCCTCTTCCAGTCGCGCCAAGTGGCTCGACAGATTCCCCTGCGTCAGCCCGCATTCGCGCTGGAGATAGAGAAAGTCCGCCTCTCCTAGGGCGTAGAGCACGGTCATAATCGCCAGCCGCGCCGGCTCATGGATGATGCGATCGAGCGTCGCCAGCTCCTGCAGCGCCGTGCTCATGCCCGCGCCACCGGATTGCGCCGCAAATAACGAGCCAACGTGATTGCGCCCGTGAGCGCGAGAGAAAAGCCCACCCCAGCTTGGAAATAGACGGCGCCTTCCATGTGAGGGCTGCCTAGAAAGTTCAAGGTATATATCTGCACAAATACCAAGGCGAAAACGACAGCCCACGCCTTACGCGGATCTTTTCGACTCACTAGCCACAAGAGAAATCCTGCCGCGCATCCTGCAGTGGCGCAAAGAGCGTGGCTCGAAATGAACCTACCCGCGAGAGGTTCCGCGACGAGAATTGCCAACACAACCCAAAAACGCCAGCGCAGGTCTTCGGCCACAAGCAAGGGAGTGATGGTCTGCTTCTCGCTCACGCCGCTCAGGTTGAGCATCACCAAATCTGCAGGTGCCGTCGAAGTCTCCGTGAAATACGGAGGCGTCGCGTAGCCGGTCCGCGGATAGGTTATCCGCGACTTCAGCCATCCGAGCGTTTGGGGCAAACGGGCATATACCACCACGACAAGAACGAACGCGAGGAAGACCAGAGTAACCCACAGGGCAGACCGCTCGTGACCATACTGGACGAAGAGTACGAACGCGCTGGAAATCAAAAGACACGTCAGGCCCGCGACAAGAGTCGGCAGGCCATCGACGAACCAGTAGCTCCAGGAGCGGCGCTCGGCTTCGAGGACTGTGGGAGGGGCCTGGGAAGAGGGCATGGGAGACTCCTTCACGGGCAGATTGGCCATACGCAATGTAGTTTGCAGTACAAACTAAAAGCATGTCAAGCGGAAGTTGCCCGGCCGGTCGGAAATCATGGGCATTGCCACTTGCACCAGGGCTGCGGTGCCGCTCCTCTCACTCTGTACGGTTACGACAATCGCACAAAACAAAGCATTTACGTGCCGAATCAGCCTTGCTATGTTCGAATTACAGGCAATTCCATTCATCGTGGGACCAAATTAAACAGGGCCCGGTCGGAGTCGACTGGCTCTTGAGAAGTGCGCGTCGCCCTTGGTATCGCTTGGTATCGGAGGAAGGCAATGACGAAGATCCTCAGATCGCTCACGCTCGTAGTTGCGCTCGCGGCCTCCGTGACAATGGCCCACGGGCAACAGGCTGAAAAGAACGCCCCCATCTACCAAGTGAACGTCGTCGGCGACTCGGTTACCGCGATCAGCTACCAGCATCGCAGCGGCTCGACCGATATCGGCTTCCAAGGAACGCCGTTGCTGGTTCAGGCCAAGGGCGACGCAAAAGTGGAAAGCAAGCAAGGGCGACTGGCCATCGACGCCAAGTTCAAGGATCTGGTCCCTGCACAAAGATTCGGCGCTGAATTCTTCACTTACGTTCTGTGGGCCATCACACCCGAAGGCAAGGCCAGCAATCTGGGCGAGATCTTGTTGAACGGCGCTGAGAGCAGCAAGATCCAGGTGACCACGTCGCTGCAGACCTTCGGCCTGATCGTTACCGCCGAGCCATATTACGCGGTGAGCCAGCCGAGCAATGTAGTGGTGCTCGAAAATGTCGTGCTTCCGGAAACCGCCGGCACCATCGAGAAAGTCACCGCCAAGTATGAACTGCTGGACCGTGGCGAATATTCCTACAACGTGGCGCAGGAAAATCAGAACGTAACCAAAACATTCGTGCCGCTGGAAGTGCTGGAAGCGCGCAACGCATTTGCCATTGCGAAAAACGCCGGAGCCGCGCAGTACGCCGCGGATGCGCTTTCGCGCGCGCAGGCGTCGCTCGCCAATGCCGAAACGATTCTTGCCCATCGAGGCGACCGCAAACAAGAGATCCAGAGCGCACGCGACGCCGTCGAAAATGCCGCCGATGCGCGGCAAATCACCCTCCGGCGCAAAGCCGACGAAGCGGCCGCCGCTGAGCGCGCCGCTGAAGCCAAGCGCGAGGCCGACGCTCAGGCCGCTGCTGCTGCCGCAGCCGCAAAACAGCAGCAGGACGAGCTCGCTCGCCAGCAGGCGGAACTAGAAAAAGAGAAGGCCGAGCTGCAAGCGCAGCAAGAAGCGCAAGCCCGCGCGTTGGCCGACGCCAAGGCTCAACAGGAAGCCGCGGCGCGTCAGCAAGCGGAACTGGACAAGGAAAAAGCGGAGCTAGAAGCTCAACAGGAATCGCAAGCCCGCGCCCTCGCCGACGCGAAGGCTCAGCAGGAACAGCAAGCCGCCGCGCAAGCCCAACAGGCCGCTGCGCAAGCTCAGGCAGCCGCGGCGCGTTCCGAGCAGGAAAAAGAGGAGCTTCGTGCGAATCTTCTTCAGCAGTTCAGCCGCATCCTGCCAACCACGGATACGTCTCGTGGCCTGAAAGTGAACATGGCCGACGTGCTCTTTGACACCGCAAAATATGACCTGCAACCCGCCGCACGTGAAGCGCTGGCGAAACTTTCGGGCATCGTGGAAGCTCATCCCGGGTTGAAACTGCAGATTGAGGGCTACACCGACAGCGTCGGCAGCGACGCTTACAATCAGGCGCTCTCGGAGAGCCGCGCCAGTTCCGTGCGCGCTTATGTGGTCAGCCAGGGCGTCGATCCGGCGGCGGTAACATCGATCGGTTACGGAAAATCAAACCCGGTCGCCAGCAACGACACGGCGACTGGCCGGAAGCAAAACCGGCGCGTCGAAATCATCATCTCCGGCGAGATCATCGGCACGCAGATTGGTGCCGGCAACCCAGCCCCCAGTTCTCAACAATAGCCAACGCCACTCGCGCGCTCTTTCGACGCCTGCAACTCAGCTGGCCCGCGGCGCGGGTGTAGCGCTGGCTGCGTTCACCGGCAGCGGGTTATTTAGAACCATGTCGAACTGCCAGCCCGTGTCGAAAAGCACGCTGCCACGCGATGCCCCGCCCGAGTTGTGCCCGATTATTAGGGCGGCGGCCACTGCGGCTGCGGCCCCGCCGACTCCCAATCCTATGATGAGGCCTTTATTTGGCCCAGGCGGAGGTGTCAAGGCCGGCGGCATCGGCGAAGTCTGTCCCGGCGCTCCTTTTCCGGCTAGTGCGTTCCCCGTTGCCCCGCCTGCCGGCACTCCGGCCGTCGCCGGATCCGCCGGTGCATCCGTGATTTTTGCCTGAAGATTGCTGCCGTCCAGGGCGACCGTGTAGCCATTCGCGTACACCATGCTTGAGAACTTTATCTTTACACTCGGGCCCGAGCTGGATCGTTCGACGATTTCCGTGATGGCGCCTTGCACGTAGGTTCCCGAAGGAATCGCCACGCGAGCGCCGACCATGACAGCAAAAGCGACCGCGGCGCGAACGGAATCACCCTTGTGCGACCTGCTGGTGATCGGATTGGCCAGCGTGAGCCGGATTCGCGTGCCCGCGGGAACGATGATTGCCTGTTGCGGTTGGGCCTGACTCTCTGCTTGGGGCTGAGTCTGAGCCGCCGGCCGCAGGTTCAGCGGTCCTGACTCTTGCGCCCAGCATGTCGCCGCAGTGAGGAAGATTGCTAGGAGGAGTTTCCGCATCGGTGTTCAACCTCCGTTGCTGACCTCGTCGAAGCTATACAAGTTGACGCGGACCTATCCACCAGCGTTTCACAATGGTTAACTAAACTGTTGAAGAACTGACCTTCGAGCACGCCGTAGAGTCAGCCAGTTGCGGGAGGGACCGGTGCTATACTGCCGCCGTGTACGCACAAAAGCTGCAAGTGGATGTGATTGTCGGCGAAGAACGCAAGGCGTGTCCGCTCGACTGGCTGGATGCCTTCTGCATGCGCAATTTCACTGGTTCTGCCGAGTTTGACGACACTTTGCCCGTCGCGGAAGGCCGGATGGAGGCCAGTTTGAAGGTCGATCCGGAACGATTCGCCGCTGCCTTTGGCGAGTGGCTGACCAAACGCGGCAAGGCCAACGGCCAGCCAGTCACCGTCGAAATCCACCCCGTGTCGTCGAAACCCTAATCATCACCAAATCAGCCTATTTGGGTTTGGTTAGAGCCGCCTCTGCTTCGCCCTCTTCCGCCCGGCTCGGACTCCCATCCCTGGGCAGACGCATCACCGGCCGTTTGAGCGCCTCTCTGATTTCCGGCAACGCGGCCTTCGCCGCGGCCACTCCGGCGGCGACAAGCTCAGGCGTCTTCTGAAAATCGTCCCAATGAATGTTTTTCACCGCTGGCTGCAAAATGACGTCCGCGTAGCGCAGCCATCGCGGCGGCGTCTGTTCCTGAATGATCGAGAACGAGCGCCCAATCACCTCGATCGTGTTCTTGGGCCTTTGATCTGGCTGCCCGGGGTCCAGGTGCACGGCAATGACCACATCGGCGCCCATGTGCCGCAGCGATTCGGTGGGCACATGCTCAGTCAAAAAGCCGTCGACCAGCATGCGCCCCTCGTGTTCAACGGGTATGAAAAGCCCAGGATAAGCGCACGATGCGCGCAGCGGAGGCCGGACGTCGCCCTTGGTGAAGCAAACCGTCTGGCCGGTGACCAAATCCGTGGCTACGATGCCGAACGGGATTTTCATCTCTTCAAATGTGCGCACTTTCGTGAACCGTCGCAGAAATCCTTCCAGACGCTCGTTGGTGGCCATGCCCATGCGCGAGATCGTCCACCGGCCAAAGTCCCGGAAGTGCGTCAGCATGCCCTGGCGTTCCAGCTCGTCGAGCGTGGTGCCGGCCGCGTAAGCCGCGCCAACGAGCGCGCCGACGCTCGTGCCGGCCAGTAGGTCCACAGGAACATCGTTTTCCTCCAGCACGCGCAGCACGCCAATGTGCGCGATTCCGCGCGCGAATCCGCCGCCGAGCGCCACGCCAACGATCGGCCGGCCCTCTGGTTGGCGGTACGCAAACTCGCGAATTCCTTTGACCGCCGACCCTATCCACCGTAGGACGTTGCTCACCCGGTTAAACCTCTCCTCTTATAGAACATTGTAGCGTGCCGAAAGTTGTGTCGGATTTCTGATTGACCGTTCGATACCACTTCTGTAACCTCCGAATCGCCCCGACCTTCATGACCATTCGCATCGAAAAAGCGTTAATTCTTGGCGCGGGAACGATGGGCGCGCGCATTGCCGCGCATCTGTCGAATGCCGGTGTGCCGTGCTCTTTGCTCGATATGGTTCCGCGCGAACTGACCGCCGAGGAAACCCGCAAAGGGCTGACGCGCGAATCCCCTGCGGTCAGAAATCGCCTGGCGCTGGCAGGAGTCGAAGCCGCGAAAAAATCGCGTCCCGCCGCGTTTTTTGTTCCCGATGTTGCGCGCCTGATCAAAGCCGGAAATTTCGAAGACAATCTCGACTGGTGCAAGGACGCCGACTGGATCATCGAAGCCGTCGTCGAAGACCTCGAAATCAAGCGCAATCTGCTCGCCCGCGTTGAACAGCATCGCCGCCCCGGCACGATTGTCTCCACGAACACTTCCGGCCTGCCGATTCATCTGGTCGCCGAGGGCCGCTCCGAGGATTTTCAAGCGCACTGGGCGGGCACGCATTTTTTCAATCCGCCGCGCTACATGAAACTCGTCGAACTCATCGCCGGCCCGAAAACCAGGCCGGAAGTTTTGGCTGCGCTCGACGAATTCTGCGACCGGCGGCTCGGCAAAGGCGTGGTCGCCGCAAAAGACACGCCGAACTTCATCGCCAATCGCATCGGCACGTTTTCCATGCTCAACGCACTGCGCCTGATGATGGAAATCGACATGACCGTGGAAGATGTCGACGGCTGCACGGGTCCGGCCATCGGCCAGCCGAAGTCGGCAACATTTCGCACCGCGGACCTGGTCGGCCTGGATGTGCTCGCGCACGTGGTGCACAACATTTACGACAGCGTGCCCAACGACGAGTCGCGCGAAATTTACAAATTGCCTCCGCTGATCGAAGAAATGATGAAGCGCGGCTGGCTCGGCGAAAAGACGGGCAGCGGTTTTTACAAACGCGTGAAGAATCCCGCCGGCGAAAGCGAAATTCTTACCCTCGACTGGAAGACGATGGACTATCGCCCGCGGCAAAAAACGAAATTTCCCTCCATCGAAGCCGGCAAAATGATCGACGACACGCGCGAGCGCCTGCGCTCGTTCGTGGACCCGCTGTTCGACGGCAAAGTGGTCGACAAAGCGGCTCGCTTCATCTGGGGCGCGCTTTCAGAAACGTGCCTTTACGCCGCGCGGCGCGTTCCGGAGATCGCCGACCGCATCGTGGAAGTCGATCGCGCGATGCGCTGGGGATTCGGCTGGGAGCTCGGGCCGTTTGAAATTTGGGACGCCGTCGGCGTGGAGCGCATGGCGCAGATGCTCAAGATGCTTGGAAAACCCATGCCGCCGCTGGTGACTTCGCTTTTGTCCTCGGGCAAAAAAACATTCTACGAATCCGCGGCCGGCCACACGAGCTACTTCGACTTGGCCGCTGCTGCGTACAAGCCCGTCGAAGAGCCGCCGGGCGTCATCATCCTCAAATCCCTGCGCGAACAATCGAAAGTGGTCGAAGGAAACTCCGGCGCGAGCCTGATCGATCTGGGCGATGGCGTAGTCTGCTGCGAATTCCACGCCAAGATGAACGCCATCGGCGGGGACATTGTCGCCATGCTGCATGCGGGCCTGAAGCGTCTGCAAAGCGATTTCGACGCCATGGTCATCGCCAATCAGGCCGTGAATTTTTCCGTGGGCGCGAACCTGATGCTTTTGCTCGTGAGCGCGCAGGAGCAGGAGTGGGACGACCTTCACTTGGCCGTCCGCCAATTCCAGAACGTCAACATGGCCGTCAAATACGCGCCGCGTCCCGTTGTGGCCGCTCCGCAGGGCATGGCCCTCGGCGGCGGTTGCGAAATCAGCCTGCATGCCGCGCGCATTCACGCCGCGGCGGAAGCGTATATCGGGCTGGTCGAAACCGGCGTGGGCTTGATTCCCGCGGGCGGCGGCTCCAAGGAAATGATGATTCGAGCCAACGAGCACGCTGCGGGTGGCGAGGATTTGGATTTGTTTCACGCCATGAAGCCAGTCTTCGAAGCGATTGCCATGGCCAAGGTCGGAACCAGCGCCGAAGAGTGCCGCACGCTCGGGTATCTGCGCCTGTCGGATCTGGTCGCGATGAATCGCGACCGCCTGGTCGCCGACGCCAAACAAACCGCGCTGGCCATGTTCCGCGCGGGATATCATCCGCCCGCGCCCGCGCAAATTCGCGTGCTCGGAGAAGAAATGCTCGCCGCCGCCAAGCTCGCCATCCATCAAATGCTGCGCGGCGAATACATCTCCGACTACGACGCGCTGGTCGCGCGCAAGCTCGCAAGTGTGCTCGCCGGCGGCGCGCTCTCCGCGTCGCAAACCGTCTCCGAGCAGTACGTCCTCGACCTCGAACGCGAAGCCTTCGTGTCCCTCTGTGGCGAACGCAAAACTCAGGAGCGCATCGCCCACACATTGAAGACCGGCAAATCCCTGCGCAACTGAAAAAATCGTGACTCGGCGCGCAAATTGCGTATAGTGTCCTGAGCCATTCCCGGAGGGTGTCATGAAGAAACTCATCGGAATCGCAGCAGCAACGTTCTTCCTCTTTTCGATGTCCGCTTCCGCGCAGCAGAAACCAGCCGCGCGCCCGGCGGCGCATCCGGCAGCACGCGCGCCACAGGCGAAGGCGCCGCAAAAAAGTGCGCCGGTCGGCCACGGATACATTCCCGCCCGCGGCCCGGTATCACATAAGACGCCTGCGCCCGCGGCCCGCGCGACGAAGGCCCCAGCAGGCAATCAGCGTCCCACTTACGCTGATCAGCCCGGGCATCCCTCGGCGCCGCACGTCCACGCCAGCACGGGCGCGTGGGTCGGCAATGGCCCGAGCGCGCACTATCACCTGGATCATCCCTGGGAGCACGGCCGTTACCCCGGACAGGTCGGCCGCAGCTACGTTTATCGTCTCGTCGGCGGCGGCCCATCGCGCTTCCAGTTCGGCGCTTTTTTCTGGAGCGTGGCTCCGTATGACGTTGACTACTGCTCCGACTGGCTGTGGGACTCCGATGACATCGTCATTTATGTCGACCCGGACAACCCAGGCTGGTATTTGGCCTATAACGTCCGGCTCGGCACTTACGTGCACGTGATGTACCTCGGCCCCTCGTAGTCCGCTCGCCCGAGGGTAAGCGCGCGGCAAAAAGCGAAACGTTTGTTTCATAACGGATCTGTCCTATGGGCGAGAGTAGGATCGCCCATAGGCCTCTCTCCATCCCACAAATTTAGCCTTCGGAATAGTTGACACGGCGAAGGCCTACCGATAGCATCTGCCGTCTCTGAACGTGGCGCCAAATCGTCTGCGCTCTGGGGTGTGAAATGAAACAACGAAGCCGCATTCATTTTATCGTCGCGTCATTATTCGTTTCCGGAATCTGCGCCATTGCTGCGCTCAGCTTTCCTCGCCCGACCTTCGCGCAGGCGCAAAGCGGATTGTCCGAATCGGCGGGATTGTCCCAGGCCGGCGAACCGCGCATCTTCGCCATCAAAGGCGCGCGCATCGTGCCGGTGTCCGGGCCGGCGATTGAAAAGGGAACTGTGGTCATGGCCAACGGAATCATCACCGCCGTCGGCACGGACGTGACCATTCCTCCCGAGGCTGCGGTGATTGACGGCACAGGCCTGACCGTTTATCCCGGCTTGATCGACGCCGGCAACACCGTTGGCCTGCCGTCGCCGGAGAGCGCAGGCGCGCCCGCCGGACGAGGACGCGGACCGCGCGCCGCGGCGCCTGCCAGGCAATCCAACGGCCCGCAGGATCGTCCGCAAACCACGCCGTGGGATATCGCCGCGAACGAATTGAATCCTGACGATCCGCGCATCGAGAATTGGCGCAACGCGGGATTCACCACCGCGCTGGTTGAGCCCGAAGGCGGAATTTTCCCGGGGCAAGGTTCGGTCGTCGACCTCGGCGATGAGCGCGCCGGAAACATGGTTGTCGCGCCGCGCGCCACTCTGGGCATCGCCTTCGAAACTTCCGGCAATTTCTCCAGTTTTCCCACTTCGCTGATGGGCGCTGTCGCTTATGTGCGCCAGGTTTTCATCGACACGCGGTGGTATCAGGATGCCGAGTCGGTTTACGACGCGCATCAGTCTGGCGTCGAGCGCCCGCCGTACGACCGCACCGAAGTCGTCGTCGGCGACGCGCTTAAAAACAACGAGCTGGTTTTGCTCCCGGCCGACGAGAAGCTGCGCATCTATCGCGCGATTCGCCTGGCTAACGAATGGCAGATTCATGCCGCCATGTATGGCGTGCAGGAAGGCTACGACATGGCCAACGAAATTGCCGCCAGCAAGCTTCCCGTTTTCGTCAACGTGAACTGGCCGAAAATGCAGAAGGGCGGCGACGAAGACGCAATCACCCTTCGCGAGCTGCGCTTCTGGGACCGCGCGCCGTCCACTCCCGCGGCGCTTTCCAAGGCAGGCGTGATGTACGCGTTTTATTCCGGCGGCCTCACCGATCCGAAGGACATTTTGAAAAACGTGAAGAAGGCCATCGACGCGGGATTGTCGCCGGATGATGCGCTGAAAGCGATGACCGTGAACCCGGCGCAGATTCTCGGCGTCGCCGACCGCACCGGCTCAATCGAGCAGGGCAAGATTGCCAATCTCGTGGTCACCGATGGCGACATTTTCGGCGAAAAAACCAAAATCAAGGACGTGTTCGTCGACGGCATGCGCTACCAAATTCACGAAGAAGCTTCACCAGGGCCGCCCGGCGGAAAGCCAATGCCTATGCAGCAGAGCGGCGAGGGGGTGCAGCCATGAACTGCCGAACATTGAATACGATTCGTCTGTTTGCGATTCTCGCAGCCGCAGTCCTCATGGGAGTTTTTGCACTCGTGGCGCGTGCGCAGGATGATTCCGGGGTCACGCTGATCAAGAACGCCACCGTCATCACCATCACGCATGGCGTTATCGAACACGGCTCGATTCTCGTTCGCGACGGCAAAATCGCCGACGTTGGCCCCGATGTGCAAGCGCCCGCTGGCGCGAAAGTCATCGACGCGACGGGATTGTACGTCATGCCCGGCATCGTCGATTGCCACACGCACATTGCCGTCGATGGCGACGTCAACGAAGGCAGCATCTCCGTTTCGTCCATGGTGAATATCAAAGACGTGCTGAATCCCTACGACGTGAACATGTATCACGAGCTCGCCGGCGGCGTGGTGATCGGCAACGTGCTCCACGGCAGCGCCAATCCCATCGGCGGCCAGACCATCGTCATCAAATTCAAGTACGGCGCACCGCCCGAAGAGTTGCCATTTCCTGACGCGCTGCCCGGCATCAAATTTGCTCTCGGCGAAAACGTGAAGCATTCGAATTTCGGAGGGCCCATTCCGCGCTATCCGGAAACGCGCATGGGCGTCGAAGAAACGATTGCCGATGCGTTCATCCGCGCCAAGCAATACCAGAAGGACTGGGCCGACTACAATCAGCGCAAAGCCGCGGGCGAGCAGAACCTGATTCCTCCGCGCCGCAATTTGCAGCTCGAGCCGCTCGTCGAAGTCCTCGAAGGCAAGCGTTACATTCATTGCCATTCTTACGTCTCCGACGAAATCCTGATGCTCATGCGCGTCGCCAACGAATATGGCTTCAAGGTGCGCACCTTCCAGCACGTTCTCGAAGGCTACAAAGTCGCCGACGAAATGGTTGCCAACGGCGCCTACGGCTCAACTTTCTCCGACTGGTGGGCTTACAAAATGGAAGCGTACGAAGCCATTCCGTACAACATGGCGCTGATGACCCGCCGCGGCGTCATCGTTTCGGTCAATTCCGACGATCCCGAGGAAGCCCGCCATTTGAATCAGGAAGCCGCGAAGAGCATGCACTACGGCGACCTGACGGAAAACGAAGCGCTGCGTCTGGTCACCATCAATCCCGCGATTCAGCTCGGCATCGATAGTCACGTCGGCTCCATCGAAACCGGCAAGGACGCCGACTTCACCATTTACAATCATGATCCCCTGAGCGTCTACGCCGTCGTGCAGAAGACCATCATCGACGGAAAAGTCTATTTCGACCGCGACCAGGATCTCGCGCAGCGCGCCGCCCTCGCGAAGGAAAAACAGGATTTGCTCGACAAGCAGAAAAATGCGGGCAAGCCCGCGGCGCCGCCGGCGATGGAGAATCAAAAGAACGAGAAAAAGTCGAAGAAGGGCAAGAAAACGCCAGACACGCCGCAGCTTGCAGATCTGATGGTCGGGGGTGCGCGATGAAAACGCTCACCGCCGATCTCAAACTGAATAAGCTCAGCCTGAAGGCCTTCGCTCCGTTGCTTCTCGTTTTCGCATTCGCATTGCCCGCCGTGGCGCAAGCGCCCGTGAGCGGCGTCTACGCCATCAAAGGCGCGAAAATATTCACGCTTGCCGGCGCGCCCATCGAAAACGGCACCGTGGTGATTCGCGACGGCAAAATCGCCGCGGTCGGCGCCAACGTCGCCGTTCCGGATGGCGCGCAAGTCATCGACGCTTCCGGCCTTCAGGTCTATCCCGGCATGTTCGATCCCATCACGCAGATCGGCCTGGAAGAAGTTTCCGCCGTCAAGGCAACCGTGGACACAGAAGAAACCGGCGAATTCAATCCCGACGTCACGGCCGCCACGGCGTTCAATGCCGATAGCGCGCACGTCGACGTCACCCGCGCCGCGGGAATCACCGAAGTCCTCACCGTGCCTGGCTCACTCGGCGGTTTCGGAGGCGGCGGCTCGGTGATCGGCGGCAACGCCTCGGCCGTGAATCTCGGCGGCTGGAACATCAACGACATGGTCATCGCGCGCCACGCCGCGATGGAGCTTAGCTGGCCGTCCATTTCCACCGGCTCTTTTGATCTCACCACCATGTCATTTCGCCAGCTTCCGTTCGACGAAGCCACCAAGCAATACCAGAAAAAAGTCGACGGCCTTTCCGACCTGTTCGACCAGGCGCGTCATTACGCCCAAGCGATGCAAAGCGGCGCTAACGATTTCCCGCGCGACCTGAAGTTGGAAGCGCTCGTGCCTGTTGTCCAAGGCAAAGAGCCGCTGCTGGTTGTCGCTTTTCAGGCGCGCGACATTCGCAACGCCGTGGAATTCTGCCAGAAGCAGAACATCCGCATGATTTTGGCCGGCGCGAACGAAGCGTGGAAAACCATCGGCCTTCTCAAGCAGGACAACGTTCCGGTCATCATCGGCCCGATTCTGGCCATGCCACAATCCGAGGACGACCCGTACGACGCCGCTTACGCCCTGCCCGGCCAGCTCTACGCCGCGGGCGTGAAGATTGCCTTCGGCAGCTTCAACACTTCCATGTCGCGCCGCTTGTCTCAATACGCGGGCACTGCTGTCGGCTACGGCCTGCCGCAGGAAGAAGCGTTGAAGGCCGTCACCGTGAACGCCGCGCAAATGCTCGGCCTGAACGACATCGGCACCATCGAGCCGGGCAAAGTCGCCAACATCGTCGTCACCAACGGCGACTTGCTCGAGCTGCGCACCCAGGTGAAATATTTGTTCATCCAGGGCCAGCCGACCAGCCTCGACAACAAGCAGCTCGAACTCTACGAGCGCTTCAGCAAGCGCCCCAAGTCCACCATCAATCCGTAGCGCGCTTTTTGCAGCTCAGGTCCTGCGTGCCCTGACCAAGGAAGGATCCCGATGCTTTTCATCGGGATTGCCTGAGGCTTTGTCCTGAGCCGCTCGCCCGCGAAACAATACGCTGGCTCCTGGTGTCTAACTTTCAGGCTTGGGGTTTTGTTTGCCTATGCGCAAGATGGCCGCGTAGGCTAGCCTTCACAAAATCCGCGGAGGTGCTTCCATGGATGGATTTTGGCGCGATGTGCGTTATGCGTTGCGCGGTTTCGGCCGCAGCCCTGTGTTTGCTGTCACGGTCATTCTCGCCGTAGCCCTCGGCATCGGCGCCACCACCGCTGTGTTCAGCGTGGTCGACCGCATTCTGTTCCGCAGTTTGCCCTACCCAAACTCCGACCGCCTGGTCACCTTCGGCCTTGTCGCGCCCATCGAGCCAAACGAATTCATGCTTGCTCCGGATTTTGCGGATTGGAGTAAAGCCAGCACGGGGTTCGCTTCGACCGCTTCCTACCATTTCGTTCAAGATTGCGACATCACGCAAAGTCCGCCCGCACGTATGTCCTGCGCGCAGGTGGACTCCACGTTCTTGCCCACATTCGGCATTCAGCCGTTGCTCGGCCGCAATTTCACGCGCGAAGAAGACACTTCGACCGGGCCCAAAGTCGCTCTGCTGTTCTACAGCCTTTGGAAGAGCCGCTTTGGCAGTGATCCGCACATTGTCGGCAAGACGATCTCGCTCGACGGCCAGCAAACCGCCATCATCGGCATTTTGCCGCGCGATTTCCAACTGCCGACGCTTGCGCATGCTGATTTGCTCATTCCAGAAGCGTTTCCCGCCGATGCGTTCATCCAGTCCAACATTCGCCCGACCATGATTCTGCGCGCCTTCGCGCGCCTCAAACCCGGCTTGACGATTGCGCAAGCCCGCGCCGCGCTCCAGCCATCCTTCCAGGCCTCGTTGAAATGGGTCCCTCCGGGTTTTCGCAACGAGGTCAGCCTTTCCGTGCGCTCGCTGCGCGACCGTCAGATTGAAGACGCGCGCCTGGCCTCATGGGTTCTTTTCGGCGCCGTGCTGGCCGTGCTGCTAATCGCGTGCGCCAACGTGGCAAACCTGCTCCTCGCGCGCTCCACCGCTCGCCAGCGTGAATTGGCGATTCGCGCCGCTTTGGGCGCCGGGCCTGCGCGCTTGTTGCGGCAAACGCTCACCGAAAGCGTGATGCTCGCGCTCGTCGGAGGTGGACTCGGCTGCGCTTTTGCCTACGCGCTGCTCAGGATTTTCGTAGCCATTTCGCCGCAGGGTATTCTGCATTTAAACGACGCCACGCTGGACGCGCGCGTGCTCGCGTTCACGCTGGCCGTGTCGATCGTGTCGGGGATGTTCTTCGGCTTGGCATCGGCGCAGAAAGTCTTGTCCAACGACGCGCTGTATGGCCGCGCGAGTTCCGGATTGTCGCGCGCTTCTTTCCGCCGCGCGCTGGTCTCCGCGCAAATCGCCATCTCCTTCATCTTGCTCGTCGGCGCGGGCTTGCTGATCCGCAGCTTGAATAATTTGGAACGCGTGCCGCTTGGGATGGACACCTCGGGCGTCATCACCGCCACCATCACGCTCAATCCGCGCCTCTACGCTGACACGTCGCGCCGCCAGAATTTCTTCGAGAATATCGGGCAGCGCCTTCGCCAGCTTCCCGGCGTAAGCGCTTTCGCACTCAGTGATAGCGCGCCTCTGTTGTCAGGTGGCGGCGCAGCGAGCATCTACGCCAATATCGAAGTCGCCGGACGTCCGCACACTCCGCAAGGCACCGGTGGCATGGTCGGATACAGCACGATAACGCCAGAATTCTTCTCTGCTTTCGAAATTCCAATTATCCAGGGGCGCGCATTCACAGAAGACGACCGCGCACCGAATGCGAATGTCGCCATCTTGAATAGCGTGCTGGCAAAACGCCTTTTCCCAAATGAAGATGCCGTCGGAAAGGAAGTGCGTTTTGAGCCGAATGGCACGTGGTGTGCCGTCGTCGGCGTTGCGGGCGCCGTTAAGTACGTTCAGAACAACGGTTTCATCCTGCCCGCTGAATCCGAATACTATCTGCCGCTGCACCATTCAGCCACTGTGGTCAGCCCGCGGCAGCGCGTGATCCTCCGCACATCGCTGAGCCCTGCTGCTGTCGCTTCCTGGATGCGCGCCACGATCGCGTCGCTCGATCCCACGGTGCCCGTTACTGTGGATTCGATGACGCAGCGCGTGAGCCAATTGGAAGCGCGCCCGCGCTTCAATGCCACTCTGCTCGGAATCTTTGCGGCCATGGGAATGTTATTGGCCGCGATTGGCACCTATGGAGTGCTTGCATTTCTTGTCGTGCAGCGCACGCGCGAAATCGGCATCCGCATGGCGCTCGGCGCGCATCCGCGCGACGTGATGAAACTGATTCTTGCTCAGGGAGCGAAACTGGCAATTGCAGGATTGGTGCTTGGAGTCGCCGGAGCATTTGCGCTGACGCGCTCGATGACCGCGCTGCTCTTTGACGTCAAGCCGGCGGATCCACTGATCTTCGTGGGAGTCGCGATTGTTCTGCTGGTCGTCGCGCTCGCCGCGTGTTACCTCCCCGCGCGTCGCGCCATGCGCGTCGACCCGCTGGTTGCTCTTCGCTACGAATGATCTACGATTCTTCGCACCGCGGCGGACCGCGGAGCAGCGCTAAGCATACGGCGAAAATGCAAGCCTTCGCCGTTGCTCTCTGACGATTCGTTCATCTCTCATTCTTACGCATCCGCTCAACGCGCAGCCGACCTGTTGCTTTCCGAAAGGAATTATGGCATCCTTCCTGTGGGAAACCAAAATGGCCGTATCACGGACGATAATATGAAACAAAAACAGGACGTCCTGCAGGGTACGTTGGCGTTGATGATCCTCAAGACCCTCGATGTACTGGGGCCTCTCCACGGCTACGGCGTTGCCCGGCGCATCGAGCAGATCAGCGGAGATCTCCTCGCCGTGAATCAAGGCACTCTCTATCCCGTGCTGTTGAAACTGGAGCAGGAAGGCGCCATCGCATCCGAATGGGGTGCCTCAGACAATAACCGCAGGGCGCGCTTCTATCGGCTGACACGAGACGGACGTAGGCAGTTGCAGGCGGAGACCCGGGATTGGGAGCAAACCGCGGCCATCATCGGTCGATTCTTCGAAGTGAAAGCGAGGGATTTGTCATGAGACTTCTACGGCGGTTCTTCGCGCGTCTGAGCAACTCGGCGACGAGGCGGCAACGTGACGAACGAATGCGGGAGGAAATCGAAGAACACCTCGCGATGCAGACTGCCGAGAATCTTCGCGCCGGCTTGCCGCCGGCTGAGGCGCGCCGCCAGGCGATTCTGAAGTTCGGCGCTGTGGAGGCGGTTAAGGAAAGCTATCGAGCGGAGCGGCGGATGTTATTCATTGAAACTTTGGTCCAGGACATTCGTTACGGCCTCCGCATGCTGCGCAAATCCCCCAGCTTCACCGCCGTCGCTGTGCTGACGCTGGCGCTGGGCATCGGGGCCAACACCGCGATTTTCAGCATGGTGGACTCGATTCTGCTGCGGCCGTCGCCGGTCCCGAATGCCGGGCAGGTTGCCACGTTGGCGACAGAAGAAACCAGCGGCACGTACTCCGCCGACTTTTCGTATCCGGATCTGGAGGATATCCGCAAACAATCCACCGCGGTATTTTCCGACGTTGCGGCCTCAATGGATCTGATATCGATGGACGGATTGAGCGTCGAGGGCAATGGCCAGCCGATTTGTACGAGCTACGTCACCGGCAACTTCTTCCGGACCATGGGCGTGAAACCGGCGCTGGGAACTTTCATCGAGCCAAAGCCGGGAAAGTCCGTGGATGACGAACCGGTTCTAGTGCTCAGCTATGCTTACTGGAAGGCGCACTTCGGCGGCGATGCGCAGGTGGTTGGCAAGAGCGTGCTGATCAACGGACATCCCGTCACCATCATCGGCGTGGCGCCAAAGGGATTTCACGGCATTTCGCCTCTTCTGGACATGCAAGGTTATCTGCCGCTGGGTATGGCATTGGTTACCGGCGACGCCGGCAACGACTTCGTTGCGAATCGAAAATTGGCACAGTTGGGGATCTACACTCGATTGAAGCCCGGCGTGACGCTGGCCTCCGCGCAACCGGAATTGAACGTGATTGCTCACCGGCTTTCCGCGCAATATCCGGAGGCCGATAAGTGGATGTCGCTGCTGGCATTCCCACTCAGCCCGCTGAGCCCCGTCGACGATCCGTCCTCGCTGAAAGCAATCCTGCTTACGGGTACGTTTTTTCTTGTTCTTGCGGCGCTGGTTCTGTTGCTGGCCTGTCTGAATGTCGCGAATTTATTGCTGGCGCGAGCCTCGGTACGCGAGCGCGAGATGGCCCTGCGCGCCGCAGTGGGCGCCCGCAGGAGCCGGCTGGTGCGCCAACTGTTGACGGAGAGCTTGCTACTGGCGCTGCTGGGATGCGCTGGCGGAATTGTGCTGGGACTGCTCAGCAGCAACTGGCTTGGGTCGATCAATCTGAAGACGACGATACCTTTGGTAATGGATTTCCAATTCGACTGGCGCGTCTTTGCCTACGCGTTTGGAACTGCTCTTCTGACCGGCATCGTGGTAGGAATCGCTCCTGCGCTGCGCGCCACGCGGGGCAACTTGAATGACCTACTACATGCGAGCGGGCGCACCGCGACGGCGAGGCGCCAGCGCGCTCGCAGCGTTCTTGTGGTGGCGCAAGTCGGCGGCTCGCTGGCATTGCTGATTGTCGCGGGGCTCTTTGTGAGAAGTTTGCGAAGCGTGGAGCACTCAAATCTGGGATTTGATCCGAATGACGTTCTTAACTTCTCGCTGGATGCGCATCAAGTGGGATACAACGAGGCGCAGGGACGGGATTTTCTGCAGAATCTGCTGCCGCGTGTGCGAGCTCTCCCCGGAGTTCAAACGGCAAGTCTCGCGGGAACGGTTCCGATGGGCTACGCCGGCTTGGACGAAGAGGTGAAGATCGAGGGTTACCAGCCGCCTCCGGGTCAAAGCGCGCCATCGGTTAGTTACAACGTTGTTTCGCCGGAATATTTCGAGACCATGCACATTCCCGTTGTTCGCGGGCGTGGCATCCTCGATTCGGATAGCCAGAGTGCGGCGCATGTGGCCGTCATCAACGAAGCGATGGCGGAAAAATACTGGCGTGGCGAGGATCCGATTGGACGGCATTTCACGAGCATAATGGAATCAAGCGCAGTCATCGACTCCGTCAACGGAGATGATCCGAAACATTCGATTGAAGTAGTGGGCATAGCGAAGAACAGCAAGACCCACAATCTTCACCGGCCAGTTGAGCCTTATATGTATCTTCCCTTGGCGCAGCAATATCACACGCCGGTGACGCTGCAATTACGCACAAGTCTGCCGCTCGGGACCATGAATCGCGAAGTTGTGGGGCTGATTCACTCGCTGGCTCCGGCGATGCCCGTCTTCGACGTACAGACAATGACGGAGGCGCTGGATACGTTGGGCGGACTTAGGCTTTACGAAATTGGCGCAGGGCTGGCTGCATCGCTGGGAATTCTGGGCCTCGCGCTCGCGGTGGTGGGCGTTTATGGAGTGGTGTCGTGCGCGGCGAGCCAGCGAACGCACGAGATTGGCATCCGCATGGCGCTGGGCGCGCAACCGAAGGATGTTCTGCGGATGATCTTCGGTCAGGGGTTCGTGATTGTGGGCGCTGGACTTGCGGTGGGCGTGCTGGCCGCAGCGGGGATCGGGCGCGTTGCGGGCAATTTTCTGTTTGGTATTTCGCCGCTTGACCCGCTCACTTATGTGAGCGCCTCGCTCTCGCTGGCGGCAGTCGCGCTGGCGGCCTGCTACATCCCCGCGCGGCGCGCGATGGGCGTCGACCCCATGATCGCTCTGCGCCACGAATAAAAATCGCGGAAAGCAACTTCAGAGAACAACTTAACGCGCGCGCTTAGAGTGCTTGCAATTCTTTGCCGGGCTTGAAGCGCACCGCTCTGCCGGGTTGAATGTTCACTTGCTGGCCGGTGCGCGGATTGCGGCCGATGCCGGTCTTGCGCGGTTTGACGTTGAAGACCCCGAAGCGGCGAAGCTCGATGCGCTCGCCCCGTCCGAGCGCGTTCTTGAGCGCCTCGAATACGGTTTCGACGGCTTGCTCGGCCTTCGAGCGAGGAATGCTGGTGCGCTGCACCACGGCGTTGACGATGTCCAGTTTGATCATATCGAGCGGCGCTCCTTTGCGATGGGTAATGCTAGATGGCCCGGTTGCAGGTTGTCAAGCTGCACGCGGTGTACTAACATGCCGCGCCCTTTGAAAAATTGCATGCGTGGGAGGATGGGATGAGCGTGAAGTCTGACCGATGGATTACGAAAATGGCGCGCGAGCACAAAATGATCGAGCCCTTCGCCGACCGGCAAGTGCGCGACGGAGTGATCAGCTACGGCGTCTCCTCCTATGGCTACGACATGCGCGTGGCGGATGAATTCCGCATTTTCACCAATGTGAATTCGACGATCGTCGATCCGAAGCAATTCGATGCGCGCTCGTTTGTGGAGTTCAAAGGGCCGGTGTGCATCGTGCCGCCGAATTCCTTCGCACTGGCGCGGTCCGTGGAATATTTTCGCATCCCGCGCAGCGTGCTGACGATTTGCGTGGGCAAGTCGACATACGCGCGGTGCGGAATCATCGTGAACGTGACGCCGTTCGAGCCGGAGTGGGAGGGCTTCGTGACGCTGGAAATCAGCAACACGACGCCGCTGCCTGCGCGCATTTACGCGAATGAAGGATTGTGCCAGGTGATTTTCTTCGAGTCGGACGAGGTCTGCGAAATTTCGTACAAGGACAAAAAAGGGAAATACCAGGCGCAGCAGGGAATTGTGCTGCCGCGCTTGTAATTGGCGCGAAGGATTCAAGCTGGCCTCGTTGTGGCGCGGCCATCGATCGATAATTTCCCTGCGCCGTACGCCGCAACCATCAGCAAGCCGCCCATGATGGCCACATTTTTCAGGAAGTGACCTTGATTGTCCATGCGCATCGGGCCCTGCATGGTCCAAAAATTGTGGAAGGCGAGCGTGGTGGGGATCAGATAAAGAAAGAGGATAAACGCGGCGATGCGCGCCTTGAATCCGAGCAGCAGGCAGAGGCCGCCGAGAATTTCGACGATGACCGCGCCGGCGAGCATGACCGTGGCGATGGGAAAGCCTTTGGAAGCCATCATGGACGCGACCATGCTCCAAGACATCAACTTCATTATTCCGCTCAGGAGAAAAACGATGCTGATTAAAATCCGGCCGATCAAAGGCAGCACTCGGTCGTAAGCGTTCATCCGCGATCCTCCTTTTTCATCTCACAGTTTGAAGTTGGCCCGAGATTTCCGTTGCAGAGTATCACGCCGAGCCGCGTGGGACGGTAGCGCGCGGAAAAAAGGCTGAGCGGGTCCCAAAAGTGCGATTTTAGTCCCGATTAGAAATTGTGATGTGATTTGTTTTCTGCGAGTTAGCAATTTGCGACTGGTGTTTTGTGTACCGATTAGAAATCGGCGAGGGCGCGGCTTGGGCAGAGGCGTCCGAAAATGGGACAAAATTCTGCGCGAAGATCGACAAAATAAGCGATTAGAAACGGGTCCGATCATTTGTTTTGTGCGAGTTACGCTAGGTTCTAATTCTTCATAGGTTAAGCGATTAGAATTTAGAAAGCGCATAAAAAGCGAAAAAGCCGCGTCGCCGCGGCTACCTCCGTATAAGTCCTGCGCAGACCCGCCATGGGCCCTTCGTCCCTCAGGGCAAGCGGGCAAGCTGGAATTTCCAGACTGCATAGGTATGTGTACCATAGAGTTAACTAAGAGTCAAGGAAAATCGCTTAGATGGAAAGCATAGTCAATGATGCGATTACATCGCGCGGGTGAGGCGCGCGAAAGGAAGAAGTCAAAAGCGTCGTTTATGTCGCGGCTAAAGCCGCGACCTCCTGAACGACTGAGGGGAACGCATCGCGTTTTCGTAGAAGGGTTCAGCGGAGCATTTTTAGTAGTTCGTGGAGCAAGCGGAGCAGGTCGGTGATGATGTCGCAGACGGCGGCGAATAGGCTGAGGATAAGTACCCGTCGCTGGAGAATCCTGGTTGACTCGTCAGGAGGGCGACACGGTACGGGAATTCGCCGACGAGCGCTACGGGATGTTGCCGATTTGCGTTTGGCGCGCATTCTGAATAATACTGGCGGATAGGAATTTCCTTAATTATCCGTAGCGCCAAAAGCACAAGAATTATGAAGTCATTCAATGCCCGTTTCAAGCGGCAGGCGTGACAAATGTTTTTGTGGCCTGTAAGTCACGGGTACTGCGTTACTTGCGGGGTTTGCGGGGCTTCGGCGTTTCGGCGGGGGCTGCGAGGGTGAGTTGTTCGGGCTGTGGAGTTTCGGCGCGAGGGGCGCGCTTGAAGGTGACGTTGCTGTCGAAGTGATGCGGGTAACCTATGCCTTTCCCTTGGAGAAGCTCGGCTATCGTCAGAATTTGCAGGCGGGAATATTTATTCTCATCATAGAGAGGCTTGTAAAAACCCGCAGAGGCGGCTTCGGTGCGCATTGGTTTGGTGGCATCCTCGAGAGTGAGAAGGACGCCGATTTCGGCTTTTTCACGCTCGATGACGCCGCGCAGGTCGCGGACATGCGTGACGTTAACGTGGCCGGATTTTACCGAGAGAATAATTTGTTTCGTTGCGCCGCCTTCGCCTTCGTCGTGGAAATACAGGCGACCATCGATGCCCTGGTCGCTGCCTTTGCGCTGCTCGTGAGGGCGAGCACTCACAAGGTTTAGCGCCCACCATTGAAATTGGTAAGGATCGTCTTTGGCGAGCTGCTTGGCATCCGGAAAGGTGGTTGGCTCGCCTATGACTTTGTAGGTTTCCTTCACCGCTTCGCCGAAGTGGTCGCGGAGGCGGCTCTTGATTAGGGCGATGGCGAGATGCGTGATGTCGATGCCAATCCAATTGCGATTCAGGCGTTGGGCGACGGCAATGGTCGTGCCGCAGCCGCAGAATGGATCGAGAACGGTGTTGCCTTCGTTGCTGCTGGATTTGATTATGCGCTCAAGGAGGGTTTCCGGCTTTTGTGTTGGATAGCCCAAACGCTCTTGGGCACGTGAGTTTATTGGGTCAATATCTGTCCAAACGTTTCCCATCAACACTCCGGCCATTTCATCTAAGTACCTCTTCAGCCGTGGCCGCTTCTTTTTCGTGTCCGGGTACCAGATCTTCCCTTCTGCGTCGAGTTGCGCCATTGTCTCTTGCGAATAACGCCAGCCGAAAGGCGGCGAGGTGTGTCCCTTCCATGTGTACATCATGTTCGGTCGTGGCTTCGGGCTTGTCATGTTATCCAAAGTGTATCGACGCCCGTTTGGATCACGAAACCGATATTTGTCCTCAATATATTCGTCGCTGTGGGGCAGGTGTTGTGGATTCCATGTGAAGCCGTCTGTTTTCGAATACTGAAGTAAGACGTCTGCCACAGGACTCCATCGTTTTGCGTCGCTGTGAGTTCCGGTGCGCCTCCAAGTAATGTCAGCCCTGAAGTTCTCGGGTCTGAAAATGGCGTCCATGAGGAGCTTTAAATAGTGGCTTGCGGTGGGATCGCAGTGGAGGTAAATGCTGCCGGTGGATTTGAGGGCGCGATGAAGCTCGACGAGGCGCGGGGCCATCATGGTGAGATAGGCGAGCATGTCGTTGGTGCCAAGGAAGCGGCGGAAGGCTTGCATCACGTCGGAGACGCGGCCGCCGCGCTCGACGATTTCCTCGTACATGGCGGAGGAGAGAGTGTTCCATTCCCAAGTGTCTTCGAAGGCTTTGAATTGCGCGGCGGCGCCGGTGCCGTCCTTTTCGGCGAAGAGGACGTTGTAATCCTGATTGGATTTGAAGGGCGGATCGAGATAGACGAGGTCGACGGATTCGTCTTTGATGTAGCGGCGGAGAACGTCGAGGTTGTCGCCGTAGTAAAGGTGGTTCATTCGGGCGAATCATATCAAAGAGGTGGTGACGAGTGGCGAGTGAAAAGAAGTGAGGAGTGTGAAAGCGAATACATCGCGCCCGCCGCGGCGGGCAGGCCCGCCGCGCCGGGCAAGCGCAAGGCGTGCGCGAATAGGAAGGAAGCGTCAAAGGCGGATTTATGCACGGCGGCCGTTCGTTCCTCAGGGTGAAAAGCCGTGCCCTGAGGAAATTTCGAGGCGAGATCCTTCGGTTTGGAGTCCCGGCGGGACCCCACCGGAGTCCAAACACCGGATTTCGCTACGCTCAGGATGACAACGAAAAACCAAAGGCTGGCGGGATAAACCCTGCCTACGGCGGGCAGGGTGCCGCTACAAAGGCAAGAGCGAAAAGCAGATTCCTCGTCGGATGCTGGTCGCATCCTCGCTCGGAATGACAAATCTAAGGCAAGAGCACACAGGCTGAGAGCCTGTACCAGGAACGCGCTGCGTCGCAGAGAACGTGGCTCTGCGCTGCACGGCAAAAGCGAAAAGCAGATTCCTCGTCGGATGCTGGCCGCATCCTCGCTCGGAATGACAAATGTAGGGCAAGAGTGCATAGGCTCAGGATGGCCATGGAAAACCTCTGCGAAACTTGGGGGATGCCCGGAGCATCTCAAAGTTTGGAGGAAAACATGATGCGATACTTCCCGCGGAGGCCCAACATCTGGACGATTTTCCTGGCGATGCTCGTGAGCGCCAGTCTGTGCGTGCAGCCGGTATTGGCACAAGATCAGCAGGCGCCACCGCCGAACTATGCTCCCGATCAACTCGACAAGATGGTTGCGCGCATCGCGCTGTATCCGGATCCGCTGCTGGCGCAGATTTTGACCGCGTCGACTTTTCCGGACCAGATACCGGACGCCGCGAAGTGGTCGGACGACCATCACTACCTGAGCGGGCAGGATCTGGCGAACGCGATTACGAACGATCAACTGTCGTGGGATCCCAGCGTGCAGGCGCTGCTACCGTTCCCGTCGGTGCTGGACATGATGGCTTCGGACATGGACTGGACCACGGATTTGGGCAACGCGGTGCTGGCGCAGCGTCCGGACGTGATGGACGCGGTGCAGAGGGAGCGGCACAAAGCGAAAGAGTATGGGTATCTACGGACGAACGCGCAGATTGTGGTGTCCGGCGGCGCGTACATCGACATTATGCCTGTGGATCCGGGGTACATCGTGGTTCCGGCGTACGATCCGCTGATTGTTTTCGCTCCGCCGCGGCCTGGGTTCTTTATTGGCGGCGCGATCGTGTTCGGATTCGGAGTCGGGATTGGCGGGTGGTTCGGGCCATGGGGTTGGGGCAGCAGCCGGATCATCTGGGCGGACCATGCGTTTTTTATCAACAATGCGCGGTGGGGACGAACTTGGGGGAACCGAGGCAGCTACGTCCACCCATATCCCGGGCTTCATCGATATGGGCCGGGAGCGCGTGTGGAGCACCATGCGCTGATCGGACGCAGCGTGCGTGAACGCGCGGCGGCGCGCTCAGGGCACCGCATGAGGGAAGAACATCATCCCGGCCGACCGCATGGTCGCCCACGTTAGCTAGGGCAGGGACGCAGAAGGCTGGGCGATTATTCTGGGAAGCGACTGTTGTGCCAGGCGTCGCGCGCGTCTGGCACAACAACGTTCGGTGACTATTCGTATCGAAGAGCAACCATCGGGTCCACTTTCATGGCGCGGCGCGCGGGGATGTAGCAGGCCAGAAAAGCGACGGCGAGCAGGACGATGGCGACGGCGGCGAGGGTCACCGGGTCGCTGCCGCCGACTCCGTAGAGCAACTGCGAGAAGCTCGACAGCAGGCGGATGAGAATCAGCGCGGCGGCGGCTCCGACGGCGACGCCGACGAGAGCCAGGCGCAGGCCCTGGCCAATGACGAGCCGGAAAACGTCACCCCTTTGCGCGCCAAGGGCCATGCGAATGCCCATTTCGTGGGTGCGTTGGCCGACGGCGTAAGCAGTGACTCCATAAAGGCCGATGCCTGCGAGCAGGAGAGCGAGCGCGGCGAACGAGCCGAGCAGCATCATGGCGAAACGGCGTGGAGCCAGCGAAGACTGGATGATCGCGTGCATGGTCACGACGCCGGAAATCACTTCGTCCTTGTTGAGCTGGTCACTGGCGCGGCGAATCGAGTCCATCAGGCCGAGGACATTCCCCGAGGAGCGAACGACGACGCCGGTGTTCGAGGGCATCAGGGCGATGATGCTGTCGGGAAATTGCTTGATGGAAAAGTAGAACTGCGCACGCAGGGAATTTTGGGCGTCGGTGTCGAGCCCCCACTGCTTGACGTGCCCGACGATACCGATGATTTCAGATGCGTTGTCCAGGCTTCCCTGGTAGATCACCTTGCCGACGGCGTCTCCGTTGGGGAAATACTTTTGCGCCAGGACTTGATCGACGACGACGACGGGTTTGGAATGTTCGTCGTCGCGGTTGGTGAAAAAGCGTCCCGCGACCAAGGGAATGCGCATGACCTTCAAATAGTCCGGACCGACGGTGTAGTTGAGCGCGCTGTCCATGGCGCTTTGGCTCGAGGGCTGGGGCTGGCCTTCAACCCAGAAGGAGTCGTCATCTTCGGCGTACATGGGGAGTGCGCCCCAGTAGAGCGACTCCGCTTGGACTCCCGGAATTGCCGCGATAGTTTGGTCGAAATTGCGCAGGGCCACGCGGATGGCCGCCGGAGGAGCGGTGTTCATTTGCGGCGGAAGGGCGAGATTGAAGGTCAAAACGTTATCGGGGTTGAATCCGGGATCGACATTCCACAGTTGGGCGAGGCTGCGGATGACCAGTCCCGCGCCGGTAAGGAGCACCAGGGCCATGGCCATTTGCGTGACGACCAGAGCGCCTTGCGTGTGGTGGCGCGAGCCCACGGCGCCACGGCCGCCCTCTTTGAGCATTTCGTAAGTGCTGCCGCGCGCGGTGCGGAGCGCAGGAACGAGGCCGAAAAGAACTCCGGCGCAGAGCGAGAGCAATAGGCTGAACCAAAGGACGCGCGCGTCCATGCCCACTTCACTGGCGCGCGGCAAAGTGGCAGGAAGCGCGGCGAGCGCGGCGCGTGTTCCAACGGCGGCGAGCGCCAGTCCGAGCGCGCCGCCGAGGATTGCGAGCAGGATGCTTTCGGTGAGCATCTGGCGGATGATGCGGCTGATGCCGGCGCCAAGAGCCGAGCGCACGGCGATTTCGCGGCTGCGGGCTGCGCCGCGAGCAAGCAGCAGATTGGCGACGTTGACGCAGGCGATCAGCAACACAAATCCCACTGCTCCAAGCAAGAGCAGGAGGAAGCCGCGGACTTTTCCGACCATTTTTTCCTTCAGGGGATCTAGAGTGGCGCCGGTTCCTTTATCGGCATCGGGATAGGTTTGCGCCATGTAGTTGGTGACACGCTGCATGTCCGTGCGGGCCTGTTCGATGGTGATCCCCGGTTTCAGGCGGGCGATGCCGTGAATGCCGAGTCCCGCGAGGCGATTGCCGAGCGCGGGAGTCCGAAATTCGCCGAGTGGAGCGTAAATGTCCACGGGGCTCATGGGCAAGTCGAGATGGCCGGGAAATACGCCCACGATGGTGTAGCCGATGCCGTCCAGGGAGATGCCTTTGCCAATGACGTCGGGTGACGAGCCGAACTTTCGTTGCCAGAGATCCGTGCTGATGGCGACGACATGCCCGGCGCCGATTTCGTCTTCGGCTGGTGTGAAATAGCGGCCGAGGACAGGTTTGACGCCGAGCATGGGGAAAAAATCAGATGTGATCAAGTAGGCGTTCAGCTCCTCGGCGTTGCCGACGCCGGTCAGCAGGTAGCCGCTGTAGCGCGAAACGGCAAAGTACGAAAAGCATTGGTTGATGCGGTGCCAATCGAGGAAATTGGGATAGGAAATCGAACCGCGCGGGCCGAAATTGGGTTTGCTGGCGGCCACGGTGACCAGACGATCGGGATCGGGAAACGGTAACGGATTCAGCAGGACGCCGTTGACAACGGAAAAGAGCGCGGTGTTGGCGCCGATGCCGAGGGCGAGGGTGAGCACGGCTACGGCGGTGAAGCCGGGGGATTTGCGCAGCATGCGGAAGGCGAAGCGAATGTCGGCAAGAAAGCTTTCGAGGGAAGGCCACTGCCAGACTTCGCGGCTGCGCTCCTCGAGGAGCGTGGCGTTGCCGAATTCGCGGCGGGCGGCGCGGGTGGCTTCTGCGCGGGACATGCCAGAGGCGACCAGCGCGTCGGTCTTTTCTTGTAAATGCGCAGCCATTTCAGTGGAGAGATCGCCGTAAAGGCGGCGGCGCGAGAAGAGTCGAGTGAGCCAATTCATGATTTCACCGGCGCGAGGACGCGCGCGATGCCTTCGAGCATTTGCTCGAAGCTCGAGACTTGGCGGTCGAGATGCTTGGCGCCGGCAGGCGTCAATTGGTAAATGCGCACGCGGCGATTGGTGGACGAAATGCCCCACTCGGCCTTGACGCAGCCTTCCTTGAGCAGACGCTGCAAGGCGGGGTAGAGCGAGCCTTCTTCGATTTGCAGCAGGTCGTCAGACGCGCGCTTGATGTGCTGCACGAGGGCGTAGCCGTGAAGAGGCTGACCCTTCAAAGTGCGGAGAATCATCATCTCAAGTGCGCCGGGGAAAAGGTCGCGCGGCTGGCGATTGCTCATGCAGTCTCCTTTGCGGATCCGCGGGCTGAGGACTATTTGGTCTAGGCCTAGAGTAAAATAGGATAAGAAGGAAATGATGTCAAGGGCGGAATTCTTGAATTCGGGAAGAGCGCCGGAAGAAGAGGCCCCAAAGCGAGCTAGGGTTTTTGCGTGGGGCGCATGACGACTTCGCTGATGAAGCTTTGCGGTGCAGCGGTGATGACCATCTCGACGGCATGCGCCACGTCGTCTGGCTGGAGCATTTTCTGGACGTTTTTGGAGGAAGGATGGCCGAATTCGGTGGCGACGGAGCCGGGGCAGATGGCGGTGACGCGAATTCCGTGCGCGCGGAGATCTTCAGCCATGGAGTACGTGAGGCCGAGCAGGCCCCATTTGGAGGCGCAATAAAGGCTTCCGCCGGGGAAGGAATTTTTACCCGCGAGGGAACTGATATTCACGATGTGGCCGCTGCCGCGGGAAATCATTGACGGAAGAATGGCGCGGCTCACCAGGAACACTCCCTTCAAATTGGTGTCTAACATATTGTCCCAATCGCTTTCGCTGAAGTCTTGCACGGGCCCGAAGCGGCCGGTTCCTGCATTGTTGACGAGGAAGTCGACGGCGCCGAAGCGCGCGAGGGTTTTCTCGACGAGCGAGGAAACCTGGTCGCTGCGACTTACGTCTGCTGTGAGAGCCAAAGCGTCGATCGGTTCGTCGTGAAGGCGCGCGCACGCGGCATCGAGGGTGTCCTGATGGCGTCCGCAAAGAGCGATGCGAGCGCCCAGTCGACCAAGGCGCTGCGCGATGGCGAAGCCAATTCCGCGGCTTGCGCCGGTAATGAGAGCAGATTTTCCAGCGAGTGAGGAACTGTTCATGATGTGGACTCCTAGAAGGGCGACATTTCGCGGCCATTCATCATCTTATCATCTGAATGGCAACGTTACCCGGGTGTGGGGGAGCGGGGCAAATGTTTCGCGTCAGCGAAAGGGGCCTTGCAGGAGTTCTGGCGTTTCCCTATAATTCGACAGTTTCTGCGTGCCCGAAGTCTTCACAAGTGCAATCGCGGATACGGCTTCACGGAATGATAGCGAATTTGACCGAGGAGGCAGGAGAACGATGATGCGAAAGTGGGTCGTCGCGAACGCGATTGTGTGGCTTGGGGCGGCACTGCTGTGTTGCGCGGCGCCGAGGGCCTCCGCGCAGGATGATCAGCAGGCTTCGAAGACGCCATATACGCTTCCGGAATATAACGCGTATCAGGCTGCCGCGGGTCAAACCGATCCGCAGGCCAAGATTCAGGCGCTGGATGATTTTGTGAGCAAGTTTCCGAACTCCTCGCTCATGCCGCTGGTCTATCAGCAGTACTACACCGCCTACAACCAGACGAAGAACTACCCGAAGCTGATTGAATACGCGGACAAGTTCGTCGCTGTGCCGGACGACAAGTACTTGCTCATCCCGGGGATGTCCAAAGAAAGATTGATGGGCGACCGGGTGCAGGCGCTCTATTTCCGCGCGGTGGCGTTCAACGAGTCTTTCAATGAAAAGGATCCAAACGCCGCAGACGAATTGGCGAAGGCGCGGCAATCAGCGATCGACGGGCTCAATCTTCTGGGCCAGATTCCTAAGCCGGCAAACATGACGGATGATCAGTTTGCCCAGCAAAAGAAGCCGTTTGAGATTTTGTTCAACTATACGGCGGGATCTGCCGCGTACCGAGCGAAGGATTATAAGAATGCGATCGATTCGTACAACGCATATATCGCGTCCAGCGGCAGCACAGACCAGACAGTTGCGGCCACGTACTTCCAGATTGGAGTGGCCTACTTGCAGCTCGCGGCGCAGCAGACTCCCGCTCAGGCGCCCGCTTCGTCGCAGACGCCGCCCAATGGGCAACCTCCGGCTACGACCTCGACGACTCCGGCGGCACCTACAGACGCCTCCGCTCAAGCGCTTGCCGATCTGTATATGAACGGCTTCTGGAGTTTGGCGCGCTCGATTGCGCTGAAAGGACCGGGCGAAGCGCAAATGCGGTCGTATTTGCGCGCGCAGATGTTCAATTATGAGCAGCCGGCGTGCGGAAGCTTGCTTGACGACCAAATGAACGAGTTGATTCAACTGGCCGGCACGCAGGCGACGCGGCCGACAACGTATTCACTTCCGAGCGCCTCGGATTTGGGCAAAGTGCTGCAGGCCAGCAACCTGCTTTCCATTTTGACGGATCTGCAGGGTGGCGGCGATAAGGGCAAGATGACTTGGCTGGCGGTGTGCGGGCAGGAAATTCCGAGTGTGGTTGGCAAGATTATCGACATCACTCCCGGCACCGATTCGATTGACTTCAAAGTGTTCACGGCGGCAACAGGAGAGGAAATCCAGGCGGGCACAACGGCGAACCTGGACGTGACGGTGTACACGGCAACGCCTGCAGCGGGAGCCGCAACGGCGACTCCGGCGGCGGGCGCTGGTCAAGCGCAGACGGCACCACCCGTGCAGCCGGAAGCGTCGCGTCTACAAAAAGGGGACGCCATCAAGTTTACCGGCACGCTGGTGAAGTATGACGCGCAGCCATTTCTCCTGTATTTCGACAAGTGCCAGGTGGATCCGTCGGTGATTCCGCCGGAGAAAGGTCCGGCAAAACGGCCACACCATCCGGGCGTGTAGAAAAATTCTTTGGATAAAAGGCCGTCGCATCTGTCCGGTGCGGCGGCCTTTTTATTTTCGCGGGAACTTCTTGATGGAAGATAAAAACCGCGGAGTTTTTGTCTTCTAGGCCACGCCAGTGACTTTCCAGAATTAAACCTGCTTGCTCGTAGGGTTCCTCGTGAGAATCAAAAGCAGCGGTAGCAGAGGATAAGGCTAAGCGCGGCGGTGGCCGTTTTCGAGCTTGTATTCCTCGACTTTCCGGCTGAGGGTGTTGCGGTGGATGCCCAAGACGCGAGCGGCGCGCGACTGGTTGCCGGCGGCATGGTCCATGGCGCACTTGATGAAGCGCCTTTCGAATTCGGTGAGCGCCTCATCGAGCAAAATTCCGCGGTCAACCATCTGGTTGATGAGCGCTTCCAACTGATCCTTCACGATTGCATCCTCCGAAAAACTGCTCCGGGGCCGTGCTGCGGATAAGGCGAGTTGCAGAATCCTATTCGAGTTGCCGCCCGGTCAGCCGCTTATACGCTTCACGGTATTTCGCGCACGTGGCGTTGACCACGTCCGCGGGAAGCGGCGGCGCCGGGGGCTGCTTCGACCAACCGATGCGTTCCAGATAATCGCGCACGAACTGCTTGTCGAAAGAGGGCTGCGGCTTGCCCGGCTGGTAAGAATCGGCGGGCCAGAAACGCGAGGAATCCGGCGTGAGCGCCTCGTCGATCCACACCAGCTCGCCATGATCGATGCCGAACTCGAGTTTCGTGTCTGCGATGATGATGCCACGTTCGGCCGCGAATTCGGAAGCGCGGCGATAGACTTCCAAAGTGATGTCGCGGAGGCGCCCGGCAAGGGCTTCGCCGATTTGCGACGCGGCCTCCTGGAAAGAAATATTCTCGTCATGGCCGGTAGTGGCTTTCGTCGCCGGCGTAAAAATCGTTTCGGGCAGGCGGTCGGATTCTTTGAGGCCCGCAGGAAGAGGAATGCCGCAGATTTTCCCGGTGGCGCGATAATCTTTCCAGCCAGAGCCGGAAATGTATCCGCGAGCCACGCATTCGATGGGGACAGGCTGGGTGCGGCGCACGATCATGGAGCGTCCACGGAGCGCTTCGGCATGCGGCGCGAGGTCGCCGGAAAAATCGGTGGCGCTGATGACATGATGCGGCACGATTCCGCTAAGCTTGTCGAACCAGAAAAGAGAAAGCTGCGTCAGAACGCGGCCTTTGTCAGGAATCGGCGTGGGAAGGATGACGTCGAACGCCGAAAGGCGATCCGTGGCGACGATCAGCAGGCGGTCGCCGAGGTCGTAAATGTCGCGGACCTTCCCCCGTGCCAGGAGTGTGAGTCCTGCGAAGTCCGTTTGTGAAATTGCGGGATAAGTTCCGGGCGAAGCCAAAGTATCTATGTCCCTAAATTAAAGAGGACGTAATTCTAGCGCAGAGAGAAGCGATGTCAACCGCTAAACGAGAGGCTGAGGAAAACTCTTCCGCGCCGCCGGGCGAAATGCGGCGGGCGATTAGGCGGCGGTGGACTGCGCGCGCTCCGCGGATTCGTCCCAGCGAACGGAAACGAGTTTGGAGACGCCCGGTTCTTGCATGGTCACGCCGTAGAGAACCGTGCCCATCTCCATGGTCTTGCGATTGTGAGTGACGATGATGAACTGTGTTTGTTCGCCCATTTCCGTGAGCATGCGATTGAAGCGGCCCACGTTGGCTTCGTCGAGCGGAGCGTCCACTTCGTCCAGAATACAGAAAGGGCTCGGCTGGAAACGGAAGACGGCGATGAGCAGCGCGAGAGCGGTCAGCGCTTTCTCGCCGCCGGAGAGAAGCAGAATGTTCTGCAGGCGTTTCCCGGGCGGCTGCGCGGCGACGTCGATGCCGCAGTCGCCGGAACTGTCCGGCTCGGTGAGGCGCATTTCGCCGGTGCCGCCGCCGAAGAGTGTGCGAAAGGCCTCGGAGAAATTGCGATTGATGACGGCGAAGGCCTCTTCGAATTTTTGACGCGACACGGCGTCGAGCTCGTTGATGGCCTGCTGGGTGTTCTGTATGGACTGCACCAAATCGTCGCGTTCGCGCGCCAGAAAAGTGTTGCGCTGGTCGCATTCCTGGAATTCCTCGAGCGCCATCATGTTGACCGGGCCCATGGATTCCAGACGCGCCCTTTTCTCCGCGTAGCTTGTTTCCGAAATGGCCAGTTCTTCGCCGGTGAGCAGTTCCTGCTGCTGCGCGATCAGCTCTTCCGGCTGAGCGCCTGCTTCGGCGACACAGGTTTGGCGGAGATGCTCGCGATCGGAATCGTTGCGGGCCTTTTCGATTTCGCGCTGGTTGCGATTTCCGCGCAGCTCCTCCAGAGATTCCCGCTTGGCGCGCAACTCACCATCGAGGACGCCGGCGCGTTCGCGGAGAGAATTCCATTGCGCTTCGAGGCCGGTTTTACGCTGCTCGAATTGCTCTTTTTCGACGCGGTGATGCGCGACTTGCTGTTCGAGCTGAAGATTGCCGGCTTCGCGCTCGGCGCTGTCGCGAAGGAGCGCGTCGCGCTGATCGACGAGAGCAGCCAGCCGCTCGCGCGATTGATCGGCCTCTTCGATCAGGCGCAATTCGAGGGTCGCGGCATTGGCGAGGCGTTCGGCCATGGCGGCCAATTCTTCGCGGCGGCTGGCGAGCTCGCTCTGCTGCGCTTGAGACTTTCCGCGGAGAATGGCCAGGCGTTCGCCGGCCGCAGCGGCTTCCTGTTCGGCGTTCGTGCGCGACAGCAGCGCCTGCTGGCTCACTTGATGCGCGTCGGAGGCGCGCAAGCGGGCGCTCTCGGCTTCGGCTGCCAGACGTGATACTTCACTTTGCGCTTCGAAAAGTTGCGCCTCGGCGCGCGCCGCTTCGTCGCGAGCTTGCGCCAGTTGATGGAAAGCGCTGACGCGAGATTTTTCGGCTTCGACGTGCTCATCGAGTTTGCGCTGCAACTCGGCTTCCGTGCGCCGCTGATCTTCTTCCAATTGCCGAAGCTCGGCTTGCGTGTCAGCGACGGCGTGCTCCAGATGAACCACCTCGGCCTCATGCATGCGGAGCTCGCGCTTCAGCGCGAGGGGGCCGGCTTCGCCGGGACGGCCGCCAGTGACCATTCGGCCGTGATAGCAAGTGCCGTCGAGCGTGACGAAATAGTGCTCGGGATTTTCGCGCGCGAGCTTTTCGGCTTCCGCGGCGGTCTCGATGAGATAGGCGGACTGCAATTTCGAAAGGAATTGCTTGGCCGCAGGGCCGAGTGGGTCGCGGAAATCGACGAGGCGATCAAAACGCGAGACAACGCTCGGCGAAGAAAGCGGCGAGCTTTCGGGCTTGGGCTCGTATTTCAGATGGCGCAGGGAATCGACAAAGAACGTGGCGCGACCGCCCATCTCTTCGCGCAGCAGAGCGACGCCGGCGCGGGCGTGGTCGAACGTTTCCACGACGACGTATTCCAGTTCGTCGCGCAGGAACTGCTCAACGGCGCCTTCGTACTGCTCCTCGACTTCGGCATAATCGGCCAGCACACCCACGGCGCGAAAGCCGCGCGCCTCGCTTCCGCCGGCGGAGAAAAGCTTTTGCACGGCTTCGGCGGTGTAAGCGCGGTCATTCAATATTTGTTCAAGCGAGCCGCGACGCGCGCGGGCGGCGGAAAGCTCTTCGCGGACTTTTTCATTCCGTTGCGCGGCTTCTTGATGCGAGGTTCGCAGGGTTGCGAGCGCCTGCTGCGTCAGGCGAACTTGCTCCGCAAGGCCAAGCGCGCCGGCTTCGGCTTCGTGATGGCTCGATTCGGCGGCGTGAACCAGTGCGGCCTTTTGTTGTGCCTCTTGTTCGAAGCGTGCACGCACGCTTTCACGCTGCGCATGTTCGGCGCTGATGCGCGCGACGAAATCCTCGGCTTGTAACGATTCAACCTGGGCGCGCACAGAATCTTCGCCACTGCGGGAAGCGGCATCGCGCAGATTGGCGATCAATTGATCGAGGGCCGCTTGCTCGCTTGCGTCGGCTTCGATCTGCCGCGCGAAATTCTGCAAATGCGAATCGAGCTGGGAGGATTCTGCGCGCAAGTTCGCGACGCTTTCGCGATGGCTGGCGACGCGCCCCTCGACGTGCGCGGCCTGCTGTTCCGCCTGGGCGATTTCCGCGGCGAGCTGGCTGACGCGCGAGGCGATTTGGGCTTCTTGCTCGCGATTGAAGGCGATGCGATTCTCGGCGCGGTCGAGTTCCAGCGTCGATTGATTCAGCAGATTGTGAAGCTGGCGCAGCTCGTTTTCGAGCTCGTAATTGCGGACGTCAAGCTGCTCCTGTTCGGCTTCGAGTCCGCGAATCGCGGTGGCTTGCTCCGATTCGGCGGCGACCAGTTCGGCAAGCACGGATTCGAGGCGCTCGGCTTCCGATTCCAGTTGCCGCGCTTTGCTGGCGAGCACGGTACGCATCAGGCCGCGCATCTCTTCGCGCAGCTCGGCGTAACGCCGGGCCTTGGACGCCTGGCGCTTCAAGGATGCGAGCTGTTTCTCGACTTCGACGAGGATGTCGTTGACGCGCGCGAGATTCAGTTTCGCGGCTTCGAGCTTGGCTTCCGCGAGGCGGCGCTTGGTTTTGTAGACCGTGACACCGGCGGCTTCTTCGATTAGCGCGCGGCGATCCATGGGGCGCGAGTTGAGAATTTGGCCGATGCGGCCCTGCTCGATGATGGCGTAGGAGTCTGGGCCCAGGCCCATGCCCATAAAAAGTTCCTGAACGTCGCGGAGGCGCGCCACGCGGCCGTTGATGAGATATTCGCTCTGGCCGGAACGATAGAGGCGGCGGCCGACAACCACTTCGCCCGGCTTGACCGTGACTGCGGGCTTCTCCGCGCCGCGCTTTTTCCAGGGCTTGCCAGATTTCTCGGCGCCGTCTTCGGACGGCATCGCCGCAGATTCTGTCGAGAGCACGGCCGATTCCGTTTCCGCTTCGGTCGGAGCTTCTGTGCTCATCTCTGCATGCGCGTCCGCGGACGCCTCGGCCACAGGCTCCGGCCCGAGGACTTTGGAAACGGCGTCGGCGAGCTCGGGATCGACCAGCGTGAGCGAAACTTCCGAAATGCCCATGGGCGGGCGCTTGACGGTGCCATTGAAAATGCAATCGGACATGCGCTCGGCGCGGAGCATCTTGTGGCTCTGCTCTCCGAGGACCCAGGAGATGGCGTCGACGACGTTCGATTTGCCGCAGCCGTTAGGGCCGATGATGCAGGTGACGCCGCTGCCGCTGAAGACGATGTTGGTCTTCTCGCAGAAGGACTTAAATCCCAGAAGTTCGACTTTGCGAAGTTTGAGCACGCTGCTCCTTGGAAATTGCCTGGCTGCTCCGGCGCGCACACCGTGAACAGCTCAAATTTAAAGTGTCGAGACGAGGATTTCGAGACAAAAATCGTGGCGGGTCGCGCAACGCGGGCCCTGCCGCCTGGCGCTTCGGATCGGCGGTGATGGAAGGGAAGATAGCACGGGGGCCAAAGGCGTGTAAAGCCTTTGAAGCTAAAATGTGCGCGCCAGGAACGCGGTGGTGGAGCTCCCCAGTCTTCGAGGTCGCCCGTTTATTTCAGATATTGCTGGTACCATGCGACGATGCGATTGAGGCGGTCGAGCATGTGCTTTTCTTCGTGGAAGCCGTGATTCTCGCGCGGGTATTCGACGAGTTCGGCATTGTCTCCATAGAATTTCAGCCCGCGATAGAGGCCGGTGCTTTCGCCGAGTGGATCGGTGGTGTCGTTGATGCCTTGCAGAATCAATATGGGCGTGTGCGCGTGCTTCACGTACATGAAGGGAGAATGGTTCAGGAAGCCCTCGGGATGCTCGTAAGGCAGGCCCCAAAACCATTTGTCGTACGAGGGGCCGTTTTCGGTGTTGAATTCGGCAATCAAATCCACCATGCCGGCGCCGGAAACAGCGGCCTTGAAGCGGTCGGTCTGGGTGATGGCCCATTCGGACATATAGCCTCCGTACGACCATCCGCCAATGCCGAGTTTATTTGGATCGGCGATGCCCTGCGCGATCAGGTAGTCGACGCCCGCCATCACGTCCTTGAAATCGGCGCCGCCCCAATCGGCGCGATTCATCTCGATGAACTTTTCGCCGTAGCCGGTCGAGCCGCGAATGTTGAAATACGTGACTGCGAAGCCGTGCGCGGCGAGGAGCTGGCCCCAGGAATCAATCGAATCGGACCACGCGCCGGTGGGTCCGCCGTGCACCAAGACGACGAGCGGAACACGCGAGTGGCCGTCGTAGCCGAGAGGCTTGAGCAGCGAGCCTTCGATTTGCTGGCCGTCGAAGCTGTTGTAATGGAAAAATTCAGGCTTTGCCAGGGTGATGGAGTCCCAGCTTGAATTCAAATGGGTGACGCGCTTCGCGGGCGAGCCAGCGTCGGCGAGATAAATCTCGGGAGGCTCGGTCGCGGATTCGCCGACGAAAGCGAGCATGCCCGAAGACGAAATCGCGAAGCCGTGAGGATTCGGCGCAGCATTTTCGACGGCGGTCGCGTGGCCATCTGAAGCAACGGAATAGAGAGTCGTCTTAAATCCAGTTTCGGCAACGGCCATCAAGCTGCCGTCAGAACGCCACTCGACGCCATTCATCGCGCGGTCGATGCTCTCGGCGGTGAGGTTGCGGCTGGGGTCGTTTGTCTGCGCGTCGGGGGCTTGCGCATCGGCGGCATGGACGTAAATGTCATGCGGCTCGGGACCGTCGACGCGAGAGCCCAGGTAGGCGAACTGCTTGCCGTCGGGCGAGACGCGAATATCGCCAAAAGGCCCCTTGGGCGCGAGGAGCAAAGACATCTGGCCGCCGGCGAAATCTAAAGAGAAAATGCGGTCTGTGTTGTCATCCGATTCCGGATGATCGGTGGCGGAAACGATGAGCCGGTTTCCATCTGGAGTCCATTCGGCCTCGCGAACTTCCCATTGCGTGCCGGTGATCGCCCGCGCTTTTTTCGTGGCTACGTCGAGAATCCATACGCGGGAGTGCTTGTCCTCTTTGTCGACCACGACGGCGTCGTCTTTGTCCTTTTCCTTTTTTTGCTCCGCGTCGCTGGGCTCGTCGGAGGCGAGGAAGGCTATTTGCTTGCCGTCGGGCGACCATGCGAAGGAGGCAATGCTGCGTTTCCCGGTGGTGATGGCATAGGCGTCGCCGCCGTTGGAAGAAAGCAAATAAATCTGGCGATCCTCGTCACGATTGGAAAGAAAAGCAAGAAACTTGCCGTCGGGGGACCAGCGCGGAGAGCTTTCCGATTTGTCAGAGTAGGTGTACTGGCGCACTTGCTTGGAGCCGACGTTCATAATCCAAATGTGCGTCGCGATGTTCGTGTCCTTCGGCGGCTCGGTGACGGTGAAAGCCAAACGCGTGCCGTCGGGTGAAAACCGCAGGTCGGCGATGCGGCGGAGGTTCAACGCTTGCTGCGGCGTTATCGTCGTGGAGGCAGAATCCGCGGGAGGACGCGGAGCCGCAACCGTTGCGGGGGCGAGAAACAAAAAAATGGCCACAGTTCTGACCGCCGAGCTGGTTTTCATGGCTGGCTCCTTCGTAGATTGCACAATGTATTGAGACGGAGGCGGTTCGTCAACCGCGAAATCCGCGCGGACGCGGGACGTGCGTTGACTTGGCGTTGCGCGGGAACTAGGATGACGCGCACCGACCGATGTGAAAGGAACTTCCATGAACCTGCCCGAGGAAAGCCCGCGTGGGGGCGCATTCGTTCTCGCCTTGGCGCTGTATGCGCTGGTGATTGGCCTAACGGTTCTGCGAGCGCAACCGTCCGCGCCAAAGCCCGCCGACGCGCCGGCTGACGAATTCTCCGGCGTTCGCGCGAAGGCGATTTTGCAGCAGCTTGTCGGCAATGGCGTGCCGCATCCCGTTGGGAGCGCCGCAAACGCGGCGGTGCGGGACGCCATCGTTGCGCAGTTGACGAAGTTGGGTTATCAGCCGCGCGTCCAGGAGGATTTCGTCTGCGACGAAACGGGCGGATGCGGCGATGTGAAGAACATTCTGGCGCGCCTCGACGGGCAAGAGCCCGGTCCGGCGGTGATGGTCGCCGCTCACTATGATTCGGTTCCGGCGGGCCCAGGGGCCTCCGACGACGGCGCGGGGACGGTTTCCGTGCTGGAAATCGCGCGCGCGCTGAAAGCGTCTGCGCCGCCGCGGCATCCAGTGATTTTTCTCATCGATGAAGGCGAAGAGGCTGGCCTGTTTGGAGCGGTTGCGTTTGTTCAAGATGACCCGTGGGCCAAGGACGTGCGCGCCGTCGTCAACATGGACAATCGCGGGACTTCCGGATCCAGCACGATGTTTGAAACGGGAAGCGCCAACGAATGGGTGATGCGCATATACGCGAGATCGGTTCGGCATCCGAACACCGACTCGCTTTCGTATACCGTTTACAAAACGCTGCCGAATGATACGGACTTTACGGTGTTCAAGCACGCTGGGTATCAGGGATTCAATTTTGCGTTCCTCGAAGACGTCGCGCATTACCACACGCCGCTCGACAACGTCGCCAACACCAGCGTGTCCAGCATACAGAGCGAAGGGGGAAGCGCTTTCGATGCGGTGCGCGCGCTGGCGAATTCTGATTTGAATGCCGGGCCGGCTTCGGATGCCGTTTACGCAGATTTGTTCGGCTGGAAGACCATTTGGTGGCCGGCGCGGTGGACCGTTGGTTTTGCGGTGCTGGCGCTGGCGCTCCTGATTCTTGAGATAGTCGTTCTGGCGCGGCGCGGGGAGCTGCGGATGAAGGGATTTCTCCTCGGCTTTGTGAGTTGGCCGCTCATCCTGGTCGTGGCGGCGATCTTCGGAGCGGCGCTGCAGTTTTTCCTTGGCGTTGCGGGAGCGACTCCGTCGAACTGGGTGGCGCATCCGACGCCTTTGCTGTTCGCGGCTTGGGCGCTGGGATTTGGCGCGGTCGCGCTGGTTGCGGCGCTTTTGGGGCGCAGCGCTGGGTTCTGGGGAATGTGGAGCGGAAGCTGGATCTGGTGGGGAATTGTGGCGCTGGTGCTGGGCGCGACGGTCCCAGGGCTCAGTTTCATTTTCGTGGTGGCCGTGCTGGCGGCGGGAATTTTCGGATTGGCCATCGTGTTTGCGCGGCGCGAGAGCGGCGGGACGGTCGTCGTGGCCGCAGTGATTCCCGCGGCTGTCACCGCGATGGTTGGGATCTACGCGATCTGGTTTCTCTACGCGGCGCTCGGCGGGACTTTTCTTGCTGGCATTACGGTGTGCATTGCGCTGATTGCTGCGCCGCTGGCGCCTTTGGCGGGAGCTGTTTCCGCAGGAAGGCGTTGGAGATTCTTGGCAGCCGCGTTTGCGGTGGCGGTGATCGCGACGGCGGCCGCGTTGATTGTTCCGCCGTTTTCGGCGACTTCACCCGAGACGCTGGACCTTCAGTATCACCAGGATGCGGACAACGGAAAGACGGAGTGGCTGGCTTACCCCGGGTCCGGCCGCCTGCCGCTCAGCTTGCGCAGCGTTGCTTCCTTCACGAGAACGCAAGCCAGCGTCTATCCCTGGGACATGAGCAAACCGCTCGCCGCCGACGCGCTGGCGTTGAATTTGCCGGCGCCGACGCTGACTGTCCAGCACGCTTCGTCTTCGCAAGGTGAGTCCAGCTACGATGTGCTGCTGAAATCTCCGCGCGGCGCGCCACTTGTCCTTTTGGCCTTCGCTCCTGATGTGACGCCGGAATCTGTTTCGCTGGCGGGCCATGCAATTCCCGAGCTGAGCAGCCGGATGTTGCATTACACGCATGGCTGGCGGATCTATCGCTGCGACGACACGCCGGCAGAGGGGATCGAGATGAAGTTCACGCTCGCCGGCACGAATCCGGTCTCCGCTTTTCTTCTCGACGAGAGCTACGGTCTGCCGCCGCAGGGAACGTCCCTGAGCAGCGCGCGGCCGGCGGTCACGATTCCCATTCAGGATGGCGACACCACGGTGGTCACGAGGCACGTCACGCTCACGCCGCAGTAAAGCCGGTTACCGCAACGCGAGCGCTGCGCTGGTTTGCGGGATGCGCGAGCCTCAGCTAGAATGAACTTCTTTGCACGTCGACTCTTGCTTGCACGGGGAATGGCCAGCATCCGGTAAGCGAATCGCACATCAATTAGAGGCTGGAAGCGCAAAAGTATGGGCGAAATCCTGCTCGAAAACACGCTGACGAATCGCAAAGAAGTGCTCGTGCCGCTCCACGCCGGCGAAGTGCGCATGTACACGTGCGGCCCGACCGTATACGACTACGCGCACATCGGAAATTACCGGACATTTATCTTCCAAGATATTCTGCGGCGATTTCTGCGTTCGCGCGGCATGCGCATGATGCACGTCATGAACTTGACGGACGTGGACGACCGCATCATTCAGAATGCGGCGCAGCAGGGAATCAGCATCTTTGATTACACTGCGCAGTACATCCAGGCGTTTAAGGAAGACATGAATGCGCTGAGCTGCGAGGCTCCCGAGCATTTGGTCCGCGCGACCGATCACATCGCGGACATGGTCAAGCTGATCCAGAGGCTCGAAGCCAAAGGCCTGACGTATCGCAGCGACGGCTCGATTTATTACCGCATCGCCAAGTTTCCGGCGTACGGCAAGCTTTCCAAAGTGGACCTGAGCGGGATTCAGGCCGGCGCGCGCGTCGAAGTGGATCGCTACGAGAAGGCCGATGCGCGCGATTTCGCGTTATGGAAGGCGCCGAAGCCTGGAGAGCACTTCTGGGAGACGGAGATTGGTCCGGGGCGGCCCGGCTGGCACATCGAATGCTCCGCGATGGCGATGAAATACCTGGGTGACACGCTGGACATTCACACCGGCGGAATTGATTTGGTGTTTCCGCACCATGAAAACGAAATCGCGCAGAGCGAAGCGGCGACCGGCCATCCCTTCGTGAAATATTGGCTGCACGCCGAGCATTTGGTTATCGATGGCGAGAAGATGTCGAAGTCGCTTGGGAATTTCTATACGCTACGCGATCTTTTCAAGAAAGGGCACAAGCCCTCGACCGTCCGCTATTTGCTGGCTTCTGTGCCGTACCGCCGGCAACTCAATTTCACGGCGGACAGCATTCAGCAAGCAGCCAGCTCCGTCGAGCGGCTGCGGAATTTTGTGGGGCGCCTCAACGAAGGGAAATTTCCGGCGGGCGCGAGTGCCGCGATGCAAACGCGTGCGGAGAAGGCCATAGCGGATTTTGAGGCGGGCCTTGGGGATGATCTGAACACGGCCGTGGCGCTGGCGGCGATTTTTGATTTGGTTCGCGACGTGAATACGGCGATCGATCGGAGAGAATTCCGGCAGCAGGATGTGCAACACGTTCTCGACGCCATGAAAAAGTTCGAACAGATTTTCGCCGTTGTGGAAGACAACGACGCCGCGAAACTGCGCGCTCTGGGATTCGGGTCCGGCAGCGAAGAAATGGCCGCAGGGCAAGTCGACGCGCTCGTTGCCGAGCGGCAGGAGGCGCGCAGGCTGCGCAACTTCAAGCGCGCCGATGAAATACGCCAAGAGCTCGCGGAACGTGGTATCCTCCTCGAGGACACCCGCGATGGCGGGATTCGTTGGAAAAAGAAATGAACCCTCAATTTGAATATCCGCTCTCCTGGCACAGTTTGCCCGCGCGCCAGAGGCCCAGTTTGTTTGGCGTAGACTAACCGTCCTTCCTCTCAGAAGCATGCCCGCGCCGCGTGAGCGGTGCACAAAAATCCATTTCAGGAGGAAGGTATGAAGAAAGCGAACGGATGGAAGCTTCCGCGCCTCGTCACGTCATTGCCGGGGCCGAAAGCCAAGAAGCTCGTCAGTTTGGACGCGAAATTCATTTCGCCGTCTTATACGCGCGGCTATCCGCTCGTGGCGAAGGCCGGCCGCGGCGCGGTGATCGAAGACGTCGATGGCAATCGCTTTCTCGATTTCGCCGCGGGGATTGCCGTGGTGGCGACGGGACATTGCCATCCGGAAGTGGTAGCCGCGATTCAGAAGCAGGCGGGCCAGCTGATTCACATGTCCGGCACCGATTTTTATTACGAGAACATGATCGCTCTCGCGGAGAAGCTCGCCGAGATCGCTCCCGGAAAAGGCGCGAAGCGCGTGTACTTCGGAAATTCGGGCACCGAGGCGGTCGAGGCCGCGATGAAACTCGCGCGCTATCACACCAAGCGAGATAAATTCATCGCCTTCTACGGAGGATTCCACGGGCGCACCATGGGTTCGCTTTCGCTCACCGCAAGCAAAGCGGTGCAGCGCAAAGGCTTCGGCCCGTTGCTGGGCGGCGTGACACACATACCGTATCCCGATACTTACCGCTCCCTCGGACAAAACGCCGACGAATGCTCCAAGCAATGCCTGGAGTTTCTGGAAAACGAAGTGTTCCACCGGCTGACGGATCCATCCGACGTCGCCGCCATTGTTATCGAGCCGATTCAAGGTGAAGGCGGCTACATCGCTGCCCCTGTTTCTTTCTTGCAGGAATTGCAGCGCATTTGCCGGCGGCACGGAATCCTGCTAGTCGCGGATGAAGTGCAATGCGGAATGGGGCGCACGGGAAAATGGTGGGCCTCGGACTACGCTGGTATCGATCCGGATATCGTGTGCGTGGCAAAGGGAATCGCTTCGGGCATGCCGCTGTGCGCGACGATCGCTCACGAGGACATCATGGACTGGACGCCGGGCGCGCACGCCTCCACGTTCGGCGGGAATCCGGTTTGCGTGGCCGCTTCGCTGGCAACCATCGATTTGATCGAGAAGAAATATATGGAGAACGCCCGCAAGATGGGTAAATTCATTCTCGAGCGAATAGCCGATTGGCCCGAGAAGTATCGCATCGTCGGAGACGTGCGTGGAAAAGGCCTGATGATCGGCGTCGAGATTGTGCGCGACAAAAAGACCAAGGAAAGAGCCGCGGATCTGCGCAACAAGATCGTCGACCGCGCTTTCATGAAAGGCCTGCTGATTCTCGGCGCGGGAGAAAATACCGTGCGAGTCGCTCCGCCGCTTGTCATTGACGAGGAACAAGCAGAATATGCTGTTCGCATTCTCGGCGAGTGCATCGCCGAGGTGCAGCGGTCGCATTAGAGTCACGACTTTCCTTCGGAGGAAGATTGCCGCGCATCTTGGACGTCGGCTGCGGGCCAAAGAAATATCCGGGTTCCATCGGCATCGATAAGAACCCGAACACCGCGGCCGATGTTCTTTGCCATTTGGATCGAGGCTCGCTGCCGTTTCGGGACAGCGTGTTCGACGAAGTGCGAGCAGTGCACCTGATCGAGCACGTCGACAACGTGATTCGCACCATCGAGGAATTTCACCGCGTGACGCGCCCCGGTGGCATCATTTTTCTGGTGACGCCTCACTACACGGATTTCAGCTCCTTCTGCGATCCCACGCATCGTTGGCACCTAAACAGTTTTTCATTCTGGTATTTTTATCCGGAAGGCTTGCACGGAGAAGCGTCGTGGTATTCTCGCGCGCGCGTCAGGCAGCGGCGTCTTCGCGTGCGTTTGCTTCAAGTTTGGCGCTATCTCGGATTCGAATTCCTGGTGAATCACTCGCTGCGCTTCCGGCGATTTTGGGAATTCTATTTGTGCTACGTGGTGCGAGGAAAAGTGATGGAGTTTGAGCTGGAGGTGCTGAAGTAATGCCGCTTCTCTCTCGCGCCATTTTCGGTTTTGTGCAGCTCGCGTCGCGCCGCGGCTTGACGGTTGCCAAGGCGGACGAAACGCAGAAAGAACACGCGAGGCGCCATGGAGTCAACGGCGAGACGTATGCGTATTGGTACTTGCGGCGCCACGGATACGTGTTTGTGGCGCGGAACTATCGTGTGCCAGGGGACAAGGCGGAAATTGATCTGGTCGGTTACGATGGCCCGGTGCTCGCGTTTGTCGAAGTGAAAACGCGCAGCGGCACGGATGAGCATCCCGGTCAGCCGGAAGAAGCGGTGACGCCGGATAAGCGTTTTCACGTCGAGCGCATGGCCAGGCGATTTTTGGCCGAGCGCAGAACTCCCGGAGTTTCCTGGCGTTTCGATGTTGTAGCCATTGAAAGCCGCTCGGGGCGCCCGCCGGACGTTCGTTTGTACAAAAATGCGTTCAGCGGTGCCCATTGATACTTCTGTTGCCACGGGCCTGCATATTCCAGTCATTGTGAGCCTCGCGGAGTAAAATAGAGAAGCGTTTCAAGCTGAATACAGAACTGCACAAGGAGAAAAGATTGCCCGAACTACGCAAGGATCCAATCACCGGTCGATGGGTCATTATCTCCACCGACCGCGGAAAACGGCCGTCGGATTTTGTTCGCGAGAGCGTGCAGATGAAGGGAGGGTCTTTTTGCCCGTTTTGTCCGGGCAATGAGGCGCGCACTCCGCCGGAGATACTGGCGTACGGCCGCAACGGCAGCGGCAAAGATACACCCGGCTGGTCGGTGCGCGTGGTGCCGAACAAGTTCCCGGCTTTGGGGATTGAAGGGAACCTGGATCGCCAAGGCGAAGGCCTTTTTGATCGCATGAACGGCATCGGCGCGCACGAAGTCATCATTGAAACCCCCGACCATCAAAGCACGCTGGCTTCGCTGCCCGATAAATCCATTGAGGAAGTGTTGTGGGCCTATCGCGATCGTGTTCTGGACCTGAAGAATGACAAGCGGTTCCGCTATATTTTGCTTTTCAAGAATCATGGCGAGGCGGCGGGCGCTTCGCTGGAACACACTCATTCGCAATTAATTGCTCTGCCCATCGTTCCCAAGCGCGTTCGCGAAGAAGTCGACAGTTCGAAGCGTTACTTCGAGATCAAAGAGCGTTGTATCTTCTGCGACGTTATCCGGCAGGAAACGGAAACCGGGACTCGGGTGATTCTCGGCAATGATCAATTCATCGCACTGGCGCCCTACGCGCCACGCTTTCCCTTTGAAACATGGATCCTTCCACGCCAGCACAGCTCGTCGTTTGAGAACCAGGCGAGTTCCGTTTACGCCAGTATGGCCAAACTATTTCGTGAGTTCCTTGCTCGGCTGGATGCGGTGCTGAATTGCCCGGCGTACAATTACGTCATACACACCTCGCCCATCGGCGAGGAAATCAACGACCATTATCACTGGCACGTGGAAATGATGCCCAAGCTGACGCGCGTGGCCGGGTTCGAGTGGGGCACGGGATTCTACATTAATCCCACGCCGCCCGAAGAGGCCGCACGGTTCCTGCGAGAAGCGCAGTTGTAAGCTGGAACCTAGACGAGCACTTCCGGCACTTCCATTCTGCCTGCGCGGAACGCGGATTCAAATGCCGCTACGCACTTCGGATCGAAGTCTGTTCCCGCGCCTTTCGAGATGATGTCGCGAGCCTCAAAGGGAGACATGGCCTTGCGGTACGGCCGGTCGCTGACGAGCGCATCGTACACATCGGCAACGGAGATGATGCGCGCCTCGATGGGAATATCCTCGCCCTTGGTTACGTGATAGCCGGAGCCGTCAAACTTGTCGTGGTGCGCCAAAATAATCGGCAGGACGCGGCGAAGCGTTCCGCCGACAGCCACTGGCCTGAGCGCCTCCACTCCACGGGGCAGATGCGCCTGCACTTCGACAATTTCCTCTTCCGAGAGCCGTGCGGATTTGTACAGAATGGTGCGGCTGACTTCCAGTTTGCCGATGTCGTGCAGCAAGGCAGCGGCGCGGACATCTTCAACCTGGTCCTCCGGCAGGCCCATCTCCGCAGCCAGTCGCGCAGCGTAAACGGAGACGCGGTAAGAATGGTTCTGGGTGTATTTGTCGTTGGAAATGACCTGGCAGAGAATCTGCAAGACGCCAAAATAAGTCTCGCGAAGCTCACCCATGCCTTTTTCCTTCACTTCATAGAGCGTACCCATCGCATAGGCGGTGATCACCAAGAAACCACCCCAGACTGCGACGTCCGCCCATCCGATCAAGTGCCGCAGGCTCACTCCCTGTCCCGCAGCCAGCGCCACCGGATTCATCAGATTGAGCCACGAGACAATCAGAATGGATGCTAAAGCGGTTTGGACCGCGCGCGCTCGCCCGAAGTAATAGGCGGCGAAGAGCGTCGGCAGGTTGTAAAACGACAGGACCAGCCGCTGACCCGAAACAAAGAAATTGATTATTGCCGCAAAGGCAATAATGGAGAGGATCAACCAGAGCTCTTTGTTGATCTCCAGAATTCGGTTGACGAAAGTCTTCTTCACAGCCGCTCCTCCGATTGAAAATTTAGTGGCACCCGGGCCGCCGACGTCTACCGATGGTAACAACTGGCCAGGCGCTCTGCGGCTTGCTGTAAGGGATTTTGTCCATCCGAATAACTGTACGAACAAAAACCGCGCCTGTACGAAGGGACAGGGGCAAACAATGGCGATTTTCTTTGCCAAATGGTAGTTTGGCAAAGGCTCGCCAGCGTGGTGGGCCGCCGAGGAGACGCACATGACGTGGGGACAAAGACGAACTTTGGTGATTTTGCTGGTCGTTGCGGCGGTCGTTATCGTGTTCTGGACCATTCCTCACTGGTCCTTCTTCGCGGGACCAGCGGTTTCCTGGAATTCCGTGCTTGTCCTCGACTTGAGCGGTCCCATTGAGGAACAGCAGCCCCCCGATGTCTCCAGCTTTTTTCTGGGCTCGCAGCCGCTAGTACTCCACGAAATTAACGATGCCATCGACCAAGCCCGCTCGGATTCGCGAATCAAAGGTTTGGTGGTGCGCATTGCGCCGATGGATGCCGGTTGGGCGAAGCTCGAGGAAATCCACCGGCATCTGCTGGATTTTCGCGTGAGCGGCAAGCCCAGCGTTTGTTATCTGGGATACGACGGCGAAGAGAATGAGGAATACTACGTCGCCACCGGCTGCGATCAAGTCTGGCTGGCGCCTACCAATCCTCTCGGTGTTCGCGGAATGATGGCCGAAGCAACTTTCCTTCGCGGCACTCTGGACAAACTGCGCATCGTTCCGAATTTCTTCCATATCGCCGAGTACAAGACCGCGACCAACGAGCTGACCGAGAAGAAGTTCACGCCGGCGCATCGCGAGGAAGTCACCTCGCTGCTCACGAGTCTCTACAACCAGTATCTGACCGAAGTGTCGTCTGCGCGCGACATGAGTCGCGCGCAATTTGCCGATCTGGTGCAAACGGGGCCGTTTTTGGCTCAGGAAGCTCTTCAGAACAAGCTGGTCGACCGCCTAGGCTACTGGGATCAGGTACAAGAATTCTTCCGCCGGAGAACCGGTTCATGGAATCCGGCGGATTTTGCACAATATCGGCGGGGCTTGAGTGACGGCAGCGGGCCGGAGATCGCCATTATTTATGCCTCGGGCGAAATCGTTTCCGGCGCTTCGCAATATTCATCAACAGGCACGGAGGTCATGGGCGGCGATTCCGTGGCTGCGGACATTCGCAGCGCGCGAATGGACTCGGACATTAAAGCGATTGTTCTGCGCGTCGATTCGCCGGGAGGTTCCTCGGTCGCCAGCGAAGTGATTCGCCGCGAGGTGCAACTCGCGCGGAAGCAGAAGCCCGTGGTCGTTTCCATGTCGGATTTGGCGGCTTCCGGCGGCTATTGGATTGCCATGTCCGCAGACAAGATCGTCGCGGATGCCGACACGATCACCGCTTCCATTGGAGTTCTGAGCGGCAAAATGAACATTGCCGGCCTCTACGGCCTGCTCGGGGTTAGCACCGACTACGTCGCCACCGGCGATAATGCCACGCTCTATTCCGACCAGCAGGATTTCACTCCCACGCAGCAGCAGACCATCCAGAAAATGCTCGACGACGTGTATTCGAACTTTACCAGCGGAGTCGCGGCCGGCCGCAACCTGCCAATTGCCGCCGTGGACCGGATCGCCAAGGGCCGCGTTTGGAGCGGAGAGCAGGCCAAGGGCCTGGGCCTTGTGGATGAACTGGGCGACACCGAGCGTGCCGTTGACGTTGCAAAACAGCTCGCCCACATTCCTGCAAGCGAATCCGTCGAAATCGTGCGCTTGCCCAAACCTCAGTCGCTTTTCGATTTCTTGCTCGCGCGCGCGCAAGGCGACGTTCGGGCTTCGCAAGGCATGTATAGCTCGGCCCAGTCGTTGGTCCAGCGCTTATCAGCGATGGTGCGGAGCGAGCCTGTGCGTGCGCAAATGCCGTTTACTTTGACGATTCGCTAAAGAAAATCGAGGGACAGGTCATGGACAGTTTTCCCGATTTCATGAAGCATCCAGGCAACCGAATCGCCACGAGCAGCCAGTCCACTCCTGGAGTCGAAGGGTACGTCTTTGATGGAGCGGACGGAAGTCAAATGGCGTTTTGGACCTGTCGTGAATCTGCCGTGTCGACTCCACATGTGCATGACTATGACGAATACTTCGTCGTTCTCGAGGGCTGCTATACGGTGATTATCGACGGTCAGCGCCTTCCTGTCCGCGCCGGAGAAGAGTATGTCATTCCCAAAGCGATCTGGCACGGCGGTGAGCTCGTCGCCGGTACACGAACCATCCATGCTTTCGGGGGCCGACGCGCCGAAAGGGCCTGTCGGATTTCGAACTGATCCGGTACTCCGCGTCAATTCGCTGGTTGATGCTATCCGACTTTGGCTATACTAACTCAGTTCACGGGCGCGGTACCCAAGTGGTAAGGGAGAGGTCTGCAAAACCTTTATACGTGGGTTCGATTCCCACCCGCGCCTCCATCATTTCCTCACAACTTAGGGAGCTCGTCGCGGAATTCCCACAGAATTCGCTTTTTGTCAGCGAGCTGCCCAAACTCAATGCTAATTAACACGGCAGACGTAGGCAAAGGTACGGATAGCTGCGCAAGGTGCCAACCCGAATCACTTGCCGCCGCTGTTCGTGAGTATCGACGCGATGCTGTCTCTACCATTGGGGACACTCCTGCATGCCGCAACGCTACTGCCTCAGCCCAGACGGTTTGTTGTGACGCCAAAAAGCAGCGACGGCGCGGACTTGCTCTTCGTCGAGTTCCTTCGCGATGGGGGTCATTTTAATGGCGAGCACGCGATCCCCAGCGCCAAAGCGCAATAACTGGTTGACCATGTAAGTGCTGTTCTGGCCTGCGAGACGAGGAGCTGTACCTCCGACACCATTGGCCCCGTGACAGCTAGCGCAACCGTGTGTTTTGAAGATCGCTTCCCCTTTGGACCCTTCGTTCGAGAGTGCGACTGTGGCAGATGGTTCGACGTTGGCTGACGCAGGTGCCCCCGACGCGGGTGGCAAGTGCCTCACGACTGCTACGGGCAGCTACTTTCTTGGCCGCAGCCGGCCTGAAGAGCCGATCAAACAGCTCTTCAGACGGCGGCGCGGGCGCTGCCCGAAAGGTCGCCATCCTTTGTTCGACGTATGCCGCGTCCAGCCCGGCAAGGCGCGGAAACTCCGGCAATTGAGCGTTGCCGTGGACGCCGTGGCAGCCGGAACAGTTCCAGGTGACAATTCGAGGCGGGGGGCCGGGCCTTTTTGCGCGGAAGCCGTCGGAGAAATCAGAAGCAGTGCGATAGCGCCACCAATCACCGAAACTGCGAACCTATTGCTGGTGTTCACTCGATGCCCCTTTCCGATCAGAACGCCATGGACATGCTCAACCACAGTGTATTGTTGTCGCCCGGAGTGCGGCCCATCCCATCGATGTTGTGCGTGAGGCCGTTGAATTTGAAGAAGCCGTTGTACTGCAAGGTGAGCTTCAGGTTCTGCGTAAGGGTGCGATCGATTTCCAGCGTGTAGCCGTTGGTGTCGGGCGAGGCGGTAAGTTGGCTGCCCGGCGAAAAAGCGCGGCCAGCGTTCGCTGACTCGGATACACGGCTCAAAACCCGAGCAGCCGTAATCTCGGCGATGTTTGTTGCGAGTATCTGCCCAAACTGACCAAAACGGCACAGTTTGTTCATTCCGCTGATGTAAAGCTATCGTTGTGGGCAAAGACAAACGCACTTTAGAGCGGAGTCGAGACACCTCGTTCAATGCGAAATACTCAAACTCTCCGGACTGTTTCCTTTCTCAAGTACGGCATTGTCGCAAAGAGTTCCCATGTGGGCTGTTGAAGCCGGTCGCTAGCCACTCTGAAGGTTCACACGGGTGTTCGCTTTCTTGCATGGAGTATGTCCCACCAGGACAAGAATAGGCATAGAGGCCAGCCATGACACCTTCAACTGCACTTTCGACAACCGTCGCTCCACCTGCATTGGATGAGATCTGTATCAACACGCTCCGCTTTCTCGCGGTGGACATGGTGCAGAAAGCTAAATCAGGCCATCCGGGTCTGCCCTTGGGCTCGGCGTCCATGGCTTACGCACTATGGGATCGCTTTCTCAAGTTCAACCCGCGCGATCCCTTCTGGCCCGACCGAGACCGATTCGTGCTGTCGGCCGGACACGGATGCGCACTCCTCTACGCTCTGCTTCATGTCACTGGTTTCGATTTGCCGCTCGAGGAACTCCAGAGATTCCGCCAATGGGGAAGTCGCACGCCAGGCCATCCGGAATATGGCAAGACACCTGGGGTTGAAGCTACCACGGGTCCCTTGGGGCAAGGACTGGCAAATGCCGTCGGAATGGCCATCGCGGAAGTGGCTCTCGCAGCGCGGTTCAATCGACCAGGTCACCACATCGTGGACCACTATACCTACGCTTTGGTGAGCGACGGCGACCTGGAAGAAGGGATTTCTTCCGAGGCCGGATCAGAAGCTGGGCATCTGCGGCTGGGCAAACTTATCGTCCTCTACGCCAACAACCACATCACGATCGAAGGCAGCACCGAGCTGGCTTTCACCGAAGACCGGATGGCGCGTTTTGCGGCTTTCGGCTGGCATGTCCAGCGAATCGAACAAAGCAACGATGTCGATGCCATCGCCTTCGCGCTGAAGACCGCCCAGCAAGAAACCGGCCGGCCCTCCTTGATTCTAGTTCGCACGCATATCGGCTTCGGCAGTCCCCACAAGCAGGACACGGCGGCAGCCCACGGAGAGCCGCTCGGAGTGGAGGAGGTTCGTCTGACAAAGGAGGGGCTGGGCTGGCCGGTGGAACCTGCCTTCCACATTCCCGATGACGCACTGGAGCATTTCCGAAAAGCAATCACGCGGGGAAGTACGGCGCAGGCCGAATGGAACTCACGGTTTGAAGCTTTCAAGAAGGAAAATCCTGACTTGGCCGCGGAGTTCCTGCGAGTCACGCACCGCGAGCTTCCGAAAGATTGGGACGCAAGCCTCCCGAGATTCACTCCGGCGGACGGTCCAATGGCAACCCGCATCGCCTCGGGCAAGACAATCGCAGTTCTGAACACTCATCTACCCGAACTGATGGGAGGCTCAGCCGATCTTGCTCCCAGCACTTTCACGAATATGGAAGGGGCCGGGAACTTCGAGCCGGAGAACTGGGCCGGACGCAACATGCACTTCGGCATACGCGAACATGCCATGGGCGCGATTCTAAACGGCATGGCCTTGCACCGTGGTCTCATCCCTTTCGGTGGAACGTTTCTGATCTTCAGCGACTACATGCGTCCTCCGATACGTTTGGCGGCCATGAACGGTTTGCGAGTGATCTATGTTTTCACTCACGATAGCATCGCCATGGGAGAGGACGGCCCGACCCATCAGCCCGTCGAGCAACTGGTGGGATTGCGATCGGTTCCCGGCATGGTTGTGATTCGGCCGGCGGACGCCAACGAGACGGTTGCCGCGTGGCGAATTGCCATTGAACATAAAGAAGGTCCTGTTGCCCTCGTTTTGACACGCCAAGGACTTCCCGTACTCGATATGACGGCCTATCCAGGCATACACGAGGGAGTATTGCTTGGCGGCTACATCCTGGCGGATTCTTCGTCGGGTGCGAAACCGGATGTCATTCTGATCGCGACAGGATCGGAAGTGCATCTGGCCCTAGAAGCCCGGGACCGATTGGGGAGTGAGGGCGTTCAGGCGAGGGTGGTCAGCGTGCCTAGTACGAACCTCTTCTCCTTGCAGTCAGAGCAATATCGGGACTGGGTTTTGCCGACTGGCATACCTCTACTGGCCATCGAGGCCGGCGCATCTCTCGGTTGGAACTCCTATGTCGGCCCTCAGATCGCAGTGATTGGAGTAGATACCTACGGCGCATCAGCGCCCGGACCAGTCGTGATGGATCACTATGGATTCACTGTGGAGAATGTCTGCAAACAAGCTCACAAGTTGCTCCGCCCGCTCAAGGAAAAACCATAGTGCGCGTGGGAATTGCATCCGACCACGGCGGGTTTGCTCTGAAGGAGCAGATCGTGGAATCGTTACGCAGCTCGGCGTACGAAGTCGTGGACTTCGGCGCACACCAACTGAATCCCGGAGATGACTACCCCGACTTCGTCGTTCCGTTGGCGAGGGCCGTCGCGTCTGGGGAAGTTGAGAGGGCAGTGGCGCTCTGCGGCAGCGGCGTGGGGGCATCCATCGCCGCGAACAAAATTCCCGGTGTACGCGCCGCGCTCATCCACGATGTTTTCTCCGCCCATCAAGGTGTTGAAGACGACGACATGAATGTCTTTTGTCTCGGGGGAAAGTGATTGGGGCTGCACTCGCTCGGGAACTGATCGAAACCTTTCTGACCGCTCGCTTCAGCGGGGCACCACGCCATCAACGGCGCGTGGCGAAGGTCCAGGCACTGGAGAACCAGGAAGTTACGCGATGAAGGTCTAAGACTCTTTGGTCGAGAGGATTCGCGACGATCGCCAGTCGCCTCTCGAGAAAGATCGACTGTGGCTTCATCTGACGTCCGCGAGGAACGGACGTTGACATTACTAAATTGAAAGGAAAATCACATGGAACTAGGAATGATCGGACTGGGTCGGATGGGAACCAACATGGTGCGGCGTCTTATGCGCGCCGGACACAGGTGCGTGGTTTACGACGTCCAGGCGGAAGCCGTGCAAGCGCTCGCCAAGGAAGGCGCGGTCGGGACGACGTCGCTTGAAGATTTTGTGAAGAAACTGAAATCCCCCCGCGCCGTCTGGATGATGGTGCCGGCGGCCGTGGTCGATCAGACTTTGAAGACCCTTGTCCCGCTCCTCGAGCGCGACGACGTGATCATCGACGGCGGCAACTCCTATTACCACGATGACATCCGCCGCAGCGCCGAATTGAAACCGAAAGGCATCCATTATGTGGACGCCGGGACGAGCGGCGGGGTTTGGGGCTCGGAGCGAGGCTACTGCCTGATGATCGGCGGTGATGAAACCGTCACCGAGCGCGTCGATCCCATTTTTGTCGCTTTGGCTCCAACCATGGACGAGGCACCCCGCACGCCCGGACGGGAAAAAGTAGGTGGCACCGCTGAGCACGGCTACCTGCGCTGCGGTCCGAGCGGCGCGGGCCACTTCGTCAAGATGGTCCACAACGGCATCGAGTACGGCATGATGGCCTCCTACGCGGAGGGATTGAACATCCTTCGCCACGCCAACGTCGGCAAGCAGAAGAGCACCGTGGATGCCGAGACCGCGCCGTTGCGTGATCCCGAGCACTACGTATACGACCTGAACCTGGCCGACATCGCCGAGGTCTGGCGCCGCGGCAGCGTGATCGCCTCGTGGCTGTTGGATCTGGCTGCTGCATCGCTCCTCGATAGTCCCGATCTCGCGAAGTTTGCCGGCCGGGTGTCGGACTCGGGGGAGGGACGCTGGACGGTTAAAGCGGCCATTGACGAGTCTGTTCCGGCTCCCGTGCTCAGTGCCGCGCTCTACGAACGCTTCAGCTCGCGCGGCGAGGACGACTTCGCCGACAAGGTGTTGTCGGCGCTTCGTTACCAGTTCGGCGGCCATAAGGAAAAAGCCGCCGCCAAGGGAAATGCCTGATGGCTGCCTCCCGTTCGGACGCGCTGGTGTTCTTCGGTGTGACGGGTGATCTTGCCCACAAGATGGTCTTCCCGGCACTCTACGCGATGGTGAAGCACGGCGCTCTCAAGGTCCCGGTAATCGGAGTCGCTTCTTCGAAGTGGAGTATGGAGCGTCTGCGCAAGCGCGTGACGGACAGTATAAAACGCGCGGGTGGGATTGATGACGAGCGTGCTCTCCGCCGCCTTCTGTCCCTGTTCTCCTACGTAAGTGGGGACTATAAGGACCCGGCTACGTTCACGACGATAAAAAAGGAGTTGGGTGGCGCCCGGCATCCAGCGCACTACCTGGCCATCCCGCCCTCGCTTTTCGAGACCGTGATCAAAGGGCTTGGTGCCGCCAAATTGGCTGAGCATGCGCGTGTCATTGTCGAGAAGCCGTTCGGACGCGACTTGGCCTCCGCGCAGGAACTCAACCGCGTCGCGCGCGCCGTGTTTCCGCAGGACTCGATCTTCCGCATCGACCATTTCCTCGGGAAAGAGGCGATCATGAATATCCTCTATTTCCGTTTCGCTAATTCGTTCCTCGAGCCAATCTGGAATCGCAACTACGTGGCCAGCGTCCAGATAACTCTATCGGAGGACTTCGGCGTGAAAGGCCGCGGCGCGTTTTATGAAACCGCCGGCTGTCTGCGCGACGTTATCGAGAACCACCTCTTCCAGATCGTCGCCCTACTTGCCATGGAGCCACCGGCCGATAGGGATTTTGGAGCCGTGCACAATGAGAAAGCCAAGGTCTTTCAAGCCATGCGCCCTCTGAAATCGGACGACGTGGTGCGCGGCCAGTACGCCGGTTATCGGAAGGAGCCAGACGTCGCGAAGAACTCCGACGTCGAGACTTTCTGCGCCCTGCGTCTTTTCATCGACTCGTGGCGTTGGGAGGGCGTGCCTTGGTACTTGCGCTCCGGCAAATACCTGGCTGAAACCGAGACCGAAATCCTGGTGGAGCTGAAGCCGCCGCCACAATGGCTTTTCGCCGACTCGGCGCCTGCAATCGGCCGGACCAACTACCTGCGCTTCCGTCTCTCTCCAAGCTCCGCTATCGCTCTCGCCGCTCGCGTTAAGCGCGAAGGGAAGAAGTATATCGGTGACCAGCGAGAGCTTTACCTAGTCGAAGAACAGCCGGGCGAGGAATCGCCCTACGAGCGGCTCCTGGGCGACGCCATGGCCGGAGATGGATCTCTTTTCACTCGTGAGGACGCGGTTGAAGCAGCATGGGCCGTCGTCGATCCAGTCCTTAAGAAGCACCATCGGAGTCGCCCCTACAAGCGTCACAGCTGGGGGCCGAAAGAGGCCGACGCGCTCATCGCCCCAGACGGCTGTTGGCACAATCCCATCGTTAAGAGGTAAGCCGGAAAATGAGTCTGACGCACCCGTGCTTCCTGGCCGTCCCATTCGGGGCTTTGAATTCAGCGGTTTACTCCAAGGATGCCAGTGGGTTCAGCTAACACTCTTCGATAACCGAGGACACCACTTTCAAATCACTGTACCGGTAGCTCCTGGATTTGCAACGAAACTGACGCAGCCGCAAACCAACCGCGTAATAGAATCTCTTGCCGTATGGCCGGAGAAATAGCTAGAGTTTTTTGTATGCGCAAGAATTTCCTTGGCGTAACGTAAAATGAATAACTTACGCGCTTTCAAGACAGGCAACGGGTTCGATTCCCACCTGCGCCTCCAACAAAATCCCAATATAACCGGCCCTTCTTCGTGCGAGCAATTCTCCGACGTTAAGCCTCTCGAGCCGCGATGAATAGGGTAGATTACAGTCGCGATGAAGCGAATGCTCCGGCAAGGCTCAATGTTCTTGCCGGCGTCGCTGGCGATTCTTACGCCGCGGACTGGGGAGTGTGGCAAGTGCGGATGGCCCACCAGACGGCGCTTTCAACCGTGCGGGTGGACCAATTTCTGGCCACGCAGTGGAAAATAGTTGCTGGCGGACTGGATCGCAGAACCCTTTAAAGTTCCCGTTGCTTCATTGCCCGCGAGCCCGGCCCGGAGTCGGTGCCGCACCTGTTGGCGACGTAGTGGACGTCGAGCCCCCGCTATTCAGCCCTTTGACAATCGCGATGGTTGTTCCGACTGAAGCCGCCACGATCACTCCGAACCAGACCGGATGCCCTTTGACGAACCCCTTCGCGTGCGTTTCGTTGATTTGGGTATTGTTCGTTGCTGCCATCAATTCCGATGGCGGAGCGGATTGTGCCGCGTCCGGCGTTTCGTTGGATCCGTGGATAGAGGACATCAGGCCCGCGCCGACCAATATGCATTGTCCGGCCAGATTGCAAAATCGAACCGTGCCTTCATATACGATCAGGCGCGTGACGGAATTCTGATACGCCAGGTAGAAATCCGTGCCGACAACTCCCGCCACGCCGGTTGGCGTGCGAACTTGGAAGCTGCCGCCGGGCTTGGTGATGTGCACCACTTTCGAGCGCACTTCGCCGTAGGCGATATCAATCTGGGTTTGCTGCTGCGAAGCATCATGCTTCGTCACCGTGAGGCTCGCGTCGGAACCTACGTTGAGCACCGAGCCGTCGTCCAGCGCGACGCGCGCGCGTGCCATGTGTCCTGTTGCTACCACGTCGCCCCAGTAGACCGGCATCGGGGGCTTGACGTCCATGCTCTGTCCGGCGCGCGTCAACTCTACTTGGGGCAGGATCAAAGAAACGCTTCCCGCGTGCTGCGCCGTGGCATCCGCCAGGGCCACATCGCTGGGAACCAGCATTGCCGACGTGACCAGTGCAGCGCACGCAGCTAGGACAGCTCGATTCCTGATCATATTAATCGTCTCCTCGGGGTCAACGGATGTTACTTGCCGTTGACCCCAAGGCTAACATTTCGTCAGGAAGTCGCAGGAAAAATGTAAATCCGAGGTGCTGATTCTGTTATCGTCACGCCTGTCGGGCGGCCTGCTGGGCGGTAGCGGGGATCGCAGGTTCCTTCGCAATCATCCGCGCGAACATTTGCCGCATCGTTTCCGTTGATCCCGGAGCGCGCTTCTCGCGCCACGCCTCCAAGCGTTTGCAATGTTCTTCGAGCTTCTCCCACGCGTGCGGGTTCTTGAAAATGGTGCGCCATTCATGAGCGATTGGGCGCACCGATTCCCACACGACCCACTGCTCGCCCGAGTTCTCGAAGAAAAACTCTTCGTCGATCAACCCACGGCTCACAATATTCGTCACCATCTCCCAGTAGCTCACCACCATGCGCATGTACCCGTTCTCCTTGGAGCCCGGAGGACAGATTTTCATAACATCCTCCGCGGTCTTCGGATGAAAATTCGTCATGTACCACGCACGCGCCTCGCGCATCACCGGTTCGCGGCGCAGCTCGTAGAGATGCAACATCAAATTCACCTGCTCGTGCGTCACTTCTCCCATGGTCATCCTCCTTGAATGGTTCCGCCTGTTTGCGGAGGTGTCGTTGGATTCTGTTCGGGCCCCAAGAGCGTCACGCGATGTGCGCTGACCAGTTTCACGCCGGCGCGATCCATTTCCAGAAGAATTCTGCGGCGCAGCTCGCGCGCCACCTCGTCGTTGCGATTCGGCGCGCTCTTGAATTGCATGCGCAGCGTTGTCCCGGTGAGTGCCAATGATTCTACGCCGAGGACCTGCGGGCCGTCCACCAGCAGCGGCAGCCAGGCGGGGTCCTCGCGAATTCCGGCGGCGCATTTTTCCAAAACCGCCAGCGCCTGTTGCGTTGCGCCTTCGCTGGGAATGGTCACATCCAGAAAATACTGCGACCAGTCGCGGCTCAAGTTCGCCACCTGGCCCACTTGGCCGTTGGGAATCGTCACCACGGCGCCTTGGCCATTGCGCAGTACAGTGCGCCGCAGCGTGATGTGCTCCACGCGTCCGGTTTCACTATTCAGTTTGATGACCTCGCCGACGCTGTACTGGTCTTCAAAAATAATGAAAAATCCATTGATCACGTCGCGTACCAGGTATTGTCCGCCGAAGCCCAGCGCCAAGCTCGAAAGTCCCGCGGCTGCCGCCACCGGAGTTTCGTGAAATCCAAACTCTGGCAGGATCATCAACACCGCGCCGACGACCAGAACGGTCGTCGCCACGCTGTAAAGCACGCCAGCCATGGTGCGCGTTTGCTCCTCCCGCGCTTGCGCGGCGCGCGTATCGGTGCGCGCCACGATGATCATGTGCGCCGTATACGCCCGCAGCAGCCGGTTGAGCAGGAACGCGCCGACGGCAATTACCAGAACGCGCACTACCGGCGCCTGCGTGCTTTGCGGCAAACCGAACGTCGGGAGCATCACCCAAATCGCGGCAATCACGATGGTCACTGAGCCGACGCTGAAGAGCACGCTCGCGATTGTCCGCGCTTGCTCTTCGCGCGCTGCGTCCGCTTTGCTTTGCGCCTTTGCGTCCTGCATCATCCGCGACGTCAACAGGCGCAACACCCAGATCAGCAGCAGCGCCGCGCTCGCCACGATCAGCGCGCGGAGCCCGGCGCCCTTTGCAAAGTCGAACCTACTTGCGAGAAACTGGGTCATATATAATCAGCGGTGAGAGAGCAGGATTATACCATCTTGATTCGCGAGCGGTTTTCCGCGATTCATTCGCGCAGGAGGTGCGGTAAATGGACCCGACAAGACGTGTTTTCTTGACGGCCTTTGTGCCGGCAGCCGCGTTGGCCGGCGCAAGCTTCGTGGCCGCCACTTCGGGCATGGCACACGCCATGCAGGATCCCACCCAACCCAATCGACCGCAACGCCCGACTTCTTCCAATCAACCCGTGGCGTCGGCGCCCCTATCTCCGCTTCCTTCGAAGGCGCAACTGCGCCAGAACGAGCGCGACATCCGCAAGGATGTCGACCAGTTATTCTCCCTTGCGCAGGAACTCAAAAGTCTTGCGGGAAAGAGCGACGCCTCGGAAGAGCTTTCCGTGGGGCTGATTCAGAAGACCGAGGAAATCGAAAAGCTCGCCAAAAAAATCCGCGACCTGGCCCGCTCCTGACGTGCTGCGGTGCTTTGGCAGCGCCCCCCGGTCAGTTGCGCAGCCCCTTCTTGCAGAAAGCCAAAAGGATATCAACGCTCATCGCGATCCACGGCCCAGGGGCCACTGCCTTTACCCTCGCTCTCTGACGCGGTAGAATCGCTCGGGTGCCGCAACTTCCTTCGGCTCCCTTACGCGCCCGTAGCTCAGATGGATAGAGCATTAGCCTCCGGAGCTAAGGGTCGGGGGTTCGAATCCCTCCGGGCGCGCCATTCCTCATTTTTGGCATGTTGAAAGATCAGGTCGAAGGGCTTTCTGTATGTGGGGTAAACACTTGCGGCATCCACAGCGCAGTTCAAAAGCACCATTTTGAGCAATTTCGCTTTTTCACTGGGTTCTTGCTTAAGATACAGAAAATACGCCTTATTCGCGAGTTCTAAAGTCCTCATCGCATCGAGCATTTTCTCCGGCTTCGGCTGCTCCAAACCCTGTAAAGCAAGCAAAACCTGCTGTTCCTCACTCATCCATTCTGCGGATTTGCGATTCCAGAAGTCTTCCGTGATTTTGCTATCCAGCTTGTCGAGGTAGGCTTGGTCAATGCGGTGACGCACTGCCGTCAATCTCCGCTGCAAGCGTTCGCCCTGCTCTTTCCTAATGGCTTCCTCGCGGCCTTTATCGGTGACCAAGGATTGTTCGAGCTGCCGAAGAACATCATCGGGAATGTGGATGTTACGTAACGTGACGGCGAGGCGGTCGCCCAGTTGTTCTTCGCGGAATCGGGGCAGATCGCATTGGCCGCGATAGCCGGTGCAGCGGTAGTAGGTGTAACGGTTCTTTTTGAATTCCGCCGTTACCGCGCAGTTGTCATAGGCGCAATGCAGCAAACCGGAAAACGCGAATTCGTGCTTGCGGTACTTCGGTTTGTTGTGACCTCGAAACACGGCCTGCACCTGCTCGAAGAGTTCCGGGCTGATGAGCGGAGTGTGCGTGCCGTTGTAGAGTTTGTCTTCCCAGATGAATTGGCCTTTGTAGAAGGGGTTTTTAAGTAATCGTTCGAGGTAGCCTTTTGCGAGAAGCTGCCCGAATTCATCCTTGAGAATCTTCCGCACACTGGCAAGAGAATGCTGGCCGGAGGCATAGAGTTCGAACATCCTCTTTGCGATGAATGCTTTCTGCGAATCTACCTCGATTGTGTGTTCGAGCTTGTTGTTGCAATAGCCGAGGGGTGGGCGGCTGGGATAAGTGCCCTGTTCGGCTTTCTCGCGCATGCCCTTGCGCACTTCCTCGCGCAAGTTCTCGATGTAGTTCCGGGCGATCACCACCTGAATGCCATGCACGAGCTTGGCCTGTGATTTTGAGTCCTTGCCGATGACCTGGCCTTCCTTGGGCAGATGGATTTCGACTTCCAGGTCTTCGAGCGTCACGCAATCGCGGAAGTTGCGATACAGCCGGTCGGTCTTCTCGACGATAGCGGTACGACAACCGGCATTCTCGCGAAAGTACCTGACCATCTCCCCGAACTGCTTGCGGCCTGTGGTCTTGGCTGTCTCAACATCAATGAACTCGTGAACGACCTGGAATTCATGTGTGCGGGCATACTCGCGAAGTAGCTTCAACTGCGCGGGAATGGAATAGCCTTCTCGTTCTTGGTCTTTGCTGGAAACACGGGCATAAATGACGGCTGGTTTCACGTTGGCCTCCGAATCGGAAACTGTTTTGCTCACCATGCTCTCAGTGAATCTTGGTGTCAACGACGACTTCACATTGTTGGAAAGAATTTTCGTTCATCTTTTCTCTTTGCAGTTTTCGGTCCCATTCATCGAGCAGGAGAAACATGCTGCGAAGGGAGCAAATCGCTGCGGCATCGAGCGTTGCTCCCCCTGTGGTCTCCTGCTGTTCTTCGGTTAGCGGCAGTTCAAACGTTTTCGTCGTACGTGCCCTCTGTTTCTGTAATGGCGGATCATCGAACGATTCTGCCAATTTCTTAAAGAAACCCTGGCTGAGGTCGAGCATGACAAGGCGCAAGACGAGCCGTCGCGGGGAGGCCGTACTCCTGCGCATTCCGAATTGGGTGTGGCGGGACATTAGGATTTCTTGATCGTCTCCATGGTGGAATTATTTTCAGTTTGCATTACGGACGTGCTGTCCGTGTGTTCTTCAAGCCAAGTTCTGAAGTCGCGGTCTCTGTCGAAAATGCGATTCAGAGCTTCAATCACGACATATGATGGGTTTGCATTAAGGAATTCTGCGTAGCGTTGCAGCTTCGCTTTGAATTCCGCAGACACACGGAGTTGCAGGGATTCATTCTTGGACTGCTTCGGTGGTGCTTTCAGGATCGGCACGGCTGTCTCCCTTCCTCAATAACAAAATGCAGTGCGTGGTGCATTACGAAATAGTTGGTTTCGGTTTTGCGACGCGGCCAAGACGATGCACGCAGCATGCGTGACGAGGGCCCGGAGCGACCCCGAAGTGCATCCGCGCGGCTGAAAGCCGAACGGATGGGGTCGCTCCGGCCCGAAGTGGACGTCTTGGCCGCGTTCGAGTTTGTGCGTTCGATTGATGCATCTGATTTATTTTCCTGTCGCTTCCTCCTGTTCTCTGGCGAAAACTGGCCTGAAAGGTGAACTGAAAGTGCTGCGGGCATCGTTCTTCACCTTTGCTTGTGTTTCATGGTCAGTTTTTCTATTCGGTTTTGCTTCAAACAGCGCGACTTGTCCATCGACTAATTCGGTATGGAAATTCACTTTTCGTGGCGGCGTCATATCACGACATAGGCTTCGCACCATGTCGCTGGAAACGTGACCGTCTTTCCACGCCGAGTAGCGCTCTTCGCAAGGATGCTTCGCGAATTGTTGCGTGAATTTGTTCAGAAGCTCGATGTCCTCGTTCGAGAAGAGGCCATATTTCTGCTGCTCCCACGCTTTGCGCAGTCGAAAATAGTGCAGGACTTCCTCGGCGGGATCGACCTTTGGAGCACGGTCTATCATGGAAAGAAACATCTTCTGTGCGGCTTCAAAGCGCGTCGAGCGAGTCGCTACGTAGGTCAAGTGAACGTCTCGAAGCACGCCAAACAAGCCGCTGTAGGCGAACAAATGGTTCTCGAAATTCTTGAGATTCTCCCAGCCGGGATCGATGAAGGTGAAGTTCACCACAGGGGAGGCAGGGCGGAAGAACATGGGAAATTTGTCCACGAAATAACGATCGGTCGCCTTCTTATGGATCGCTCCGGTGTAGCGTTTGGTGGGCAAAAACTGTCGCGGGACATGCAATTGCTCACAGAAATAGTGAATCTTGTCCTGCTCGGTTTCGAGATAGTTGTAATCCAGATGCCCGAGTACGAAATCCAGAATCATCAGCCGGGAGCGGATGTGCTCAACGCCGTGCTCGCGTCGATTGCGAAGATTTTCGCGTCCGATGGCGCGATACACAATGCGTGAGAAAAGGTGATAGACGCGCCCGTTGCGGAGAAGTAGCCGGGCAGTGGCATGGCCCTTGCCGAGGACTTTCTGCGTGAACGCCATGCTCCGGTCGCCGCTCTTGGCTTTGGTGAAGCTGAGGAATTGGCGCGTGGAAAAATAGCCAGAGTGCGTGGCGACAAGATAGAGGAATCGGGCTTCATCCCCAGTATAGCCAAGGCCACGAAGGTTTTCGATGCTGGTTTCTGGGAAGTTCATGGTCGGAAGCTCAGAATCGCCGTCGTGATTTCGCGTTCGTCGCGGATGCGCCGCAACCCTGCAGCATCTTGCGAACGGGCGTAGATTTGGAATCCGGCCTGAGCTTTCTCGGCGAGATGATTGCCGTGATAATGGCCCGTAGCGAGTTCCACGTCCATTCGGGCGCGTTCACCTTCTCGGGTTTCATACTCGATGCGCATGTCAGGGAGAATGACCTTGCCCTGAACTACAGGCAGTTGAAGTTCGCGGGCAAAAGCCTGTTTTCGTAAGTTCTGCTGGTCGGGGTCCTTGGCGTTGCGCACCTGCGCGTTGCCGAGCTTTCTGTAGAGCTTCTCTTTCAATTCATAGTCGAGCGTCACACGGAGGACTTTGCCGCCCTGCCGCTCGATGTCATCAGCTGCCTTGTGATAAAGGCGATACAAATCGGCGTCGTGATTCGCTTCCTTCGGTTTCACAAAGCCGTGGTAGAGGGCCTGCTCGTTCGGCACGAATTCGTGCTTGCGGATGAAGCGTTGCCCCCGCTTGGTCAGGGTGAGCACCTGCCGAGAATCTTTTTTCAAGACGCTTGTCCCTCGTTGCATTGCCAGACCTTGGCGCATCAAATTGTGGACATCATTCTCCATGCGGGAACGGTCACCGCTGTAAGCAAATTCGGCCAAGTCGCGCACTGCTACGACGCGAAACCTGCCAACCTCCGAGAGCGTCTGAACCTCGGAATCACGCAGGGAATAATGTTTATCCCGATCCGCATACTTGGTTCGAAAGCGCTGAGAAAGGATCGCTTGGACACGCTCTTCACGAGCCAATGGTAGGCGTTCTCTCTCGGAAACTCTCTGTCCTTCACGGTCGAGGCTATCGGCCCGGTCTTCCGTCCGGTGAATGTCCTGGAGCTCTGTTCGGGCATTCCCATCCGAAGATGAACCCCGGCCTAGGTCGCGCCCGGAGCCAAAATCAGAATCACGAAAGTCATCAATTTCGAATCCGTCAAAGCCTCGTGACATGACAATGCTCCGTGGCGCTTAGGTAATAAGGACGGCAAGGATAAAGTTCGACCGTGAAGACAAATGAAAAACTCGGAAGCGCGGAACGATGAACATCGGCCTGGTTACCTCAAAGCAACCTCTAAGAGGATGAACTGCGATCGTCTTCCGCGTAGAGGAAGACTTCTTCAATGTTCTTACCGAAGATGCGAGCGATCTTAAAGGCCAAGTCGAGACCTGGTTCGTACTTGCCCGTCTCAATCGCATTGATACACTGCCGTGTCACGCCAACATTCTCGGCGAGTTCGGCCTGCGACCACTCCTTCTCCGCTCTCAAGACACGAAGGCGGGTCTTCATTTGTACCGCCAAGAGAAAAGAATTAAGCCGATGCTCCAAAACGCGATCATCAATGCCGGAATCAGAAGTGAAGCGCTGGGAAAAATTCCAAATCGTTGAAGGAGGCCAACAATGAGCGTGAGAAGCAGGGAGGCGACAAAGGCAAAGTTCGTCGCCTGATGATTGATGAGTTTCTGATGTGCGTCGGCGGCTCTAAGAAACCGAATGAAGCACCAAATCGCTACAAGCGACGCGACGGTCCCAAGTGCCATCAGCTCCTTTTCTGCGGACTGGTTCGGTCGCACCGCCAAGCTGAAAAGCACGATGGCGACGAGCACAAAGACATAGAACACGCGCAACGTGCGCCTACGCTGCTTTCTCGGAGACGAATGGTCTGATTGGAATGTCATTGCGCGTCACCTCTGTACGTTCAATGGTATACTATTACGGTCTATATGTCCACTATAGATGTCTATTAGGTGTGTTTAGTTTCCTATGACATGCTTTCAGGGAGTGAGCATTGCATTTGAGGACCTCTTGATCAGTTCTACCGCAATGCATCTCGGCTATGCGGTAGCTACGCTCAATATCCGTCGCTTTCAACTGATTCCGGTCTTACTCTGATTCAATTTCAAGTTTTCTTCCGGCTTACAGGCGGCAGATTGCGCGTAGAAGTGCAATCAGGCCTATGGTCGAATTGCTATCCCTGAATTGTTCAAAAGAAGGCGAATCAATTCGTCTTGCCGTTTGACACCGGTCTTGCAGAAAATGCTCTTAATCTGTGAGCGCACAGTATTGTCAGTGACACGGACCGTGTTTGCGATTTCTTGTGGTGAATGGCCGTCGCCACAGTTGCGCGTGCTAATAAAACTTTTTACTAAATTTTAATAAAGTACTATTGACAATATCTTGCCGTTGAAGTAGAAGCCGCGCAATCAATTACGTTTCGTTGAGTTCGATGCGTGAAAGCCTGAAGACCACCACGCATCATGCGAGGGGGGTGGACCATGTTTAAGAGCACGCTTGCATTATTGTTTGTTGTGGTTGCCCTAGAATTTGCGTTTAGTACACCTGCAACTGCCCAGGTACAAGGCTGTCAGGTTTGGGTTGCTTGCGGGCAGTATTCTCTTTGGGACGCTACCTGCTATCCGGCTATACCTCTGGGTGCGACCAATTGCAACGGATTCGATTGGACGACTTATTGTCAGGTACCGTTTTACAAGTGCGCACCGCCAGACGCTGCCCCAGAGACGCGGTGTGGTTGCTCTTCGCCGGGTACTGGTGGGGGACCAATCAATCTTGCCACTGGTAATACCTACATTCAGGAAGCGGACATAAAGAATCCTGGGCTCGGCGGCGGCCTAACTCTTGAGAGGACTTGGAACAGCATGTGGCCTGCTACGCAGAATGCGTATCAAGTGGGGCTATTTGGACCGAATTGGCGATCCAATTTCGAAGAGAGAATTTTCTTAGGCAGCGACAACTATGTTAAATATGCGCGCGGTGACGGAAGTTTTTGGTCGCTTGCGTATAACGCCGCTGGCGGATACGGAGTAGCTGCGCCAGGGAATCAGGATGCGACGCTTGTTCAGGGCTCCTCATATTGGACACTCACATTTAAGAACGGAGAGCAAAGGCTATTTGACAATACGAGTGGAAATCTCATTGCGATCATCGATAGGAATGGCAATACGACGCAACTGTCCTATGACGCAGTAGGACGCCTCAACACAGTGACAGACCCAGCATCCCGGCACCTCTATTTCTCCTACGCTAGCCAGACCAGTTTTCTCGTGACCAGTGTCACTTCGGATTTCGGTGTTTCCACTTCCTACTCGTATGACAGCCAAGGTCGCTTGCTTCAAGTGACCGAACCAGACGGATCGACGCTCAATTTCACTTACAACAGCCAGTCGCTCGTCGCCAGCGTGACGGACTCGAACGGCGTCGTTCTGGAGAGCCACACCTATGATAGCAGCGGGCGCGGGCTAACTTCGTCGCGGGCGAATGGCGTTGACGCGATCACGGTGACTTACCAGAGTCAATAGCGTTGTGTGATTCCAGAGGACCTACACCAGCGAAATAGCGCCTGGGTGGTCAGCTTATTTGAGTCTTGGGGAGCAACGTCTATGCGGCGCTTTGGATGGCTTCTAGCTGTCGGATTTATCGCGATTCTCGTCTGCTGTGGCCAAGCAATCGCTCAAGGCCCATCGATTACCGGCCTCTCTCCAGCCTCCGGGCCAGTGGGCACTCTGGTAACGATCACCGGGACTGGTTTTGGAGAGACACAAGGAAGCAGCACGGTTTCATTAAATGGTACCAGCGCCTCAGTCATGAGTTGGAGTGACGCGAGCGTTCTCGCGTTAGTACCCACAGGAGCATCCTCTGGATCGTTTTCAGTTACGGTGAACAGTCAAGAGGCTAATAGTTCGTCCTTCACTGTTACGCCACTTCCCTCGGGTTGGTCGGATGGAGATATAGGCTCAGTCGGTGTGGCGGGCAGCGCCACATATGCAAATGGCGTATTTACCGTTGAAGGTTCAGGTACAGGAATTTACGGCACAGCCGACGAAATGAATTTCGCCTATCAATCGTTGTCGAGCGACGGTTCGGTCGTGGCGCGGGTAGTAAGCAGCACCGGCGGCCAAGCTACGGTCATGATCCGAGAAACGCTCAACACGAATGCAACGGATGCGTACGCTGCTTATCAGTCGTCATATATTTACTTCGATGAGCGCACGAGCACGGGAGGTAGTGAATCCTACGTCAGCTTCGCGTACCACACCCTGCCTTACTGGGTGGAAGTGGTCCGCAGCAGCGGTACATTTAGTGTATACACATCTCTCGATGGAGTGAATTGGACACAGTTGGGCAGCACGCAGACGATCAGCATGGCTCAGAACGTCTACGTCGGTCTGGCCGTAAGCAGCGAAAACAACTCAAGCCTAGCCACGGCCACGTTCGACAATGTATCGGTCAATCCGACGGCTAGTCCCGCTCCGTCGATTACAAGCCTCTCTGCCACGACGGGATCAATTGGCAGTCAGTTAACCATTTCCGGCTCTGGCTTCGGAGCTTCCCAGGGAAGCAGTCTGGTAACTTTGAATGACATGCCAGTAACCGTGAATTCCTGGAGCGCTACATCGGTCAGCGTTGCCATTCCCTCGGGGGCCACATCTGGCCCAATGGTCGTATCTGTTGCTCCCAGCATGAACGACAGCAACCCAGTGGTGTTCACCGTAACCTCGCAGCCGCTCCCCGCTGGTTGGCTGGATCAAGACATAGGTTCGGTAGGCCTTTCAGGAAGCTCAACCTACGCAAGTGGTGTATTCACGGTGAAGGGCGCAGGAACGGGAATCGCTGGGACCGCTGACGGAATCCATTTTGCGTACCAACCGCTTTCAAATGCCGGTTCCATTGTGGCGCGCGTCGTGAGCAGTTCCGGTGGTCAGGCTGGAGTGATGATTCGGCAGGCGCTAAGTGCAAATGCTGCCGACGCGTCCGATTATTACGATTCGTCGTACCTCTTCTTTGACGACCGGTCTAGCGCCGGAGGCTCGGACACGAACTATGGTGAAACTTACCATGCCCTGCCCTATTGGGTGGAGATCGTGTGGAGCGGCACAGCATTCACGGCGTATACATCTCCAGATGGCGTGAATTGGACACAACTGGGAAATACACAGACGTTCACGATGACGCAAAATGTCTATATCGGTCTGGCGGTAAGCAGCTACAGCACCTCAACGCTAGCCACAGCCACATTCGACAACGTATCGGTTAGTTCGGCGGCGAATCCCGCACCGACGATTACGGGCCTTTCTACCACAACTGGGCCAGTCGGAACTCAAGTCGTGATTTCTGGTTCGAGCTTCGGCTCTTCTCAGGGCAGCAGTCTCGTAACTCTCAGTGGCTCGCCCGTGACCATCGAATCCTGGAGCGCTACGTCCATCATTATAACGATTCCGTCCGGAGCGACATCGGGACCGATTGGTGTATCCGTGGCACCGAGCATGAACAACAGCAACCCAGCTGTGTTCACTGTCACTTCCCAACCTCTGCCCACTTCCTGGCTGGATCAGGATGTGGGTTCTTACGGTGTAGCTGGCAGCGCAACCTATGCGAGTGGGGTTTTCACTGTCCTGGGCGGAGGCACGGGAATCGGGAGTACGTCTGATGGAATGCATTTTGCTTATCAGCCGATGTCCGGCGATGGCACTATCGTAGCGCGAATTGTGAGCACGCAAGGCAGCGGCTTGCAGGCTGGAGTAATGATTCGAGCGAGTTTGAGCGCAAATGCAGCGGACGGGGCTGTGATCTATCTCCCTTCGGATCTCTACTTTTATTATCGCTCCAGCACTGGAGGAAGCTCAACCTATCAGGGAAATAAGGCCATTTCTGGGCTCCCGTATTGGGTAGAACTGGTTCGCTCAGGGAACACTTTCACTGCGTACACGTCCGTGAACGGTTTGTCGTGGACGCAATTGGAGTCGAGCGAAACAATCACCATGCCGCAGAACGTATATGTCGGTCTGGCCGTGAGTAGTCAGAGCACTTCGAGCCTTGCGACCGCGACTTTCGATAACGTGTCGATCAGTCCAACAGCGATCCCGGCTCCGACGATTACGAGCCTTTACGGCACGACGGGGCCGGTCAGTGCCAACGTGGTGATTTCCGGCTCTGGATTCGGAGCTTCGCAAAGCGGTAGTGAGGTTCTACTGAACGGATCGCCGATGACGATCGTCTCGTGGACGGCGACATCAATCATCGCCACAGTGCCATCGGGAGCAACGTCCGGCCTTATCGTGGTCTCTGTCGCACCGAGCATGAATGACAGCAACGGAATGATGTTTAACGTCACTTCACAGCCTCTACCGCTTCCTTGGCTTGATCAAGACATAGGTGTCAATGGTGCGGTTGGAAACGCTACGTTCGCGAACAACACATTTACCGTGCAGGGGTCTGGCAACGGAGTCACAGGAACAGCGGACAGCATGCACTTTGTGTATCAAGCTTTGTCAGGCGACGGATCGATTGTGGCCCGGGTGGTAAGCGTTACCGGAGGATCCGGCACAAGTACCGAAGCAGGCGTAATGATTCGAGAGACGCTCGACCCTGGTGCCAGCAACATGTTTTTATTCAACGTCCACGGAGATGAATACTTTGACTTATCCTACCGAGCGAGTACGGGAGCTGCAACGAGTGGTGAAGGAAACAGTAGCGGACTAAACCTTCCCTACTGGGTGCAGCTCGTGCGAAGCGGTAATACTTTTAGCGCGTATATCTCCTCAGATGGAATGTATTGGATGCAACTTGGGTCGAGCGAGACGATCACAATGGCGCAGGATGTTTACATCGGCTTGGCAGTCAGCAGCCAGGATCCCTCCGTTTTGGGCACCGCCACATTCGACAACGTGTCGGTCAACTCAACCGCGAACCCCGCCCCTGTGATTTCGAGCCTTTCTGCCACGACCGGTCCTGTTGGTAGCCAAGTTCAAATTTCCGGCTCCGGTTTCGGGACTACGGCAAACGGCAGTCTTGTACTGTTGAATGGCTCGCCCGTGACCATCGATTCCTGGAGCGCTACCTCTGTCGTCATAACGATTCCGACGGGAGCGACATCGGGGCCCATGGTTGTTTCCGTCGCTCCAAGCATGAATGACAGTAATCCTGTTGGTTTTACGGTGACCTCTCAGCCGCTTCCCTTGCCGTGGCTTGATCAGGATATTGGTGCGGTAGGTTTGGCGGGCAGTGCCACTTATTCGAGCGGGACATTTTCTGTGACGGGTTCGGGCCAAGAAATCGGTTTGACCGCAGACGCGATGCATTTTGTCTACCAGCCATTGTCTGGAGACGGATCGATTGTGGCGCGGCTTGTTAGTGTGCAGGGAACGATCATCCAAGCGGCGGTGATGATTCGGGGAACCCTCGACGCGAATTCCGTGGATGCGTATCCCTTGATTACTGCTTCATATTCCTACGTTTATCTTTACGATCGGTCAACAACGGGAGGAAGCGCGACGGATCAAGGGAACACCGGTGCCGTAACTCTTCCGTACTGGCTAAAGGTGGTGCGCAATGGAAGCACGTTCAGCGCTTATATGTCACCCGACGGCAACACTTGGACTCAGGTGCTCTCGAACCAAACGATCACCATGCCGCAGACTGTTTATGTGGGATTGGGTGTGAGCAGTGAACAAAATACGAGTCTTTCGACAGCTACCTTCGATAATGTCTCGGTGCAAATTGGAACGACGCCGGTCGTAACGGGATTGTTACCGGATCTGGCCGGAATTGGAAACTCGGTCACAATCACAGGGTCGAATTTCGGCGCGAGTCAAGGCACGAGCAGCGTCAGCTTCAACGGCGTGACAGCCACATCGATAACCAGCTGGAGCAACAGTCAAATTGTCGCGGTTGTGCCCGCGGGAGCAACCAGCGGCCCCGTGACGGTCACCGTAAATTCCATTCAGAGTGTGGCCAACCCCTCGCTCACCATAATAAACCCGGTGATCACCAGCGTTGCACCGCCTGCTGCCCAAGTCGGCGGCCAAGTCACAATAACTGGCTCTGGATTCGGCAACTATAACGGAGCAGGGCAAGTCGAAATTAACGGCATTGTGCAGTCTGCCAGCCCCTGGAGCGATTCGAGCATCCTGTTTGAAGTCGGCCCGAACACGACCAGCGGCCCGTTGACGGTCGCAGTTCAAGGGATACCAAGCAACAGCGTATCCTTTACCGTCCTGCCTTCGCTCACGGTTACCGGCATTTCGTCGATCAGTGGGTCGCCCGGAGACACGGTCACGATTACAGGCACGGGCTTTGGTTCGACGCAGAGCGACAGTGTCGTCACGTTCGACGGCGTCACTGCGACAGCGACAAGCTGGAGTGATACATCCATTCAAGCGGTCGTTCCCAGTGGAGCATCAACTGGCCCGGTCACCGTCGACGTGGCCAATGTCTCTGCCGATGGCCCAGTGTTTTCAATTACGGGTGCAACGGTGGTGACGGATTCGTTGGGCAACCAAACGACCTATGCCGCAGGAATCGTGGGTGGCAATTGGTATGTCACGTCGGCGCAAGGCTCCGGCTGCTCAAGCTGCACGATTCGGGGAAACTTCACGTATCAATACGACAGCCTGGGGAACGTTTTGTCGACGACAGATCCGCTCGGGAACGTCACGTCCAACACTTACGATTCAAATGACAACGTAACATCAACCACTCAGCCAGCCGTGACCGGCGGGACACCGACGACCACGTACACCTACAATAGCTTTGGCGAAGTGCTGACCATGACCGATCCGCTCGGCCACGTCACGACGAATACTTACGATTCGCACGGAAACTTGCTCTCGGTCACGACTCCCGCACCCCAGAGCGGTACGGCTGCCAGCGAAACGCAATTTGCTTACAACTCGCTGGGCGAACTGACGCAAATCACTGACCCGCTCGGAAGAATCACCGCGATCACGTACACCACGGCGGGTTACATCGCCAGCATCACCGATCCGCAGAGCAACGTCACAAGCTACGGTTATGATTCGCGCGGCGACCGCACATCGGTGACCGACGCGATGGGAAATCAGACCACGTTCGCCTATGACATGGGAGACCGGCTGACCGGCATTACCTATCCGGACCAGTCGACGGCGAGTTTCACTTATGATTATCGGGGACGGCGCGTCACAGCGACGGACCAGAACGGTAAGACAACCACCTACGCTTATGATGGCGCGGACAGGCTGACGAGCGTCACCGACCCGGCGGGAAACGTCACACAATACGCGTATGACACGGAAAACAATCTGCTGAGCATCACGGATGCAAACAGCCACACGACGAATTTTGCCTACGATGCGTTTGGCCGTGTAACAAAGACGACCTTCCCAGCGAACTATTCGGAGAACTACGCCTATGACGCGGACAACAATCTGACCAGCAAAACGGACCGCAACGGCAACACGATTCAGTATGTGTACGACGCGCTCAACCGGCTGACGCAGAAAAAGTATCCAGACTCGACGACGGCCGAATACACCTACGACTTGGTGGGCAAAATTCTACAGGTGAACGATCCGACGGGGACGTATGCGTTTGCCTATGACAATATGGGACGGCTGATCGGGACAACGACGACGTACTCGTTCCTGAATACGCCGTTCACAAATTCTTACACGTACGATGCGGATTCCAATCGCACGGGCTTCACCGCGCCGGACAGCAGCACGAATACCTATACCTATGACACATTGAACCGGCTATCAAACCTGACGAGCAGTTGGGCTGGGCAATTCGGCTTCAGCTACGATGCGCTCTCTCGGCGGACGCAGATGACCCGGCCCAATGGTATCGCGACGAATTACAGCTACGATAAGCTGTCGCATCTGTTATCCGTGTTGCACCAGGTGGGGTCAAGTACCATTGACGGCGCGGTATATACCGTGGATTCTGCCGGGAACCGCACGTCAAAGGCGGACGAGTTGGCAAACGTGACGACGAACTACGGCTACGACTCGATTTATCAGTTGCTGTCGGCGGCGCAAGGGGGAACGACGACCGAAAGCTACACGTATGATCCGGTCGGCAATCGCACCGCCTCGCTCGCGATCCCGTCGTACACGGTCAATTCCTCCAATGAACTCACCGGAGATTCGAGCGCGAGCTACACCTACGACTACAACGGGAACACCACGAGCAAAACGGATTCGACCGGAACGACGAATTACACTTGGGACTTCGAGAACCGCTTGACGCAAGTGACGTTGCCCGGGACTGGTGGAACTGAGTCGTATCGCTACGATCCCTTCGGCAGAAGAATCGAGAAAATCTCGCCAAACGCCACCAGCATCTTCGTTTACGACGGCTTCGATCTGATAGAGACCGTGAATGCGACGGGGGGTGCCGTAGCCCGCTACGTCCAGGGGCAAAGGATTGACGAGCCTTTGGCGATGCAGCGGGGTGCAACGACGGATTACTATGAGGCGGACGGCCTGGGTTCGGTTACCTCTGTGAGTGGCTCAACTGGCGCACTTGCTCAGACCTACACCTACGACTCGTTCGGAAACACCACCAACTCCAGCGGCTCGCTAACGAATTTCTTCCGTTACACGGGCCGCGAGTTCGACACTGAAACCAATCTCTACTACAACCGGGCACGGTATTTCGATCCGGCCAGCGGAAGGTTCCTCAGCGAGGATCCGATTCGCTTTAGGGGCGGGCTTGACTTTTACGCCTACGCCCTGGATAGCCCCACGAATGTGACCGACCCTTCGGGACTATCCGGGTGTGGGCCGGGAGGGTGCAAACCACCGAACACGCACAATCCGCAGCCACTGAGTAAGTGCTCGACTTATACCGACTTCGAACATCGCATCGCGTGTCGAGAACTAGCCGGGGACGACCCGGTGGGCAAATGCGTTAGGGGATGCCTTTTGGATCAGTAC
>JBAPRL010000053.1:0-5018 GCA_049281095.1 Candidatus Acidiferrales bacterium
ATTTCAAAGAAAGACTAAGGAAAAAATGATTCTAGCAGAAGTCTGGCTATTTGTGAGGTACCGGGGTCTCCGGCGCAGGCGTCCGCACAGGGGGAGCAGCCGGGCTTTGAAGGTTGTGCATGGCTAACCAATGCCTCGGATGGGGCACAGGCAAAGGCACACAGGCGGAGACACGCGCGAGCAGAAAGGCGTAAAGAGTCGCTGGCGGAGATGTTCAGGGAGTCGGGCTCAGGGACGAGGGCGACGCATTGGGTTGCGTCCCTGGCTGGAGGGTGAACTCGCGGCCGAGCATGCGCTGCATGTCGATGTGAATGGCGGCGCGACTGGCTCGAAAATCGCCGCGGCGGAGATAAACCTGGAGAGAGTTCGGGTACTCGATGGACTTTCGCCAGGAAGGGTAGGCGCCGACCAGCTTCCAGTCCTCCGCGTCGGCTGCGAGGGTTTGCCGGAGGAGGGCCTGCAATTGGGGCGGATCGCCGGGCCTGGAAAGAGAAATTACGACGGCGCGAACCGGGATGGATTCCAAATAGCGCTGAAGATCTTGCGGGGATGAGTAAAAGAGGCGGTAATTGCCGCCGTTCCAGTCGCTGCGCGCGAGGACTTCGCTGGCGCGCAAGACGATGTGGCCGGGGCGGCGATCGCGCATGGCGATCTCCGAGATGAGCATGCCTTCGCCTTCCGCGTCGGAGGAAACGAGAATCACGGAACGGTCGAGCACGGGATCCGAGACGAGCATTTTGGCCACGGCTCCGTAGCCGCGCGAATAGGCTCGCGGGAAGCTGAGACCCGTGAAAACGAAGCACAGGACGAGAAGCGCGACGCTGGCCGCACGGGCCGCCGCGGAGGGCCATTTTGCCAGCAATTTCGAAGCGATGTATTTGGCTCCCATGGCGGAGAAGGCCACGGCAACAGGAATTACGGGCAGAAGATAGCGGTCCTCACGACCGGTGGGGACCACAAAAAGAAGAATGTACACGCCAGCGGCCAGTCCAACGAGGGAAGCCCACATGCCATTCGTTTGTGGAGAGCGCAGGAGTTCGCGGAATACCACGACGATGCCGACGACGGCCAAAATGGTCAAGCCCCAGCCGAGAATTCCCAGGCTGTGCTCGACGTAAAACAGAGCGGTACTGAATGAGCTGGAATGAACCGAGTCCCATGATCCGGACAGCATCCTGCGGGTGAGCCAATACCAGGGTCCGCAAACCGTCAAGACAATCGCCGCGGAAGCCCAGAGTGCGGGGCGCCGCACGAGATTCCATTTGCGCGACAGAGGAATGGCAATCAACGGGACCAGCATGAGGGCGAAGCCGCTGCCCTTGGTCATGATGGCGACGCAGGAGAAGGCGCCGAAGCGCAGAGCGTCGAGGGAGCGTTCGGTGTCCAGGAATCGACCGAAACTCCACGCGGCAAGGAGAGAGAAAAAGGCCACGGGAATATCCGCCATAAGCATTCCCGCCTGCGCCTGCACGGTGGGCAAGGCCACAAGGATGAACGCAGCCGCGAGAGCAACGGGACGGCCAAGCTTGTCCTTGAGTATGGTGTACAAAGTGAAAGCAAGGAGCGCCGAGAAGACGGCCATGAGCACCATGAGCGACGCGCGCGAGGTGGAGAAGATCAGAGTCCAGAACGCTTCAACTACATAGAAGACCGGGGGCCAATGGCCGATGCCCACTTTGGGATAATGCACGTAGTAGTTCTCGGCGAACTGGAACGGAGAGAAGTAGTGCAGACTCGCAAAATAATCGCGAAACATCAGCCCGGTGACATAATGGGCGGGCTCATCCGGGTAACCGCCGAATTCACCGAGAAAAGCGTGGTCATACCATTGAAGGCAAAGAACCGGCACGAAAAGAATGAGCCAGATGAGGAAATTCGAAAGGAATCTGGCCGCTACGCCGGATGCTGCGTGGAGATGTGGGAACAAGGATACACGCGGAGCGCGCGGTTCGATTGCCGGTCCCTTAACGCCCAAAGCGACACTTAGGTCAGCGCTCATCGATCTTTGCAGCTCCTGCGCATCGGCACGCGCGCTGGGCGGACCTTGCGTGCTTTGCAGGTATTCGAATTTCAATCGTCATCAGATACTGCTTGCTAGAAGCCCCGAATCAATTTCTCGCAACTACCAACTGAGCTCGGAACTGGGATCTGGTGTCCCGTTCGAGAAGGGATCGAACAAGTGAGGCGCCTGGCAATCCAGTTTCGCGAACAGCCGCGCTTGGCCACCGGACTGGCCAAAGCGCTGCTTTGCTTTCGCGCAACCATGATACCAAGCCTGAGGGTTTTTATTATGCCTTTATGTTTCAGACAGTTACTGGTTGGCCACGCGCATGCGCAGAGGAATTATGTGCACGAATCTAACGTTTCTACAGTTTCACCAGCGCAAGTGTTTGCACATTTAAGGAAGGCATCGGAAGGCGGAGTTACGCCGCCCCTACACTTTCAGCACGAGCTTGCCGAACTGTTCGCGGGATTCGAGACGGCGGTGGGCCTCGGCGGCGTCGGCGAGGGGGAAGACTTTGTCGAGGACGGGATGGATGAGTTTGCGGGAGACGAGTTCGAGGACAGGAAAAAGTTCGGCTTTGCTGCCCATGTAGGAGCCGAGAATGGAGAGATGGCGGCTGAAGAGGAAGCGCAGATCGATTTTTGCATCGTAGCCGGTGGTGGCTCCGCAGGTGACCAGGCGGCCGTTCACGGCGAGGGACGCGACGCTTTGCGGCCAAGTGGCTTCGCCGACGTGTTCGAAGACGACGTCGACGCCGCGCTTGCCCGTGAGGCGCTTCACTTCGGCGTGGATTTGCTGCTTGCTGTGGACGATGACTTCGTCGGCGCCGAGGGCGCGAAGTTTTTCGACTTTTTCTTCGCTGCCGACGGTGGTGATGACGCGCGCGCCGAGAACTTTGGCGATTTGGATTCCGGCGGTACCGACGCCGCTGCCTCCGCCGAGGATGAGGACTTCTTCGCCGGGCTGAAGTTTGGCGCGGGTGACGAGCATGTGCCAGGCGGTGAGGAAAACGAGAGGAATGGCGGCGGCTTCTTCGAAGGAAAGGCCGGCAGGAATGGGCACGGCGTTGCGCGCCGGCGCGCAGACGTATTCGGCGTAGCCTCCGGGGACGAGATAGCCGAGGAGCGTGTACTTGCGGCAAAGATTGTCGTTGCCGGCGAGGCAGGCGGCGCAGCGTCCGCAGGAAATGCCGGGCTGGAGGAGAACTTTTTCGCCGGGAGCGATGCCGGTGACGATTTCGCCGACGGCGGCGATTTCGCCGGAGATGTCGCTGCCGTTTATATGCGGCATGGGGATCTGAATGCCAGGGATGCCGTTGCGAATAAAAAGGTCGAGATGATTGAGGGCGCAGGCGCGGACGCGGACGAGGACTTCGTCGGGGCGCGGACGAGGGTCGGGCGTGTCGGTGTATTGGAGGACTTCCGGGCCGCCGTGCTGCGTGAAGATGACTGCTTTCATGCAGGAGTCTCCGTCAAAGAGCGAACCAGGAGTTTACCGCAAATTGAAACGAAAACATCGCGCGGATGAAGCGCGCGATAGGAAGAAATACGCGGGCGCTAATTGGCACGGCTGAAGCCGTGCCTTCCTGAACAGCCTAGTGCGACGCTCGGGGGCCGCACCAGAAATGCGCATCCTCGCGGAGTGGCAGAGGCAAGCTGCTGCGGCGATGCGTCAGTTGCCGAGGGCGACGATGGCGCGGCGGACAATTTCGTACATGGCTTCGGCGACGGTGAATTGATCGGGGCCAACCGTAACGACGTTAGTGAGGAATTTCAGCATCCAGCGGTGATTGGCCGCCGCGAGCATCATGCGGGCGCGCTGTTCGAGGAGGGTAAGCTCTTTCATCCCGAGCCCAGGAGGGATTTCGGGCGAAGGCAGTTCGAGCTGACGCTGGAGATTTTCGATTTTGCCGTGGCCCCACAACTGGGCGCCAAGCGCAGAGATACGCTCAGATTCCGCGAAATTTTCGCGGCTCCATTCGGGCCAGTCGTTGACGAATTCGAAGCGCTCTTCCATGGATGGCTCCTGTGGGACTCATCGTACCACGCGGCGTTCTCGATTGACGCGAGGGCGATTGACAGAGGAGGGCGCGAGCCGTAACCTGAATGCATCGGGAAAAGAAATGGACCTGTTTGAAGAAATTGTGCGGATGAGGCGCGCAGGGCAGCGCGCGGCGCTGGCGACGATTGTGCATACGAACGGGTCGATTCCGAGCTACGAAAGTTCGCGGATGCTGGTGCGCGACGACGGATCAATCGTGGGAACCGTGGGCGGCGGCTGCGTGGAAGCGGAAGTGTGGGCCGCGGCCAAGGAAGTGATTCGCGAAGAGATGCCGCGGAAGATGACCTTCAGCTTGAACAACGAAGCGGCATACGACGCGGGGCTGATTTGCGGCGGGACGCTGGAAATTTTCGTCGAGCCGATTCTGCCGCAGCCGAAATTGTATTTGTTCGGCGGCGGACACGTGTCGACGGCGCTCGCGCGCGTGGCGCATCTGGCGGGATTTTCGATCGGCGTGATTGACGACCGCGCGAGCTTCGCGAATGCGGAACGGTTTCCCATGGCGGAAGAAATTTGCACGAGTTACGAAGAGGCGTTCGAAAAAGTGAAGCCGAACGCTTCGGCGTATCTGGTGATCGTGACGCGCGGGCACAAAGATGATATGCGCGTGCTGGAATGGGCGGTGGGCACCGACGCGCGGTATATCGGAATGATCGGCAGCAAACGCAAAGTGATTTCGGTGTACCGGGCGCTCGAAAAGCAAGGCATCGCGATGCAGAAATTTGCGCGCGTGCATGCGCCGGTGGGATTGGAAATTGGCGCGCTGTCGCCGGAAGAAATTGCGGTGAGCGTGACAGCGGAGCTGATTGCGATACGCAGAAACGCGCCGCCGGGAGTCACGCACAAAGCTGTGCGTTTGGACGAAGTGCCGGCGCTGAAGCACGAGTGAGGCCATGCTGGCTGTCGTTATTTTGGCCGGTGGCGAATCGCGGCGCATGGGGCAGCCCAAGGC
>JBAPRL010000054.1:0-28165 GCA_049281095.1 Candidatus Acidiferrales bacterium
TCTACGGCGTGCACGCCAACGATCCGCTGACGTTTGCCGCCGTCGCCATTCTGCTGACGCTCGTCGCGCTGGCCGCCTGCTACATTCCCGCGCGCCGCGCCATGCGCGTCGACCCCATGGTCGCTCTTCGCTATGAATGATTTTGGCGGTAGCTGCGCCGCGCGTTGTGTTCTTGGTTTTGTTGGCTCGTCACTGGTCACTTGTCACTCGTCACTTCTTACCACGAGCGACGCGTAAAGGAGCTCCACGATGGCTACGCTGCTGCAAGACATCCGCTACGCCCTCCGCATGCTCGCCAAATCCCCCGGCTTCGCGGCCATTGCCATCCTCACCCTCGCCCTTGGCATCGGCGCCAACACCGCGATTTTTTCCATCGTCAACGGAGTCCTCCTTCGCCCGCTCGCCTTTCGCCAGCCGCAACAGCTCTGCGTGATCCGCGAAATCGTCCCGCAGCTCACGAAATTCTATCCATCGTTTCCCGCGAATTATCCCAATTTCGTCATTTGGCAAAAGCAGCTCCACTCCTTCGAGAACATCGGCCTCGCCGACTCAATCTCCATGGACTTTCGCGGCCGTGGCGGCGTCGCCGTCGAACTGCCCGGACTGAAAGTTTCTTCCACACTGCTCGACACGCTCGGCATCCATCCAGCGCTGGGCCGGAATTTCCGTCCTGAAGAAGACCAACGCGGCAGCGATGACGCCATCATCCTCACCGACTCCTTCTGGCGCAGCGAATTTCATGCTGATCCGTCCATTGTCGGAAAATCGATTACGCTCGACGGAAAGTCCTTCGCCATCGCGGGCGTTCTTCCCGCCTCGTTTCATTTTCCGCAAAGCAGCGAGCTCGGCCCGCTCACGAACTTCAGCCCGCATTTGGCATTCTTGAAGCCGCTCGGCGAGAATCCGGCCGACGACGACCTTCTCGGCGAATTCGATTACGCCGCGATCGGCCGCCTCAAGCCCGGCGTTACGCTCGCGCAAGCCCTCGCGGAACTGAATGTCGTCCAGGCGCAAATCGCCAAGCAAGCCAATGAGCACATGGATTTGCGTGCGGAACTGATTCCGCTCGCTTCGGAAATACTCGGCCCCGCGCGCCAAGGTCTGCTCTTTCTGCTTGCCGCCGTAGGCGCTGTGCTCCTGATCGTTTGCGTAAATCTCGCGAACCTCCTGCTCGCCCGCGTCCCCCGCCGCATGCGCGAAGCCGCCATTCGCACCGCGCTGGGCGCCTCGCGCGCGCGGCTGGTGCGCCAGATGCTTACCGAAAGTTTGTTGCTCGGAATTTCCGGCGGGGCGCTCGGAATCCTGTTGGCATCTTTTGGGGTGCAGGCCATTGTCAGCGCCGCGCCTCCGGGAATTCCGCGCCTCGCGGAAGTTTCCATGGACCCGCGCGTGCTTCTCTTCGCGATTTTCATTTCTGCTTTCACCGCTGCGCTTTTTGGAATTTTGCCCGCCTGGCGCGTCGCTCACGCCGCGCCGCAGGACGCGCTGAAGTCCGGCGCAACGAACACCACGGAAAGCCGCCGCACGCGCCGCCTGCGCTCTTCGCTCATCGCCCTCGAAGTCGCGCTCAGCACCGTGCTCTTGATCCTCGGCGGCCTGTTCACTTCGAGCCTCGTGCATCTGTTGCGCGTCAACACCGGCTTCTCGACGGAAAACGTTCTCGCCGCCGACGTCGACCTTCCTCCGCAAAATTATTCTTCGAACGCCGCGTCCACGCATTTTTACGATCAGGCGCTCGCCGCGATTCGCGCGCTCCCCGGCGTGCGTTCCGTTGGCTGGATTAATTTTCTGCCGCTCGAAGGCGAAGGCAGCGTTTCCCCGATCGCCCGCGCCGACGCAAACAAGGCGGACATTTCCACTATGCCGCTCGCGGACTATCGCGTCGCGAGCCCTGATTATTTTTCCGCCATGGGCATCCCTTTCATCGCCGGGCGAGCCTTCACCGACGCAGACCGCGGCCGCAAGCTCGTGGTCGTCTCGCAGAAAACCGCCGAGCGCCTCTGGCCCGGCCAAAATCCCATCGGCCAGACGTGCTTAAGTAGTTGGGGTGGTTGGAAGCCGTCCCGAGTGATCGGCGTTGTCGCCGACATTCGCACCATTCAGATGGACAAGTCACCCGTCATGATGGTGTATCTGCAGGACTGGCCGTTCGATCACGTCGCCTGGGGCGGCTCCATCGTGGTGCGCACCAGGATGGACCCCAGCGGCGCTGCCTCCGCCGTTCGCGACGCGATTCATCGCGTTGACCCGGACGTGCCCATCACCGAGCTGCGCCCGATGAGTGCGGTGATCTCAAAATCCGTGGACACGCGCCGTTTCCAAATGCTCCTCGCAGTGCTTTTCGCCGCGTGCGCGCTATTTCTCGCGTCGCTCGGAATTTTCGGCGTCGTCGCCTACTCCGTCGAGCAGCGCCGCCACGAACTGGGCATTCGCCTCGCGCTCGGCGCACAGCTTGCAAACTTGCGCGCGATGATTCTCCGTCAAGGCATGGCGCCGGTCATCGCGGGCCTTGCCGTGGGCATGACGGCGGCGATGATTCTGGGGCGTCTGATCGCCGGCTTGCTCTTCGGCGTGCATGCGTTCGATCCGCTGACCTTCGCGTGCGTCACGGTTGTCGTGGTGTTGGTCGCGCTCGCCGCGTGCTACATTCCGGCGCGGCGGGCGATGCGCGTCGATCCTATGGTTGCTCTTCGCTACGAGTAACGCTTGCAGCGCGGCACCCAAACCGCCGAGCGTTGCTGGGCAGGCTGATGATTCCATCGCCGGTTTTCATGCGCCGCGCTCTTGCCTGCTCGTCACTCGTCACTTGTCACTCGTCACTGGTTTTGCGGCGGCGGCTGTTGGGAGTCAGGTGGCTTCGGCGTCAGCGTGAAGGTGATCCCGAGTTTGTAATTCAGGTCCACGGTTTTTTGCAGATCCAGATCGTCGATGGGAATCGAGGTCTGAATATTGTAGGTGGTGATGTAGTTCAGGCGGCCGTCCGCGAGCCAGTAAGCGGTCACGCCGAAAATCGTTCCATCCTTCAACACCAGCTTCACGACCGGCTGCGCCGCGGTGCCCACTTGCGCGGAGTACGGCACGGGCGGAGGCAAAGGCGCGGGCAAGAACGGATACTCAACTGAGTACGTCGGAAACTCGACCGGCGGGTTGTCCTCGTCGGCGTTCCAAGGCGGAGGCGGAGGCTCTTCTGCCGGCGAATAAAAATCGCCGTTGCCGAAATCGTAGCCGTAGTCGAGATCGTAGAGGCCGAGTCCGAAAGGCCCGAAGCCACAGGGACTGAATACACCGCCGAAAAAGCACGGACCTCCGAAGCCGAAACCAAAGCCCGAGAAAAAGAACGGATTAAAAAACGGCGAGCCGAATCCAAAGCCGAAGCCGCACGGATTGATCCTGCCGATGCACGGACGCGGGCCGAAGGGCGCAGGACGAAACGACTCCGCAGCCATGCCGGAGAACGGCAGCCCTACGACAGGGTGGCGCGGCGCGGGATGGAACGATGCGATCGCCTCGGAACGCAGTGGTGAAACGGGGCGCAGCGCGAGCGCGCTAGGTTGGCGGGTAGCCGGAAAATGCACGGCCTGCGCCGGGAATGCCGGGCGCGCCGTCTGCGGCACAAAGAGGGGTTGCGCGAGCGGACCGGCCATGGGCCGAGACGCTTGCATGGGCGTCATTCGGCGCCCCTGCTGCGGGGGATCTTCCCAGAGAAAATTGCTCGCGGCAAATGGACGCGCGCCCACAGGGGTTGCGCTGTTTGCGCCAAGGAAGGATGGGTTTGCGCTGTTCCCCGCGCGCGATCCCGGCCCGGGGACAAACGTGTTGCGCGAGAAGCCGCGAGCCGACGTGCCGTGTGCAGAAACGACGCCGCGGGAGCTGTAACTTCGCGAAGTTGCGCCCGAGGCGCGTCCAGACGAGCCGGTCGAAACGGATGAGCCGCCGCTGCCGCGAGAACCGCCTGCGGCGTGCCCTCCGCCGTGCGAGCCACCGCCACCGCGCTGGGCAAAGGTTGCGGGAGCTGCGGCAGCGAAGCACAGCGAAACGGCACAAACTAAGATTGTCTTGGATATTGGCGACACTGACTTCAAGACGGCTGGGAGTTTCATGGCCGCCTCCTGAGGTGAAGCACGTCTGCGGTATGAGACGCGGGAGAGGCAGCCGAGGTTACAGAAGAGGATGGCTTGGTGAAAGGGCGCGCGAAAAGTGCGCCAAAGTTATCGATTAGAAATTCATTGTAGCTTTGTTTTGTGCGAGTTACGGGGAATTCTAATAATTTGGGTTGGTGACTAGAAAAGGGATGAAGGCGTGGGCAGCAACGGGCGTCCGAAAGCGAACAGTTAATTTTTCCAAAAGCAGAAGTTACCGCGATTAGAAATGACCTCGCTCGTTTGTTTTGTGTGAGTTGCATCGAGTTCTAATTTTCCATATCTGCCGCGATTAGACTCCCAAAAGCGCATAAAAAGCGAAAAGCCGCCGGAACCCCCGGCGGCCTCAGTGCGGGCACGATACCCGCGAGGCTATGTGTACCATATTATAAAGGGAAAGTCAAGGAAGATTAAGGCTAGGTAATGTCCTAATCTTGCCCTATTTTTCTTGATAATCGGGGCTGGGATAGTTATCAAACGCTGCGAGCTTCTGCAGGATAACGCTGGCATCGTCACAGGGTCTCATAAGAAACAACTTAGTACTTTGGGCGTAGCTAGATTGGTCACAAAAGAGATAGGTCTGTTCGGGGGTGTCCGGGAATCCATCGTTATAGGTCACCGATGCTGCGATTGTGATCGCCTGCTTTCCACTAGCAATCTGATCTTGCACGAGAGCAGGCAAATCAACTTGCACCGATATAAGATTCCCCGTTGGAACAACCGGAATGGTTTGATAAGTAGCTTCTCTCCAATGCCTTTCAATCACAGCAGTGAAAGGGAGTATTTTCTCGGAGGGGTCATCGAGTCTGAAGGTGGCCTCATGGACGACGACTTTCGCGATGCCAGAAGGGATGTGTCCGCTGTTTATAATTGGAATATCCGTTCGCTTGTGCTGAAAATCGTCCACGGGGATGCCCAATATCAAGTAGGCTCGCTCCGAGATGTGAAGCGATTCATTAGCCGTATCGGCGGCCGAACGAGCAGCGTCGGCGGACCTCTTATTGGCGAAGTACATGGCAACAGTAAAGCCGGTGTAGATCGCGAGGAGCACTACCCCGGCGCATTGCACGAACGGCTTGACCCTGGCCCACCAATTCTTTTCCGTCTCACCCGCGCTGGCCACCGACGGCGGTGGAGACTCCAGAGCCGGAGGCGGCGACTTAGTCTCCTGGTCCTTGGTTGGAACCTGGGCGGGTTGACCCTCGTCAGTTAACTCATCTGGCATAAGCGTCTGTCAGGATAAGAAAATCGCGGGCAATTGTCCAATCTGCGGCGGCAGGCGCAGGTCTTCGTGCCTCAGTGTAAACAAGCAGCGTCCCCGCTCCAAAAAAAGAGCAACAGCAGGTCCCTCACCACCATCCCGCGCCGTTTTGTTCTTATGCTGCTGTCGCAGCAGACCGGGCGGGCTGGGTTCGGGATGACGACGTAAAACAGGTCGCGCTACGTGATGCGGAACAGCGTCGAGGCGAGATCCTTCGCTACGCGAAAGATGCTGCGCTCAGGATGACAACGCAAAAAGAGGTGGCGCTACGTGATGTGGAACGGCGTCGAGCCCGCCTGCCCGCCACGCGCTGTCATTCTGAGGGCCGTTTGGTGGCCCGACGAATCTCGCCTCGCGGCTCTTGTTTGGGCTGGCGTGGCGGCATTCACTTCTCGTTTACCAACCTTCGCTTAGGTCTGTCCAGTCGCGGTTGGCGGATTCAATCAAGGCGATTTTCTTGCCGCGCAGCCAGCCCTTGATTTGCTTCTCGCGCCGGATGGCGGCGAAGACGCTGCCGAACGTTTCGTAATAGACGAGGCGGTTGGTGTTGTACTTCGCAGAAAATCCCTTGAGCAGCTTTTCGCGGTGCTGCCATACGCGACGTTGCAGGTTGCTGGTCACGCCGGTGTAAAGATTCAGAGATTTGCTGGCCATGATGTACACGCGATACGTTTTCATGTGATTTCGGTTCTGTGTATCGGAAAAGATGGCAAATCATTACGTGAGAGTCAACCGTCCGGTCCGAATCGGCGAACGGCGTCGAGGCGAGATCCTTCGCTGCGCAGAAGACGCTCCGCTCAGGATGACAAATGTAAAGCAAGGGGCACGGGGCGGGTCTGAAGGCCCGCCCCTACAAAAGAAAAAACAAGGCGTGCGGGTCGCGGAGGCGTGACGGGCGCAGCCCTTCGTTCCTCAGGATAGACAAGCAGCGCCCTTACGAAGAGAAAAGGCTGGCGGCGTAAAGCCCGCCTACGGCAGGCAGGCCGCCGCTACAAAGACAAGAGCAACTGCAGATTCCTCGTCGGATGCTGGTCGCATCCTCGCTCGGAATGACAAAGGTTGCGTGTGCTTAGGAGGCGCGACGGGCGGTTTTCGAGGCAACGGCTGGAGAGTCGTGTTATGCGGGGCTGGTTAGTCGTGGTGGAAATAGAAGAGGTTGCCGTCGAGATCCTGAACGGTGAATTGGCGTAATCCCCAGGGCTTCTTTTCCAGAGGATCGACGATGTTCGCGCCTAGCGACTTCAGTTCCTGGTAGGACGCATCGATATATTCGGCGAACACCCAGTGAACGGCAGGTTCGAAGGGCGGCTTCCTTTTGCGAAAGAATATGGCCACACGACCGCGTGACACGGCTCCGATTTCTTTACCTGGGTAAAGCCAGCCGATCTCAAAGCCGAGTGCGTCCCTGTAATGCTGTTGGGCGCGCTCGACATCAGCGACCGGCAGCTCCGGCACTGGCTGGCCGATTGAGGTCATTTTCTCTTTTGTGTCCACAAACGCTCCTTTGCTCTCCTTTATGCAACAAGAGCGCCGACGCGTCAAATAAGGACAGTGCCGGAAAAGCGTCGAGGCGTCCGAAGACGCAAGCGATCGCACCTACGAAAGAAGAAGCAAGGCGCGCGACTCGGGAGTCGCGACGGGCGCAGCAAGCAGCGCCCCTACGAAAGGCAAAACGTCATTCGTGAGGGAGGGCCACGATGGAGCGCGTGCGCACAGGCGGAAGGCCGAGCCTACGAAATGCACAAGAGCACACAGGCTAAGAGCCTGCCTATGGCAGGCAGGCCTGTGACGGCGGCGGAAAAAAAGTAAGGGCGCAGCGGCGGTTAAGCCATTGCGCCCTCAGAATCGAGCCGTAAGTTACAGGCGTTCCGGGTCAATCCGGCGACGAACAGCCTTGCGGCTAATCGCGTCTTCCAAACTGATGCGTACAACCTGCGAGCTTCTCGATTCAGCCGAGGATGCGCAGATGCCGAAGCATTCCACGCGCTCAAGACCGAATCGCAAAGCCTCCGAGCTTTCCGGTACAGGCAGCGCTACGACGGCGGTTAAGCGATCGCAGGCTGTCCCTGCAACGTGACTTCTCCGAGCTTCCGAATTCAGCGCAAGGCGGCATCGCGGTGAAGCGATTGCGCCGAGTACGCTGAGTCGCGAAGTCTTTCAACTTCCCGGTCAGGTTCGGAACCGCGAAGACGGTTAGGAATTCGCGGACTCTGAACCGAACCGTGAGGTCTTCAGCTTCCGGTTCAATCTGGCGCGGAAGATAAAACTTCTGGTTTTTGGCGTCAAGGGGATTCGCGCAAAAAAGCTGTGGAAAGCTGTGGATGATTGTGGAAAAAAACGCAAAGAGCGGACGCGTGTGAGCGGGATGAAGCGCGGCACGTGATGAATACGAGAGGGAGAAGGCGCAGAAGTCTCGAAAGGCGAGACCTCCGCGCTACCAACGCGACGGCAAAAGCCAGACGCCCGAGGGCGAGCGCGTGGAGAGCCGGCCAAACAGAATCTAGGGCTGTACGTTGGGACAGGTTTCTGTTTCAAAAAAATGGGTATATCAAACCGCGCGGCCGATACCCTTATTCCGTAGAATCATTATGGGTCAAAAAAGTCGACCGAAATCATTACGGAGGAATGCTATGCGGGGAATCGCTGTGGCGGCCCTATTCGTTTTGTTGATTGCACCCATGGCTTTGGCGAAGGATCCGCCGAGCTACGAGAAAGGGAAATTGCTGTCCATGAATTCGGTGAAGTGCGGCTCGGAACAAAGCAGCGCAAAGAACCTGGCCAGCGAGATCATCGGGACGGACTCAGGACACTCCAACACCGAGGACCTTTTGTGCCAGGAGTACACCATCCAGACGGATCGGCTGGTTTACCTGATTCGCCCAAAGGACACCAAGCATCCGGCGCTGCTGCCGGTGGGCGAGATGGTCGATTTCCGCGTGCATAAGGACAAGTTGTACTTGCGGGCGCCGGAGTCGGACGACAAGGAGCGGGAGTACGGCGTTCTTTCCATCGAGATGCGCGACGGCGCGAGCAGCGCGAAGACCGCGCAATAAGGCAAGGGACAAGCCTGCGTTTTCCGCGGAAGACGGAGGCGTTTGTTTTGAGTTTGCAGCAAAAATAAGAGGGCAGGACAAGGAGACGGATATGAGCAAGGCGCTCAAAAAGACGCTGTTAGCATTATTTACAGTTACGACGCTGGCGTTTACAGCGGCAGGCCAATCGCAAGGGCAGGGCCAGGGGACGGCCACGGCGGCGGCGGCGTCGGCGACGAGCTCGACGTCAGCGTCCGCGAGTGCCGGACCAGAGTCGGCGGGACTTTCATCCAACACCAGCGTCAATGCGGAGTTGGTGGGCACAGTGGATGCGCGCAAGTGCCAACCCGGGCAGGAAATCACTGCGAAAACAACGCAGGACGTGAAGGAAAACGGACGCGTCGTGCTGCGCAAGGGGACCAGGCTGGTTGGGCACGTGACGCAGGCGCAGACGCGGAGCAAGGAGAATGCCGAATCTTCGATCGGAATTGCGTTTGATGAAGCAGTGATGAAAGACGGCACGCATGTTCCCTTCCACGCAGGGATCCAGGCGCTGGCCGAGTCACAGGCGTCGGCTGAAAACGCGATGTACAGCGGCGGCGGCGGTGGCGGAATGATGGGTGGAGGCGGAATGGCGCCCGGCGGCATGGGCGGATCGGCGCGCGGCGGATTAGTCGGCGGCGCGGGCTCGGCGGCCGGCGCGGTAGGCGCGACGGCAGGAGGCGTGGGATCGATGGCGGGCGGCATTGGCCGAGACGCGTCCGGCACGCTGGGCGCAACGTCTTCCACGGCTGCATCGGCTGCGGGCAACGTGGGCGGATTGGATGCGGCAGGCCACCTGACGTCGACGAGCAGCGGTGTTTTTGGGTTGGAGGGTTTGAAGCTGGAATCCTCGATCCAGAACGCCACGCAAGCGTCGGTGATTACGTCGGCCAGCCACAACGTTCATCTGTCGAGCGGCACGCAGATGCTGCTGAAAGTGGCTGCGAAGTAAGACGGCCGGGAAGGTTTCTGGCTAGCGGTTCGTGAGTGACTCGGGGAGGCTGAGGAGATCAGCTTCCCCGCCCCGCCTGGGAAGGCACAATTCCGAAGCACGCTTGCAGATTCTCCGGTTGGCGATTCACAGGAATCCAAAAAACCACCTCGTCCCGCAGAGGCGCCCGGGACGCAAAGAACGCTCCGCACCCCAAAAAGATCGAGTCGGGACCCTTCCTGCGTCGGGCAGGCAGGATAAACGAGCAGCGCCCCTGCGAACGGCAAAACCGTCGTTCGTAGCGGAGGGCCGCGACGGGGCGGAGGCGCACAGGCTAAGAGCCTGTGCCACGCAGAGCGAAGAGCAGGCGGCGTAAAGCCCGCCTACGGCAGGCAGGCCGCCCCTACATTGATGTTCAGGGTCCCGCGCGCATCCGGGAGGGAAAAACATCGAACAGGTTCCTTAGCTGTCGCCGAAAGGAATCGGTGATTCTCTTGCGTTCGGCGGAAATACGCTGAGGATGGTTTTGAGGGTATACTGCGCGAATCAGCGGTGGAAAGAGGCAAACATGGCGAATATGGAAAAGCACAAAGCGGGCGATTTTTGTTGGATTGATCTGGCGACAACGGACCAGAACGCGGCGACGAAGTTCTATGGGGAACTGTTTGGGTGGACCGCGAAAGACAGTCCCATGGGGCCGAACGACTACTATACGATTTTTCACGTGGACGGGCGGCAGGTGGGCGCGGGGTATACGTTGCAGGAGCATCAACGCAAACTGGGAATGGGGCCGCACTGGATGCTGTACGTGGCGACGGAGAGCGCGGACGCGTCGGCGAAGCACTCAGGGGAATTGGGCGCGCAGATTATCGCGCCGCCGTTTGACGTATTCGACGCGGGGCGGATGGCGATGCTGCAGGATCCGACCGGCGCGAAGCTGTGCGTGTGGGAGGCGAAAAGTAACGTGGGGAGCCGGATCGGCGGGGTGGACGGGACGCTGTGCGCGGCGGATTTGATTACGCCGGACCAGGACGCGGCGAGCGCGTTTTACGAGAAGCTGTTTGGATGGCGGATCGTAAAGGGAGACGAAGAGCCGGCGCACCGGTACTACCACATCTTCAACGGAGAGGAGTTCATCGGAGGGATTCCGCCGGCGAGTTTTGCGGGGCCCGGTGTTCCGCCCCGTTGGCAGATTTATTTGCAGGTGGCGAACTGCGAGGCGAGCGCGGCGAAGGCGGCGCAGCTTGGCGCGCGGATGTATATGCCCGCGATGAAAATCGAGGACGTGGGATGGATGGCGGTGATGGCGGACCCGCAAGGTGCGGCGTTCGCGATTTTTCAGGCGGCGCGAAAGAGCGCGGGCGGGTAGAGGCTGCGCACGGAAAACTTTGCGCGCAAGGCGGCGCTCCCCGGAATCAACCTGAGGCAAAAAAGTCTACAGCAGGCCGAACGAAGCGCAAAGTTGCGCAGAGAGCGCAATATTTTGCAACACTGCTGTAACACAGCAAGCGGAACCTGCTTGCTTTCAACAACCCCAAAATGGTTACTGAATTGCCATGGCTTGCTCCGTGGTGCTTTCTTTCGAGAGGCGCTTGGCGCGCTAGGGACGGCGCATCTTAGAGCAAACAGGGCCCCCATCCCGAATCCACTAGGGTGATCCGTCCCGAGCGCCTCTCTCCCCACACAAGCGCCACGAAAATATCATCAGACGGGAAGGTCCAAGCAGTACGCATAGAAGTTGGAGTACTGCTAGACGGTGCCGTGTCGGCGATGGCCAAGACATTCTCGCGCCTCGAGATTATGTGTCCATCCGTTCGACCCATTGAGCGCGCCATGCGGGAGCCACGAATGGATCCGCAAAGTACTGTGTTTCCCGCGCAACCTTGTCGTCCCTGAACTCCATGATGCTCACGGTATACGACGGCTTGCCGTCATATGTCAGGATGAATTCGGTGACCCAAAGATCACCGCTTCCGATGATTCGTCGGACAGCAAACCGCTTTTTGCTCGGCTGACTCGCGCGTTGGTTCTGTATGTTGCGTCGGCCGCGGGTTCGCTCGCCTGACTGCGGGTATTCCAGCACCGCGTCCTCGCGATAGATGCGGTGCTCCGTTTCAAAATCGTTGGCATCGGACGCCGCCCAATGCTGATCCAGTGCCGCACGAATCTCTTGATCCCGCACTCCAGAATACTGCTCGTTCTTTTGTTGATCGTTCATCTTGAGCCTTCCATTTGACACGAAGCTAAATGCTTTAGCGGAATCGGATCACCCCGGAGTCTATACCGGGTCGAAGCGTCCAACTCCTGATTAGTTGCGCTATCGGAAAATGCGTCACCAAATCAAACTGAGTCACTGCCCGAAATTACGATTTCTAGAAGCTGCCCGCCGGGCGAGTTACAATGGAAAGGCATGAAGGCGGCTTCCCTTCCGGAGCAACTATATTATCTCCTGAGGCGCGAGGGGAACGCTTGGCGGCTTTAAGGCTGCCAGGATAGGTACAGCATGAACACATACATCCATCTGCGAACCGTGGCGTTGGTCGGAATCGCGCTCTCCGTCGCGGGAGCTCTTTTCGCACAGAGCGTGACGGATAAGAAGCTGCTGATCAATGGGAAGGCTGCCGGCACAATCTTGCAGGTGAATGGACACTCCTACGTCGATATCGAAACCGTGGCTAAGCTGATGAACGGATCGATCGCCTTCGAGCCGAACCAGATCGTGTTGACAATACCTCCATCGAACCCTGGCGCCGCGTCCGCGCAAAACGCTGGCGGCACGCCCGCGCAAAACACGGAAGAGGTCACCAAGGGGTTTGCCAGCGCCGCCATCGCCGCTTTGGCGGACATGAGAGAGTGGAAAGGCGCGGTGGAGACGATGGTCACGTTTGGATTGGCGGTGAGCGGCGCGTGGGCGCATACATATCATGAGCAGGCAGAGACAAGCCTGGCGCAAGCATCCGTCGCGGCGTCAAGCAATTCAGACCGCCAGGCGCTGCAACTGCTCAACAATGAATATAATGGCCTTTCGAATTGGGCCGGCAGTGTTGCTGCAGCACGCCAGGCTCTCAACGGGACGATGACGACGGATCCAAACGCCCTGCAGAACGATCCCGCGCTGACCAAAATCTCGAAGTGCGACGCGTTTCTGAGTTCCATGCTCGTCAGCCGGGTTTTTGCCGACGATTCAAGCTGTGAGTAGTCCGCGCCGCGGGGTTTGTGCTCGCGCGTTTCACTCATAGCCCTTTTCCGGATGATGCGGCCTCGGCCGCTCTGTCTTACGAGAGCGGCGCTAAGCCGCACCAAGCGCAAAGAACAAGCCAGATGAACCCGCAGTGAATCGGACGAAGGACGGCCTTCGCGCTTACTGGCTTACGTGCGTTTGCAGAACTTCGATACCCGAAGGTTCGGTCACACTGCCGCTTTGTTCAGCGGTAATGAAAACGTCGAAGTTCTTCGAAGTGGTGATTACCTTCACTTCGCCCTTCAAATCGCCGTCGACGCCGAGCGTTCCCTGTTTGTGAGCATTTTCGCCGATGGGGCGAATCCAAACGACGTAAACATTCTCCGTCGGCGTGAGATTCGCCGGCTGAGCCAGATTGGACACTCTTATGTCCAACTTCATGTTTCCGTTGCTCTTGTCCGTTTGCACGTCCACGATGCCGCTTGCCGCCGGAACGCTGTTATCGGCCGTCATGTGGTATTTCTTTCCACTCGACATCGGCCAGATGGCGAGCATCAAAGCCACAGCTAATAAAGTTTTCATAGTACCTCCAAGCAACACTCGATTTTCCAATTCGGAACTGGCTGAAACGATGTAGGAACGTACCGCAGTCTTTAGCCGCAGCCGCGACCGAAGCCCTCAGTTAGCCCCGTCCCTGCGACAACCGCGGATGGCCGTCGGGCACAATTTCACGAGTGCCCCACGGTCGTCCGCGTACTTTCTAAAGTGGCCGTCGAAACTCTCTCGGGCGGGAGACTTCCAGAAACAGAGTTTAGCGGTTAGTCGAAACGACGTCTGTACAAAAAGGGACAGTTCGAAGAAATCTCCTTGCACGGTCGACCTCGAAGGGACTCTGCCATCGGCGCGAGTGGCTGCGTTATAGCAATTAGTTACGTTAAAGTGCAACTACTTGCGGCAGAATTGACGGGCGGTGAAGCTAACGAGCCTGAACTCAGCGTTCTACGAGTGGCAATCGAATTGCACGGTTTACCACGGAGCCGTTTCGCGCCGTTCGTTCGGCCCCGGTCCATCCTCTGATTGGCGTGGGCCTGAATGGGGGAACTGTGAAATTACGAGCCGTTTCCATTTTGGTTCTAGGCTTGGCTCTATCGTTGTTGGCAGTCAGTGCCCGTGCCAATACCGTTGTTCTCGGATCTGCGGGTGGCTTTGCAGTGCTAGGTGGCTCGACGGTGACGAATACCGGGGCGACAACGCTCGACGGGGATCTCGGTCTCTACCCAGGAACTTCGATTACTGGCGCGGGGAGCATCACCATTACTGGCGTGATCGACAACGATAACAGCGCTGCGGGAACGGCCGAGAACGATCTCCTCACAGCAATTAATGGTCTAAGCGCCCTGCCGAGTTCGACTTTGAGCTCGACGACCCTCGGGATGATAACATTCACCCCGGGCATCTATTCGATTGGGGCCCTTACCCTGAATGGAACGGTCACCCTAAACGCCGAGGGGCTAAGCAACGCGGACTTCGTTTTCCTGATCGGAAGCGGGCTCACGGTGAATGCGAATGTTGTGCTGGAAAATGCCGGTACAAACGACGGGGTGTATTGGGTGGAGGAGGGGACAAGTGGTTCGGCGGTTCTTGACGCGGCTCCGGGCTCCACGTTCGTAGGAAATATTCTGGCTGACGAGAGCATCTCGCTGACGTCGGGCATAACAATAACCTGCGGTAGCGCCTTGGCGTATAACGGCGCTGTGACACTGATTGGCGACACCATCGATACCGGCTGTAACGGCAGCGTTAGCGGCACCGGCACCGGTACAGGTAGCACTACCCCTGAGCCAGGATCACTGGTTCTGCTGGGCACCGGACTGCTCGGTTGCGTTGGCCTCTTACGCAGAAAGCTGCTCGGTTAGTTTCCACTTTGTTTCCGCATCCTGGTTCGGAGTGCGCTTGAGCGCACTGCGAATCACCGACTCCAACCGTTCAAACGGGGACGGCGAGGACGGGGCAGGGCCCCAACTGCATCACGCGATAGGTCGTCGAACCAAACACCGCAAGATCCAAGGCGCCACATCCATGCGCTCCCATAACCGCCATGTCGATTTGCGCTTCCTGGGCGAGTTGAATGATTTGCGCGTATGGTTTTCCCACGCGCACCGCGGTCTTGATCTTGAGGGTCTTGCGCGCCTCCGCCGGAACCAGTTTATCGAGCTGCTTCACCGCCGCCGCTAGGGCCTCTTCCTTCTTGGCCGGACTTGGGACCTCCTCCAACACGTGCAGCAAGGTGAGTTCGGCGTTGTACTCCGCGGCCGCGGAGAGCGCGTAGTCCAAAGCGCGCGCTGAATTCCCGGAAAAATCCGTGCAGAAAAGGATGCGGCTCAGGTGGCGTATGTGGCCCGGCTCTTTGCCTGCGGCCATGGAGTCATGCGGCGGCTTACATACGGCCAGCACCGGACAGGGCGCCGCGCGCATCACGCGGTCGGTCACCGACCCCAGCATGAGGCGGTCAAACCCTCGCCGGCCGTGCGTTCCCATGACGATTACGTCGATTTTCTGCGCTTGCGCAAACGCCAGAATGAAGTCCGGGGCGGTTCCCTCCTGCACCACGAGTTCGGGGTGAATTTCATCCGGCGTGTGCTGCTTCACGAATTCCTGCAGTTGCTCGGCGCCGCTCTCGCGAAGCGCCTGGCGGAATTGGTCGTAGAGTCCCGCAGAGATAGCAAAGGTGGCGGAAGGATATCGCCACATCTCGACGATATGCTGCGCCACCAACTTGGCGCGATAGTGCTCGGCCAGCGATAGCGCAGAGCGATACGCGCGGAGCGAGAACTCCGAGAAATCAATGGGGCAGAGGATGCGTTTAATGGGGAGCAAGGTTCCTCTTTGGGCCGGCGATCCTCATTTGTGCGCCGTCCGCGATTACGCGCGGGCTTCGCGGCGATGGGCGATCCGCGCAGTACGAGCGAATTCGCCTCGTCGCGTCCCGCTGGCTAGATAGCATAATGCTGCGCGATGCCGGGCGCAACGGCGCGCGGAGAGCGGATGCAAAGAAAGCGCGGCGCGGGCTGCGTTATCATGCGCGGGGATGGAGACCGGTTCCCTTCTAATGCGAGCTACAACGATCGGCCAGGGCCGCACAGGCGGAACCTGAGTTACGCAATCTGGGTCACTCCAAATGGTCATATCCAGTTAACAGATAATGGATATTGAAAATCGATTTCGCATCACATACTTTGACTTAGCTTCGATTCGCCGGACGGAGGCGGTGCGGATCGTGTTTGCCAAATTGATTCACAAAATGAGGAAGCTCGTTTGCGTTGGCGGCGGGATGATTCTCGGCGCAGCTTCCGCGATGGCGGGGACAGCGGGAGGCGCGGCGCCGCAGGGGATGGCGCACGTCTTTGGCGATCCGAACGTTTGGCAATGGGCGCCGAGCCGGACGTATCACGTCGAGAACTACAAGTTGGGGCTGCACTTCGACGAGCCGAAAGGCGAAGTGTTTGGCGATGAAGTGGTGACGCTACGGCCGTTCGCGCCGCATTTCCGCAAATTTTATTTGAACAGCGGCGAACTGAAGATTGATGCGGTGACGCTGGAGCCGGCGCGCGGCGCGGCTGTCAAGCTGGCGTACGCGGCGGAAAAGTCGCGGCTGTGGATCACGCTCGACCGGGAGTACGACGCCGCGAGCGCGCTGCATGTGCACGTGGTGTATCACGGCTTTCCGCGCACGGGGCTTTTCTTCGTGAATCCGACGAAGAATTATCCGAAGTGGCCGCGCGAGGTATATTCGCAGGGCGAGGCGGAATTCAATCAGTATTGGTTTCCGTGCTGGGATTATCCGAACGACATGGCCACGAGCGAGACGGTGACGACGGTGCCCGAAGGGCAAGGCGTGGTGTCGAACGGGAAGCTGGTGCGCGTGACGCGCGCGGCGGGCGAGGCGACTTACGATTGGGTGGAGAGCGTGCCGCACAGCTCGTATTTGATTTCCATCGCTGTGGGGCCGTGGCGCAAAGTGGCGGACAAATACGAGGACAAGCCGGTGGATTACTACGTGCCGGAGTACATCGATGATGCGACGGCGCGGCGGTCGTTTCATTTGACGCCGGACATGATTGGATTTTTTTCGCGCGCGACGGGCGTGGATTATCCGTACGAACAGTACGCGCAGACCACGGTGCACAATTTCATTTTTGGCGGACAGGAAAATGTGAGCGCGACGACGCTGACGGAATTTACGCTGCACGACGAGCGCGCGGATCAAGATTATCCGAGCACGGGGCTGGTGTCGCACGAGCTGGGGCAGCACTGGTTCGGCGATTACGTACAGGGGCGCGACTGGCCGGACATCTGGCTGAATGAGGGATTCGCGACGTATATGGAGGCGCTTTACACGCAGCACCATGAGGGTTACGACGCGTATCGGTTTGCGATTTACAACGATCAGATGATGGAACAGACGGAGGGCCGCGAGAATTACACGCGGGCGATTGTCGACCGGCACTACAGCGATCCCATGCAGATGTTCGACGCGACCACGCACGAGAAGGGCGCGGCGGTGCTGGATATGCTGCGGTATTTGGTGGATGGCAGAGAGGCGGCGTCACGCGAGGCGTCGCAAAACGAGGTTCTGTTCCGTGCGCTGCGTCATTATTTGGTGGCGCATCACGCGCAGGCCGCGGATACGGCGGATTTAATCGCGGCGATTCGCGAAACGACCGGGCTGGAGCTCGACTGGTTTTTCCGCGAGTGGGTGTACATGGCCGGGCGTCCGCAATATCGCGTGGAAGCGAGTTACGACGCCGCGGATAAGATCGAAAAGGTGAACGTAGCGCAGACGCAGCACGTGGATGCGATGACGCCGATTTTCGACATGCCCATCGAGCTGGCGTTTTATGGCGCGCGCGGCGAGCAAAAGGAAATCGTGCAGGAGCGGGACTATCGGCAGCAGCAGGAGTTCGATGTGGCGCTCGATTTTGCGCCGCAGTGGGTGGATTTCGATCCCGACGATTTCATCGACAAGACGGTCGAGTTTGACAAGCCTGTGGATGCGCTGATGGCGGAGGCGGAGAGGGACCCGTCGATGATGAGCCGGCTGTGGGCGGTGCAGCAGCTTGGAGCGTCGACGAACGCGAGCGCACACGGAACCACGGATGCGCGGGTTGCGGGGCTGGCCCGCGTGCTTGGCGCGGATGAATTTTACGCGGTGCGCGCGGCGGCGGCAACGAGTCTTGGCAACATGGAAACGGAGCACGCCAAGGCGGCGCTGCTTTCGGCGCTGAAGCAGCCGGATAGCCGCGTGCGGACGGCGGCGGTCGAGGCGCTGGGAAATTTTTCGAAGGACCACGCCGTCTACGATGCGCTGATCAACATCCTGCACAACGATGCGAGCTACGCGGCCGAGGCCGCGGCTGCGGAAGACATTGGCAAATCGGGCGCGGCGGATGCGTTCGATGTGTTGCAGGCGGAAGCGGCGGCGAAGCCAGAGGTGCATGTGATGCAGGCGACGTTAGCGGGGCTCGCGGCGACGAAAGATCCGCGCGCGGTCGCGATTTTGCTGGCGCAGGCGCAGCCGGGCGTCGAGGAGCGAATTCGGTTGAGCGCGCTGGCGGGACTTGCGGGATTGAAAGACGAGATCGAACGGGAGCACGCGCGGGAATTGGAATTGGCAGAGGTAGTACGGGGAGCGTTAGGCGATCCGTATCTTCCGGTGCGGATGGCCGGCGAACGATTGGCGGGCGCGTTCGATTTGACGCAGTTTCGTTCGGACATCCAAACAGACGCCGATGCGCCGCTGATTATGCAGCGCGCGTTGGCGCAAAAAGTGCTGGAGCAGTTGCACCGCTAGCACCGCGATTTGCGCCGAGCGATGAGCAGCGAGCTAGGACAAAAACGAGCAAGTGGAAACATTTCGGAGTAGGATTTCGTTTATTCATTTAGGGATGCGAAGGCCGCGCTGCTGATGCGCTATTTGCGGCAATGAGGAAACAAATGAGAATGCGAAGACGAATGGTAAAAATGCCAGCGCTTGTGGCGATTGCTTTTGTTGTCGCGGTGGGAATTTCAGGATGCATTATCGGGGGCGGAAATGGGCCCCTGGCGAGCCCGGGCCCCATGGAGACGGAAAATATATCCGTTCCGGCGGGCGCGGCGAAGTCGGTGCACGCGCATTTGCAGATGGCCGCAGGAGAGCTGAATATTTCAGGCGGCTCGGCACAATTGCTGGACGGCAAAATCAGCTACAACGTGCCGGAATGGAAGCCGGATCTGAGCTACAGCGTCAACGACGGCCAGGGTTCGCTGATGGTGATGGAGCCGGAGCAGCATCACTCGGCGATGGGCGGCGTGAAGTACACCTGGGATTTGCACTTCAGCAACAAAGTGCCGCTGGAGCTAGCCGTGGAAATGGGCGCGGGCGACTCGAAACTGGACTTGGCGGAAACGGAGTTGCGGAACCTGGACGTGCAAGTGGGCGCGGGAAATTCGACGATCGATTTGACGGGAGACTGGAAGCAGGACGTGTCGGTGTCATTGCAAGGCGGCGTGGGCGAAGTGCACTTGAAGTTGCCGCGCGATATCGGCGTGCGCGTGTCGGTCGAGGGCGGGCTGGGGACGGTGGACGCGCCGGACTTCAAGCGCGATGGCTCCGACTACGTGAACGATGCGGCCGGAAAAACGAAGAACACGATTGAAGTGCACATCTCGGGCGGGATTGGCGAGGTGCATTTGGAATTGGGCAGCGGGCACGGGATTGTGTAAGGATCTTACGCGGAAATCGCGACGGAATTTGATCGCGGTGAATTGCATTTGTCGCGCCGCGCAAAACTCGTGAAACTCTTTGAGCGTCGCTGATTGTTGGCAGTAGCTCGGCCCTGCCCGTCCTAATCCTCTGCCCCGATGTCAACTCCCATCGGGTGCCACTCTAAACGAGGAGTCCGCGACAATCCACGCCGATGCGGCGATCGCGAGAGTCTCCAGGCCTTCGGACCAGTTCACAAAACTATGGGGATTGGTCAACAGAGCTGGCAGCCATACCAGCAACCCGAAACCAACGAGCATCGCCGTGGTCAATCGAGACGCGAGCCGGGCCATGATCCTCGTGAGCAGAGCGATAGCGGCAAGAGCAAACGCGCCGGTGGTTGCAATGGCCCAGAACATTTGTCCAGGGGGAATCCATTTCGGAACAAGACTTGCTGTGGCGGAGAGATAGAAAAGCTGTTCCAGCGCGAACGAGACAACACAAATACCGAACGAGTAGTACCCGATCTGAGCCAATCTTGACGTTCGAGCCGGCGGGATTGGACCGGAACACGCATACAGGATCATGGCCCCCGAGACGTATGAGAATTGTTCGAAGAAGTTGCCGAAGTTATTGTAGACGAGCGGATGCTTAATGATGAACGGTACGCCCAGCAGGGCGAAGATGAAGTAGATTGCACCGAGTGCCACAGCACCGGCTCGGGCCGTTCTCGGCCATAGAATGGCTACGCCTGCGAGGATTTCGATGGTGGCAACGATGTAGGTGAGAATCCCGCGGTGAGGAACGCCTGCAAGCGCGTCGTAGTTATGCCACGCCAAGGCACAGATACCGGAACCAATCATCGCCAAGCCATAGACGTAACGGCCTAGAGAATATTTCATTGCAGCGCCTTACCCCGAATGAATGCCCATACCTTATATTAAAGGAAGCAACTCGAACAGGATAAAACCCCGCCCGCAGCATTCGAGCAGCCGGCACGATTCTTGCAAACAGCTTGCCTGGCACGGAGTTTTCTCCGCGATAGCAGACACCGCGAATCTCGAAGATGCACTTCGAGTAGCCTGCACATGTTGTTCTTTGACTCGCTGACGCGGCAGGAGGAGTCACGTCGCTAGGAGCAGGCGTCTCGCGGGAATGGCGGAGCAGGGTTCTCGATTGTACGTTCCTATGCAATTTGGCAGAATTGCATGTAATCGTACATGACAAAGAAAACGAAACTGTATGCGGTGATTTTGGCGCACGTGATTGCGGCAGACGGACGCAGGCGGCTGCGTCCGGCGCTGCATAAGCTTCTGCGCGACGCGAGCGAGGCGCACCAGCGGAGCAAACTGGCGCTGCTGCCCTACGCGGTGACCGCCGGCGAAGAATTCCAAACTATCACTGGAAATCTGGCCAAAATTCCCTGGCTGCTGCTGGACCTGCGCGCGGGCGTGCAGCCCATTCCGTTGCGCATTGGCGTGGGCATCGGCGAAGTGAGCGGGCGGATCGCCGCGCCGGTGAACCAAATGGACGGGCCGGCGTTCCGGATGGCGCGGCAGGCGCTTGATCGCCTAAAGCACGCGCGAAAGAGCGCGGCGCTGACGGCGTTTTGCAGCGCCAACAAGGACTTTGATCAAACCGCAAACCTGGTCTACGCGCTGCACGACACGCTGGTGCGCAAGATGACGGCGAAGCAGTGGAAGACGGTGGCGGCGCGAATCGAGCATGACAACGTGCAGGACACGGCGCGGGCGCTGGGACTGGACGCTTCGACGGTGTCGCGAAATTTGAAGCGCGGCTACTATGGGCAGCTTGTCGCGGCGGCGTTCGGCGTGGAGCAGTTGATCGGGGAGCGGTTTGCGCAAGCACTGAACGGCGAATAGTTCGCATGGTTCTGTTGCGCGGCCGGCAGCGCATGGGTCGCCAGTATGGTTTGCTCTTGACACCTGCGGGTGGCCGGTGCATTTTGTGCCGCACAGAGTAAAGTTACCAAAGAACTGACGGAGTCGCGGAGTTACTGGCGATGGGTTCTTCCAAGGAACTGCGCGAGTTTATCGCTGCGGCGAAGAATGAAGGCGCGAGCGACGAAGCGGTGATCGCGCTTCTGCGGGGGCGGGGCTGGCCGAAGGAAGACGCCTACCGCGCGCTGGGCGACCACTATGAAAGCCGCAGCGGGATTCGCGTTCCCGTCTATAGGCGCTCCGGCTCAGCGCGGGACGCGTTTCTTTATCTGTTTAGCTTTTTAGCGCTGGGCACCTGGACAATTGGCCTAGGCTCGCTCATGTTCACCGTGATTGACAACTGGATTCGCGATCCGTTGAGCGCCAACTACGGCTATGTGAACCTCCAGAACCAAATTGCGGGGTCGCTGGCGTCGGTTATCGTGGCCTTTCCGATTTATTTGCTGGTGATGTTCTACATTCTGCGGCGCGTGGAGGTGCATGCGGATAAGCTGGATTCTCCGGTGAGGAAGTGGCTCACGTACCTGGCGCTGCTGATCGCCGCCGGCGTGGTGTTGGGGGACCTGATCGCTTTTCTGACGCACTTTTTGCAGGGCGAACTCACAGGGCGGTTCTTGGCTAAAGATGCGGTGGTGCTGGTGATTGCCGGCGGCGTGTTCTGGTACTACATGGGAGCGGTGCAGAAGAAAGGCATGCCGGTCGAAGGAAGCGCATGAGTCGAAATTCCTGGGCGCTGCTGGCCGCCACAATCGCCGTCGTAGCAGTTGCCGTATTGGGGTTTTGGAGTTTGGGCACTCCTCGACACGAGCGGCAAATCCATCAAGACGTGCGCACCACGCAAGCTCTGAACACGCTGGCTGAGCAAATTCGAGACTCGTGGAACCGCTCGAAGAATGTTTTGCCGTCCAATCTGGAGCGGTTTCCTGCCAGGATTACACGCGATCCCATGACGGAGGAAGCATTCATCTATCATCCAAAGACGGGCAGTCAGTACGAGCTCTGCGCGAGGTTCCTCACTGACGATCGCAACACCGCGGCGCAAAGCCAAGGTGCGTTTTGGCTGCATCCCAGCGGTCCTTACTGTTTTCAGCTCGACGCAGCGATCTCCGTGCCCCCGCCGCCCTACTTTTACGATTATTGATGCGGAAACCCATCGCGCCTTCCGTCCGCCACTTCTGGCGCTAGCCACCTCACCTCCGCGCGTCGTGTATACGGCGAAGTTCAATTCTGATGATGCCGTCTATCCATATTGGTCCGATCGCCATTGCGAGCTACGGTTTGTGCCTAGGCATCGCCATGCTGATTTCGTATTTTGTAGTGGCGCGCGACGTGGTTCGGTGCGGCATTTCGGCACGGCGGATTTGCCGGTGGCGGTGCCGTGCATCGCCGGGCTGGTGGGCGCGAACCTCTATCACGCGGTGGAAGACCCGCGGCTGCTGATGGATCGGCGAAAACGGCGAATGGCGCGCTGAGTTCGGCGCACGCTCCGCGGCCGGTTACTTGCTTTGGAAAAAGTGGAAGAAGCCCAATTCCCAGGCGCAGGCGAGCGCGGACGCAACTGCCATCATAAATAGAAAACGGCTCCGCACCTGAGGAATCCCCGAGCGGTAGAAGCGACGGCTCACACGCGTGATTCTTAGATCCCAGTCCAAGGAAACCCAAGAGTGCGCTGTCTTTTGGCTCTGTGGAAGCGCTGCGTTCACTTTCCGAAGGATTGTGTAGGACAAATAATTAGCGAGAATAATGCACGACAACGCGGAGACAAAAAAAATCAACGCGGCGATCGGATTCACGTCGTTCATACGCCGGCGGATACGGTAGCACAGCGGGGGATGTTTGGCGCGGCCTGGCGGGGGGATGTGACGTTAAAGGCGGTGACTGTAAGGCAGTGGACAGTGATCAGTGGCCAGGCGGTGAGTCGTTAGCAAACAAAAACACTGAAGAGTGACCCTTCGACTGGGCTCAGGACTACCGAATCGGTAGAAAAGGCGGTCACCGGAGGCAAGTGAGCCGCGATCAGAAATTCGACGCGTGGCCGCTGAAGCGAAGGAATTAATAGGCCAAGTCATAGGTGATGCGTTCGAGAACTTCAACTGGAACGGGGACACCGTGGCAAGTTTCCGGGGAGTACATCCATTGGCTCGCGGCCGTTAAGGCAGATTGAGCGAATGCTTCATCTGGGGTACTGAGAACAGCTAACTGTGTTAAACGCCCGTCAGCACCGATGACGCCATAAAAGAAAACTGAGCCCTCTTCGTGAGAGAGTTTTTCATTCGTCGGATATTCAGGAGCAACGCCACGCTGGATTACCGGCACTGCGTCCGGCTCATCGCAAGACGGCCACGCCGTGGCACCCTGTGGCGGCTGAAAATCTTCGTTGCGCGTATCGTTGAGCGGCGATATTGAATTCACGATCATCGTGACTGGCACAGCCGGCGCCTCCTCGGCGCGAATCGAGCCGGGGAAATGCTTTCCGTGGAAGGTTACGGAACCGGAAAAATCATTCGGGCCCGGCATATCGCTCACCTCGCTTCCATTAGCGGCATCGAAACAGAAATCGGGGCCGAAATTCAGACCGTTCGGTATCAGGGACACGCAGTCCAGCTTCACCCCGTTTCTCTTCTCGTGATGGAAGCGCACATCTTTTAGGGCGGCGATGGATGCGGGATTCGACCAGGCGTGAAGCCGCTTGAGGAAGTCCAGCGCCTGATCGAGTTGCAAAATGGACTCGGGGTCGTGAGAGGTAGTGCGCGACTGCCAGTATTGATTCTCGCCTCCTACGCGAATCCGGGTGTAATTGTGAAAAGCGATCTCCTCGCGCCACCTCGTTGGCGATGCCCACCGTAGAAGGTATTCGCCATTTGCCCCTCCTTTGCCATGACTCTGAACGTTGATCGCGCCGCGCAGTTCAAACGGCGGAGAGCCCGGCGCACGGATGTCGGTGACGGAAACAGCTCTTGCGAAGAGCGCAGTCGCTTGGGCGCGCGCGGCCGCATCTTTCGCGGACTGGCCGCCGGCGCAGGGAACGATAAGAATGCTAAGAGCCGCGAGCGCAGCGAGGGTCAAGAGAGTGGCGCGGCAGGATAGCCGACAAATGACTTGGCGCATGGATTCATTTCGCATGGCGTGCGCATCTTACGCTGGTGTTACTTGCAGGACAACGAAAATAGGAGGCGCGACGTTCGTGTATACTGCGAAATTCGGTGACGAGTGACAAGCAAGAGCGCAGAAGCGACTGACAAAAGAAGCTAACATCAAGCGCGAATGCTAAAGCGATGATGCCATTTATCCATATTGGGCCGATCACCATCGCGAGCTACGGGTTGTGCGTGGGCATCGCCATGCTGATTGCGTATTTTGTGCTGGCGCGCGACGTGGCGCGGCGCGGGATTAACGCGCCGGCGGATTTGCTGGTGGCGGTGCCGTGCATCGCGGGGCTGATCGGCGCGAAGCTGTATCACGTGCTGGAAGACCCGCGACTGCTGATGGCGAATCCGCGCGAACTGATCAGCCAGTACGGATTCGCGTGGTTCGGCGGATTTTTGGGCGGGTTCATCGCGTTTGTGGTGCTGGCGCGGCATTACCGCGTGCCGCTGCTGGAGATGTTTGACGCGGCGGCACCCGCGGCGGCGTTGGGCTACGGGCTGGGGCGCATCGGCTGCCTGATTTCCGGCGACGGAGATTACGGCATTCCCACTTCCCTGCCCTGGGGCATGAGTTTTCCGCACGGCTTGGTGCCGACGACGCAGAGGGTGCATCCCACGCCGATTTATGAATTGATTGTGGCCATTTTTATTTTTTGGTGGCTGTGGAGGCTGGGCGGAAGGCAGGTTGCGCTACGCAACGCGCCGAAAGCGAAATTAGGCGCGGCCATTCCGCGTGGAACGGTGTTTGCGTGGTATTTGATCTTGACGGGCGTGGCGAGATTTCTGGTGGAGTTCATCCGCATCAACCCGCGGTCATTTTTCGGCATGACCAACGCGCAGACGGCGAGTTTGGCGTCGGTGATGGTCGGCGTGGCGCTGCTGTGGCATTTGCGCCGGCCTACCGCCGCGACGGCACGCCATTACTGAATAGTTGCGGGCTCCAAGTAGCTGCTGAAACTCGCGCCGCAATTGGCATTGCCTGCCTTGCTCCTCAGCTTCGCAAATTCGTCTGCAAGTTTCCTAAGGGGCGGGCACCAAGCGGCCGGCTATAATCACGCTACAGGCCGAGATGCCGCGCACGCTCTGAGACGGAGAAACGCCAATGTTTACACCGACGCCAGAACCTGCAGGGGCATACGTTTTGAAATTCTGGGCCCAGGCGCCGTCGTACTCCACACCAATATAAGGACCCCGAAAAACGGGCGCGGTCCCGACGGATCAGTTGGGAACGAGGTAGCCCTGGACGAAGCTAAATCCATCTCCTATAGCAGCCAAAGAGTCCTCCATCGTGACGCCCGAGCCGATACGGATACCGGTTGCAAAATGTTCGTGGTTATAGGTACTCGTACCGGCAGTAGTCACTAGAGCCCCACTCAGAGCAAAATCACCGCCGGCGACGTTACGTAAGGAATTGAAGGTGTAACTCCCCTGCGCGGCACCACCATTGCCACTCCATTCCCAGTCAGTCACGATAAGCGTGTAACCTGAAGGGACCACGTACACCGCTGAAGCCAGGGTCCCGTCCGAATCGACGGCATTGCAATAAGATGTATAATATGTGCCACATTCCAACGAAACCAATTGGCCCTCGTTCTGGCCGACATGCGTAGTTGTACCGGGTACGATTTGCACCAAAGTGGCCACGACCGCGTGTACAGCGCGCGGTACCAGCGCGACGCTGAGGACGCCTGCAATGGCGACTGCGCCTGCGACCATCAACAACCGTTTCGCGAATTTCATATTGCTCTCCTTTTTCCTTCGTGAAATTTGAGCGCACGTGCAGACACAACCGCAACGTTCAACTCCACGAAGCTAAAATTTAGATTTCTGGCCCGACACTCACCGATCGGCCCACGAACCCCAGTCACAGGGAAAAATTCGCACTGCTAAATTCGCGCCAAACGCACCGAAGGCCAAAACGAGCATCGAGGCCCCTGCGGATGCAAATCCGCAGGCGTCAGGCGGCCGAGAATGACCGGGAAGATCCGCGCGTTGTTTGGCTGGACCGCAAGCCTTGTTCACTTCGCGAAACGTCTATTCCTGTCCTAATGAGCAAGGTAGCCGTTGACGGTAAGCCAGCATCCGCTGCCCGAAGAGAGTTCGGCGAACATGCTGACTGTGCTGCCCGGAGCGGCCACAATGTTCGTCGGTGTGTCCACATTGACTTCGCCGATAACCGTGGTTCCGGACGTGGTTGTGGTTGGGAGTACGCCGAGATCCAGGAAATTAACGGCCGTGGTGACTCCGTTCACTGCGTTAGCGGGGACGCTCGTTAAGAGCGCGGGCGCTGACGTCGGCCCCCCGCATATTCCGGAGACGAACCGGATGACAAGCATCTTCACGGAGTCGCCGGCGGAATCGGTGGCCGGCACAGTAAAGGAAGCAGGGGGTGTCACACTGAGGCCGACGGCTGTGGCGAGGGCACCGCAGATTCCGCTACCCGTATCCTTGCAGATGGTCGTTTCAAAGGGCTGTTCAGCGATATCCGTTCCATCGGTCACCGGAACGGGATTGGCAGACGTGTTCTCAACTTCAACCAACGTGGCCACAACAGCGTGAACGGCTTTTGGAGCGAGCATTACACCAACGAGTCCTGCCAATGCGACTGCGCCTGCGACCATCAACAACCGTTTCGCGAATTTCATATTGCTCTCCTTGGTCCCGTGGCCGAACGAAGACATACCCGTGGAGTCCGGACTTGGGCCGTATTTCCGAGATCTTCGCCGCACCCCGCGGCGACTATGCGTGGAGAGCGAATGGCCCTCCGCGCCCTTCCCCAGGGCAACTAACTTTTGCGAGGCCGGAGACGCCAGAACGCCGGCAACAGGCCCGTGCCGAGAAGCAGCAGACTTCCGGGCTCAGGAGTCGGAGTGGGGAGCGTCCCCGTGCCGACGCCGAGGTTCGCACCGGTGAGGTCAGTGATGTCCAAAGCCCAGTTGCTCGACGGAGTAATGCAGCTCATGACGCCCATCGAGCTAAAATCGCAGGTCTGAAAAACCCCACCGGTGAAATCGGTGAATCCCTCGCCCAGCGTGCCGTTATCGGAGAAAGCGTTGGGAATATAGTCGGCGTCAGCAAGGATCAGCGTGTACGTGCCGGGAGCGAGCGAAAACGACATGGTGATGTCGCCACAGACGGAGTCGCCGTTGCTGAACGGGACCGTTCCGGCGGGTGGGCAGCCCATAAAGCTGCCGAAGTTGCCGGAAACGTCCGACGTACCGTTGATGAATGACGCCGAGCCGCCAGTGCCCGAGAATAGCGCGAGGAGCGGATCGAAGCCGCCGGGCACGATTGTGTTACCCGCGGCATTCACTCCGCCGCCGAAGCCCCAGGTTTGCAGGTCGATGGTCTGATCAACCGCGCCGCCGACCGTGAGCGTGAGCGCGACGACAGACTCCGGACTGGACAAATTGCCGGTAAGCGAGACGGCGTTCGCCGAAGCGCGAGACGAAAGGGAAACCACAAGGATGCAGGCGCATACAACCGATGGCACAATGCTGCGGAGCCTGGACACAAATCACCCCCTCGAAAAGTAGCTGACGACGGAGCAATTCGAATGCCACGCATCTGTGGAAAAGTGATCTGCGGATCTCGATGAGCAGAAAGGGGCTAACGCCACGGCGCAAGTTGAGCGTTGCAGAGCAGAACGAACCGCAACGAGGCGTTGCAGAGTAGCCGCAAGTTCTTGCACCTTTTCTGGCGCGCTGCTCGTTTTCGTTTTGCCTCAGCG
>JBAPRL010000055.1:0-13244 GCA_049281095.1 Candidatus Acidiferrales bacterium
AGCGGAGACAACAACACTTACATCGCCAGCTTCGCTTCTGACACAGCCGGCGGAATAGGCAACTACCACAGCTCCGGCTACAGCCAAGTGCCCTCCGCTGTTATTCCCGTTCCCGTTTCCAGCATTGAGGAATTCAAGGTTTCCACGGCAAATCAGACGGCGGACTTCAACGGCGGCGCAGGAAGCCAGATGGAATTGGTCACCAAGCGCGGCACCAACGCCATCCATGGCGGCGTCTACGAATACTATCAAGACGTCAATTTCGGCGGTGCCAACACCTGGGACAATAACAGTACCGGCACGGCCCAGCCCAGCGCTCATTTCAGCCGCTTTGGCGCGGATGCTGGCGGAAAAATACCGAAAATAAACTTTTTGGGCGGTGGCTGGTATATCTTCGGCAACTACGAAGGGTTCCGTTACCCCGAGAGCTCCGAATTCGAGGAAAGCTTTCCGCTGCCCTCTCTGCGCGCGGGCCTTATCCATTTGAATGGCCAGACCATCAACCTCAACCCGTTCCCGGTTGTTGACCCGGGCTGCGGTTCGGCGATCACCAGAGACTGCGCCATTACCACCACCGGTCAAACCATTCCCAGCTCGATCTGCCCCTCCGGCCCCTGCGATCCCCGCGGGCTCGGCACGACCGTGGACGGCACTGCGACCGGAGCACTGAACCCCGTCGTCCAGCTCTGGACCACTTATCTGCCCCTGCCGAACGACTGCTCCCAGGGCGATGGTGGACTCAACTATTGCGGATATAAGGGCTCCATCTCGACGCCCGAAAGCAGTAACTTCGGCGTCGTGCGCATCGACCACGATTTCGCCAAGAGCTGGCACTTCAACGCCACCTATCACTACTATAAGTTACAGAATACCGTCTCCAACCAGATTGACATCGGTGGATTCTTCCCAGGAGACACCATGGGGCAGTATGCGGCTATCCGCCACAAGCCCCAGGAGCCTTGGCTCTACACCGCTGGCTTGACCACCAACATCAGCTCCAACGTGACCAACGACTTTCACTACAGCTTCACCCGGAACTATTGGGCCTACGGAGATCCCAGCGGCGTGCCAAACGTTGCCGGCTATCCAGCCGCTCTGGAAATCGGCGGCGAGACCCAGGGTACATTCCAGCCTTACAACACTAACAACCAGGACGTCCGCACGCGCTTCTGGGACGGCAAGGACTCCATGTACCGCGACGACATCACCTGGATCAAGGGCAACCACCTGTTCCAGTTCGGCGGCTTGTACCAGCGCAACAACGATACCCACAACCGTAACGACAACGGCGAGAGCATCAACACTTACGAGCAGTACATCATCGGAGCCGGCAATAACGCCTCTTCCTACGCTGGCTACGGCCTTAACATGGCCGGCTACATTCCTTCCACGATCGCTGGCACCGGTGCGGAGGGTGAGTACGACAACCTTTACTCCATGGTCCTCGGCATGGTTGATGAGACCCAAAGCCTGTACACCCGCAGCCCCGGTTCCCTGGAGACAGGTCTGCCTCTCAACACTCGCGGCTCCTGCGCTATCTCCGGTATCGCCGCGACGGCGGACTGCATTTCGTCACCGCCGTTGACAAACGACAGCATCATCCCGACCTACAACGTATACTTGACCGATGCGTGGCACGTTAAGCCGACGTTCTCTCTCAACTACGGCGTTGGCTATACCATCGAAATGCCGCCCTTCAACACCAACGGCGGCTACCAGACCGTTATGGTGGACCAGCAAAACCACATCCTGTCCGCCGAGGACTACCTGAATAGTGTCAAGCAAGCCGCGCTTCAGGGTGTTGGTAACATCCCGTATCTGGGCTTTTCGATTGTCGACAACGTCGACGGTCTAAATAAGTATCCCTATTACCCGTACTATGGCGGTATCAGCCCGCGCATCGGCTTCGCGTGGAATCTCAGGCCGGACACCGTGATCCGTGGCGGCTACTCGCGCATCTTCGGCCGCATCAACGGCGTCAATCCCATCCTGGTTCCCATGCTTACTCCCGGATTGATGCAACCGGCCACCTGCGGCGCTCCCAACAACTCTGCGGGTGTCGCCGGAGGCTGCGGTGGCACCACTCCGTTGACCAACTTCCGCGTCGGCGTGGACTGCCCTGCCAGTGGGCCCTGCGTCGCGCCGCTGCCCCCGCCGGTTGCGAACCTTCCGCAGCCGTGGTATCCCGGCGTCAATAGCACTGCCACCGGTGCCGGCGAAACGATCGACCCGGATTTCCATCCGAACCGTTCTGACGAGTTCACACTCAGCGTTCAGCATCAGTTCGGTCCGAAGATCCTTGCCGAGGTCGGCTACATTGGCCGCATCCTTTCCAATGAAATTCAGTATTACAGCCTGACCGCGGTTCCTTACATGATGACCCGGGGCGGGCAGAGCTTCGCCAACGCCTGGGCCAACGTGATGGTGGCCACCAACTACGGCACCAACCCCAGCAACGTACCTGTTCAGCCTTTCTTCGAGAATGCGCTGGGTGGCGCGAGCTCGGCCTACTGTTCGACCGCCAGCAGCTGTACCCAGGCGTTCGTCAACAACAACGGCATTAACGGCTACGGCTTCATGACCTACTCCGACGCCTTCGATGCCTATAACACCATCTCCAATAACGGGCAGTGGGTGTTCGGCCGGAGCATGACCGGCGATCCCATCCCGGGACAGTGCACAGGAGGCGTCGGCATCGGCTGCAGTGGCCAGTCGCCGTCCATCACCACTACCGCCAGCAACGGCTATGGCAACTACAACGCCGGCTACATCCAGTTGACCACCACCAGTTGGCACGGCCTGACCGCGAAGACCAACTTCTCGTATAGCAACGCGCTGGGTACCGGAGACGTCGTCCAGGCTTCCAGTTCATACGCGACGGTCGATCCCTGGAACATCCAGAACAATTACGGCCCCCAGTACTACAACGAGAAATTCGTCTTCAACGCCTTCCTCAACTATGCAGAGCCCTACTACTCTTCTCAGCAGGGCCTCATCGGTCGGCTCCTCGGCGGATGGAGCTTCTCGCCGCTCTTCGTTTACGGCAGCGGCTTCCCCGTCCAGGTCAGCACGGGCAACGCCGATTGCGGTAGCTTCGGCGAATGCAACACCAACTACATCTTCGCGTATGAGAACATGATCATCGCGAAGAACCTGAACTACAGCGGCACCGAAAAGAGAGCCACGGGAACTGTTTGCGGCACCACTGGCGCGGGTTACAACGTGTTCAGCGACCCCGACGCGGAGTGCCCGGTGAACGGCGGCATCTTCGGCGACCCATTCCGCAACCCCATCCTCGGCTTCGACGGACAGATGGGCGGCGGCGGTCCGCTGAAGGGCCTGCCCTTCTTCAACCTGGATCTGGGCATCACCAAGAACGTCAAAATCATGGAGCGGCTCAGCGGCTCCTTGTACTTTGATTGGACCAACGTGCTGAACCACATGCAGCCTGCCGATCCTTGCTTCCTCGGCTACTACACACCCGACTGGGGCGTGCTTGGCTGCGGCGGAAACCTGCAGGCCAATAATCCTCGCCGCTTGCAGCTCGGCATGAGCCTTGACTGGTAAGCCGTAGCGAGCTGTTCCACAATCCACCAGGCCGGGAGCGACCCTCCCGGCCTTTTTTTCGCCCGCTTCCTGACCGCGTTGTGAGCTTTTGTTTTTCCCGTTGCATGCGCCGAGCGCTGCTTTTTTTCGCGCACACAAGCCCGTCTCGTGTTAGATTCACCAGTTTTGCGCGGAGGTCATCATGAGTCATCGCAATCGTCTGTGCAGTCTGATTTGCCTTGCGGCGTGCGCCATTGCCGGCGTCCTTGTTTCTCAGAGCATCGCCCGTGCGCAGAATTCACCGGCGGCGAGTCCGCTGAGCCAGCTCCAGTACCGCTTTGTGGGGCCTATGGGCAATCGCGCGGACGCCATTGTCGGCGAGCCCGGCAATCCCGAGGTCGTCTACATCGGCGCAGCCGCGGGAGGGATTTTCAAGACCACCGACGGCGGCATCGACTGGCAGCCGATTTTCGACAAGCAGGACGTCGCGGCCATTGGCTCGCTGGCCATCGCGCCATCCGCTCACAATATCGTCTGGGCCGGCACCGGCGAGCCATTCCTCATCCGCCCTGACTATCCGATGGGCGACGGCATTTACAAATCCACCGATAGCGGACGCACCTGGCAGCATATGGGCTTGGAGCTGACGGGCCACATCGGCCGCATCGTGGTTGATCCTCACGATCCCAACACGGTTTTCGCCTGCGCATTAGGACAAGCCTACCGCCCGCAGAAAGAGCGCGGCGTTTTCCGCTCGCGCGACGGCGGCAAAACCTGGCAGCAGGTGCTCTTTGTGAACGAGGACACCGGCTGCTCCGAACTCTCCATGGACGCGCACGATTCGCAAACGCTCTTCGCGGGCATGTGGCAGGTCGAAATTCGCACCTGGGACCTCAACAGCGGCGGCCCCGGCGGCGGCGTGTACGTTTCACATGACGGCGGCGACACCTGGACAAAACTTTCCGGTCATGGACTCCCGGCAGCCGATGAGCCCGTTGGCAAAACAGCCGTCCAGGTCGCGCCCAGTGATTCCAATCGTGTCTACGCGCTCATCGAGGAAAAGACGCCGAGCCTTTATCGCTCCGACGACGCCGGAAAAACCTGGGAGCTCGTCAATCAGCAGCACGTGATGTCCGAGCGCGCGCCCTATTACGTCCGCTTCGCCGTCGCTCCCTATAACGAAAATCTTCTCTTCTTCGTCTCCGTCGGCTTCAGCATTTCCGTTGACGCCGGCCACACCAGCATCATTCCCGGCTTTGGCGGCGAAGGAGGAGCCAATCCCACCGGGCTTGGTTCCGCCGGCGGCGACAATCACGATGTCTGGTTCGATCCCCTGAATCCCAACCGCGTCATGGTGGCCAATGATTCGGGCGGCTCCATCAGCCTCGATGGCGGCAAGAACTACGCGCACGTGCAGTTGCCCATCGCGCAGCTCTACCACGTTTACACGGATAGCCGAATTCCCTACAACCTCTACACCAACCGTCAGGACGGCACTTCCTTCCGCGGCCCCAGCAATAATCTCGAAGGCGCCGGCGGTTTTTTCGGCGGCGGCATTTCCACCGGTGAGTGGACCCACGTCGGCGGCTGCGAGAGCGGATTCACCATTCCGGATCCCGCCGACAACAATATTATTTGGTCGGCCTGCTATGACGGCGAGCTGACCCGCATGGATTTGCGCACCGGTGAAGCTCGCAGCGTCACCGTCTGGCCCGACGCCACTTACGGCTGGGCGCCCGCCGACGTGAAATATCGCTGGCACTGGACTTTTCCCATCGACGTGTCGCCGCACGATCACAATCGTGTCTACGTTGGCAGTCAGTACGTTCACGAAACCGACAACGGCGGCCAGAGCTGGCGCGTCATCAGTCCCGACTTGACCACCAACGACAAGAGCCATCAGCAGAATTCCGGCGGACTTGCTACCGACAACCTGATGACCTACGACGGCTCCACGCTCTACGCCATTGCCGAGTCGCCCGTCACGGCTGGCCTGATCTGGACGGGAAGCAACGACGGCCAGGTGAACGTCACCCGCGACGGCGGCAAGAATTGGACCAACGTCACCAAGAACATTCCCAATCTCCCGCCGTGGGGCACCGTGGAGAATATCGAGCCCTCGCATTTCGACGCCGGTGCTGCCTACATCTCCGTGAACCTCGAGCAGGTCGGCAATTACGATCCTTACATTTACAAAACGGCCGACTACGGCCAATCCTGGACGCTCATCAGCGGCGACGTGCCCAAATCAATGAATAGCAGCGCGCATTGCGTCATCGAAGACCCTGTGCGCAAAGGCATGCTCTACCTGGGCACCGACAATTCCGTCTACGTCTCCTGGGACGACGGCTCCCACTGGACAGCTTTGCGAAACAATATGCCGCCCGCGCCCGTCTATTGGCTGACGCTGCAGCCGCAGTTCAACGATCTGGTGGTGGCGACCTATGGGCGCGGTCTCTATATCTTGGATGACGTGACGCCGTTGCGCGAATTCAACGGGACGAGCGATGCCGATGTAAAACTTTTCAATCCGCGTCCGGCGTATCGCTTTCGCACGTTCGACAACACGCGTGAAGCCGAAACCGGCAGCCATGTGACCGGCGCAAACCCTCAGTACGGCGCGGACATTAATTTCTACTTAAAATCCGCCCCAAAGAATGCGGAGATCACCGTTGCCGCCGACGGCAAAACCATTCGCACCATCAAGCTGAAAGATCTGAAGCCCGGCGTCAATCGCGTCTGGTGGGATTTGACCTACGATCCGGCTACGGAAGTGAAGCTGCGCACCAGCCCGCCCGGCGAGCCCTGGGTGGAGATCCCCAAGGAAGGCTTCCGCCCCCTGGTGAGTTGGATCCATTTTAATGGCGCGCCACGCGCCGCGCCGGGAAAATACACGGTCAAGCTTTCGATCGATGGCAAAGACTCGACCGCGCCGCTTACGGTCCTCCCCGATCCCAACACTCTCGGCACGCAGCAGGACATCGAGTCCGAGGTCGCTTTCCTGCTGAAGATCCGCGGCGAGATGAGCGACATCGCCGATATGATCAATCACATTGAATGGACGCGAAAGCAGACCGAAGGCGTCGAAACCATGTTCGCAGGTGAAGACAAGTATGCATCCGTCGTGAAGGCCGCGAAGGACCTCGAACAGAAAGAAATCGCCGCCGAAGGAAAATTGATGGACGTGCATCTCACCGGCCGCACCGAGGATTCTTTCCGCCATCCGATGGGTTTGTACGGCCGGCTCTCGAACCTTGGCGCGCTCATGAACGGCGCTCCTGGTGAAGGCTCCAGCGGCGCCGATTTGCCGCCGACCGATCAAGCTCTCGAAGTGCACGCGCAGCTCCAGCGTGAGATTGCTGACGCCCACCACGCCTTCAGCGAGCTGCGAGACAACGACGTGCCGGCGTTCAATGCCACGCTGAAGGCCAATCACGTGGACATGACTATATTGCCGTAATCCGTCGCGTTCATTTTCCGTCGCGCCTCGGTTCTCGAGATGCGCGCCGCGCCGATTTTGCAGAACAGCGATTTCACTTCATGGGGGAGGATGGAATGTTAAGAGCGTCATTGGTGCGGAAGTTCGTGTGGGTGCTCGTGAAAAATCTCGCTTTGAGTTTTTGTCTGTTTGGCGCGCTTGCGCTCGTGGGTACCAGCTTGTCTACGGCTGATACCGCGCCGGGCCGCGACCCCAAGCAGCCAGTAGACCAGGAGTACACCCAGAAAATCCAGAAATACACCACCGAGCCTTACTTCACTTCGCCGCTCGTCGATTATTTGCCCGCGTCCAAGACCGTCCCCACGCCGGAGAAGATCCTTGGCGACATCGCCGGGGCGCCTGGCATTCTGCCCTATGCCGAGCAGGTCTACGCCTACATGCGTATGCTCGAGAAAGCCAGCCCGCGCGTGAAAGTCTTCTCCATCGGCCACACCGAGGAGGGCCGCGAAATGATCGCCGTCGCGGTTTCTTCCGAAGCCAATCTCGCGCATCTCGAAGAAAATCGCGCCAGGCTCGCGCAGCTCGCCGACCCGCGCACCATTCATCTCGATGACGCCGTCGCCGACAAAATCGCCGATTCCGCCGTCCCCGTTTATTACATCACCGGCACGATTCACTCCACGGAAACCGGCGCGCCCACCGCGCTCATGGAGATGGCCTACCGCCTGGCCGTCGACGACAGCCAATACATTCAGGACATCCGCGACCACGTCATCACCCTCATCACTCCCGTCGTCGAAGTCGACGGCCGCGACCGCATGGTCGATCTGTATCACTGGCATCTCGCCCATCCGCAGCAAAATTATCCGCAATTGATGTACTGGGGCCATTACGTTGCCCACGACAACAATCGCGACGCCATGGGCATGACCCTCGCCCTCAGCCGCAACGTGCTCAATACCTTCGTCGGCTGGGACGCTCAGGTTCTCCACGACCTCCACGAGTCCGTACCCTTTCTTTATGACAACACCGCCGGCGACGGCCCCTTCAACGCCTGGGTCGATCCCATTCTCACCAATGAATGGGAAATTCTCGGCTGGCGCAACGTGCAGGACATGACCAAATTCGGCATGCCGGGCGTTTTCACCCACGGTGAATTCGACACGTGGTCTCCCGGCTATCTGATGTTTTTCGCCGCCATGCACAATGGCATCAGCCGCCTCTATGAAACCTTCGGCAACGGCGGCGCGGACACTGAACAGCACACCCTTGATCCGAGCGAAACCTCGCGCACTTGGTGGCGGCAAAATCCTCCGCTCTCCTCGGTGCTTTGGTCCCAGCGCGACAACAACAACTACGAAGAGACCGGCCTGCTCACATCGCTTCATTTCTTCTCGGACAATCGCCAGATGTTCCTGAAGAATTTCTACATCAAGTCAAAACGCTCCGTGATGAAGCCGCAAGAAGAGGGCCCGGCCGCCTATGTTTTGCCCGCTAATGACCCGCGCCTTGGCGCCCAGGCCGACCTGCTCCACGTCTTGCAGCTCCAGCACTGCGAAATCTCGCGCGCCACGTCGGCGTTTTCCGTCACCGTGCCGGCCAAAGCCTCCACCGGCCATTCGCACGCCATGTCAAAATCCGGCGCGGATAGCGACGCCGAAGCCGCCAAGGTGACGACCGTCGATCTTCCCGCAGGCAGCTACATCATTCGCATGGACCAGCCCTACTCGCGCATCGCCGATGCGCTGCTCGATTATCAGTATTGGGCTCCCGACGACCCGCAGAAAACTCCTTACGACGACACCGGCTGGACCTTCGGCGAGTTGTTCAACGTCAAAGTCATGCGCGTCACCGATCCCAAAGTTCTCGATGTTCCCATGGAGAGCGTCACTACCGTCGCCGCACCCAGCGGCGTTTCCGGCGGCGGAACCGTCTTCGCCATCAACGCCAACGGCGACACCGCGCTTGCCACGCTGCGCTACAAAATAAAAGACGCGCAGATCGACGCCGCCGAAGATTCCTTCGAGGCTGGCGGCCACCAATTCAACCGCGGCACGTTTTTGATCCACAACATGAGCGCTTCCGATTTGCAAAGCGCCGTCGCCGATCTCGGCCTGCAAGCTTACGGCCTTGATTCCGCTCCTTCCGTGAAAACGCATCCGGTGCGCGCCGCACGCGTGGCCCTCATGCATACCTGGCTCAGCACGCAGACCGAAGGCTGGTGGCGCCAGGCGCTCGACACCATGCACATTCCGTACGACTACATCAGCACCCAGACTGTGTCTAAGGAAGCGGATCTCAATTCGAAGTATGACGTGATTCTGTTCCCGCCGGTCGGCCGGTTGAGCCCCGACTTGATTATCAACGGCATTTCCACCGATTGGGGCAATCCTCTGCCGTGGAAGAACACGCCGGACACGCCCAACATCGGCAAGATTGACTCCACCGACGATACCCGCCCGGAACTCGGCTGGGAAGGCGTCGCGCACCTGCAGGACTTCGTGAAGAAGGGCGGCGTGCTGGTCACCGTGATGGACACCGCCAATCTCGCCGTCTCCCTCGGCTTCACCCACGGCGTCACCGTGGGACGCTCGCAACGCGAACGCATCGTCGGCAGCGTCGTGCGCACCAATATCGTTGATTCCGCGAGTCCCATCGCCTACGGCTACGGCGACCAGCTATCGGTTTACTGTTCCGATTGCCCGGCGTTCGACGTCAGCAACACCGCGGGCCGCGGCGGTTTCCGCCGTCTGGGCGCGGAAATCAATGGCCGCCCCACGGGACGCGGCACCATCGGCGATCCTGATTTTGTGGTTGGACGCAAAGATGAACCTGCTCCGGTTGAGCCAAGCGTCCAGCCGTGGGAAGCCGAACCGGTCACCACGGAACAATTGCGCAATGGCGTCGGCGTGATTCCGCCGCAGTATCGCCCGCGCGTGATTTTCCGCTACGCCGATTCGCACGACCTGCTCGTCTCCGGATTGGTCGAGGGTGGCGACGAAATCGCCCAACGTCCCGCGATCGTCGACGTTCCCATGGATTCCGGCCACGTCGTGCTGTTTGGGAATAACCCCGTCTATCGCGGCGAAACCCAGGGCAGCTACTCGCTCGTCCTCAACACCATCTTGAATTTCGACAACTTGAACGCAGGTAGGAAGCTCGATAAGCAGTAGGGCTGCTGAACAGGCTTGAAGAGGCGGGTGCCCCATCCTTTGCGCTTTGCGCGACGCGGTCTCGCGCAGCAAAGGGTGGGGATTTTGTCATCGTTCACGTTGTCATCCTGAGCCTGCCTGCCGCAGGCAGGGAGGCGCTTTCCGCCGACGAAGGATCTCGCCGTGGCCTTTGCCTTGATAGCGCACAGCCTCATTCTTTGAGGTTCTGCGGCTTTTGTTTGTGAATTTTGCTTTTGTAGGGGCGGGGCTTGCCCCGCGCGTCGCGGCTCCCCCGAGTCGCGCCATGGGTGGCCCACCCTTCCTGTTGACATCTTACCCAAGCCAGGCTCATACTCCTGTCAAATGTCTACCCAAGAAACGCAAGACCGACTCGAACTTCTCCAAGGCACTCTCGATCTTCTCATCCTGCGCACGCTGATCTTTGGCTCGCAGCACGGCCAAGGCATCGCGCGCGCCATCCAACGAACTTCTGACGAAGAATTGCTCGTCGAGCACGGAGCCCTTTATCCTGCGCTCCAGCGTCTCGAGGAACGCGGCTGGATCTCCGCGAAATGGGGAACTTCCACCAATAACCGCAAGGCCCGCTTTTACTCGCTGACCTCTGCCGGCCGCAAACAACTGGCGACGGAAACCACCAAATGGAACCGGCTGACGGCAGCGATCGGACGCATTCTGGAGTCCGAGGAGGGTTAGCCCATGCTGAGAAGCATGTTCGGAAAAATGTTCCGTCGCAACCGCAGTGCGGTGATGAGTCTCCCTGAACGGGGCTTTGACACACAATGTGATTTCTTCCTTTCGCGCGCTTTATCCGCGCGATGTGGTGGTGCCTGAGGAGGTGTAGGGCTCATGTTCCGAAAAATATTCCGTCGCAAGCGCAACTCCACCGACTTCAGCGCCGAAATCCAAGCTCACATCGAACTGGAGATCGAGCGTCTGCGCGAACAGGGCCTCACCGAGGAAGACGCCCGCGCCGCCGCGTACCGCGCTTTCGGCAACGTCACCAAGGCACAGGAGCGCTTCTACGAATCCCGCCGCTGGCTCTGGTGGGATCATCTCTGGCAAGACGCTCGCTTCGCACTGCGCATGCTGCGCAAATCTCCCGGCTTCACCGCCGTCGCCGTCCTCACCCTGGCCCTCGGCATTGGCGCCAACACCGCCATTTTTTCGATGGTGGATGGCATCATCCTTCGCACCCTTCCATATTGGCATCCGCAGCAACTCTATGCGATCAACGAGAACGAGCCCCAGTTCACCGCTCAAAGCCCGTGGGGTCAATGGTTCCCAGTAAACTCCGCGAACTTTTTGCTCTGGCAGGATCACTGCCCGGCCATCTCGTCGATGGCCCTAATTGAGGCAGTAACGTTCAACATGACAGGCCACGGAATCCCTCGGCAAGTAAACGCCGTCAGGGTTTCCGCTGGCTTTTTTTCGTTAATGGGTATTAGTCCACAACTCGGGCGTACTTTCCTTCCGCAGGAAGATCAGCTAGGGCGAGATCACGAGGTAATTTTAAGCGGCCAGTTCTGGCGAGAGGTTTTCAACTCAAATCCTGAAATTATCGGCCGCTCGGTTATCTTGGATAATACCGCATACACTGTGGTTGGCATTGCACCCGAAAGTTTTCGCTTTCCGCAAATGCCCGGCTTGGGAGATAACGCCCCCGACCTATTTAAGCCGGTCGGACTCGGCCAATGGGAAAAACTCTGGCCAGGACTGGGCGGTCATAATTTCCAAGTGATCGCGCGGCTGGAATCCGGTGCGAGCGCGAGTCAGGCTCTCGCTCAACTCAATGTAGTGGAAGCTGGGATCGCACAACGGGGTGACTCACATCGAGGGATCGCGCCAGGCCAGTTTGACCTCGAGGCCACCCTGAGGCCCTTGAAAACCGTCATTCTGGGACAGGCGCAAAGCGCGCTTTGGATGCTGATGATCGCTGCCGCTTTTGTGCTGCTCATCATATGCGTGAACCTCGCCAATTTAATGCTAGTCAGAAACATCGCGAGGACGCACGAAGTTGCGGTCCGTTCGGCTCTTGGTGCGTCGAGGCGGCGGCTTGTGAGCCAGTTCTTCGTTGAAGGGACCATCCTCGCAGCGGGCGGCGGAGCTATGGGACTGCTCTTCGCCAGAGGTGCGCTTCAGATTCTTATCACGAATGCACCTTTCAGCATCCCGCGCGTGGGCGACATTCACGTTGATCTCCGTGTTCTATTCTTCACGATAGCCGTAACCCTTGCCACCGCCGTCGTCTTTGCCATGCTCCCGACCGCACGGCTAGCGCGAGCAAATCCGCTCGAAGCGCTCAGCTCGAGTGCGCGGACAAGTGCCGGCCCGCATAACGTTCGTGTGCGTAGCGCTTTAGTTGTCAGCCAAATCGCGCTCTGCGGCGTTCTCTTGGTAGGGGCATTGTTACTCATCGAGAGCCTTCGACATGTCGCGCGTGTGAACCAGTGGATGGATGAGGAGCATGTCCTCGCGCTCGACCTCGCTCTTCCGCCCAGCGAAAGCAGCTCCGTTCAGCAGGTGGATCAGTTTTCATAGAATGTGCTGGCGCGAGTTCGTGTCTTGCCCGGAGTTCAAAGCGCGGGATTCACGAGCAAGCTTCCTCTTCGGGGCGATAGCTATGGAGACGATATCGATTTCCAGGAAGCGCGGGCGCCTCGTAATAAGCCGCAATCCGGTGAATTCCGTTTCGTAAGTCCGGGTTACTTCCAGGCCATCGGTCTTCCATTGATCAAAGGACGATTGTTATCGGAAAACGATCACGGGAAAGATGTGGCGCTTATCTCGGAAACTGTTGCCCGGAAGTTTCTGCGTGGCCGTGATCCGGTTGGCATGCACCTTCTTTGGTCGGGAGATGGACCGCCGAAACCGCGCGAGATCATCGGCGTTGTCGGAGATGTTCGAAACACTTCGGACCACCTTCCTGTGACAGCGGTCTATCTACCATTGTGGACATACTACCAGTCCAGCGAAGCACTCGTCTTACGCACCGCAATGGATCCAACTACGCTAGCAGCCTCCATTCGGCGGGCGATCTGGAGCGTGGATCCAGAGGTTGCCATCCCTAGCGAGCGCACGCTGAAAGC